>DATFAP010000026.1:0-134869 GCA_035254545.1 Sediminibacterium sp. | reverse complement strand
CAGGTTAATGTCTGGGCTGATTTGAGTTTTACCCCTTTCTCCACAGGGATGAATAACATTATAAACATTAGAAGGTTGGAATAATTCACGGTTTGTACACTGTTAATTAACAGGGATAATAAAGTGACCAATTTCTACCGGATACCTTTTTTAATAGCTGACCCCTGTACTTATTCTACTGTTTTTCACGAAAAAAAGGGCAAAAAACCCATTTTTCCACTGGATTTTGGGTTTACCCACAGGTTTTTGTGGATAATTTATGACTGCTTTTTCCCTTATTTTTGCCTCCCCGCTAAAGATCTGGGGAAATTATATCAATCTAACTATTATGTCTGTAATTCAAAGTATTCGCGACAGGGGTTCATGGATCGTTTTTGTAATTATTGCACTGGCCTTAATTGCATTTATTCTTCAGGATGGTGCCAAAAGAGGCGGCACTGCTTTTTCCAACACTTCCGTTATTACCAAGGTGAACGGGAAAGCCATTCAAAGAGGTGAATTTGAAGAAAAGTTAAAAATGCAGGAGGCTATGTATGCCTCTCAGGGTGCTACACGCGACCAACTGATTGGCAATGTGTGGAATCAGGAAGTAGAAAGAGTTGTATTGGATCAGGAATTCGAAAAACTTGGTTTAGTTGTTACTGCTAAGGAATTGAATGAGGTCCTGTTCGGAGAAAATTCTCCGCTGCGCCAGGAATTTACAGATCCTAATACAGGCGTATTCCGGGTAGACGATGCTAAGCGTGCTTTTGCTCAAATTAAAAAAAGTAAAAATGCTGAGCAGATTAAAATGATCAATGCTGCATATATGGAGCCTACCATTCTGAATGGAAAGAGAACAAAATACCAGAATTTGTTGATCCAATCCGCTTATTTACCTAAGTGGATTGTGGAAAAACAGGTTGCTGATAATAATGCAGTTGCTGCTGTTTCCTATGTATACTATCCTTATGTATCTGTTTCAGATAGCCTGGCCAAAGTATCTGATGAGGATATCAACGCGTATGTAAAGAAGCATGCAAATCAGTTTGAAAAAGCGGAAGAAACCAGATCTATTTCATTTGTTGGCTTTAATGCAGGTCCCTCTGCTGCAGATTCTGCTACTGCGCTGGATCAAATCAGTAATTTGTCAAAAGAATTTGCTACTGCAACAGATGCCAAGGCATTTATAGGGAAAGTTGGTTCTGAAATCCCTTATTACGATAGTTACTTCAGCGGATCTAAAATGCAGATGGCAATGAAGGATTCTATTGTGCGCTTACCCGTTGGCGGTTTATTCGGACCCTACCTGGATGGCGGAAACTATGTTTATGCCAAAATGGTTGGCATAAAACAATGGCCTGATAGCGCCAAAGTTCGTCATATCCTGATTGCTACCGCAGATCCCAATAGCAGGCAGCAGGTTCGCCCGGATACATTAGCAAAAAGAGTGATAGACAGTATTCAGAATGCGATTAAAAGCGGAGCTGACTTTACTGCGCTTGCTTTCAAATATTCCGACGATCAGGGCAGCAAGGTGAAAGGTGGTGTGATTGAATATTTTCCGCAAGGACAAATGGTTGTTCCTTTCAATGACTTTTCTTTTGATAATGCAGTAGGAAGCAAGGGTGTTGTTAAATCTGATTTCGGATACCATTATATAGAGGTATTAGGACACAAAAACATGGGTCCTGCTTATAAGGTTGCTTATCTGGCAAAGCCGATCGTGGCCAGCAATGAAACCATCAGCGCTGCAAGTACTGCAGCTTCCCAGTTTACTGTTAGCAGCAAAAACAGCAAACAGTTTAATGAGAATGCTTCCAAGCAGGGTTTACAGGTTTTACCCGCTTCTGAAATTAAGCAGAACGACTTCATGATCAATGCCATTGGTTCTTCCAGAACCCTGGTACGATGGATCTTTGAAAAGAAACTGGGGGATATTTCTGAGCCTGTTGAAGTAGGTGATCGTTATATCGTAGCAATAATCAGCGCTATTAATAAGCCGGGTTTGATGAGTGCAAACGAAGCCCGTCCATTGGTTGAAGGAATTGTTCGCAACGAAAAGAAAGCGAAGCAGATTATTGGAACCAAAATGAAGGGTTCTACCCTGGAGGATTATTCCAAAGCAAGCGGTTCACCGGTTCTGCGTGCAGACAGCCTTTCTTTTAGTGCATCCTTTGTTTCAGGTATCGGCAGCGAACCTAAAGTGGTGGGCGCTGCCTTCAATAAGGCCATCCTGGGGAAAGCCAGCGAGCCGATTGCCGGCGAAACAGGGGTGTTTGCTGTAAAGGGAGAGTCTGTAGGAGCCAAGGCAAACACCACAGATCTGCAGGTACTGAGGGAAAGCCTGATTCAAACCAGGAAAATGGGTATCTACAGAAGTGTTGAGTCTCTCAGAAAGGCGGCAGTAATCAAGGATTTCCGCGCTACTTTTTACTAATCTTTTTTTATAGGAGAAAGGCCCGGTTTACCGGGCCTTTTCTTTTTACAGGAATCGAAACCCGGTCTGCCCGGCTTGTCCTATTTTTGTATTCAGCATTATGGAAAACTTTGTTAATAAAGTTGCGGAAAGCGGCATCATCAGCCTGGATTTGGAAGCATTCGTTCCCCAAGAGCCGGTGATGGTATTTGACCTTAAGGACCACCTTTATATGGGCCTTATTCTCAGGGAGAAAGATTTTCGGGCCGCCCTCCAGTCGTTCAACTGGGAACAATACCGGAACGCCCATGTTGCTATTACCTGTTCTGCAGACGCCATTATTCCAATGTGGGCCAATATGTTGGTAGCGTCGAGCCTTCAACCTGTTGCCCAATCGGTCTTCTTTGGAACTGAACTGCAACTGAAAGAGCAGTTATTGTTGAGCAATATCCGAGCTATCCGGGCTGCTGATTATACAGATCAACGAGTGGTTATAAAAGGTTGCGGTGAGGTCCCTATCCCGGAATCCGCTTATGTTGCCATCACCACTCATTTGCGGCCATATGTAAAAAGTATTATGTATGGTGAGCCCTGTAGTACCGTTCCGATTTTTAAGAAAAAGCCTGCCTGATTTCCGTTGAACAGGATTTAGGGCTACTCTATACAATTTATCGATCCTTTAACCCTTTTGGTATTAGTTTTGTAGTATCATAATTAATTAAAATATTTTTTATGTACAAGCTATTGATCATTTGCTTACTGCTGACTTCAGCAGGGGCCGAAGCCCAGACAGGCGTTTTATTGCCGGATCAGAACCCCAACTATCTGCAAAGCCAGGAAAAATATACAAAGCTTAAAGATTCTTTGCTGATCTATTCCAATAGCACTTCTCAGCAAACCTACCAGGCATTTGACTGGTACCAGGATAAGCTTAACAGAAGGAACGACCGGCGAACTTACAGAAGACAAAATCAGTGGAGCTATCCTTCATTTGGTTATACCAACTACGGATGGGATCAATACGGATATTATAATCCTTATCGTTACGGACATCTCCGCACCTGGATCAGACCTTCCATAGGGTTCAGAACAGGTAACTGGTTTTTTGGTTTTTAGGTACTAAAAGTTATAAATCATCCATATGAAGCAAGTTTTACGTGTACCCTTTATTGCAGGGATTTTATTTATTGCAGCTTGTTCTCCCAGAACGGTAACCCGTATAGATCCTGCAGAACAGATTGACATCAGCGGTAGCTGGAATGCGACAGACAGCAGATTAACTGCCCAGGAAATGACCACACAGATCCTGGGAGACAAATGGTTACTGAACCACGTTTCTCAACAAGGTAAGAAGCCTGTTGTAATTGTGGGCATGATTACCAATAAGAGCCATGAGCATATTGAAGCGGAAACTTTTATGAATGATCTTGAAAAAAGTTTTATTCAGAGTGACAGGGTTGGCCTGGTACAGAGTGGAAAAAAACGCGAAGAATTACGAGCCGAAAAAGCAGACCAGCAGACCAATGCTTCTCAAAGCACCATGAAGAAATTCGGACTGGAAAGAGGAGCTGATTATATTCTGCAGGGCTCCATCAATTCAATTGTGGATGCTTACAAAAAGAAGAAAACGGTAGCCTACCAGGTAAGCCTGGAATTGACCAATATTCAAACCAACGAAGTAGTCTGGATCGGCGATAAGAAGATTGCGAAGTTTGTAAAGAATTAAGCATGTCCCTTTCTGTTTTTTCGGGATTAAATGTGTTGAAGGCAAGAGCAGTTTTACTGTTCCTGCCTTTTTTAATCTCCTGCGCAAGCTATCGCACCAAATTGACTGATTACTATAGTAATATCGGGAGGGAGAACTATGCTGCTGCACTGGGAGCAAAAAAGGCCAACCGCTTTTTAAGTCTGGACAGAAACAAATTGCTTTTTTATTTGGAGCGGGGGAAGCTGTTTCACCTCATGCAATCCTACGACAGCAGTAACCTCTATTTCAATAAGGCCGACGAATTTCTGGAAAGCAAAAGAAAGACCGCTGGTGATGTTATTACGGGTAATCTGCTGAACCCCATGACACAGACCTATCTGGGGGAGGATTTTGAACGGTTTATGATTCACTATTACAAGGCGTTGAATTACCTCTACCTCAACGATCCTGATGGGGCCAGGGTAGAGGCGCGGAGAATTACCCTCAGCACCTCCGCACAGGAGGACAAGTTCCGGGTAGGATCGGACAGATACAAGCAGGACGCTTTCGCATTTACGGTACAGGGAATTATTTATGAATTAAACGGAGAAACCAATAATGCATTTATCTCTTACAGAAATGCGGTTGATTTGTTTTTGAGGAACGAAAGTCAAACTTACTACGGCGTTCATTTACCCAAACAGTTGGTTCAGGATTTATACAAGACTGCATATGCAGTGGGTTTTACCGATCAGATTGATATCTATAGCGCCAAAACAGGTATAGCTTTCGAGCAAAAGCCTGTTGCGGAAGGGGGGGAGTTGATTGTATTTTTTGAAAAAGGAATGGCCCCGGTTAAAGTGGACCAGTCTATCACGGTTACCAATGACGGCATCAACGGTTTTTTCTTCGACGGGCCCTATGGCCGCACCGGTATACCTTTTAATTACGCTGCTGCCGGATGGGTAAAGCCCAGGCCATTGAACGAGTTCAGGATGTTGCGGGTGGCTATTCCCGGTTATGAACCAAGGCAATACCGGGCTGATCGTTTTACGGTTCAGGCAAATGGGGAATCCTACACAGGGGAGTTGGCCCAGGAGTTCAACGTATTGGCAAGACAGGTGTTGGAAGAAAGGATGGTGAAAGAAATTGCCGGGGCCCTGGTTCGCGCGATTGTTAAAAAAACCGGCGAGTACGCAGTATCTGAGGCCGCCAAGGCGGTTGCCAAAAGCAGTGATAAGAAGGATGAAAAGAAAAAGCAGCGGGATGGGGAAGCGGCTGCGTTAACCGCCGGACTGCTGATGAATATTTTTAACTCCGCCACCGAAAAAGCGGATACCAGGAACTGGCAATCACTGCCGGCCTTTATACAATATGTACGGATTCCCCTGAAAGTCGGCAATAATCAGATTCTGCTTCGTTCAGCCGCCGGGGAAAAAACGATTTCCATTAACGGGAGAGGAGGGATTCAGTTGCTGAATTGGTGTATAATGCATTAACCGGACGTAGCTGTTAATGTGCTTCCAGCCAGTTTTTACCTCTGCCCACTTCTGCTTCAACCGGAACATCATTCGGTAAAGGAAGGGCATGTATCATTCCCTCGATAATGAGTTGCTCCAATTCATCGGCTTCTTCTTCCACCGCATCGAAGACCAGTTCATCGTGTACCTGAAGAATCATTTTTGATTCCCAGTGTTTCTTCTGCATTTCGCGGTGTATCCGGATCATTGCCATTTTGATCATATCTGCGGCGGTGCCCTGTATGGGAGAGTTGATGGCGTTTCTTTCGGCATATCCGCGAACAGTAAAATTGCCGCTGTTGATATCTTTCAGCCAGCGCTTTCGCCCCATCAGTGTTTGCACATACTCGTGCTCTTTGGCAAAATTGATCTGATCATCCATATACTTTTGTATATAGGGGAATTCTTTTTTGTAGTTATCGATGATTTCTTTGGCTTCTGCTCTGGTGATTCCTAAATTATCAGCAAGACCAAATGCCCCCTGCCCGTAGATGATACCAAAGTTTACGCTTTTGGCTTTATACCGCATTTCCTTGGTAACGGCAGTCTCTTCAATTCCATATACCCTGGCTGCAGTTGCTGTATGTATATCTTTTCTGGAACGAAACGCATCGCACATATTCGGATCTCCGCTGATTGCCGCCACAATCCTTAATTCAATTTGCGAATAATCTGCACTCATCAGGATACGACCCTCTTCTCGCGGAATAAAAGCTTTTCTGATTTCGCGCCCCCTTTCTGTTCTGATGGGGATATTTTGAAGATTTGGGTTTACGCTGCTTAACCTGCCTGTTACTGCAATGGCCTGTGCATAACTGGTATGCACGCGACCGGTCCTGGGATTGATCATTTCGGGAAGCGCATCCACATAGGTGGATTTTAACTTGGTTAATTCACGGAATCCCAAAATGTCATCCACAATGCTGTGCTGATTGGCCAGTTTGAGTAACACATCTTCCCCGGTTGCATATTGACCGGTCTTGGTTTTTTTTGCTTTGGGGTCTAGTTTCAACTTGTCGAACAATACTTCTCCCAATTGTTTGGGGGAGGCCAGATTAAACCGGACGCCGGCCTGCTGGTATACCCTTTCTTCGCACTTGCCCGCCTCTCTTTCCAGTTCTTTGCTGTACTCGTTCAGAAAGGCAGTATCCACTTTTACCCCCTCAAACTCCATATTGGTTAATACGCGGACCAGCGGATTCTCCACTTCTCTGAATACCCGCTCTACTTCTTTTTCTTTCAAAAGCGGAACAAATGCTTTTTTTAGTTGCAGGGTAATATCCGCGTCTTCTCCCGCATATTCTTTCACCTTTTCGATCTCCACGTTGCGCATATTTCCCTGGTTTTTCCCCTTCTTCCCAATCAGGGTTTCTATAGAAACAGGCTCATAACCAAGATATTGTGCACTGAGCAAATCCATACTGCGACGGCCTTCCGGCTCTATTACATAGTGGGCCAGCATGGTATCAAAGAGTTCCCCCCGGGGCTCAACACCATACCACTTTAAAATCAGCAGATCGAATTTGATGTTCTGACCGATCCATGTTACATCGGTTCTGTTGAAAAGCTGTTTAAACTGATCCAGGATTTCCTGTGTGGCTTTTTGATCCGGCGGGCAGGGAATATAGAACGCTTTGTTGTTTTCAACAGAAAAACTCAATCCAACAATTTCTACATTATTCGCTTCTGTACCGGTTGTTTCTGTATCAAAGCAAATTTCTGTATATGGTTGCAGGAATTTGATCAATGCGTCAATCGCTTCTTTTCCGGATACAAGCCGATAATCGTGCGGCGTGTTTTCAATATTTTTGACCGCAAGCAAGCCGGTGGCCGGTGTTTCAGTTTCAGTTGCTGAAATATTTTTTTCCGGTGTTTTTTGATTTTTTGAAGCCGGAGATTTTGATTCAACAATGTTGCCAAACAGGTCGGTTTGTACTGCTTCCGGAGCGGCGTGAAATGCATTAAAACTTTCACCGAGAATTCGCTTTCCAAGCGTTTTAAATTCCAACTCTGTAAACACCTCTGCCAGCGCCTCAATATTCCATTCTTTCAGGCGATAGTCTTCTTCATGAAACGCTACAGGAACATTGGTAATAATGGTGGCCAGTTTTTTACTCATGATGGCCATTTCTTTTCCGTTTCTTACTTTTTCTCCCAATGCGCCTTTCAGCTTATCTGCGTTTGCAAGTACGCCTTCGATGGTATCAAACTCTTTCAACAGCTTTGCTGCGGTTTTTTCACCCACACCGGGAATGCCAGGAATATTATCTACAGCATCTCCCATTAACCCGAGCATATCCACTACCTGCTCAATGCGCTGTATGTCCCATTTGGCGCAAACTTTTTCTGCGGTCAGTATTTCTTCTGCACCACCCATATAGGGGGGTTTATAGATGTATACATTGGGTTTTACAAGCAACTGACCATAATCTTTGTCTGGTGTAACCATATATACCTCATATCCCGCATCTGCCGCCTGCCATGCTACAGTGCCAATGACATCATCGGCCTCATAGCCATCCATTTCAACCACCGGAATATTGAAGCCGCGAATGATCCTTTGAATATCAGGAATGGATGCCAGAAGGTCTTCGGGCGCTTCCTGCCGGTTTGCTTTATAGTCTGTAAAATCGGTATGTCTTTCGGTTGGGGCATGCGTATCGAAGCAAACCGCCAGATGCGTCGGTTTTTCCTTATTGATCAGGTCATAAAGGGTACTGGTAAAACCAAACTGAGCATTGGTATTAATACCCCTTGAGGTAATTCTCGGATTTCGGATTAATCCATAATAAGCGCGGTAGATCAGGGCCAGCGCATCCAGTAAAAAAAGCTTTTTCGCCATCCGGCTAAGGTAGGAAATACCCTTGTCAAATTAACCCCGGCTACCGCTTAACTCTTTTTTTTAAAGCTTAAATAATCCATAAAGTAAATGACCCTGAGCGAGAGGCTGTTTTGCTGGGCTGTACTTAATGTATGGCCAAGGTTTTTGAAGTAGCTGGTTTCCACGTCATTATCAAATGAGCTAATGGCATTTTTCCAAACGACATTGATAAAGCTCCCTTTGGCGAACTGCCAGGTGTAGATCATGTCTATATTAAAATAGTTTACATTGTAATTGACGTTTTCTGAAATCCCGCCGGGAATGCTTTTGAACCCCCCGTTTTCCTGTAGCCGATAGAACTCCTGATACTTCACCTTGCTCCAGTAATGTCTGCCGCGCAGACTAATGCCCATTTTATTGTTGAAATTGTATTTAACGGTGAGCGTATTCTCCACTGTGGTTCTGTCTCTTCTTCCAAAAATGATGCTATCTGCATTATACATGGTTGCATAGCCCAGGTTGTTCTTTCTCCGTTCTATATATGCTTCGGCGCTGATGGTAAGGCTTTTGTTAAAGCGGTACTGGTTGCCCAGGCGCAGGTCCTGTCCGTTGGTTCCGTATTGATTGGAGGTTCTGTTGTAGAATTGTCCCCAAGCAGAATATTGTTTAGCGCTATTGGATTCTACCCAACCCCCGAGCGACCAACTGCCAGGCCTTACAAACACTTTACCTGCAACCCTGGGTTCATAAAAATCATTTTGCACCGGGTTGATATTGATGCTTGCCCCAAGCGACCAGAGATTCTTCAGTTTCGCATTGGCGTTCGTATTGAACCAGATATTCTGGTGTTTCCAGGGGTTCACCATGGTGGATGTACCAAAATTAAAGTTGAGGTTGATTCTGTTGTACCAGTTTTTGGGCTTAAGCCAGCGATAGGATGCCCAGAGGGTATTGTCGAGATAATTGTTATTGGTAAAATAACCCATATCGTTGTGATTGTATTTATGGTCCGCGAATCCCTGCGTAAACTGGAACTGAAATCTTCCGCTGGATTTAGCCAGGATCATTGTGTGGCTGTAACCATTGTTATTTCCGCCGCCGGCGCTATAACCAATTTGCTGACTCGCCGCCATTTTGCCATAAAAATTCCACTTGTTTCCCTTGGTATAAAGATCCCAGATTGCTGCAGTAACATTGGCATCATAGTCGTTGCCGGCCCGGGTTACATTGGTGTTAACAAAGGAAATACTGGAGTTGTTTTTCAGGGATTGGTCTAATACCAATATGTTATAGTTGGTTAGTGGGTTGGTCTCTATTTTACGGCTCTCCTTGCCATTCATTTCAATGGTAGCATATTGTGCACTGGTAATTGCATTAAAGAAGCCGATTCCCAGGCCAGAAGCTGTCCTGCCACTGATTTTGCTGGCATTAAGCAGGCTTGTTTCCGTTGGATTTTTGGCAATGCTTTCTCCCGGGTTCAATTGATTTTCTACATCTGAATAATGAAGCGGCAGGCCACCGATTCTTCGGCTATAAAAAAGATTTCCCTTGCTAAACAGTTCTGTTCCTTCTGTAAAGAAGCTTCTGTTTTCGTTGTAGCGAACTTCAAAAGGGGTAAGATTCAATACTTTATTATCACTTTGTACCTGGCCAAAATCCGGTACCAGTGTCATGTCGAGGGTGAAAGCCTGCGTGATTCCGTATTTGATATCTACTCCACCATTGAGCGATGTATTGGTGTTTTTAACACCCGGAGTATTGTAAGGATAGTTGTTTACATAGGTAGATAAATAGGGAGATATGGATAAGCGCACTGGAGGTTTGATATCCTGAATACCGGTCCATGAACCAAATTGCGCCAGAAAACTCCCGCCCACTGCGGGATCTACCGGATTCCACATGAGTTGTTTTCCACTTTTACTTCTTCTCCTGGTGATATTGATGCCCCAGTCCTGCACTTTACTGTTACTGAAACGAATGGCCGAATAGGGAATATGCATTTCGAATGTCCAGCCGTCTTCTACAATTTTTGCTGCACTGGTAAACACACTGTTCCAGCTATCATCTTCACCGTTTGATGAATATTTGGCATCATACTGTTCACCTAACGAAGTTACATAATACCCAAAACCATTGATCTTATCCTGGTAGGTATCAAAGATAACCCCTACAAAATCATTTACACCTACTACATCTCTTCCGACCAGTTCCCGGCTGATGCTGTCTTTACTTGCTTCGTGAGCATATCCGCCAATGTAAATACCGGTATTATCGTAGAGGATCCTGATTTCTGTTTTGTTTTTTTCATCTTCCACATGTCCGTATGTGGGCCTCCATTCCACAAAATCTGTAGCAAGCGGTGCTGCCTTCCAGACGGTTTCTTTCATTTCTCCGTCAACCATTATTTTTTCGATGGTTCTGGCCGCCGATATTTTCCGCACCGGGTTGGCTGTGATCTGTCCCTGGCAGACCGTGCAGAGAAAACAGGCGAGTATAAAGGTTAACAGTTTCATGTCATTCGTCTTGGATGCACCGTTGAAGCGGATGAGCGATGAAAAAGTTACAGGCAGCAAGCTTTTTTTGGATTTGGCCTGTATGAACGGATTACAAATATGATGACCGGTAGGTACCGCACAAAAAATCCCGGTTACCTGGGGCAACCGGGACAATTCACTGGCCCGTTAAATCTGTGAGGATGGGTTACGAAATAACCGGGTCTTACTGAAGATTGTATTTATGTTTGTAACGCTCGTAGAGTTGTTTGTGTTTGTCGTTCAGTTCCAGTTTTCTTCCCTGGATATAGGCCTGTTCCACTATACTGCTCTTCATATCCAGGATATCTCCTTTGCTTACAATAATATTAGCATCCTTTCCCTTTTCTATAGAGCCGGTAACGGCATCCACTCCCAGTATTTTGGCAGTATTGAGGGTGATAGCGCTTACGCCGGCTTCTTTATCAAGGCCATAAGCAACGGCTGTTCCTGCATTGAATGGGAGATTCCGGCCTCGGTTTTGCGGATCATCGTCATTGATACAAAACAGTACGCCGGCTTTTTGCAATGCTGCCGGTGTTTTGTAGGGCTGGTCAACATCATCGTCGTCCAGCGTGGGTAAATCGTGCATCTGGCTCAGGATTACGCTGACATTGTTTTGTTTCAGCAGGTTGGCAATTTGCCAGCTTTCGGAGGCGCCAACCACTACTACGTCAAAACCAAACTCCTTCACAAAATCAATTGCCAACAGCATTTGTTTTACCTGGTTGCAATGCACAAATAATTTTTGTTGTTTGCTGAAGAGTTTGCGGGTAGCTTCAAATTTCAGGTTAACCTCTTTGTGTTCGCTTTCGTGATACAGTTTTGCCTGACGGAAGAACTCCTTGATCTTTTCTGTTTTTTCAATGGCATCTTTGGTTGCATCCCCCTGTTGCGGGAAGAACATGGCAAAGAGGGCAGCAAAACGACCTGTTGCACGATTGAGCATGCTGGGTATGTAGAGGTTCATACCAATGTCTAACCGGTATGCTGCATCCTCTGCATTCCATCCGTCCAACTGAACGAGAGTAGACTGACCTCCCAGTAAGGAACCCTGCGGAACAGTGTGTGCCAGCAGGATACCATTGGAACGAAGGGTGTTGATAATTTTAGAATCGGCGTTGTATGCTGCAATGGAACGGACACTTGGATTAAGGTCTCCGATTTCATTGAAATCCTGCATGCTTCTGATGCCCCCGATTTCCTGTAACCCCAGTGTGGAAGACGGATGAATCAGTCCCGGGTAAACATGTTTACCCGTTGCATCTACCACCTCTGCACCACTGGACGGAACAGCCACATTTGTGCCAACTTCTTCAATTTTCCCGTTGTTGATTTTAATGGTTGCGTTTTCAATAACGGAGCCATTACCCACATGCACGGTACCGTTTTTAAGAAAAAATAAACCCTTTTGTGGTTTGGCAGGATACACATTATCCTGTGCTGAAACGCCCGTCATAAGGGCAAGACAGCTAAGTATATAAATCAGTTTTTTCATCTTTTTCTTTTTAGTGGTTAGCGTGAGTTTGTTCATCTTCATCTGCATCAATTTCGAGCATGCCCATTTTATGTCCATGATCTAAACAGGTGCTGATGTATTTATAACTTGGCGTGAAAGGGGCTACCGGGGCGCCACCTCTCTTTTCTCCCACCATTTTGCCGATTAGCCTGGTACGTTCTGCTTTAACCTGTTTCCGCATCGCTGCATCTTTTTCTCTGTCGAAGTAGATGGTACCATCCACTACCGTATACAGCGACTTGGCGTAGATGCTTAAAGGATTATCGCTCCACAATACCAGATCGGCATCTTTTCCTTCTTTTATACTACCCACTTTGTTGTCTACATGAAGCATTTTAGCGGGGTTAATGGTAACCATTTTCAGTGCTTCTTCTTCAGACAGGCCGCCATATTTCACACTCTTAGCCGCTTCCTGATTTAACCTGCGGGCCATTTCTGCATCATCGGAGTTGATTGCCACATTTAATCCCACTTTGGTCATGATAGTGGCATTATAAGGAACGGCGTCCTGTACTTCATTTTTATAAGCCCACCAGTCGGAGAATGTAGATGCGTTGGCTCCGTGCGCTTTCATTCTGTCTGCCACTTTGTACCCTTCCAGGATATGGGTAAATGTATTAACGCGGAAGCCATATTTTTCCGCCACACGCATCATGGTGAGAATTTCACTGGCTACATAGCTATGGCAGGTAATGAAGCGCTTGCTGTTCATGATTTCTACCAGGGCATCCAGTTCAATATCTCGTCTGAAGACAACCGGAGTGGCCCCTTTCTTTTTATTGTTGGCCTCTGCCTCTTTCATGGCTGCTTCATAGGCTTTGGCACGATTGAATGCATCGTCCAATACCTGTTCCACACCCATACGGGTATCGGGGAAGCGCGTATTTCCGGAGGTAGAGGATGAGCGTTTAACGTTTTCACCCAGCGCAAATTTAATGAACGGATCTGCTCCCCTGAATTTCATCCCTTCGTCATCTGATCCCCAGCGAAGCTTAATTAATTGCGTTTGACCCCCGATGGTATTGGCGGATCCGTGCAGTATATGTGAGGTGGTTACTCCTCCGCTTAACTGGCGATATATATTAATATCGTCCGGATCAATATTATCCTGTATCCTTACTTCTGATGTAACAGATTGTCCTCCTTCATTGGTAGAAGCTGATGCAATATGAGAGTGCTCATCAATAATGCCGGCGGTAAGGTGTTTGCCAGTTGCATCAATTACTTTGGCTGTAGGATCAGATAACCCTTTTCCTACTTTGGCAATTTTGCCATTTTTGACCAGTACATCACCGCCCTCAATTTTGCCCTGTTGATCACTTGTCCAAACGGTGGCGTTTTTGAAGAGGATGGTTTCCGGTTTGGGTATTTCATTTTCAGCGTTACCGAAAGCGGTGAAAGGATAAAAAGAGCCACCTGTTTTAGGTGTTGGTTTTGCCGCAGTAGTTTCCGCTTTGGCAGCCGCGCCTGAAACAAATGTAGCAGTCCAGGTTACTGCAGCTCCTGTTGAATCTACTCCGGTTCCGTTCCAGGTGTTTCCATTGCTGAAACCCGTTAACCTGATGGCATTTGCCGGAAGCGTTACTGGTGCAGTTGCTGCGCCCATTCCGGGGAAACCCGGCCTACCGCCCATTGGCGCTCTGCTTTTTTGACCGGCAGCAAAACCCAATTTTACGCTCTTACCATCAAAACTAAATTTAGCGTTCATGGTATCTTTTCCTATTACTGCCGCTGCGCTGGAAGATTTTACGTTTAGCGTAAAGTTCTGTGTTCCTTCGGTGGTTGTAACAGCAAGCGTGTAGGTACCTGCAAGATTATACCACGCATCTTCTTTCACTGCATATTTTTCACCCTTGATCCAGTTTTGCAGGATTGCTGTTTTATCGGCGAAGACTGGTCCGTTGGTAATTACAAAGTTTGCAAGCTTTCCGGTTTCAATACTTCCTACCTGATCATAAACACCTAACCAGCTTGCAGGGTTTTTGGTGAGAGCGTCCATTGCCGCTTTTTCACTAAGGCCATATTCCATGGCCTTGCGCAAATTGGTCAGAAACATTTTTGGGTCGCGCAGATCGGCTGCGGTCAGGCAAAAAGGAATTCCGGCTTTTTCAATGGCTGCGGGGTTGGTTGGAGCCAGTTCCCAGTTTTTCATATCTGCAAGTGAAACCAGTCTTGCATCATTCGGATCTTCCACATCCTGTGCCTGCGGGAAATTCAGCGATACGATTAAGGGAGCTTTGGTTGCTGCTACTTCTTTAATACGCTGGTATTCTTTTCCCGTTGCTTTAATAATGTATTGCACCCCGTTCTCATCTCCGATACGGTCGGCTCTCATTACATTCCACAAATCAATACCCCTGTCTTGCGCATCAAATATTTGTGGCAGTTTCTGATTGTCGTTGAAATATTTTAGTGTAAGGTTAACGCCTTCTTTTTGTGCCGCTTCCGGATTGCCCTTGAACCATGCGGCATCGTTGTAGGTTTGGCGCAGAAGGGCAATGGTACCCATTATACTGGAAGGATAGCTTTGTGTGGAGGTGCCTTTGCTGAACGAATAGTTGGCGCTGGCTTTGTCTTTGATCACCACGAAATTGTCTTTCGCGTTGGCCAGCGTTACCACCGCTCCGGTACCTCTTACGATACCATCTTTCTGGTGTGTGAGCACTGTTCCAAATCCGCTTTCGCGATAAGGTTTTGCTTTAGCGTCATCTACAGAAAACAGGCGGATAGCGTGTACATCTGCTTTCAATGCCTGATTCCAGCCAAAGGCACCTTTTTGATTGGATGTGATTTGTTGTGTTCTGAAAAAGTCTGCGGGGCTGCCCGGCCCCCCCTGTTTTTGTGGTTGAGGGATACCGTAGTCGGTAAAAATATCTATGAACGACGGATATATGTATTTATCCTTACAGTCAATAATAACTGCATCTTTTGGAATGGTTACACCAGTGCCTACAGAAATTATTTTTCCTTCTCGAATAACCAGCGTTCCATTTGTGATGGTGCTTTGTCCGTCTTTAACAATGGTAGCATTCGTAAAAGCAAAACAACCGTTGCGTTGGTCTGCTATTCCGTTTACCGGAAAGGTTTCCTGGGCCTGCAGCAATGACGCGAACAGCAAGCCAGAAAACAATAGCTTGATTTTTCTCATAAAGTAATAGAGTTGGTTTAGAAAGGATTCTAAAGCTAGTGAATTCCTTACTGACCAACTATCCCCCCTATATTAATGTGATGAGTGGGCCAACACAAAAATTGCATCAATGTTGCATTTATCTGCCCATATAAACCATGAGGATTTGCACATCGCTCGGGTTCACTCCACTGATCCTGCTGGCCTGGCCGAGTGTAGCAGGCCTGATCCGTTTCAGTTTCTGCAAGGCTTCATTGGAAAGCGCGGAAATTTTACTGTAGTCAAAATTATCCGGAATCTTCCTGTTTTCCAGTTCGCTCATTTTATCTACGAGGGCTTGCTCTTTTTCTATATAGCGCTCATATTTTATCTGGATCTCTGCCTGTTGTATGGCTTCTTCGCTTATCCCGTTGAGCTTTTCCCTGAGGGACGGCACAACCACCTGCAGGGCCTTGAGCGTTACATTGGGGCGTAGAATGATTTTGGTGGCTTTTTGTTTTTCAGTTATCGGTGCAGAATCGATATTGCCAAAATAAGTATTTACATCCTGAGGTTCTATATTCAAATCGGTTAATGCGGCTTTTACGCGATCTACTTGCGCTGTTTTTTCCTGCACCAGTTTTAGGCGTTCTTCTTTGGCCAGGCCAAGGCGATGGCTTTTTTCGGTAAGTCGGATATCTGCATTGTCCTGACGGAGCAGGGTTCTGAACTCTGCCCTGCTGGTAAACATCCTGTAGGGCTCATCCGTGCCTTTGTTAATCAGGTCGTCTACCAATACACCAATGTAAGCCTCACTTCTTTTCAATACAAAAGGTTCAAGGTGTTTTGCTTTCTGATGTGCATTGATACCAGCCATTAGTCCCTGACAGGCGGCTTCTTCGTAACCGGTGGTTCCATTAATCTGACCAGCAAAAAACAAGTTGCTGAGCAGTTTTGTTTCCAGTGAGTTGGTTAACTGGGTTGGCATGAAATAGTCATACTCAATTGCATAGCCCGGCCTGAAAA
Source organism: Sediminibacterium sp. (assembly GCA_035254545.1). Taxonomy (GTDB): domain Bacteria; phylum Bacteroidota; class Bacteroidia; order Chitinophagales; family Chitinophagaceae; genus Sediminibacterium. The sequence goes on along the minus strand of DATFAP010000026.1, from coordinate 118,261 downwards.
TCCTTACGTTTTCAAAGCCGGGAACCTGGCGCAATGCCTGTATCTGAACCTCTTCGGGCAGGGAAGTCGAAAACCCGTTCACATAGATTTCCACGGTATTCCAACCCTCCGGTTCAACAAATAACTGGTGCCGGTCTCTGTCTGCAAAGCGGCTGATCTTATCCTCAATACTTGGACAATATCTTGGACCCACGCCTTCTATTCTTCCCTGGTACATCGGACTTCTGTCGAATCCGGTTTTCAGCAAATCGTGTACGGTTTGATTGGTATAAGTAATATAACAGCTTCTTTGTTCTTCCGCTTTTACCTTTGGAACATTCAAATAGGAAAAGCCTATGATGTTGTTGTCTCCTTTCTGTTCTTCCATTTTTGAATAGTCCAGGCTACGGCCATCCACCCTTGGGGGAGTTCCTGTTTTTAAGCGATCACTTTCAAAGCCATATTCTACCAGTTGTTCAGTAATTCCGGTGGCCGCTTTTTCGGCTACCCGCCCACCGCCAAAGTTTTTTTCGCCAATATGGATGATCCCGTTGAGGAAAGTACCGCTGGTAACTACAACAGATTCTGATTGTATTTCATGACCGAGGCCGGTTACTACTCCGCAGGCCTTATTGTTTTTTATGATGATGGACTTCACCATGTCCTGGTAAAAATCCACGTTGGGCGTGTTTTCGAGCATCTCTCTCCATTTGGCAGCAAAGAGCATCCGGTCGTTTTGCGCTCTTGGGCTCCACATAGCCGGCCCCTTACTCAGGTTCAGCATCCTGAACTGGATGGTACTGAGATCTGTAACGATTCCACTATAACCTCCGAGCGCATCAATTTCACGAACAATCTGCCCTTTGGCTATTCCACCCATGGCCGGGTTGCAACTCATCTGGGCAATGGTTTGCATATTCATGGTTACCAGTAAAACCCTGCTACCCAGATTGGCGGCAGCGGCAGCGGCTTCACAACCTGCATGGCCCGCCCCTACTACAATTACATCATACTTTGGAAACATAGTGCAAAGATACTTTACCGGCTTCTTATCCGAATTTTTTTAAAATCTCTCTTTCCAGGAGGAGATCTTTAACGGAAGTACCTTCTGTAAAACGAGTGAACTCCTCCTGTGTAAGTGCAGGAATCTGTTCCAGCCATTCTTTATGCTGAAGGATAAACCCTTCCAACCTGGGATTGGGCTCCATTGCCTCCAGTTCCATTGCCTCCAGTTTGTCGATCATTTTAGTACAGAGGCTCAGCCCGGTTTGTTCGTAAAGGTATTTGAAATAGGCCTTGCTGGCAATCGGGTCTGTTCTTTTGGTTTTAATGTGTCCCGGATAGATGGGCTCTGCCCTGATATTGATAAAGTTCCAGCAAAGTTTTAGTTCTTCTTCTTCCTCAAAGTTGAAAATCGCAACCGGAACAATGTGTTCGAATTGCCAGGCGGTCCCGAAGTTCTCCCAATTCATGATATCATCGAACTGAAGCTCGAACCATTTGCGGAGATTTTCCCGATCCATCCCAAAGAACCGGGCATAGTTCTCACTAAGTGCCGCCTCAAGTACGTATCTCCTGAAAGCGAGCTGCCACTTCCGCTTCTCTTTAAAACGCTCATCCTGCTTCAAAAGAGGTGTTTTATTGGTGGGAATCTGGGAGGCCATGTGGAATCTTAAAATGTTCCCCAGAGAAACGACTGGATGTGTGAGATTATTTTGTTTAATAGACTAGCTTAAACTGAGATTCTGACGGTTACGATTACATGCAGTTCGGTAGGTTTAAAGGGCGAAGCTCATTGATTTTCTGTTGCTTATTGAGGTTGCTTATAAATGTTCCACGGGGAACATTTTATATTGTTTCTTGAGGGAACAGTGATTCGTGGAACCTATTTGCTACACCCCATCTCCTGAACCATTAGATGCTGACCGCCGGGAAGCCGAACTACACTAACCCCTATTTGTGTAAAAGCCGCGTTGAAAAGATTTTTCCTATGACCCAAATCCGGCAATCCGATATCCAGGTACAATAAGATTAGCGCAACAAGGGCATCATCCTTACCGGAAGAAATGTTTTCTGCTGCACATTGGGCAATGCCCGCTTTCCTCATCCTGTTGGCAAAGCTGGTTCCATCGCTGGAATGGTGGCTGATTCTGCCCTTGTTCTGATGGATATCGGCTGCATGGTTGGCAGCAACCCGGGTAAATTGTGTATCGGGTACCAAAAAAGGGAGAACCTGGTTTTGGTCCAATGACCGGATCAGGCTATTTGTATAGTGGTTATTTTGTAGACCGGGCTGACTCTCAATGAAGGGAATCAATGCACTATCTCTGAAGTACGTGGGAAATAAACGGGAATAATTGGTCCAGTAGATCAGGTCTTTTTCCAGTCGGCTTGCTTTGTTGTAGACGGGGTATGTTTCCAGTGTATGGAGCAAACTTTTGTTTTTAGTTCCCGGAAAGGAAAATGGCTGGTCAATCAGGGTAACCGAACTTATTTGTGCTTTTGCTGAAGGGTTATGGGCGATTACTGTTAAGAAGATAATTGGTAAGACGAAACGTAACGAAAACATGAATCAGGCTTTTCCAAAGAGTTGCAAATACCGGTCCTCTTTTGCCCGCATGGTTATAATTTCACTTTTTGTTTTGTCTTTATAACCGCAGAGATGCAGGGCGCCATGGAATAATACCCGGAGCATTTCCTCTTTGTAGTTTATCCCAAGCATTTGGGCATTGTCTTTTACCCGGTCGATGCTGATGTAAATTTCTCCTTCTATCGGCTGCCCCTTTTCAGACAAACCAAAAGTGATGATGTCGGTATAATAATCGTGCTGTAAAAAATTGCGATTAATATCTAAAAGCATATCGTCCGAACAAAACACATACCTCAGCCCGGCCAGTTGCTTTTTCTCTTTTTTGAAAATAGATTCAATAAAAGACCTGAGTAACAATTTTTGCTGAAATACAAAGGGGCGGTCGCCGGTGTTAAAACTGATTTTTGCCATAAAAGAGGATTACTCCAAAATTCGTAACAAAACCAATACATAGCCAGTACCTTTGCAATTAATATTAATGGAATGAAGAGATTGTCGGATTTGCTCGTTGGTCAAAAAGGTACTATACACTCTTTTGAAAAAGATGATATTTTCATCAAACTCATGGAAATGGGCTGTGTTCCGGGTGAAACGGTGGTGGTGGAGCAGGTGGCGCCCCTGGGCGACCCCATCTCAATCAGCGTATCCGGTTATACGCTCAGTCTTCGTTTAAGTGAAGCCAGCCATATTTTTGTGGAGGAAGAAATAATGTAACTAATTGATTGTCAAGAATTTGTATGAAAATCGGCCTCTATTTCGGTTCTTTCAACCCCATTCATACCGGTCACCTGATCATTGCCAGCCACGTGATTAACCAAACCGATCTCCAGCAGGTTTGGCTGGTTGTTTCTCCGCAGAATCCGTTTAAACAGGAATCCAGCCTCCTGAACGAGTATCATCGTCTGCACCTGGCGCAGCTTGCGGTGGAAGACGATATCCGCCTGAGGGCTTCCGATATTGAGTTCAAATTACCCCGCCCCTCCTATACCATTGATACCCTGATTTACCTGCAGGAAAAATATCCTCAGCACAGTTTCACCATTGTTATGGGGAGTGATAGTTTTCAAAACCTCCCTAAATGGAAAAATGCAGACCTGCTGATTAAGAACTATTCCTTTGTGGTGTACAACAGGCCCGGCGCTCCGGTTGTTGATACACATCAGGCAAAGCTAACAATACTCGACGCTCCACTGCTCACCATCTCCGCCACGCTGATCCGGAAAAACATCCAGGAAGGAAAAAGCATCCGCTATCTGGTTCCCGATAAAGTGCGGATCTATATTGAGGAGAACAATTATTATAAATAACAGCTTTCGTTTTTTAATTGTGTTGTGAAATTAAAAAAGGGCTAACCGATACAGTTAGCCCTTGATATATAGAGTCGTTAGAAACTATCTGTTCATGGAAGCCAGGAACTCTTCGTTGCTCTTGGTTCCGCGCATGCGTTTCAGCAACTCGTTCATTGCTTCTTCTGCATTCATATCGTTTAAGAAGAGACGCAGTATATTCATACGCTGTAACACTTCTCTATCCAGCAACAGGTCATCACGGCGGGTGGAAGAACCAACCAGGTCAATGGCCGGGAAGATCCGCTTGTTGGCCAGTTTTCTGTCGAGTTGAAGTTCCATGTTACCGGTTCCCTTGAATTCTTCAAAGATTACTTCATCCATCTTACTGCCGGTTTCAATCAATGCAGTAGCCAGGATGGTGAGTGAACCGCCATTTTCAATTTTACGGGCAGCTCCAAAAAATTGTTTGGGTTTCAGCAACGCATTCGCCTCCACACCACCACTCAAAACCTTACCGCTGCTGGGCGCCACGGTATTGTGGGCACGAGCCAAACGGGTGATGGAATCGAGCAGGATCACCACATCGTGACCGCACTCTACCAAACGCTTGGCTTTCTGCAGGGCGATGCTCGACACTTTTACGTGTTTTTCTGCAGGCTCATCAAAGGTAGAAGCAATGACTTCTGCTTTTACACTTCGCTCCATATCGGTTACCTCTTCCGGACGTTCATCAATCAATACCACCATCAGGTAGCATTCGGGGTGATTGGCTGCAATGGCATTGGCTACTTCCTTCAGCAACATGGTTTTACCCACTTTTGGCTGCGCTACAATCAGACCACGCTGACCCTTACCGATTGGGGTAAAGAGGTCGATGATCCGGGTACTGTAGTTGCTTGGGCTGGTGAACAGGTTCAGTTTCTCGAAAGGAAACAGCGGTGTGAGATAATCAAAAGGAACACGGTCGCGCACTTCATCGGGGCGTTTGCCATTGATGGTATCCACTTTCAGGAGCGCAAAATATTTTTCACCTTCTTTGGGAGGACGAACAGCACCCATCACGGTATCACCTGTTTTTAAACCAAACAGTTTGATTTGTGAAGGAGATACATATACGTCGTCGGGAGAGGAGAGATAGTTGTAATCGGAAGAGCGGAGGAAGCCATATCCGTCGGGCATCATTTCCAATACGCCTTCGGCAGGAATTACCCCTTCAAATTCAATGTTGAACGCGGGTTCTTTGCGCTGGTGCTGCTGACGCGGACGTTCGGCAGGCGCTGCGGTTTCAGGAGCCTGTGATCCGTCGCCACTGCTTTCGGCGGCTTCCAGGTTTTGAATAATGGCTGCGGCTATCTGGCTGGTGCTGTCTTCTGAAGCATCTGCGGACTCGGGTTGAACCGGTGCCGGCCTTTCGTTCCTGCCCTTCTGCGCCGGCCCTTTTTTGGGAGGCGCCGCCTTTTTTACCGGCCTGTTTTCACGGGCTTTAGGTTCGGCAACAGGAGCTTCCTGCATTACTTCGGCTTCTTCGGAACTGATAGAGGTTTTAACGTTCACGGCCTTTTTAGGACGGGCGTTCTTTTTCTTGGGATCATCTTTCACCTCGCTGGCTTTAACCGCCTGTGAATCGAGGATTTTGTAAATCAGTCCTTGTTTGTCGAGCTTTTTGGCTCCGGAAATTTTTAGCTGCTCGGCGATATCGAGCAGTTCAGGCAATAACATGTCGTTTAATTGCAGAATGTCGTACATAAAATAGAATCGTTAATCGGGGAAATACAATACAAAGTTTGTCTAGTTGGGTTATTCCAGTCTAAGGGAGACGTATTCTCAGAAAGGGTAATGATTTGTTTGATTTGGAAAGAGAGTAACTGATGTGTCGGAGTATAACGGAGGCAAATCAGCTTGTTTCCAATGCAATGTTAGTTAAAAATCTTAAAACCCCATAAAAAAAGCACGTAAATATATAAGCGGCAGGGTGTAAAACATACGCAAACCTTGGCGCTTGTGTGGTTTTAGCTGCCCGATTGGTTATCTTTGCAGCCCAAATTCAAGGAAATGTTTAATAACAGAACAAAGATCAAGGCCCTGCTGAGTACAGGTAAGCCAGGCGAACAGGTAACGGTGATGGGATGGGTACGCACCTTCCGCAACAACCAGTTTATTGCGTTGAACGATGGTAGTACGAATCATAATCTGCAGGTGGTGGTTGCATTGGGTTTACTGGACGATGATACCTTAAAACGTATCACGACCGGCGCCTCTTTGAAGGTTACCGGCGAAGTGGTGGAATCTGTTGGTAAGGGACAAACCATCGAAGTTAAAGCTGCAACGCTGGAAGTGCTGGGAGACAGTGATGCCGAGAAGTATCCGCTTCAACCTAAAAAACACAGCCTTGAATTTTTGAGGGAGAAAGCGCACCTGCGCTTCCGCACAAACACTTTTGGCGCCGTATTCCGTATCCGTCATTCACTGGCTTTTGCGGTACACCAGTTTTTTAACGATAAAGGTTTTGTATACCTGCATACACCTATCATTACTGCGAGCGACGCGGAGGGTGCAGGAGAAATGTTCCGTGTTACCACATTGCCTATGGATGGATCGGCTCCTAAAAATGAAGCTGGTGAAATTGATTACAGGGAAGACTTTTTTGGTAAGAGCACCAACCTTACCGTGAGCGGTCAGTTGGAAGGAGAACTGGGCGCCATGGCGTTTTCGGAAATCTATACGTTCGGACCCACTTTCCGCGCAGAGAATTCCAATACAACCCGTCACCTGGCTGAGTTCTGGATGATTGAACCGGAGATGGCTTTCCACGATATTGAAGACAATATGAACCTTGCGGAGGAATTTATTCAATACCTGATTCGTTACGCTATGGAGCATAATAAAGAGGACCTGGAATTCCTGGATCAGCGTTTGGCAGAGGAAGAAAAACAGAAGCCACAGAACGAGCGCGCTGAAATGGGGCTGCTGGAGAAACTGAATTTTGTGCTCAACAACCAATTTGAAAGAATCACCTATACCGAGGCTATCGCCATTTTGCTCGACAGTCCGGCATATAAAAAGAAGAAGTTTAAATATGATGTTAGCTGGGGTATTGATATGCAGAGCGAGCATGAACGCTACCTCGTAGAAAAACATTTTAAAAAGCCGGTGATCGTTACGGGGTACCCTGCAGCCATCAAGGCGTTTTATATGCGCCTGAACGACGGATGTGAGCCCGGTAAAGAAACCGTAGCGGCTATGGATATCCTGGCTCCCGGTATTGGAGAGATTGTGGGTGGCAGCCAGCGGGAAGAGCGCCTGGACAAACTGGAACAACGCATGAGGGATATGCATATTCCTGCGGAAGAAATGAGCTGGTATCTGGATACCCGCCGCTTTGGAACCGTACCCCATGCCGGATTTGGATTGGGCTTTGAACGGATGGTGCAATTTGTGACCGGAATGACCAATATCCGCGACGTGATTGCGTTTGCGAGGACTCCAAAGAACTGTGAATTCTAAAATTTTTTGACCCCTTCGAGGATTTTCGCAAATTCCATAAAAAAAACGTGGATAATGCGTGAATAAGCGATCGGCTCCCTATATTTGCAGCCCCGAAAGTTCAGGACGGTAAAACAAGGTAACAAGTTGAGCCACACTGAATCCCGAAAAACGGGCGGAAAGGAAGGTGCGGTAGCTCAGTTGGTAGAGCAAAGGACTGAAAATCCTTGTGTCGCCGGTTCGATCCCGGCCCACACCACCACTAAAAAAGGCGATTATGATCTAAAAATCATAGTCGCCTTTTTCTTTGGTACAACAAATATGCTTTAATCCCATCCATAGCTGTTTGACAAGAACCCCTTTAATCGTTTGAGGTTGGCTAATTCAGCATCTCTTTTCTATTTTGTGTAAAACTGCAATTTTGGGGTCTGTAAATTAAACTATTTAAAACTCCGTTATAAAGAATACCAAGTCCCTTTCCCAACACCATTTTTTTGAAGGCGTTTTGTATCGACAAGTGTCTCCAGATGCTTCTTGATCGTGTTGCGATTGGCATTTGTCACAGTAACGATGTCACTGATTGTTGCTTTTCCTCTCGACTTCACAAACTGAAGAATTTGTAACGATAGCTCGGGAAGCTGCATGAGCAAAAGATTTTCCTGCTCAACTTTCGCTTCTAGTCTTTTTTTCTGATGTCGCAATGCGCGAAGGAAAAATAAGACCCACGGTTGCCAATCCGGATTTTCGTTTTTCAGGGTTCCTTGTGTTTGGCGTAACGCCAGATAATAGCCTTCTTTGCTTTGCTCTACGACGGCCTCAAGAGAACTGTACGGCACATAATGATAGCCCTCTCTCAAAAGAAGGTATGTAGTCAGTACGCGCGATAATCTGCCGTTACCATCCTGAAAAGGGTGTATCGCTAAAAACTCGACAATAACAATAGCTGTTATAAGGAGGGGGTGAAGTTTCTTATCCGCATATGCCTGCGCCGCCCATTCAACAAGATCGCGCATCCTGATGGGGGTTTCAAAAGGACTTGCTGTTTCAAAGACAATACCAAGACTTTTGCCCTGGGCATCGAAAGCCTCCACATGGTTTGGAGACTTCTTATAATTGCCCCTGTGCCAGTAGTCTTTTTCACTGTGTTGCAGAAGGACAGAGTGGAGTTGCTGGATATAGTTTTCCGAAAGGGAAATATCGGCGTAGCTCTGGAAGATCAGGTTCATGACGGAAGAGTACCCGGCGACCTCCTGTTCATCCCGCGTCTCGAATTTTTGTATTTCCAGATTGGAAAGTAAAACCTCGACTTCCTTATCAGTCAGCTTGCTTCCTTCAATACGGGTAGAAGAACCGATGCTCTCAATCGTGGCGACCTTCTTGAGTGAGGATAGCTGTTCCGGGGCTAGTTGCCCCAATGCTCGCCATGCTCCCTTGAACTCGTCTATTTCAGCGATTAGGGAGAGTATTTCAGGGGTTATTTTTAGGCTTTCTATATTCATACCCGTATTATTACCCAAAAATACCCAAAAATCAACAAACACCCATATTTATACCCATAAATATCCAAAAACGCATATTTCTTTAACTTTCCCGAAAGTACGGCCCCAAGGCTTCGTCCGTGTCCCTGTGAACGAAGTTCGCCTGCTAGCCGATAGTCGTGGTGACAGAGGAATGGCGATAGATCTTTTGCAGCATTTGGATAGGAATGCTGTCTATTTATGATACATTCAGGGTGTTTGTTCAAAGGGTAAGCTCCCCAAAAACAGTACGGTTTATTTGTTGAGCTCTTCCCGATCAAGCCGCCAGAAATGGCGACTTTTTCGGCTAAAACCTGTTTGTAAATAAAGGTATGCGGTGAATAGCGGGCTTATTCGCCGCAAAAAAAGCGGAAAATATCGTGGGCATGCGGCAAATATGGCGTATATTCACCGCATGAATAGCGGAGATTGGCCTATGTATATTCACGAACATCCTGAATGGCCCCAATTTACATGGAATAGTGAAAAACTCGCCACGCGTCTTGCCGATATCCGGTACAGGCAGGGGAAACTGTTAGGACGCATGGAAGCCCTGGGTTTTTCCATGCGCGAAGAAGCGGTACTGGAAACCCTGACCCTCGATGTCCTGAAATCAAGCGAGATCGAAGGAGAGATGCTGGACTCTGACCAGGTACGTTCTTCTATTGCCCGCCGTCTCGTTATGGAAGTCGCGGGCGTAGAGCTTGTAGATCAACACGTAGAAGGTGTTGTTGAAATGATGCTGGACGCTACCCAGCGCTATGCCCAACCACTAACGGATGAGCGCTTATTCGGCTGGCAGGCATCTTTGTTTCCCACCGGACGAAGTGGTATGTACAAAATCACCGTTGGTGACTGGCGCACCGGAAAAAACGGGCCGATGCAGGTCGTATCCGGCGCGTTCGGTAAAGAGAAAGTACATTTTCAGGCACCGGATGCCTCCAACGTGCCGGATGAAATGGGAGCGTTCCTCAAATGGTTTAATGCCAGGCAAGAGATAGACCCGGTTCTTAAATCGGCAATCGCCCATCTATGGTTTGTGACCATCCACCCATTCGAAGATGGCAACGGCAGAATTGCACGGGCTATCGCAGATATGCAACTTGCGAGAGCCGATGAAACGCCTCAGCGCTTTTACAGTATGTCGGCGCAGATCCGGATCGAACGCAATGCTTATTATACAATTTTAGAGAACACACAAAAAGGCGATCTTGATATCACGCCCTGGCTTGAATGGTTTCTTGAATGCCTGGGCCGGTCGCTTGATAAAGTAGAAGACACGCTGAAAGGTGTTCATCGTAAAGCACGTTTCTGGGAAAGCCTTGCCGGGGTTGAACTGAATCACCGTCAAAAGCTCATGCTAAATAGATTAGTTGATGGCTTTGACGGAAAACTTAGTAGCTCGAAATGGGCAAAGAGCACCAAATCTTCTGCGGATACGGCTTTGCGCGATATAAGCGACCTGATGGACAAAGGCATATTGATCAAAGAAGATGCAGGAGGCCGTAGTACAAGCTATATTCTACGGGAATTTTGATTTCGTCTTATTGTGTAGATTCCGGAGCATGTTCACTCCTCATTCCGGGATACGCGCCTGTGCTTTTAACCAATGTTTCATTGAGTGGACATATAATTTGAACGCTGGAATGCAGGCTGAAGATGGAGTAAATCCACTTTCAAAAAACAAAACCATCGTTTAGTTGTTGTTAGCTGCATGAATAATTATCTGATCGTTTGCTCAAAGACATCCGTTAAAAGAATTGGCCTGGATATGGATATCGCTGATACAGCAGCATTCTTGTTAAGAGCCCCCAAAGTTGCTGAATAACCGGCCAGGTATTGCATGTTGATGGTGGCATTGGTCATATCAGATAAAACAAATAAAAAATCCCCGATGGTCATTTCGGGGATTTTTTATTTTCAAGGAAAATACTTAATAAATTGTAAACTCAACGCGCCTGTTCTTTTGACGACCATCGGCTGTTTTATTGCTGGCCACCGGCTGGCTTTCACCATATCCTATGGCCTCAATACGAGATCCATTTACGCCCTGGCTTATCAGGTATTGCTTTACTGATTCTGCCCTGTTTCTGGAGAGGATCATATTGGCAGCATCGGACCCCACGTTGTCTGTATGTCCGGCCAGTTTCAGGTTGATGCCTTTTTGAGTCAGCAGTTCTGCAACGCGGTTCAGGTAAGGGAAAGATCGTGCCCTGATAGATGCTTTCGCAAAATCAAATTCAAGATTACGAATGGCCTCACTCACAATCTGCCTGTCTGCTTCGGTAATGATATAGGTAGTATCTTTTTTAACCGTTACTACCGGAAGTGTGCAACCCGCTCCATCTACTTTTTCGGAGCGAGGGGTATTCGGACATTTATCAAAGTAATCGCTAACACCATCTCCATCACTATCTTTTTTCATACTATTCAGCTCGTTTTGTAATCCACTCAATTCGGCGAGCCTGTTGTTATAACGTTCTTCACTGGCAGCAAGCGAGGCCTTCATTGCATCATCAGCCTCTCTCATGTTGCCGGCAAGTTGTGCCGGAGCATTGTGTTTGGCCAGTTGGGCCTTATTCCTTTTTCCTAATGAGAATTCAAGGCCAATATGTCCATAGGAGAATTTATCACTGATATAGGGCTCTTTATAATAACCGTCCAGGTTATCTCCATCCACAAAACCAACGGTATAACCGAGGTCGAGGTTGATATTTCTGGAAAGGTTGGCTTTAAAACCCATTCCCAACGGTGCATAAAACCTGGTGATACTGCCGGAAGGTTCAAAATTGACTGAGGTGCCGCTTGATGTAACCAGGGTCGGATTAAAGTTGATGGCACCACCACCCAATGAAATATAGGGCTGTATGGCTGTGTGGAGCTGAGACCAGTTGATATTACCCAGTGTCAGAACCAGGCTTAGACTAGCGGCCCAATGCACATCTGTTTCAAAAGATTTGTAGGGGCTAACCGGCGGAGCACCGGCCCATAATTTATCGTTGTTCGCTTTTAGTTTTCCCTTCAGGAAATCCGCCTGGAGCCCCAGCGCATGTGATACCTGTGCTTTGACATATCCGCCATACCCGAGTGAAGGCTCCCATTTTGAAAAATCATTCCTGCCGCCAAAAGCAGAAAAGGGCGCCATGGCTCCGGCGTGTATGCCAAAGGACCATGTTTTGAATCCGCTATTGCCCGAAAAAAGAGGAGGAGCCACCTCCATATTGGAGCGGTTAGTTGTGTCTTGTGCAAGTATTCCTGTTGTGGTCATAAGCAACGGCAACAAAAGAAAGCATGTTTGAAATAGTAATTTTTTCATAAGAGAAAATTGATGACAACCTTTTATTAGGTAGTATCAGTTTTGTAAAGGTGGTGCTTATTGAACGGCTGACTATTACACACTTTCCTGTTAAAATTGCATGTATCACATATTGTAGCATGGGTCATTGATGTAACAACATATCAATGAATTTACCTGGACAAATATTTAGAACGTGTATCGCAAACTGATACCTCCATCAAAATAAATGTAATTGCCGCCAAAGAAATCTATAAAAGGTTTTATGTCCATGCTAATATTAACAGGCGCTTTATTGAATTTATAATCCAACCCCAAAATACCATCAATGCCTATTACGGTTGTGGATGTATATATTCTGCTATTATTGTAGTAGTAGCTGCCGCCATCCTGAAAAAAACCAAGGTGAGCACCGGCGCCATATAAAAAACGCAATGAACTGTTCTTGCCGGCAGGAGCATGGCGCTCATACAGACCCGTAATGAGGACGCTTTTCCGGCCTATGCTCAGGATTCCTTCCAAAGCGGTATTGCTATTGGTAAAATGTTTAATGGTAAGACCGCTTGTAAGTCCACCAAACCTGAGCCCTGCAGCCGTCTTATAAGATTGTGCGGAACTGTTTTCCACAGAAAAAAACAGGCTGATTAATAAAGCGATGATTATGTATTGTGTTTTCATAAATAATGATTAATTGGTTCGTTTGTTAAAGGGGAAGGTGCTTCTGAGCCATCATTTATAGTGCATTTCTGCCCCTGATAACTCTCAGGATAATGGCAATGATGGCAATCAATAGCAAAACGTGTATAATCTGGCCCGCGTTGTATGCGAAAAAACCGGCCGCCCAGACAATAACCAATACAACGGCGATAACATAGAGTAGGTTGTTCATGATAAAGAGCGTTTTAAATTAATAATAAGCGGAGTAAAAAAGGCACAGGCGCTTAAAGCCTGTGCCCGATAACCCCAACTGTAAATGAAAGATGTATTGAAACGGTATTTTACCGTTTTGTAATTAATGCATTTCTTTTTCAAGAATGGCTGTGGTTTCTTCCAGGTTCTTGTTCAGTCGCTTTCCAAGTTTACTTAACAGGTCAGCTTCTTTGCCGGTTTCAAATTTCAAGTCGTCGTCTGTAAGATCGGGGAACTTTTCTTTTAATTTTCCTGCCTGAATAGACCAGTCTCCCTTTACTTTAAATGGCACTACTGTTGGTTTTACATTTTCGTTTGTCATTTTATGTATTATTGATTGGTTGTAAAGTTGAGCCCTTTCACTCCCAATTTTCTTACATAAGAAACATTGATTATTATAGATTTATTTTATTCTTCATATCCGCTTTTGATGATTGTGCTTAACATTTTAAATTTTTTCTCGGCTGTGAAATTATGTTTGGCATGCGCTGGTATGATAATGCCCTCTCCTGGCTTCAGGTGATATGTCTTATCGAGAATAGATAGTTCAGCAGCCCCATCTATAATCTGGATGTAGGTATCGAAGGGTGTTGTTTTCTCGGCCAACTCTTCCCCGGCATCTAAAGAAGATATGGTGATATTACCCGTGATCTTCTTAATGATTGTTTTGCTTAAAACAGCATTGGGGATATATTCAATGATTTGCACAATGATATGCGCCTTTGATTTTTCAAGCTCAATGTTATCTTGGATGTTAGTCATTTTCGGTAGAATGATGGAATGAGACGATGGGAAGCATAAAAGTGCACCTTATTGCAATGCCCGGCATTACATAAGCCCTGTGAATAATTGTATGTTTTACAGGTTCTCGAGGTTTTTTGTACGCTTCTCTTTGAGCTTCTTGTAATAGGATGGGGATAGGCCGGTCACTTTCTTGAACTGGTTAGACAGGTGGGCAACGCTGCTGTAATGTAGTTTGTAGGATATTTCTGTGAGATTGAGTTCGTCGTATAGAAGCAGCTCTTTCACCCGCTCAATTTTATGCATGATGATGAATTGCTGAATGGTAATCCCCTTTACTTCAGAAAAGATATTGGAGAGGTAGGTGTAGTCGTGCCTGGTTTTTTTGCTGATGTATTCCGAATAGTTGGTATCTGGCAGTTCGTCGGAGTAGTGAATCATTTCCGTGATGATGTTCTTGATGCGCTCAATGAGAATGCTTTTCTGGTCCTCCAACAGCTCCAGACCGGAAGCAAGCAGGTTGGTTTTAAATGCGGCGCGTTGTTCCTCTGTAATGTTTTGCAGGAGATCTACCATACCCAAGTCCACAATAGCATAATGTATCCCCAGTTTTTTAAGTTCCTCTTTCACCATCATTTTACAACGAAGGCTAACCATGTACTTAATATAGAGTTTCATTTTGCTGCGTATTGGTTAAATATACAATGGCAACAGTACAAGGTAGTCTTTAAACTCTGCAAATGCGTTGTTTACAATGGATGTAAACCGTTTTTTTGAAGTGTAAACTGATAAAATGAATATTCGAAAACTGCGGTTGATTGAAAATCAGCTTATTACAGGAAACCGGTTTTAAAAGGGCGTTTCTTTAAAAATGTTGAAGATTGTATTCTGTTTTGGGTAAAGCACCTGAGAATTGTTAATTGGCCAACAAAGTAACCATGTGAAATGGGCTGTTGCGGGAATAAATTTCTTGTCAAAAACCTGCTTAAGATCATATTTTGGTCTGTTCTTCCTCATTGTTCCGTACCCCCTCCCGGATGTACTTTTGTTTCAGAAAAACGAAGAGGTTTTTTCATGTTTGATTCAAATAGTTAAGTTTAGGTAAATTGACAAAACAAAGGGGCGTCTGAAAAGAGGCTCCTTTTGTTTTTGACCCAGACGGCCTAAAAAATGCCACATTTGTATTTTAGCAGGCTTTTGTCTTTGTTCAATGGATAATACAGGGATATTTCATTTGAGTGGCGCAACTGGCCGGCAGTGATCTGCCTGCTGAAACTGATATCGTTGGTATAGCCCAGTCTCCAGTAATTCCATTCTACACCTATATAGGGGATCAGGGTTTGATCGGTCCGGTACCATGCACCGAAATAGAGTTCTACATATGAACGCAGGGCGTCTTTTATGAAATGACTATAGGCGCCGCCTATCAGCATCTGATTAAAATTCTTTTGCTGCTGAAGATGAAAACTTGCATGCAGGGTGCCGTTGTATCCCATCGGGCTGTACATACCGCCGTGTATGCTTTTTCTCAGGCCGGCGATCGTAACGTTATCACCAAACCCTTTTTGAGATCCGAGTATATTGAACAGGGATACACCTATATAATAATGGTTCTCGGTAGTAGGGGTATACTGGTATAGCATGCCCGCGTTTACATCAACAGCCGACCGGGTCAGGTTTTTAGACAATAGCATATCCCCGCTGGGATTTGTAAAACCTCCGGGAGTCAACTGGTCTTCAAACTGCGCATTGGCGGCATTGAACCGCTTATTACCGTAATTCACTTGAAATCCCAGTGTAACGGATCTTTTCTGTTCTTCGTCCAATCCCTTCATGTATGCCAGCGACAGACCCAGGTTGTTTTGGGTGATTATCCTGTTACCGGTTTGATCTGATAGCAGGAGTACGCCCATACTAAGTTGGTCGTTTTGTTTGATCTGTTTGCCAAACAGATGAAAGTCTACCGATGCGGTTTTGGTATTATATGCATTGGCGTAGTCTGCGTTCTGGGAACGGATATTGGCCACGGCACGCATGGTTCCGTTGAAGTTTCCTGTTAGTGCAGGATTCAGTGTTAGCGGTGAGGAAAAGAATTGTGAAAACTGCGGGTCCTGTGCAATAACCCCCTGATGCAGGAATGATATCAACATCAGGGCCAGTATTACCCGTATGAATCTGATATGTTGCTGCTGCATCATCTGACAAGTGTAATATTTCCCTTGTATGTTTCTGTGGTTCCGTTACTCAGTTGTACAATAACCTGGTATATATAAGTCCCCTCTTCTGCCGGCTTTCCGTTATAGGTTCCGTTCCACCCATCTGTATAACTATTGGGCAATGCGTTGGTACTGTTGAATACTGTTGCTCCCCAGCGGTTCATGATCCTGAACAGTTTTACCTGTGTTACCTCCTTTCCGGCAATTACATAAAAATAATCGTTGTTGCCATCCCCGTTTGGAGTAAACACATTCGGTAATGCAAGATGCGACCGGAAATAAGCGTTCACCGAAATATAAGTGGAATCGGCACAACCATATTTACTGGTGGCTACGGTTTTAATAACTGTTGAGCTGTTGGTCTTTAATATGGGCGATAAACAATCTGTACAATCCATGGCAAACGCAGGTGTCCATCGGATATCGGTTACCGGCTCGCCATACTGAAAGATGGATAAGGGATAGGGCTCTCCCCTGTACACCGAAATGGCTGTTTCGGGCACTGCGATGGAATAAACGAGGTATGACATATTCACCATATTATTAGCCGTCTGCTCTTCAAAAATGTTGCCGTCCGGGTTGAAATAAGCGTAAACAGTGGTGGCTCCTTGTCGGGCAAAGGAATGCGTGATGGTTGCGCAGCTTCCGGTAAAAGGGGTTGTGGCATCCAGGATGGTTTCATATAATAGTACTGCTCCTGCCGCTGTTTTGATTCTGTCGTAATACTGTATTTTGATATGCTTCCTTAGCTGTTCATATCCATTCAGCAAACAGAGCCGGGAGCTCACCAATATGCTGTCGTTGTTTCTATAGCAATATATTTGGGGCTCACTTACCTTTAAATCGTTTGGATATACACGGATGGTTGCTGTTGTGGAATCCTCACAACCATATTGTGTGATGGTCTTTACTTTCAAATAGGTGGTGTCCAGTATTTTCATGGAGGTGTTTGCGCAGCTTGGGCAATTGATACTGCCGATATTGCTGGTCCATACAAGAGATGTCAGCAGATCGGGTGCATGGTTCAACCTTAGGTTCTGCGTGCTGTTGACCAGCACCGTTACATTGTTGGGTGTGATGCTCCGGGTGGGTTGAAACAGAAACCGGTGATTCTGGTTATTGGCTTTGCTGATTTCCTGAACGGTGTTTTCTTCGTCCAGGATCAGATAGATTGAATCCTGCCTGTGTCTTTCTGCTTTTACAATATGTACAAAACCGACGATGCAATTTCCGGGGATATCCATGCTTGTTTTGAACAGGCTGCTGAGTTCCTTTCGATCCGGATGAGCGGGCGCTTTATCGTAAAATCGCACGGTAGTTCCTGCGGGTATTGTATCTACTCCCAAATTCCGGATTCCGAAATACACCCGGATGTTCTCGTTATCGGAACAGTTCACCGAATAGAGTTCAAGTACTGCATCACTGGTTGCCTCCGTTACGCTCAGATTAAAGGTGCCCGATGTAGATGTACAGGCGCCTTTTGTTGCCTTCAACCAGATGCTGTAATTGCCCGATTGGGGAAATGAATACCTGAGGTCGGTTGCTGTGCTCAGCATCTGCTCCACACCCGTTCCGTTGTCTCTTACATACCATTCATAGCTGTCTGCATTGTGCGAACTGTTTTTGAAGGTTACGGTGTCTTCATAAATTCCTGTTTTGGATGCCACGATCCTTTTATCGGGAGAGAACCTTGCAACTGTTCCGCAGTTCACGGTAATTTTTGTGTAATAACTGCTGTTGCAGGTCCCCGTTGCGTTCAATGCCCTGAGTGTTACTGCATAGGTTCCTGCGGTTGTAAATATATGTTTGAAATGGTTGGCCGTACTAACCATACTTTCAATACCGGTGCCGGTATTCTTTACATACCATTCGTAGTGATCTGCTCCCGTGGAAACATTGGTAAAACTTACCTCGGTGCCTGTTTCGGGATATGGATTGGCCGTTACGGCATACGATGCATTGATAGCATCTGTGCAGGGCGCTGTTGCGCCATTACTCAACAATAAACTTCCTCCGTTGAAGACTTCCAGAAATGCCCGCATTCTTTCCCCCTGTCCCGGCGTAAACACGGTTGGGCAACTGGTTCCATAATCCATGAAGTTGGAGATATTGTCGCGCTTGTCTTCTGTAAAGGGGCCGGAGAGTGTATCCGTGCTGCAGGAGTTTTCCGGATCGGTACAGGAGGACCCAAGTACACTGCGATCAGGGGGTGTATCACATACCTGGTCTCCATCGGTTGTACAGTTATTGTTCAGGCAATTGGTTCCCTGAAATGTGTGCAGCAGCGACAGGTAGTGCCCCATTTCATGCGCTATGATGGAGGTGACCAATCCGCTCACCACCATACCTTCGCCGGCAGATGCATATCCACCATAGGCTTTTCTGGTCCATGTACCACATTCAAATGTACTGGGTTGTATTTCTCCATTGATCTTTTTCACTACCCAGATATTGGCGTACCGGGAGGGATCCCAGTTGATCAGGCCCTTTACTGCCGCATCTTCCAGGTCCACATCCATGGTTTCATAATAAGATTTGATGCGGTTGATACCATTTGATTTTCCGCCATCCGGGGCACGTAGCGCCAGTTTGAATTGTATACGGGTATCCGCTCCCAATGTGTCTACGCTATAAGCATCCTGGTGTGCATAGGCTTTGTTGAGGTCGTCCACTGCGGCCTGTACCATTGCATCTGTAACAGCAAAAGGATCTTCACTGATAATATGAAATACCACAGGGATGTACACTACCGGTGGTATAACAGCAGGTCCGGCATCGTTTCTTTTGACGATGGCGGCATTGTTCCTGACCTGCCCCTGCTCCAGTTGTGCCTGCCTGGTCTTAAGTATCTGTGTCCTGATCTGTTGATGGAGTTTTTCCTCTGCCGCCCTGTGCAATTTTGCCCGGGCCGTATCTGTTTTCTCCAGGTCATATCCGCACATGACCTGTGCTTCTGCAACAGAAGTAACCAATGAGGCCGTAACAAACAGCAGTATAACCAATACTCTTTTCATCAGGAAGGATTTCGAAGGTACTGATTTTAAAGATGCTGTTTTTAGCCTCTGTGCAGCCTATTCGGTTATGAGCATCCGGTAGAAAAAGATCATTCTGTTCAGATCCGAAACACCGATGCGTTCATCAATACCATGAAACCCTTTGGGGTCCTGCATAGCGGAAAAATTTAATACCGCATCGCTGAAACCTCGGAAATACCTGGAATCTGTAGCGGCAATCAGCAGAAATGGTGATACGATGGCATTCGGTACAATCTTATACGTGATGTGCTCTACCTTTTTAAAAGCCGGCCCGTTGAAGGGGCTGGTTGGTGAGGGCTCCATCAATGAAATGGTCTGCTTTTTTACACTGACCCTTTCGTCGTCAATCACTTTTTTCACATAGTTCACCACTTCCTCACTGGTCTGTCCGGGAAGTATCCGGCTGTTGAGGGTTGCTTTGGCAACAGAAGGAATTACATTGTCTTTGATGCCCGCCTTTATAATGGTTGGAACGATGGTGGTATGTATCATGGCGTTACTCTCCTTGGTTTTTTCCAGTTCCTTCAGCAGCATTCCATTGAATAACCACAAATTGCTGAGCGCCATTCTGTTCATGAATGGCTCTGCCGAACCTGTTCTGTTTAATAGTTCCTGAATGGATGGTGTGATAACTGCCGGCATCTGGCCTGCCCTTATTTTTACGATGGATTGATTCAAGATATCGATTGCCGTTTCTGCCAGCGGCATGGAAGAGTGCCCTCCCGGAATCTCTACCGTAAGATCTATGTTTACATATCCTTTTTCTCCTGTTCCGATCACGGCTACCGGGCGTTTCACTCTTTCAAAATGTTCGCGGTCTATACGGCCGCCCTCATCCAATACCAATGCAGGCCTGATATTCTTTTCCCTGAACCATTTTGAAAAAGTACCTGCACCTCTTTTACCAGAGATTTCCTCATCGTGGCCAAAACATAAATAGATGGTTCTTTCGGGCGTATAGTTTTCTTTCAGGAGTTGCTCCACTGCTTCCATAATGCCAATCACCGAAGATTTGTCGTCTACCGCACCTCTTCCCCAGATAGTGTCTTTGAGGATAAGTCCGCTGAAAGAAGGATGTGTCCATTTGCTTTCCGCTACCGCTTCAACAGGAACTACATCCATATGCGCCATCAATACATAGGGTTGCAGGCTGGTATCTTTTCCCTTCCAGGTGTATACATAGCTGAACTGGTTATAAATTTGCCGCTCCAGTTTTTGATGGATCACCGGGTAACTGTTTTCCATAAAACCACGGAATTGTGTAAACGATGCGGTATCGATGGCCAGGGTATCACCGAAGGAGATCGTTTTGATTTGAATGGCCTCGCTTAAATGCCTGGCTGCATCGCCGGATGCGACCGGGACGGCAACCGTTTTTTGCGTGGCTATTATAGACTTCCCGAACCGGAAGGTATTGAATAACAATATGCCAATAATTACGATTACAACCAGTAACAGGAAGTAGAATATGCGCTTGATCATGATGTTAGAATATGCCTGTAAGGTAAGCAGAATGGCGTAAATTGCTGTTATGCTTATCTCTGTAAAAAACACAATCATTGGGTTGACCTGTTTGCTGTTTTCCGGCCGGGCCCTTTCTCAATCCACCTTCTACCTGACTGCTCCGAACATTTTTGATGGTGAAGAAATGCACCAGAACTGGGCTGTACTGGTGCAGGGAAATAAAATTGTTGCGGCCGGACCCAGGTCGGGCATCAGCGTTCCCGACAACGCTGTACGGATCAACTACCCCAATGCCACCATTACGCCGGGCTTGATTGAAGGTCATTCGCATATGCTGCTGTATGCATACAACCTGAAGGATTGGGACAGCCAGGTGCTGAAAGAAACCGATGCCTACAGAACTGTTCGCGCTACCGTGCATGCGAGGCAAACCTTACTCGCCGGATTTACCACTGCAAGAGATCTCGGATCGGAGGGTGCGGGTTATGCGGATGTTGCGCTCAAAAAAGCAATTGATGAAAACATTATTCCCGGCCCGCGTTTACTGGTGGCCGGAAGAGCGATCGTTGCTACGGGTTCTTATGGCCCTAAAGGATACGACTACGATCAGCAAATTATGCCAGGGGCAGAACCTGCTGACGGGAACGACCTGCCGAGGGTTGTGCGCGATCAGATCGGCAAGGGCGCAGACTTTATAAAAGTATATGCAGACTACCGCTGGGGGTTGAACGATGAAACACAACCTACGTTTACTTTAAACGAGTTAAAGCTGATCAACGAGGTTACACAAAGCAGCGGCCGGGTAATGGTTGCCCATGCTAAAACCAGCGAAGCCATCAGGCGTGCGGTACTGGCCGGAGCTGTTACCATTGAACATGGAGATTTATTGGATGCCGAAACCTGTAAGTTGATGAAAGAACATGGCACTGTATATATACCTACGCTGGCAGCTACTGAATCCACCACCCAATACAAGGGATGGAAGAAAGGAACAGAACCCGAACCGGAGAATATCCGGGTTAAAAAGAAGAATTTTAATCTGGCGATGGAGTCGGGCGTTTTGATTGGTATGGGAGGCGATGTGGGTGTGTTTCCCCATGGGCAGAATGTGCTGGAAATGGAGTTAATGGTCAACTATGGCATGGATCCAATCCGGGTATTGAAAGCCGCTACCAGTGTAAATGCCGGGGCGTTTAAACTGGATAAGGAAATTGGCCGGATCCAACCCGGACTAAAAGCGGATATTGCTGTTTTTTCCGGCGATCCTTCTGTCAATATTTCCGATCTCAGAAAGGTTTTATTTGTGATGAAGGATGGTGTAGTGTATAAACAATAATGTTTAATATTTTATTTCATGATGGATCCTGTTGTATTAATAATTAGTGCCGGCGTTGTATTGCTTGCTGTTCTGGCTACCCTGTTTTATGCCAAATTTAAACAGGCAGGCACGCTGGTTGTGTTGCGGGAGCAGTTGAAACATCAGCAGGCTCAATTGCAGGAACAATTGACGATCCAGGCAAAACTGCAGGCAGAAAAAGAGCAGTTACTGGCAAGGGTTTCCAGGGCCGAAACCCAATATGAAACGGCACAGCAGGCCATTGTTGCCGCCAATCAGGGTGCTGAAAAACTGAATGACCAATTAAAACTGGAATTTGCTGAGATTGCCCGGCGCATCATGACCGATCAGTCCAATCATTTATCTGCCAAAAGCGAAGAAAAACTGGGAGCGTTGTTGACACCTCTAAAAACGGAGATTGGCGAGTTTAAGAAAAAAGTGGAAGAAACCTACGACAAAGAATCCAAGGAACGGTTCAGCCTGGGCAAGGAAATTGACCGGCTGGTACAGATGAGCCTGCAGGTAAGCCAGGAAGCCAATAACCTCAGCACTGCGCTCAAGGGGAACAATAAGGTTCAGGGCAACTGGGGGGAGATGTTGCTGGAAGGTATTCTGGAGAAAAGCGGTCTTGCAAAAGGAAGAGAGTTTGTAACCCAGGAATTCATCAGGGATGCTTCCGGACAGGTAATTAAAGATGATCAGGGAAAAGGATTACAGCCCGATGTAATGGTGTATTATCCCGACCAGCGAACCATCATTATAGATTCTAAAGTTTCACTGGTGCATTGGGAGCAGTACATCAATGGTGAAACGGAAGAGGATCGTAAACGTGCGCTGGATCTGCACCTGTTGTCGTTGCGCGCGCATATTGACGGATTGAGCAGAAAGAACTATCCAAAATACGCGAAAGCCCTGGATTATGTATTGCTCTTTGTTCCGGTTGAGCCTGCTTTTCTGGAAGCGGTCAAGAAAGATACCCTGCTATGGAAATATGCTTACGACAAAAAAATCATGCTGGTTAGCCCCACCAATTTGCTGGCGGTTTTAAAAATCATTGCCGATCTGTGGAAAGTTGAACAACAAAACCTCCATGCAATTGAAATTGCCGAAAAGGCCGGCGCCATGTACGACAAGTTTGTCGGCTTCATCGCCAGCATGGAAGATGTGGGCAAAAAACTGGGCGATGCCCAGGGTGCATATGAGCAGGCCTTTAAACAACTGAGCACAGGAAGGGGAAATCTGGTGAGTCGCATGGAAGAACTTAAAAAAATGGGGGCAGCTGCCCAGAAGCAAATACCAGATAAGGTTTTGTACGACCCGAAGCAATAATCGCTGCTAGAAGTTATGAATATACGCAAGCATCAATCCTGCAGAAAACCTGCTGGCGCTGATATTCTTGATCGTTCCTTCCAGATAACCATTATCTGTTGGCTCATCGAAGTTGACCATTTGCTCACTTTTGCTGATATGTCCGTATGAAAATAATAGCCCTGCCCTTAAATTGAACCTCCTTTTCCTGAAATTGGTTCCAAGCTGCATATGGTATAGATTCCATGTTGCGGTATTGGACCGGTATCCATCTTCGTCCTTAAAGTTGGGCTCATCTGAATAATTAAAGTCGGTTCTGAGCGATGCATAACCCTGAATGGATTTTTTAATCGGGAAACTGGCCCCAACAGAGAAATTCAGTATCGACTTGTGTATACTTTTCATCTGCATCATGGAAGAGGAAAACCTTTTTGATAAACCCGTATCCGGCCGTACAAAAAATTCATTTCTTGGAGTGAGTACGTTGTATTCTTTGATTCTGGCAAAATATTCTGCTGAAAAATACAATTGCCCCTTGCCGTAATCATAGGCGTATCCGCCTGCAACGCTCAATGGTGTTTTCCACCTGGAATTAACCTTGGTTTGTTTGCTGCTGGCTATCAGGAAAACTTCATCATTGGCCAGCCTCAGGTTGTTTACGGTATATTCCATGATCAGATCTCCTTTTCCGGACAAATGAATATTAGGCAGCGATACCAGTAATCCTAAATGGTGCTTGGGATTTAATTCATAAGAAAGACCGGCTTTGATGCCCAGGTTGTATACCCGGCTGTGCATCAGGTAATATTCCTGAACACTTACCAGTCGCTGGTCGTAAGATTGATTGTCGTTGATCAGTGCGCTCAGGCTGAGGTTATGATGAAACTCCTGCCTGCGATAGGTAAAGGAAAAGGATATTCCCGCTGCCAGTTTAGGGGTAATGGATTGACCCACTGCCAATAACCCGGTTGTTTCGTCTGTGGCATTGGAGTGAACGTATTGTCCCACAAAAAACTCATTACCCGGGCTGTATCCGTCACCCAGTGCATTGATCATTCCATCTCTTCTCTGGGATGCCTGAAAACGCATAATGGGTGTACTCATGAGCGCATAGGCCAGTGTAATCGGCTTTTTCAGCTTCACATAAATAGTATTGGAAGCGAGTACCGGTAAAATATTAGCGTTATTGGCTTTCAGGCTTAGCCCCAGCCCCGCTCCGTCGTTAAACCGGGTACTTTGGAAGTTATAAATGTTTCCGCTGATATTAGAGGCATTCTTGGTATTGAATGCAAGTAATGCCGGATTGTAGAACAATACGCCGCTGTCTCCGTTTTTTACAACGGTTGCTCCCGGAACCATAATACCCCCTGTGCCATAAGCGGATGACCAGTAATTGGCGTCCTGGGCTATATTTGCAGTAGAGAATAGTGTAAGGAGAACAAGAAGAAATATTCTGTTCATAAGCGTTGGTTTGTATTGGACAAAATCTTCATCATCAATATCTTAACATGCTGCAAAGAATACTGATAAGTAATTGCGTGAAGGTCCGCAAAATTATCCAAACAGGGTTGTTTTTAATCTGCATTCTGTTGCATTCTTTCGCCACCGGACAGGGTTTGAGTGTTACCCGGCCATTGGCTGTTTTTAAAGAAGCAACAACAGATAGCGAACCCGCCCTCATCAGTTTCGGAAGCAACTGTTTTATAGCATGGAAACAAGCAGGTGCGGAGGGTGATATCTGGCTGGGTAAACTGAATAACCAACCCGGCGGCATTGTGGCCAACGCCGCTGCTATCCTTATTCCCGGAGCTTATTCCGATTTTGCTCCCGGTTATGTTTCTTTCAATGGCCTGGCTTATGTTTTCTGGATCAACAAAGCGGGCAGGATTCAGTACATAGCCCATCAAAAGGATGCATTACCGGCAACGTTTACCATCAATGAACTTCCATTGACCGGTACCGAAAAGCTTTCACAGGGCATCAGCATGGCTTCCATGGGGGACCAGCTTTTGCTGGCTACACATGGCGATAAAAAAGACGAATTGTTGTATGCGGTTCTTCAACTGAACGATAATGGCGGTTTTAAAGAAACTGCCCCGCAAAAGATTCAACAGGCTAAATCAAAAAACTACCCGCACGTTGCTGCGCTGAATAATACCACCGCCCGCTTCTGCTGGAATGGTAAAAGTGACCTGATCTATTATGCTGATTTTGACCTCGCAGCCAGCCACTGGTCCGCTGCGCAAACCAGCGGCAACTCGGTTACTTCTGTTTCTCCGGCTATTTACCAGCCCCGTAACGAACAGGCTTTATTGTATATCTGGAAAGGCAACCGGAAGGATACGAGAATGTACTATAAGCTGGTGGAGCAATCGGAAAAACCGGCCGTACAAAATGAACTTCCTGTTTATTTCAGTTCCCGGTTCTCCGCAGCAGTAACCCAATTGGATAATAACCACCTGGTGCTGGCCTATACCGGACTGGATGGTCAACTGATGGTCAGCAGCCTTATCAACTATCAGCCCGCCAGGTGGATGGAAATCATGATTGGCCCCGCGACCAGCAATAAAACACTGAAGGATATTGTAATGCCCGGCGCCCATGATGCCGGTATGAGCATCCTGACCGCTACCGGCGGCCAGCAGAAAGGAACTATCAATGATTGCAATACACTTACCCAGAAACTCAATATTGAACAACAACTGAACAGTGGTATTCGTATGTTCGATTTCAGA
Organism: Sediminibacterium sp.; assembly: GCA_035254545.1. Lineage (GTDB taxonomy): Bacteria > Bacteroidota > Bacteroidia > Chitinophagales > Chitinophagaceae > Sediminibacterium. Next base: position 92,364 of record DATFAP010000026.1, on the reverse strand, counting down.
GCGGGCACTTACAACAAAATGCTCTACACCAAGCATGCTTCTTCAGATTGTATGGAAGATGCCCTTGGTGGCGGCTACGGTGAAAAACTTCATACCGTTGCTCTTGCCATTAAGCATTTTTTACAAACCAATCAACAGGAAATTATTTTGACCACTTTCAGCCATTTCTGCGAAAAAGAAACCCCGCTGGAAACTCTAAAAGACAGCCTTGTTCTGTGGATTGGTCCCGACCTCATTTATACTGCTGATGTCTCCTCTTTCGATCAGGTTCCACTTAGTAAACTGGCCGGCAAAGTCGTCCTCAGTTTTGAAGTACCGGAGAATGCCGATAAACGCTTTCCTACCTGCTCTATTGCGGATCAATCCAGCTCCTTCATCAATTTCAGAAGAGCTTATGCCGCCACCAATAATCTCAGTAATCTGCTGGACAAGGAAAAAGCTTTTTTTACTGCTTTGAGCAGTAACAGCGCTTTAGGTCCGAATGACATGGTTCGGCTAGACTGGCAGCTTACCCAGAGCAACGATGAGGCTCCGGTAATCTGTAACGACTTTGAAGATGATAAAATAAACCCAATTGTAAACGGAGTGCTGCTGCTGACCAACGTAATCCGCAAAAATAAAAGCATCATCAACCATGCCATTGGGGCAAATGCTGTTCTGCCTGTTAAGCTCAATGAGTGGATTAAAGAAGGGATTATCAACAAACAGAACAAACCACATATTTTATACGTTGATGTTGCCGGTACATGGATTACGGATTATTGCATCAACCTGCTTCGTTCGGAACTTTATAATTAAAACCAATGAGAAAACATTCTAAAGAATACCTGGAACACCTGACCCCTGCAATGTGTTTTGAACTATTGCAGCAGGGAAACGAGAGATTTGTTGGCAATCTGCAGAAAGACCATGACCATCTTGAAATGATCAATGAAACCCGATTGAATCAATTTCCCTTTGGCGTTATTCTAAGTTGTATGGACTCCCGCACTTCTGTAGAACTGATTTTTGACCAGGGGCTCGGAGATCTTTTCAGCATCAGGGTTGCCGGCAATATTGTTAATAATGATATCCTTGCCAGTATTGAATATGCAGTTAAATATGTAGGCTCCAGGGTCCTTATGATTTTAGGCCATACGGAATGCGGTGCCATCAAAAGCGCTAAGGCCGGTGTATCCGATGGTCATATTACCGGTTTGCTGGATCTGATTAAGCCCTCCATCAGTAAGGCCTTATTAATGGAGGATGAGCAATTTCTATTCCCCGATAAAGTGGCTTATGCAAATGTGGAGAACAGCATGGAAGAAATTCTGGAGCGCAGTGCTATTATCCGTGATCTTTTCTCCTCCGGAGAAATCGGGATCATCGGGGGAGTCTACAATGTAGACACGGGGGTAGTGGATTTCTTCAAAAACCTTACCAATTAACCCTTAAAAAGACGATTAAGAGGCGTAAATGCCCCCTTTTTGGGGGTATTATAACCGGCTGGTTTATTGTCCACAAAGCATATTATTTTAGCCCTTTTTACCGTTATTGTGGTGCAAAAGGGGTTTATTACCAAAATGTTAAGGATAAAATTGTCCTTATTCGGTACCTTTGCAGATATTTTAATTGGTCGAATTAACATTTTTTTGAACGTTTTTAAAGCCGGAGGTATATCCGGCCGGCAATGTTTTTTCGCAACCGTACTGTGGGCATTGCAGTACATTTTAAACTCATATGGAGAATGGTACAAGAACTTTTATCTGAGAAACTGAAAAATTTTACTACGCCCGACGAATTGAAAGATGCCGGGATTTATCCTTATTTCCGTCCTATTGAGGAGAACAATGATACTGAAGTAGTCATCGGCGGAAACAAGGTCCTGATGTTCGGATCGAACAGTTACATGGGTCTGACCAACCATCCTGAAGTGTTGAAGGCTTCCAGAGAGGCAATTGATCGTTTTGGCAGTAGTTGTTCCGGTTCCAGGTTCTTGAATGGCACCTCTTCCGTTCATATTGAACTGGAGGAAACCCTGGCTGCTCATGTAGGTAAAGAAGCCGCGCTCACTTTTACGACCGGGTTTCAAACCAACCTGGGTACGGTTTCTGCTTTAACCGGCAGAAACGGGGTGCTTTTCCTGGATGAACTGGACCACGCTTCTATTATTGAAGGTGCCCGTTTGTCTTTTTCCAAAGTGTTGAAGTATGCGCACAATGATATGCAGGACCTGGAACAGAAACTGCGTACAGTGGACTCCGATAAAATTAAAATGATTGTGGTGGATGGCATCTTCAGTATGGAAGGTGATATTTGTAACCTCCCTGAAATTGTTCGCCTGGCCAAGCAATACAAGTCGCTGGTAATGGTGGATGATGCGCACTCACTGGGTGTTTTGGGTGAAGCCGGTAAGGGCACTGCCGATCATTTTGGTTTAACAGATGAAGTGGACCTGATTGTTGGTACGTTCAGTAAGTCGCTTGCTTCGCTCGGAGGCTATGTTGCTGCCAGCAAGGAAATCATCAATTACCTGAAGCACAATGCCAGGCCAATGATCTTCAGCGCAAGCACTCCTCCGTCTTCTGCCGCTGCTGCCCTGGCTGCATTGAAAGTGATTCAGAATGAACCACAAAGACTGAAAACTCTCTGGAGCAACACCGCTTATATGGTGAAGTCGCTGTTGGATATGGGCTTTGAAATGGGTGATTCTCAAACACCGATTATCCCGATTTATATTCGCGATAACTTCCTTACCTTCAAATTCACCCAGCGTTTGTTTGAGGAAGGCATTTTTGTGAACCCCGTGGTTTCTCCTGCGGTAAAAAGTGACTCTTCCCTGGTTCGTATGTCGATTATGGCTACGCATACCAAAGAACAACTGGACAAAGCCCTCGAAAAAATTGACCTGGTGGCCACAGAACTGAATGTTGCAAGAAATGCCAATGCCAATTTGCAGCCAACCTTCTAATGAAAATAAATGGGTATAACAATTGTTGAAGTTACCAGTAAAAAGCAGCTTAGGCAATTCGTTGCATTTCCACTGAGGTTATACAAGGGGCATCCTTATTTTGTACCCCCGCTCAACTTTGATGAGTTAAATACATTACAGGAAAAAATTAATCCTGCTTTTGACCATTGTGAGGCGCGCTATTGGCTGGCCTATAAAAACAATGAAATTGTCGGAAGAATTGCCGGAATTTACAACAAAGCCTTTGTAGCTAAATGGAAGCGCGATTATATGCGTTTTGGCTGGATCGATTTCATTGAAGATATTGAAGTGGTCCGGGCCCTGATGGATACAGTGGAGGCCTGGGCAAAAGAGAAAAACCTGACTGCGGTGCATGGTCCGCTCGGGTTTACTGACCTTGATTATGAGGGAATGCTGGTAGAGGGTTATGATGAACGGAGTACCATGGCTACCATCTACAATTATCCGTATTATCCTCAACTGATGCAAGAGCTGGGGTATATGAAGGATGTTGACTGGGTGGAATACAGGGTGAATGTTCCCTGCCAAACACCGGAATACATCAACAAAATAGCCGAACTGGTGAAGAAAAGATACCAGTTGAATATTGTTCGGTTGAAAAGAGCAAAGGATATTCTTCCATATGCCAAAGATATTTTCCGCTTGGTCAATGAAACCTATGCGGAACTTTACGGCGTGGTTGAATTAACCGACAGGCAGGCTGCTTACTATACTAAAATGTATTTTTCGATGGTGAGGAAGGATTTTGTTACCCTGATCACCGATAAGGATAATAAACTGATTGGTTTTGGCCTGACGATGCCGTCCTTATCTGTTGCGCTTCAGAAAGCCAAAGGCAGTTTGTTCCCTTTTGGCTTTATTCACCTGTTGAAAGCACTGAAGAAAAACGATGAGGCCGATATGTACCTGGTGGCCATCGATAAAGAATACCAGGGCAAAGGGGTGAATGCATTGATGATGCAGCAAACCAATATTGCCTTTAATAAATTTGGTATTCAATACGCTGAAACCAATCCAGAATTGGAAGTAAATGAAAAAGTTCAGTCTATCTGGGAACATTATGTAGCGCGTCAGCACAAAAGAAGACGTTGTTTTATTAAGCAGCTTCAATAACCGTCCTCATGAAAAATATTTTAATTACCGGCGCCAGTGGTTTCATTGGCAGTTTTCTGGTAGAAGAAGCCCTGGATAGAAATTACCGGACTTTTGCCGGTGTTCGCTCTTCGAGCAGCAGAAATTATCTTTCCAACCCCGAGCTGAAATTATTTGAAATGGATTTCAGTAACCAGGCGGTGCTGGAAGAGCAATTCAAAAAACAGGCTGATCTCTTTGGCAGGTTTGACTACATTATTCATTCGGCGGGCCTTACCAAATCCCGCTTTCCGCAGGAATATTTTGACGTGAATCAGGGTAACACAGAACGTTTTGTGAACGCCCTGGTGAATACCCAAATGGTCCCTGAGAAATTTATCTTTATCAGCAGCCTGGCTTCTTATGGGCCCGGTAAATCCGGTATACCGATTCATGAAGGAAAAGAACAAAGCCCTGTTACCGCCTACGGTAAAAGCAAACTGGCAGCAGAACAGTTTTTATTGCAGGTAACTGATTTTCCTTATGTGATTGTTCACCCTACAACGGTATACGGTCCGCGCGAGAAAGACCTGCTGGTATTGATTCAATCCATGAACCGCCACCTGGAATTATACATCGGCAGTAAAAAACAGGACCTGAGTTTTATTCATGTTGCAGATGTTTGCAAGGCTGTTTATTTAACTATTGATCAGCCATTTGTAAATAACAGACTGATTTTATCGGATACTTTAAATTATCCTGCTCCGGAGTTCAATGATATTGTCAAGAAAATCCTTAATAAAAAAACGCTTCCGGTGGTGGTTCCGGTACCTGTTGCAAGAGCTGCTGCCCATGTGTCTGAATGGATCGGTCAGTTACAGGGCAGGACCCCCATTTTTAACCGGGAACGTCTCAGCGAGTTTGAAGCCGAGAACTGGGCGGTAGATGCAACAGCATTAAAACAATTGGGCTTTGTTCCCGATTATCCGCTGGCAGAGGGGTTAACACAAACCATTGACTGGTACAAAAAGAACGGTTGGCTATGAAAAAAAACCAGCTCAGGAAAGCAACTCCGGATGCTAAAAGCCAAAGTTATTACTCAATAACGGTATCGATTTCTATTGGATTGCTTAATATTTTGTGAAGTGGACAGGCATTGGCGATATACAGTAATCTTTCCCGTTGTGCTTCGTCCAGGTTGCCGACCAGCATGATTTTTCGGTGAATGATGGTTTTGTCTGCACCCTCTGCTTTCTGCAGGTCCAGATTGATCTTTACTTCCTGCAGATCCCATGCTTTCCTGTCGGCATACATGCGGAGTGTAGCACTGGTACAGGCCGCGAGGGCTGCAATCAATAATTCTTTGGGACTAAATCCTTTGCCCTTTCCTCCCAGTTCGGCTGGCTCGTCTGCAATGATTGTATTGCCGGAGGGAGATTCGATGGTTACTTTGTATAATTCTTTACCGATGTGAGATTGTACCTGTGTCATCTGATTATATTTTTTTGATGGTCGGATAAGGAACGAAATCGTTTTCTTCCCCTTTGATTTTACTGAATGTTTGTGCTTCCCATTGTTGCTTGGCTACTGCGATGAGCTCCTTGTTGCTGGATACAAAGTTCCAGTCGATGAATCTTTCTTCCGGAAAGGGTGTTCCACCAAAAATATAAAGGGTGCTGTTGGCCCGAATAGTAAATCTGCACAAAGTACTCTCTTTAGCAACCAGCACTTGTTGGGGTTCATAACTGGTACCATTGCTTTCTATGCCGCCTTCCAGAATATACAAGCCGGACTCGCCATACAATGCATGCCCAATATCAAGGGGTTGTGTTATGCTGCTTTTAATCTCAAGCAGAAATAGTTTGCTGTGAACGGGAACGGGGGATGTGCGGCCAAATGCTTCCCCGGCAATTAGCTTGTAATGCACTGCCCCGTCCTGCCAGGAGGGAATAGCGGTCTCGTCTATATGGGCAAAGCCGGGTTCCATTTGTTCCAGTTCTTTTGGAAGCGCTACCCAGATTTGCAGACCATGCATGTTTTTGGGCGAATGGCGAAGGTATTCCGGTGTTCTTTCAGAATGCACAATGCCCTTTCCCGCTGTCATCCAGTTTACGGCTCCGGGTTTTATTTCTATTTCACTGCCAATGGAGTCGCGGTGCATGATAGATCCTTCAAACAAATAGGTTAAGGTTGACAGGCCTATGTGTGGGTGTGGCTTTACATCAAAGTTTTCCCGCTCACTCATTTTTACCGGGCCCATATGGTCTATATAAATGAATGGGCCCACCATTCTTTTCTGCCTGAATGGAAGTAACCGACCCACCAGAAAATTGCCGATATCCGCAGCCCGTTCCTCTATGATCAGTTGAATATTAGACATGTGTTCTCTTTTTAGTATATAATGTAATGCTTTATAAATTTCAGCTTTATTCCTCAGCATTTACTTAATCTATATTAAGATTTATCTCCGGACAACATTCGACATTTGCATTACTAAATTCAACGAATATGTCAAACATTGTATTACATAAAGCCAATACCAGGGGAGTTGCCAATCATGGTTGGCTGAAAAGCTTCCATACTTTCAGCTTTGCGGGCTACTACAATCCGGAAAGAGTTCAGTTTGGCGCCCTGCGGGTACTGAACGACGATACCGTTAGCGCCGGGATGGGATTTGGTGAACACCCCCATGATAATATGGAGATCATCAGTATTCCACTGGAGGGAGACCTGGAGCATAAAGACAGTATGGGAAATACCGCTGTAATCCGTAAGGGCGATATTCAGGTAATGAGCGCCGGCACAGGAATTTATCACAGTGAATACAACAAGAATAAGGGCCAGCAGGTAAAGTTTCTTCAGATCTGGGTGTTTCCGAATAAAAGGAATGCGACCCCGCGTTACGACCAGATTACACTGAATGAAGCCGACCGGAAAAACAAACTACAGCAGATTCTTTCTCCTAATAAGGAAGAAGAGGGCGTTTGGATTCATCAGGATGCCTGGTTCCACATGGGCAACTTTGATAAGGCTGTTTCCGCTGACTATACCATTAAGAAGCCCGGAAACGGCGTTTATGTTTTTGTGTTGAAAGGGCAATTCAGGGTGAACGGGATTGATTTGGACCCGCGGGATGGACTTGGTCTTTCAGACATTGAGTTTTTTAATGTTCAGGCGCTAACAGACGATGCTGAAATTTTACTCATGGAAGTTCCTATGCATTAATTCATGGGAAATCCGACACAGGTATTGATTGTTGGGAAGAATGAAGCCATCGTTCTTTTACTGCAACGGTTGATAAATAAGTTTAAAGGACTACACCCGGTGATCGCGTTTTCTGCAGAAGCTGCAGTTGATGTTATTCAATGCCAACGCATTGGACTGGTGATTTTGAGCAGCGGCCTTTCGGAGGATTGCGAAAAAAACATAAAAGAAAATGCCCTGGCTAAAAACCAGGGCATTAAGGTTATTACTCACTTTGGCGGAGGCAGCGGACTGCTGAAATGCGAAATCAGTGAGACTTTTGGTAAAGAGATTGAATGGGCCGAAGCTGTTTAATTACATCAGTGGTTTTGAAACCGGAGGTTGGTTTCTAACCGGCCTGGTAGATTTAAGGTACTCGTAAATAGCCTTTACATCGTCCTCTTTCAGCTTGGCAAAGTTCTGCCATGGCATTGGCGGGAATAACGGCCGGCTATTTTCTATTCCTTTCCATTTTCCTTTTTGAAGGGCTGTTTTAAACTGCTCAAAGCTCCATGCGCCGATACCGGTAGAATCGGAGGTCAGGTTGGATGCATAGGAAATAAATCCCGGTGTTGCCAGTGAGGTGTTTTCTCCGTTAAATAATACCCATCCTTTTTTAAACGCATCCTGGCTTAGTTCCAGCTCGGGCAGGCTCTGCCTGTGACCGCTCAGCAGGAGCGCAGTATCCGGCACTGGTCCCATTGGCGTCATCATCTTAGGCGTATGACAGTCGCCGCATCCGATGACTTCTACCAGATATTTACCCCTTTGAATTAATGAGTCTTTGCTTACGGTTACTTTTACTGTTTCCGGTTGGTTGGTACACGCAAATGTGAATGCGATCACAGATGCTACTAATAATCCAGCTATAACTGTATTTTTCATATTCTTTTTTTGTTGAGGGGCAAAAATGCAGGCTGTTTGGGTGCAGGACAATCACATGTTTATGTGAATATCTGTTATCTCTGTGTTGTATGGCGGAATTTGATTTTGAGTGGTAGGCCCGCTGCATGTATACCGGCTTTTTGGTGTAAATTGTATCATATTACCCAATCGCCATGAAATCCTTGAAACTGTCCCAATTGATTTTTTTTCTTGCTGCATTTCAGGTGGTCGGTGCGCAACAGGCGCAACGACCTAAAATTGGCCTCACCCTTAGTGGTGGCGGAGCCAAAGGACTGGCACATATCGGAATTCTTAAAGCAATTGATTCCGCAGGATTGAAAGTGGATTATATCACGGGCACCAGTATGGGTAGTGTGGTTGGTTCCTTATATGCAATTGGTTATTCGGGTAAAGACATAGAGGCGATTGCCAGAAAACTGGACTGGCGCTTATTGCTGACGAATCAGACCACGATGCGTTCTCTTTCGATGGAGGAAAAAGAGGAGTACAGTAAATATGCTATTGAATTGCCCTATTCAAAAGGCAGATTTAGTTTACCCACTGGTGCGCTGGAAGCACAGGAGCTGTGGATCAAACTTTCTGAATTGTATTTTCCGGTTTACCATATTAAACAATTTGAAAATTTCCCGATCCCGTTTAAATGTATTGCTACTGATATTGCCAATGCAGAGGTAGTGGTGCAGGACAGGGGAGAAATCATCACTGCTATTCGTGCAAGTATGGCAATACCGGGGGTGTTTACCACAGTAGATAATTTTGATCGTAAACTGGTGGATGGAGGGGTAGTCCGGAATTTTCCGGTTTCGGATGTAAAAGAAATGGGTGCGGATATTGTGATTGGCAGCAATGTATCTCACGGGCTGTTACCGAAAGAACAACTAACCAACCCGGCACAGATCCTGGTACAGATTTCTTTCTTTAAAAACGCAGAAGGTCTTAAAAAGCAAATTGAACTTTGTGATTATTATGTAGATCATCATTTCAAAAACTACAGCACCGGTAGTTTTGATAAGGCCAATGAAATCATCGACTCTGGTAATGTAAAGGGGGACAGCCTCTATCCGATATTCAAACGCCTTGCAGACTCATTGAACCATTTATATGGGAAACCTGCTGTAAAAAAAACGGATCCTCCCAAGTCTGTCTTCATTACCAGCTTTGAAGTAAAGGGCCTGAAACAAATGCCGGTTGCTTCCTTTTTAAGGAGTATTAATTTTCTGCCGCTTAAAAGCTACACCGTAAATGAACTGTCTAACATGATACGGCGGGCCAGCGGAACCCGTTATTACAATTACATCCACTACACCCTGTTGCCGGAAGGGGATGGTAAGGCGCTGATCTCCTTCGAAGTAGAAGAGAACACGCCTACATTCAGTAAACTGGGTATTCACTATAATACTTTTACCGGTATCAGCCTGATCAGTAATTTTACCACGAGAAATTATTTTTTCCCCAATTCCAGGTCGTTCATGACTTTTAATATCGGGGAGAATTTCCGCTTTCGAGCAGAACACCTTCAGTACATAGAAAAGCATAAGCACATTGCTTTGATACCGAATATTCAGTTTGAGTCACTCAAAGTAAATACCTATGATAATTTTAGAAAAGATGGTTTATACCGGCAGAATTATTTCAAGGCTGAAGTAAAACTTCAGTCTGCTGTGAGCAGAAACCATGTTTTTGGCGCGGGTACCAGTTATGTGTGGGTACAATATCACCCTACCATTCAGTCTGTTCTGGAGGCCAATGGACGCAATCAGTTCCTGACCAGTTTTGCCTATTATCACCTCAATACACTCGATAAGCAACTTTATCCCGATAAGGGCGTTAAGCTTAAAGCAGAATTGGGACAGATTTACCATCAGCGGCAAAAATTGTTTTATTCGTCCAGAGGAGTGATCATTGATACACCGGATTCTCTGGATATCAGCTCCGATGCCTATACGCAAGCTTCATTGAATATGGAGTTTTATTCGACCGTTGCTCCAAAACTTACACTGTCCGGCCTGTTTCAGTCGGGCGTTAATTTTGACTCCCGTCAGAATATCTTCAATGCTTTCTCTGTTGGCGGTTTGAACAGGATGTACCGGAACCAGGTTCTATTTCCCGGCCTGCAAGACATGACTTTTTTCTCTCATAGCGTTACTTCCATGCAACTGGCATTGAGATACCGGATCTTTCCGGCTTTTTACCTGATTGGCCAAAGTGGGGTACTGGCGAATAACTTTCTGGGTAATGAAAACCAGTTGCAGAAGCCCGGATGGCTTACAGGGTATGCTATTACGTTTGCGTATCGTTCCTTATTGGGTCCGATAGAACTGAGCGGTATGTATTGCGATCAATCCCGAACGCTGCAAACCTATGTTACGATCGGTTTTAGTTTTTAAATGATTTTGCACTCTGCAGACTGTTTTTATTAAATAAATTGTTGTTGTCTAAACAAGCGCTGCTGCAATTTGTGCACCCAGGATCGCATTGTGTTTGATCAGGGCAATATTGGCTTCCAGACTCTCTCCATTGGTATGTTCTGCGATCCATTTCAGCAGGAACGGAGTAAGGTCCTTGCCGGTGATTTGCTGCCTGTCTGCGGCTGCTATTGCTTCCTGAATATACACTTCCATGTCGGACCGCCCGATTTCCCGGTCTGTGGGAACCGGGTTGGCGATTAGCACGGAGCCATTCAGACCCAATTGCCATTTTGTTTGAAGCAGGCTGGCTATTTCCTGCGGTGTATCCAGTCTTTGCGGTGTGGGATAACCACTTTCGCGGGAGTAGAAACTGGGGAATGCGTTCTGGCCCAGTGTGATTACCGGAATACCTTTTGTTTCAAGATATTCCAGTGTTAATCCTATATCAAGTATCGATTTTACACCGGCTGAGATCACTGCAACATTGGTGTTTCCCATTTCCGTGAGATCTGCAGAGATGTCCATGCTTTGAGCGGCACCTCTGTGTACACCCCCGATGCCCCCGGTTACAAAAACACGGATTCCGGCCATTGATGCTATGCGCATGGTTGCAGCTACAGTGGTTGCACCGTTCAATCCCTTGCTGATGACATAGGGCATGTCTCGCAGGCTTACTTTCCATACATTCCCCGCTTTGCCGAAGAATTCCAGCTCTTCAGCGCTCAGGCCTATGTGACATTTTCCGTTCAATATGGCAATTGTTGCCGGGATGGCGCCATTTGCAATCAGCAATTCCTCCACCGCTTTTGCAGTAGCTACGTTTTGCGGGTAAGGCATACCGTGCGAAATAATGGTAGACTCCAGCGCCACGACTGGTTGCTTCCTGTTCAACGCCTGCTGAACCGTTGGATGTATAACTAAATATGGATTCATTAATCCGGATAGTATTTGCTAACGCGATCCAGCAGTTGCTGCTGGTTCAGGTGGGTAACAATTGCACCGTTCACCTGCAGGATTTCCGCCGACAAAGTGTGCGCCAGCTTCAGGCATTCTTCATCAGTCTTTCCAAGCGATTTACCCAGCAGGTAGCCCGACAGTGATCCGTCACCCGCACCCGTGCAGTCTACCACTTCTATATCCGGTGCATGCAGTGTGATAGCCTTGTCTTTATTATACAGTGCAGAGCCCTGTTTGCCATTGTGTAGCCATACCTGCTGAACGCCCCTGTTTAGCAACTCTTCTATTTGTAGCTGCGTCAGGAAGGCCTTGTCGGAACAGAGCACGGGTAATTCATCTTCATTGGGCGTGATCAGGAACAGCCCGTTCAGGTCTGCATTTTTCAGTTTCATGGCAGGTGGTACGGATGCCGGTTCTATAATAAAGGGGATGCCGCTTTGCCTGCTGAATGCCAGTAACCAATGAATGCTTTCCACACTGGTATTGGCATCTGCCATGAGGTAGGAGGCCGTTTTCAATAAATCTTTTTGTGTTTCCAGGTAATCCGGGGTGATTAATTGGAAAGCAGCATTGGTCAGAAAGGCTGTGAACAGCGAACCGTCTGCATTCAAAACACCCATGTATTTACCCGATAACCCCTCTCTTGTAATGGCCGCATCCAGCCGAACCCCAGACTTTCTGCAGGCATTCTTTAGCCAGTCACCATCACTATCATTCCCGAATACACTGATTAGTTGAACAGGTACCTCCAGGATAGCCAGTTGTTGGGCAATATTGTGAGCTACCCCGCCTGCGGTTTTGGTAACAGTAGCGTCGTTGGTAGTGGCGAGTAATATGTCTTCTCTGGCGTGGAAGAGTTCATCTACCAATGTAGCACCAATGCAAATAATAGGTTTGAGCATTCCGCAGAAATAAGCACAAAGCAATAGGTTTTTTCAACAAAATCTTTGTTGGCAGCAAGCTATTAAACAGCTTGATTTCTTTGGTATTCTGGCGATTTTTCAGTAAACTTTGTATGGAAATATTATTTGACTGCCTGGTGTTTCTATGACCGCTCCATTCAACACTGACAGCTTTCACAATGTTAACTCAATTGTATGAAAAGCTTTAGTCTGCTCTCCCTGGCATTCTTCTTGTTGGGGGGCTGTGTTCCCGCTAAATATGTTAATTACAGCAACAATGCTCAGGCTGCTTCTTATGAAAATGCCGGTAAGCTCGATAGCGCCATTTATTTTTATACAGCCGCCATTGCTGCAGAGCCTAAAAACCCGGAAATCTACCGCAAAAGGGCGCTGGTCTACCACAAAATGAATAAGTTTCCGGAGGCAACCGCCGACATCGAACGAGCCATTAACATGTCTAAAAAAACATGGGGCTTTTATTATTCAAGGGCGGTAATTTTAGAGAAACAGGGATTGTTCGACCGGGCAATTCCGGATTATTCCATTTTTATAGACAAGGCAGATAAAAAAACCTCCGATTATTATCTGGGGTATTGGGGCCGGGGTAAATGCTATTACTATACCAAACGCTTCAATGAAGCTGCAGCAGATTTTACCCAATCCATCAGGTTTAAAGCAGACGATGTTTATCTCTACACCTGGCGGGGGGCCGCTTACTACGATGACAAAAAATTTGCCGAAGCGGCGAAGGATTATGAAGCTTATCTCCAGAAATATCCCAATAGTTACCGGGAGCTTTTTTATCTGGGTACCTGTTACGCTAAAACAGACCGGAAAGATAAAGCAATGGAGGCCTATAATAAAATGGCAGAGAATGATCCTTCTATCAGGCGCTACTTTAAAGATGGCCGGCAGTTGGATTTGTTCGACCTGGATTACCGGAAGGGGAAAGTAAAACAGGCATTGGAAGAAGCCAACCTGAATATGGAGGAAGCCAAAAGCAGCGGCTCAGCTTCCATGAAGGATATTAAGCTAACTGCCGCATTTGAAAACCTGGAAACCGCCTGGGGATTTGGTTCCAGCATGGATAAGGAAAATGCGGCTTTGCTGGATACTGTAAACAGGAAATTTCATTATCTCTATCCCCTGTTAAAAACAAAGCCGGTTGTTCCGGAATTCGTCAGAAAATTCACTGTACAGGCCGGCAGTTTTGTGGAAGAAAAAAATTACCAGCGTGCCATTGAACTGTATCAGCAGGCATTGACTATTTCACCGTACTACCCTCTGGCCCATTTTAATCTTGCCATGCTTTATGCAACTACTAAAGATTATAAAAAGGCTATTGCACAGATGAACAGCTATATTAAGCTGGCACCGGATGCGCCGGATATCCGTGCCGCACAGGATAAGATCTATGAATGGGAGTTGAAAGTAAAAGACTAGGATATAAATCAGCTTTATGCGCACCGTAATTTTTTTAGCAGGATGTTTGTTAATGCCACCGATGCTTCAGGCGCAGCAGATTTCCCCGGTTTGCGCTTATTGCGGCAGGTCGCAAAGTCAACTGGCCAGTTCCGGGCATGCCTCCAGTTGCCCTTATTATGTTGCCCCCAAGAAAACAAGCGCTGTTAAACCCGGTTACCTCTCTTCTTCAAACAGTATGCAGATGATGGTAGCCGGAACTCTGGTTCAGGGTATTCTATCCGGTATATTCAGCTCCAATCAACAGGCGGAACAGCAGAAAAAAATGCTGGCAGAACAGCAGAAGATCAAAGAGCAGATGGAGTTGGCCAAACAGAAAAAAATCAAAGACTCCGTGGACCAGGTTACTTATATGAAACTGATGCAGTTTTATAAATCCCTGCAGGGCGGTCAGAAACTCGGATTTAAAAAACCGGATGGAGATTTGGAGAACCTTGCAAGAAGTGCACGGGAGATGTTCGATGGGGCGGCGGTCGTAAAAGACAGCCTCAACATTTCCGGAGGCACTAATTTCTTTGGAACCCGAATGGATTCTACACAGATCCGGACACTGATTGATCCGGACAACGATTCCATCATTGCAGATATTACCAATGCCGATTTGTTTATCAGCCGGAATAAGATCTCAGACAGCGCTAAAGCGGCAAGCCTGAAGCCTGATTCGGCACAAAAAGCAGGCCTGACTGCTGTAAAGAAAACCCCTGATTGTGATAAGCTGCAAACCAGGCTCGATAATTATCTTAAACAAAGGGATAAATTTCACAAAACCATCCAAACCACCCGGCAGGATCTGGAGGAATGGAAACAACGAAATAATGATGCTTTGTGGAATGCAGCAACTACCGGTTTTGAATTAATGTTTAGTAAGTTTCTTGGAAATATTTCTGCAAAAGGTGCAGAAGCTGAAGGGATCAAAGGACGGTTGCTGAAACATGAGGCGGAACTGAGGGCAAAGGGAGTGGATGTAGACGGGTACCTTGCCACACTGAATGCCCGGATCTTCAATGCGAACAACCTGGCTAAAGATGCAGCCGGGTTTAAAGACGCTGCTGAATATGATGCTTTCTTCCGGGACGCCTTACAGGCAGGGGTGTCTGAAATCGCTGAAACAGATACAAGCTATAACAAGCTCCTGAAAGATACCACCGTTCAACAATTGCTGAACGATGGAGACCATCCTGAAATTGATGCCGGTCAGGTATTGGCAGGAAAGACCATTGAAAAAATTCTTTCTTCCAATTTTCTCAAAAACCTGGCTAAATTCAACAATAAAATTCCTTACGTAACTTATGCACAATTTACGGTAGACCAGGCTTACAATGCACTGGACTGGTACCTGAGTTACAGGCAGATTAAGCAACTCCGCGAATTGAGCGGGGAGGAAACCCGTTCGGCCATGAGCCTGCAACTGAATATCGATAAAACATTTAACGAACTGAAGAACTGTCAGTAAAAGAAAATCCCGATGTTGTATAAGGTTAAAGCATACCAGGTAGCAGATATCATAGATATCAGAACATTGAAGGGGGCATATAATTCCACGCTGCATTATAATGACTCGGAAGAGCTGTTTTATGAATCGGGCGACCTGAAATATCTCTATATATTCCGGTATGGGGTAATTAGTTTTTTAAATTATACCGATGAAGAGATTACCGGCTTTATACATTTTGTTCAACCGTATTGCAGGAATTTTTTTCCGGAACACCTGAATGATGAACTGGTTGTTGAAACAGGTGCTGCTGAAAATAAAATCAGTTACAACAAAATTGAAATCAGGACTGCAGAACGGCAGGTCCTGAGAATGATTATGCTGAATGTTTCCCAGTCGGTAACCCTCGACTATTATACCGAACTGGCCGATAAGCTACTCGAAGAAACGAATCAGCACACGCAGTTGCTGGCTAAAAAAGGCAGGCTTTCTATTTCGGGCAATAACCTCAAAAAATATATTGGAAAAACGCTGCTGGTGAATAACAGTATTGCTGAAAACTTATTTGTGCTCGATTCTCCGCCGGAAACCTGGGAAGATGAGCAGCTTGATAAGCTGCACCTGGGGCTTAAAAAAAACTTTGAGTTGCAGGAGCGTACCAGGAGCGTATCGGAAAAGCTGGCCATTGTGAAGGAAAACCTGGCTTTGTTTAAAGATATACTTCAATATCGTAACAGCACTTTCCTGGAATGGATTGTGATTGCGCTGATTGCCGTTGAGGTATTAAATTTCTTCCTTGAAAAACTATGGTGGTAACAAAAGAGCCGGGTGAACCGGATAGGTTATTTCTGCTCGGAACCATATTTACAACTCATTCTGTAGAATTGTACTTTACTGGCCTGAATAATATTCCATCGTTCGGGATCCTCCACCAGTAAGGGGTTCATGGAGTTCAAACGCTGGTTCATTTCCATGGCGAAACGGACCAGTGTTTCCGTTGATTCAATTTTTCCTGCAATTTCACTGAACCCGGATTCAATAATGGAGTTGACTTCAAGTTCAGATTTTGCCTGTTGCAGCCGTTCAATCAGTGATTGCCGGAAGGGGGATTCTGCTGATAACATTATTGCCTGTTTGTTTAGCGCCGCAAATTTACCAAATATCAAACAGCTCCCATATTAAGTTTACAACATTTTTATACCCCCCAAAAACTTAATATTCAGAAGAAGTAATTTCAATTAAATTACCGTTATTAACGGGCCCTATATGAATCTCCCTGTCATCATCGTGGCTATTATTGCTGCAATTGTACTGATTGTTTTTCTAGTGTGGAGTAACCGGAAAGATCGCAAAGCATTGGAAGAACAGATGAACAATGATTACCCCGCATCAACAGATTCCCCGGCCGACATTGAAACAGAAGAACCCATGCACTGATTTTGACCTGGTTTGTCTGTAATTTTTATGTCATTTAATGCGATGCAGCCAATTTAACGGACGCCTTGAACTATTCGGGTTGTACCTTTGCACAAAATTTCAAAAACAATAGAAATTTTGTGCCGGAACACGTAAAAATTAAACAGAAACCATATGTCACTAGTAGGAAAAAAAGCACCTTTGTTTACAGTTGGTGCAGTTATCAATGGAGAGGAAATCGTAGATGATTTCAGCCTGGACCAATACCTGGGGAAAAAGAACGTTGTCCTGTTCTTTTATCCCAAGGATTTCACTTTTGTCTGCCCCACCGAAATCCATGCTTTTCAGGCTAAACTTGCTGAATTTGAAGCCCGCGATACCATTGTGGTTGGTTGCTCCACCGACACGGAAGAAACACATCTTGCCTGGCTGAATACCCCAAAAGACAACGGAGGAATTCAGGGCGTTACCTTTCCGATCATTGCGGATAGCTCCAAAGTGATTTCCATGAACTATGATGTTCTGGGCGGAGAATATGCCTTCGACAGCAATACCCGTACCTGGTCTTTCAGCGGCTCTCCTGTCGATTACAGAGGAACATTCATCATTGATAAAACCGGCATTGTTCGCCATGTTTCCATCAACGACGGTCCGCTGGGAAGAAATATAGATGAATTTATTCGCCTGATTGATGCGCAGATTCACGTGGAAAAATTTGGTGAAGTATGCCCAGCCAACTGGGCTGAAGGCGAAGACGCCATGACTGCCACTTCAGAAGGCGTTGCTGCTTATTTATCCAAACATTTAAACTAAGATTACATGCTGATAGAGTTAACTGAAGATAATCTGCAGGAGATTATTGGCAATAATAACACCGTTTTGGTGCAGTATTCTGCCGGCTGGTGTGGTAACTGCCGTTTAATGAAGCCTAAATTTAAACGTCTTGCCGGGGAACAGCCGGAGAGTACTGTTTTTGTAATTGCTGATGCAGAGAAATTTCCTGCATCCAGAAAGCTGGCCAGTGTTAATAACCTGCCTACGTTTGCCAGTTTTAAAAACGGTGTTTTATTGAATCAGGTTCAAACCAATAAAGAAGAACAACTTAAAACATTGATCCATGAAGCTACCGGTAATTAGACAAATACAACGTACCTGCAGCCCGGAACAAATCGAAACGGCTATCCAGGTATTGGAAAACACTTCTGAAGCCGCCTCGCTTAAGCCGGAAGAAACGGATGTGATTGGCGAGTTGATTTCAAACATGTGCGGTGCGCTGGAGGTACACCAGTTGATCGCAGACGGTATGCCGGAAAAGGATGCTGCTAACCAGTTTATGAAAAAGGTGTTAGGGTCCATCGACAAATAGCTGCTATTGCATTTTGCAGCGGCCGAACCTAAAGTTCACATGCTTACCCCGGTAAGAGTGTGAACTTTTTTATTTATCTTGAAGCCATAAGCTTACCACATGAAAAAAATATTTTTGCCGTTCCGCTCAACAAAGAATACTCATTCCTTACTGATGGCCTTTTTATTGGTACTCCTGGGCATTTTTAAAACATTTTCCGCTTCGGCCGCTGATGATAAGTCGGTGATTGGCCGCTGGGATCTTACTGTTCAGATGGGTGATCGTATTGCACCTTCCTGGCTGGAGGTAAAGCTTTCGGGAATCAAAACCCTGGTGGGTTATTTTGTGGCAGATGGCGGCAGCGCCCGTCCGATTTCGCATGTGCAGGTTACAGATGGCCGCATTCATTTTGCTATCCCCGGTCAATGGGATACCAATACCCGGTACATGGAATTTGATGCTGTTATTGAAAATGAGGAACTAAAAGGTACTATCACCAGCACAGGTGGCGCCAAATATGCATTCACCGGTGTAAGAGCCCCCCTGCTCAAGAGAGCTACAGCGCCTGTTTGGGGAAAACCAATCAACCTGTTGAATGGAAAAAATACCGATGGGTGGCATGCTTCAGGGGCCAATAATCAATGGAGGCTGATCAATGGCGTACTGACAAGCCCTCAATCCGGATCTAACCTGATGACCGATCAAAAATTCGATGACTTCAAACTTCATATAGAATTCAGGTATCCTGCCGGTAGTAACAGTGGTGTTTATTTAAGAGGCAGATACGAAGTACAGGTAGAAGACAATGCTGGTAAAGAACCCTCATCTACTTATTTTGGAGGTATTTACGGATTCCTTACGCCAAATGAGATGGCAGCCAGGCCAGCCGGCGAGTGGCAGTCTTATGATATTACACTGATTGGTCGCAGGGTTACCGTAGTGGCCAATGGAAAAATAATCATTGCCGATCAGATCATTCCGGGTATTACCGGCGGTGCGCTGGATAGTAAAGAAGGCGAACCGGGGCCCATTATGTTGCAGGGCGATCACGGCCCTGTTGAATACAGGAATATCATTATTACGCCGGCCAAATAAGCCGATCGTTCTAATTAGTATTTTAGCAGCTCAAAAGAGCACATGACATTCAATAATCCTGCTGTATCTCCTGCTGTTGAACTGGATCAATCCATTCGCCTGTCTTTGCAGGGCTACACCGAGGTGAGGGGACAGGTGATTGTGCATGTAAAGTATGCTACCCCGCTATGGCAGGATTGTATGATTCGTATCTGGCAAACTACTTACCTGGTTGCGCACAACACCGATCACCGGAGTAAAATTCTGAATGCCATTAATATTACCTGGTATCCGGTATACATGCCGCTTACCGGGCCGGATACCCGCTTTACACTGATATTTGAGGGGCTTCCCAAAAACTGCACTTCTTTTGATCTGATTGAAGAAACGGACCAGCGGGATGGCTTTGAATACAGGGATATTCAACGAAATCAATCTGATGTATATCAAATTACCATGGGTTGACATGGTATGATGAAAATCATGTTTTGAAAATCCGCATTCCGGTAAATTGCAGTATTCATTCACTCACTGCTTTGATATGGCGAAAACCGGTTCGCTCCAAAATAGCAATACCTTATCTCAACGCTCTGTTTTTATTTGGAGGATGGCGCAGTTGGTTGTTTGGCTGATTGGCCTTACTATTTTTATATTACTGATTTTTAACCCCACTCTGGGTTTGTTGATTTTATGGAATATACTGATTCCGGTGGCGCCCGCCTTACTGGTGATTGCTGCAGGACTCTGGCGGAATATCTGCCCGCTGGCTACCACGGTTTTACTGCCCCGGCACCTTAACTTATCGGGCAAAAAGAAAATGAGCCCCCTTTTGCAATCCCAACTGCAGTTAGTGGCTATTATTGCTTTGTACCTGATTGTTCCGATGCGCCATGCACTCTTTAATACAAATGGAATGGCTACGGCAGCATTGCTTACAATTGCGGCTGTTACCGGAATTTTAATGGGCTTGCGATATGACTGGAAAAGCGGATGGTGTTCTTCTCTTTGCCCTGTTCATCCGGTGGAAAAATTATATGGATCCAGGATTATTGCATCCCTCCCCAATGCACATTGCGACCGGTGTGTAAAGTGCTCTGTACCCTGCCCGGATACCACCCCGGGGTTTCATCCGGCCATTACGAAGAAAAACAAGTACCAGCAATGGAGCGGGTTGCTGACCATTGGCGGCTTGCCGGGATTTATATGGGGCTGGTTTCAGGTGCCCGACCACACAGGCGCCACCAGCCTGACCCTGTTACTTGACGCATATGCCTATCCGTTTTGGGGGTTTCTGGGATCCCTGCTGTTGTATGTTTTACTGAAAAAAAGGCTTGACCAACCACAGGAACGTATATTAATCGGCTGTTTTGCAGCCGCCGGGGTGTCCTGTTATTACTGGTTCAGAATTCCTGCTTTACTTGGGTTTAATCACCTGGAAAAAGACGGGTTGCTTTTTGATATGCGGGGTGTTTTGCCCGAATGGAGCATCTTGTTGGCAACCGTCTTAAGCACCCTGTTCTTTTTTTGGTGGCTGGTATTCAGAAAACCCCGACGCCGCAGTTGGGTGCTTCGCCCGGACTATGCACATAAATAGCCCTTTTTCCTATACCTTCGCTCGCTATTACAATTATTGCGATTGATCAAGCCCCCGCATATCTTCCTGACACCGGTTTTGCTACTATTGTTATTACCTGCTGCCGGGCAGCGCCCTGTTATTCCCCAAAAAGATTTGACAGACTTATTGTTCAACCGGAAGAAGCATGGCGTGACCAGGCGAAATGATAGTTTTCAGGTTGGAAAACTCTATCCCAGCATATTACCAATACCCGGTTATAACCCGGCCCTCGGCTTTGTACTGGGCGCAGGCGTAAGCGCCGGTATTTTAACCGGAGACCAGCGTACCACGCATGTTTCCAACCTGTTGGCGAATATCACTGTAACCACTAAAAATCAGGTGAATGCCAATTTCAGGAGCAATATTTTTTTAAAAGATGACCGGTGGATTTTACAGGGAGACTGGCGCTGGTTATTGTTTTCACAACCCACATATGGCCTGGGTATTAATTTTAGCGATCCATTGGAAGGTGGCCCGGTAGCGCAGGATATGAATTTTAAATATGCCAGGTTTTATGAAAATGTGTATCGCCATATCAAGGGTCACTGGTTTGCCGGTGCGGGTTTAAACATAGACTGGCATTATGATATCCGGGACAAGGCATTGGATACTGTTCCGCCGGGAACCTTTATATCTGCCCATTACGACTATTCGCTGAGTAACCAGTTGCCTACCAATCATTATACCTCGGTGGGACTTTCCTTGAATATTTTGTTTGATAGCAGAGATAATTCTGTGAATCCGCAAAAAGGCCATTTTGCGCAGGTCAGTTTCAGGGCGAACCGCGAAATTTTAGGAAGCACCCGCAACAACAATACACTTTACTATGAATACCGCGGCTATATTAATCTGGCCGCAAAAAGAAAACAACCTCAGATCCTTGGCTTCTGGACCATGGCCCAATTTGTAACCAGCGGTAAGCAGCCTTATCTGGAAATGCCCGCCATTTCATGGGATATGTACAACCGAACCGGCAGGGGGTATGTGCAGGGAAGAATCCGTGGCGAAAACATGTGGTATGGCGAGTCGGAATACCGCTTCCCTGTTTCCAGAAACGGGTTTCTGGGCGGTGTGGCTTTTGTGAACCTGACAACCGCCAGCAATGACCTGAAAAGGCAGTTGCTCTCCGATCATTTTGCTATTGGTTATGGTGCGGGAATCAGGCTTAAACTGAGCAAGCTCAATAAAACCAATATTGCCATTGACTTTGGAAGAGGCCGGTCCGGTTCGGCTGTCTATTTTAACCTTCAGGAAACTTTTTAGGGTATCAATAAAAATGCTGCCCTTTTAAGGGACAGCATTGGAATGGATCATTGGTTTAACAGAGAGCTTACCTGGTAAGCCTGTAGATGAATACCGCAGCCCGCTTCATCAGTTTGGGAAACTCTTTTACATTTAGTACCTCACCCGGTGCATGAGCGCCCTTTCCTGATGCCCCAAGACCATCAAGGCAATCCAGGTAAGCTGCTATATAAGAAATATCGCCGGCCCCCCTGCTTCCCGGATTGCCGGGTGTCAGTTTTCCAAAACCAAGGGCCAGGTTTGTTTTGCTCAGCTCTTCGGCCAACGCTTCATTGCCCCTGGTTGGCGCCATGGCGGGGATGCCATCCTCGAAGCGAATTCGCGCTTTTGTTCCAGGAAGATGCTGAGCAGTAATCTGCTCCATGGTTTTACGCGCATTTTTTTTCTGCTCCTCCGATAAAAAACGGAGATCCCCGATCACCACTGTTTTTGGGGAAATAATATTCGTTTTTCCGGAAACGGTTCCTTTTTGTGCTTCCAGGTTCACTTCCATTTCTGACCCCCCGATAAACAGACCCGGGTTAAAAGAAAGGTATTTTTCTTTGCTCAGAGTTTCCCGGAATGTGTTGATGATTCTTGATGCTTCATAAATAGCACCATAGCCTGCACCTGTAAACACCCCGGAAGAATGGCCCTGTTTTCCCTCTACCTCCAACTGCCATCCACTTGAACCCCTGCGGGCGGTGGCAATACTGTTGAGTCCATTGGCGCCTTCAAAACCCAGGGCAATATCATGCGCTTTGGCGCGCGCAATAAAATCGCTCCGGCTTACACTTCTGGGTTCGCCTGCGTTTTCTTCATCCCCGGTCATGTAGATCGTGATGGTAGCATCGTTCAACAGGTTTAGCTCGTGCAGCGCTCTCATCGCAGCAATGATCATTACATCACCCCCCTTCATATCGTTAATGCCCTGTCCGGTGATGGTTGTATCGCTCAGTTGGGTAAAAGGATTGGCGGTCATGTCCGGTTCAAAGACAGTATCCAGGTGTCCGATGAGAAATAATTTTTTTCCCTTTTTCCCCTTTCGGTATGCTACCAGGTGTCCGGCTCTTTTTAAAGAATCGGGAAGCGCTACCCATTCAATGGTAAAACCGAGTTTTCGGAGTTCGGTGGCATAGAGTTCGCCCACCTGCTTTACTCCGGGTATATTAAA
The DNA here is from genome assembly GCA_035254545.1 of Sediminibacterium sp. Classification (GTDB taxonomy): domain Bacteria; phylum Bacteroidota; class Bacteroidia; order Chitinophagales; family Chitinophagaceae; genus Sediminibacterium. The sequence goes on along the minus strand of DATFAP010000026.1, from coordinate 69,087 downwards.
TGTACCGCTGTTGATATTAACAGAGGCCTTCAGCAGCTCCATCATTTCCGAAAAGTTTTTTTCGGTCTGAAGAACAATTTTTTGTTCTTCGTTCGTAAGGCTTTGTGCATTCATTGCGCAGAAATTTCCATAGAAACAAAACAGTAATAAAAGTTTTTTCATATTGGGTGTGTTGTTAACGGAAGGTATAAGAAAAAGACTGTTTTTGAAAGGGAATCACAAGTTTATCAGTATCGCCTGCTCCTTATTCCCACCTCGCTACGTTACCGATGCTTACGGTGGTACCGCTCAAATGTTGCTCTCCGGCAGGGATAAAACGCTACAGAACAAGCAGACCGGAAAATCAACAGGCCTCGTTATTGTACCTATATTAATATAAAGGGCTTAAAAAAACAGGAAGAAATCAACAATTCAGTACAATAAGGCAGAATGCAGGTACCTCACCGGTCTGGAAAAGGGATCCCTGTTCTGCTTTTCAGCACGAAATCGTTTTGGGTAAGTGACCGTAATTTGCTTGCAGGGTTTTTTCACCAAAAAAAGTAAATAAAATACTACACGAAATTCTTAAAAAAAGGTATATGATGTATGAATGGTTTGTAGCAACTTGCATTCAGTTGGTTTTGTTTCAGTTTTCTTACTGAATATCTCCAGAGGGGGGCGGACGTATCGGGGGGTATGGATCGCCCCCGTTTTTTGCAAAATACTTCTACTACAAAGATGAAAGACCAAAAAATAGCGGGTTAAAAACCCGCTATTATCATTGCTGTTTTTCGTGGAGCTTCTTCCATTGGCACATGACCGACCCTACTTAAAACAACCAGCCTGCTGCCCTTAATATGCTTCTCAAACAGGTAGGCGTTTTCCACCGGAATCAGCCCATCCTTTTCTCCCCATATGATTAAAGTGGGCTTTTGAATGGCACTGATCTTTTCCGGTTCCTGTTCAAACCCGTTTCTCATAATACTCATGAATGCTTTTCTGTTCCCCTGGCTAATGGCTACGTCGTGAAACCGGGTTACCTGCGCTTCTGTTACAATTCTTTTATCATAATAAATCCCTTCGAGACTCTTTCGTACCAGCGCCTTTGGGGTTATGTACAACATCAGGTTATTGATGACCGGAGTGGTGGCAATCTTAAAGCCTAACGAACCTTTGGCGTTTTTTACAGGATATCCGGAAGCATCTATCAGAATCAGTTTCCTTACTCTTTCCGGATGTGTTGCGGTAAACTGCCAGGCAATACCCCCTCCCAGTGAATTACCGGCGATATCACAAACCGGTATCCTCAAGCGGGTTAAAAAAGAATCGAGAAACCTGCTGTAATAGGCAAAGCTATATTTGTTTTCCGGATTGGGTCCTGTTAATCCGAAGGCCGGCATATCAATGCTGATGACCCTGCGTTGTTCTTTCAGCAGTAATGCCACGCTGTCGAATGTATTGAGGGAAGAGGACATTCCGTGGATCAGCAATAACGGTGTTGTATCTGCCTTATTGCCCTCATCCCTGTAATGCACCTGCATACCCATTAGCGGCATAAATGCCGAGGAGGCATTGGTGTAGAGGGGTTTTAATTCGTCTACTGTTCTGTCTCTCTGAAAAAATACTGCAAACAGGATCACAAATAACCCAAGTATGGTCAGTAATGTGAACCCGGTCAATTTCAATAGTTTTTTCATAAGCTGTATTTGCCTGTTAATATTATTACTTCTTCCAGATAGCGCCGATACCTGCTGTCCAGAATAACCTGTTAATTGTAGGGATATCTACTTCCTGCAGTGCTGTGCCGCGCGCTTTCAGGGTTTTCCAATCGGCATTTAGCTCATGGATTCGCGCTACAGAAGGCTGACTCAAAACCGGAATATCACTTTGCAGATGGTTTACGGCAAACATATAATTGGCTGTAAACTTATTGGGGAAGTTTTCTACATCATCATAGGCTGTTGATTTTCGCTGGATCATGTCTTCGTCCCAATCTTTCAGTTTTTTCACCAGTTCTGTTGCTTCGCTCCGGAGTTCATTGTATTGTTCCTCTTCCGGCAGATGAGCAATAGCAGATTCCAGTTGTTTTCTTTTTTCATGAAGGGAGTTGACCATCAGGTGCATCAGGGTTAATTCTTTTTCTGCTGCATGGGTGAATTCGTGCCATGCCTTGTATTCTGCAGCAGTGGTGGGGTAGAGTGGATTGGGAAGAATCTCAGCGGTGGCGCCGGAACGCTGACTGCCTGCTTTTAAAGTGATCGTGTACTTACCGGGGATTGCCTTGTGTCCTTTGTAACTGCTTTCAATATACGCTCCTGTAACACCGGGCATTGTTGGATAAAGCAGGTTCCATACAAAACGATTCAATCCCTTGTTGGTTGATAACAAGGGCTCGGCCTGCGGCCCCCCGTCGTATTTCTTATAAGTGCTGTCGGCTTTTGAGCTGAAACTGCGAACAAAATTGCCTCCCTCGTCTTTAATTTCCAGAAAAATATCCGTGTTGGGTTTCAGGTCGGGTAACTGGTAATAGAGTACCAGCCCTGTAGCCGGATTTACTCCACGATAGGGATGTGTTCCGTCAAAATCCGGATTGGATTCATCCAGTTCGCTGCTACCTGTTACGGTATAAGCAGGTGATGGCTGATAAAAACTTAACCCTTCACGGTCCTTTTTGTACTGTCGAAGCAGGCTGAGATCGTCCAGGATCCAAAAAGACCTTCCGGATGTAGCGGCAATCAGATTGCCCTGGTGAATTTTTAAATCTGTGATGGGGGTCAACGGCAAATTCAACTGGAATGGTTGCCAGTTTTTTCCTCCGTTCCAGGAAAGGTAAATGCCGGTTTCTGTTCCTGCAAACAAGAGATCTTTCCTGCTTTCATCTTCTCTTACCACGCGGGTAAAAGATCCGTCAGGAATGCCATTGATGATTTTTGTCCAGGTTTTGCCATAGTCGGTTGTTTTGTATATGGCAGGTGAATGATCATTGAATTTATATCTTGTAGTGGCTATGTAAGCGGTAGCTTTGTCGTGTGGAGAAACCTCTATCGCATTAATGAGGCATTCTGCCAGACCCGCCGGTGTAATATTCTGCCAGTGTTCCCCTCCATCTCTGCTGAGGTAAACCAGCCCGTCATCGCTCCCTGTATAGATCACGCCCTTTTCGTGGGGCGACTCCATGATATAACTAAGTGTTCCATAGTTTTCCGCGCCTACTGCTTCGTTGGTAAATGGAACGCCCGGTTTTCCCTGCTTGCTCTTTTCGTTGCGGGTAAGATCGGGTGAAACCTCTTTCCATGTTTTACCCAGGTCTGTGGTGCGCAGCAACAGTTGACCCCCATGATAAAATGTACCCGGCTCATGCTTACTCCAGATAATCGGCGCATTCCAGTTAAAACGGTATTTCATGTCTTTGGCATCGCGTCCCAGGTACTGAATGGGCGCAGCCATGATATTGGTAGACGCGGCCGACCTGGTATCCAGTACTTCAATGGTTCCCTGGTAGCTGCCACCCAATACATATCCCGGATTATCCGGATTAAACGCCAGGAAAGCGCTTTCTCCACCTGCCGATGCACTCCAGTGGCTGGTGCCGATACCGCTACTACCCAGGGCCCTGCTGGCAATTTTAACGGAAGTGTTGTCTTGCTGACCTCCGTAGATATTATATGGGAATTGATTATCTACATTGATTCTATAAAACTGTGCTGTTGGCATATTGTTCTGGCTGCTCCAGGTTTTCCCCTGGTTAAAACTGATGGCCGCACCGCCATCGTCGGCAATGATCATATTGTTGGAGTTCTTCGGGTTGATCCAGAGATTGTGATAATCCCCATGCGTGGAAGAAATATCAGTCCATGTTTTACCGCCGTCGATAGAGCGCAGGGCGGGGGCGCTCATTACATACAATGTGTTTTCGTTCAACGGATCTATAAAGAGTTCTATATAATACCAGGCCCGTTGAATTAACCGGTGATCATCGGTTACCTGTTTCCAGTTCTTTCCCGCATTGGAAGATACATACAAACCACCTGCATCTTTTTCAAAATCACTTTCGATCAATGCATATACTTTTTCAGAATTGGATCTGCAAACAGCCACCGACATTTTTCCTGTTTCAGCGGGAAGGCCATCTTCCATCTTTTCCCAATGCTCTCCTCCATCGGTGGTTTTATATAATCCACTGCCCGGGCCTCCGCTTGTTACTTTCCAAGGCTGGCGTCCATGTTCCCACATGGCAGCATAAAGTATCCGCGGATTGTTCATATCCATCGATAATTCCGCACATCCGGTTTTATCGTTTACATATAATATTTTTTTCCAGGTAACACCGCCGTCGGTTGATTTGTAAATACCCCTTTCAGATGATTTACTGAACAGAGGACCCTGGGCCGCCACATAAACGATGTTGGGGTCTTTGGGATCGATGGCAATCCGGGCAATATGCTGGGTAAGTTCCAGACCCATTTTCTTCCAGGTTTTTCCTGCATCGGTGCTTTTGTATACTCCATCTCCATGGTGGGTCATTACACCCCTAACCGCATGTTCTCCCATACCCACATACACCACGTTAGCATCACTCTCGGCAACAGCCACGGCGCCTACAGATCCGGTTTTGAAATAGCCGTCTGAAATATTGTTCCAGGTGATACCCATATCCTCTGTTTTCCAGAGCCCTCCTCCGGTGGTACCCATATAATAAGTATGTATATTTCCAACCACACCCGTTGCCGTATTGGAACGTCCTCCCCTGAATGGTCCGATGCTTCTCCATTTCAGCGGCTTGAAATAATTGTTGAGCTGATTGCCGGCGGTATCGGCTGTTGCTTGCGCCGATGCATATACCGAAAATGAAATCAGTGTCAGCAGCAGCAGAAAATGTCTTTGCATATTGTATATTTTATACTGAAATATATGGCATAAATCGGGGGTATTCCCAATTTTTTAAACCCTCAATCATCCTGTTATGAAAAAGTGCATTATACTGTATACCCTGCCGGGTATGAGCTTTCCTGCATTTGCTCAATCCGGTAAATCCGTTGCTTCTCTTCCGCACAGGAATTCACTCGATCTGGTAAAGATGGCGATGGGTGCTGACGAGGAAGGCCCCCCTGTTTAAGTTGGATACGCTTTGGGATAAACCAACCCATATTGAAGGCTGGTATTTCAGAAGCGATCACCTTCCTTATGCAAGACCTGAAATCTCCGCTTTAATGTATACTACGCTGTTGCATGCAGATTATTATACTCCATTGGATAATGCGGAACGGATCGATTACGGGAAGTTGAAAAAAATGGCCGACTGGATGTATTGTACCGGTTGGAAAATAGCAAATGCCTCTAAACGACCGGTAACAGATGCCGATTTTAAACTGGAACATTGAGTTTTTTTCGTTTATGATTGTGATCATAAAAGTTCATTTGATTCGTGAATAATTTTAATTGTTTATGAACCCAAAACCACAAGCTTTTATGAAAAAATTATTATTTGTTTGTATGATCACAGCAGGCGTTGTTTACCTGCCTGCTTGTTCTGAAAGTGTCTTCGAAAAAGCACCAACGGATGATGCGGCATCTTCAACCGTTGGCGCCGGCCAGTCTGCCGTACAGGATGACGCATCTGCTAAAAACGTAGTTCAGGTAGCTGTAGCCTGCAAGGATCACAGCACACTGGTAACCGCAGTTAAAACTGCCAACCTGGTGGATGCGCTCAGCAATGCCGGCCCTTTTACCGTATTTGCTCCCACCAATGAAGCATTTGCTCAGTTGCCTGCAGGAACGTTGGATGATCTGCTGAAGCCAGAGAAAATTGATGCGCTTACAGACATTCTGCAATACCATGTTTCCGTAGGAGTTTTTAAACAGGACTCTTTTACCGACGGTCAGGTGATTGGCCAGGTAAACGGAGGAAATATTACCATTACCAAAAAGGATGGCAAAACCTATGTGAACGGAACTAACGTTATTGTTGCATCTGTACCCGCTTCCAATGGCATCATTCATGTAATAGATAAAGTATTGCTGCCACCTGCCAATAAGTAGTTGATTTTTGTTTTTATAGTTGGTACTTGTTTTGAAAAAGAAGGCCCCGGATTATATCCGAGGCCTTTTATTGCGAGCCAGGTTAAACTACCTGCCCTCTGTTTTCGGGGGAAGAATCTGAGTTTGGATAATACCGGAAATTTTCATGGCTCTTTGTTTTGCCACCAATGCGTTTCCGCCCTTGAAATTTTCATCGACTGTTGCTATAAACAGTTTGTTCCAGTGTTGGAAATGTTCCGGCTGGAGGTTCATCACCTTATGCAGGTGTTTGTGAAGGTCCATGGGGTTGCCCTGGTATGAGCCTGTATACAGTAACAGGTTCTCCCAGAAATCGGACATTAACGGAAGATGCTTCTCCCAGTTAACTTTTGTAAAAATCGGGCCGAGTAATGGGTCTGCATTTACTTTATCATAAAATGATTTTACCAATAGTTCTATATCGGTCCTTTGGGTAATGTCTTTTCTTGTTCGCATCTGTTTCGTTTTAATACTTAAAGATCTTTCCGTTTAAAGTTTCTCACGGAAAGCGTTAATGGCAGAATAACCCATGCCACCAACACCAAAAAGGATAAGCTCATGCCGGTTCCTGTTCCGAAAAAATCCTTGAATATGGCACCTGTATACCCCATCATTGCAGATATGTCCATTTTCAGCAGAATCAATATTCTGCCAAGATCTATCGGGTTCAGCATGCTTACACCAACCATAATTTTCTCAATAGGGTAGTCGGAAAACTGAAACAGCAGAAACAGGATAAATCCGTCGAATAACAAAGAAAAATAAAGCCATAGAAGAATGGCAGCGCCAATACCCTTTGCTTTGTCCCTGGTTTTAACCGCAGCCAGCAGGGCTACGGACACAAAAATAACAGATAAGAGTTCACCGATTAAGATCATCATAAGGCCGGTTGCATCAGCCTGGTAGATCAGTACCGGAACACCTGCTCCTGCAAGGAAAGCGAGCATCATTGATGAAGCCAATCCGCTAAACAGGCTCATCCAGATTGTTTTACGCTGCAATGGCTGGCTCACCAGCAGCTCTATGAATTCTGCACTGTTGTAAACATAGATGGTAGAGAATATCAGGCTCACCAACGGTACAATGATCAGAATAATATTCAGTAAACCTAGTAATCCCTTTGCAGCATTGTCTTCCAGGCTGAAAATACTCATTGAGAGAATAAGAAGAAACAGGGTATATCCCAACATGATTTTATTCCTGAGAATATCGATAATTACGTATTTAATTACTTTTTTCATAGCGATTTATTGTTGCATTACCTGTGCAATAGCCTTGGCCAGTTTTCGCTCTCCGGTATCTGCCTGTAACTGTTCAATTGTTTTATGAAAGCAAAGTGTTCCCTCCTGCATATAAATGACCTGCGTTACGAGGTCGTCCAGTTCACTGAGTATATGCGAGCTGATGAGGATCAGTTTCCCCTTGCTTTTTTCGAGCAGGATCTTTTCTTTCAGTATTTCAGAAGACACCGGGTCCAAACCCGCTGTAGGTTCGTCCAGTATCAACACATCGGGATTAAACATAAACGCCAATGCAGCGCTTACTTTTTGTTTGGTGCCCCCCGAAAGGGTTCGCATGCGTTTGTTTAGCAGGTTGTTCAGGTTGAAGCTTCCGATCAGGTCCTCGTCGTAAGGTAATATGGCAGATGTTTTACGAATGTCTTTCATCATGTCCAGCACCTGTCCGATGGTCATATTTTCCGGATAACGGCCGATCTGCGGCATGTAGCCGATTCCGGAGCGGTATTGCCAGTTGTTGTTGATATTGTTCCCATTGAAAGTGATAAACCCGCTGTCGCAAACCACCATCCCCAAAATTGTTTTGATGAAAGTGGTCTTTCCGCTTCCGTTTGGCCCGATCAGCGCAATACATTCACCCTTAGTGCAGGTAACAGATAAATTATTCAGTGCCTGTAAACTTCCAAATTTCTTGGAAACATTGGTAGCTATAATCATAACCTCAGTGGTTTCATAAGTGGGTAAATGTCTTTCAGGTTTTCGGGGGTAAGCGAAGGCAGCACTTTTTCCGTTTTATCCAGCAGGCTGGTTATAAAACTTCTGAACAGCATCATGGCAGGAGGGTTTCTCTCCACTATAACAGAGTACATGCTTACCGGCCGGTAGGGGATATCGCCAATACGGTTTCTGTTGAGGTCATATCCTTCGTACTTGTCCCAGTAATTTCCATTGAATGTATTTAGTACAAGGCTTCCGTTGGTGCCCACATCAAAAGTGTTTCCTAGAAAATTATTGGAGCTTACGGTAATATCCATACAGCTTGCCTGTATTTTCATTGCCCATCCATTGCGCTCAAAGCTGTTTTTTTTCATTTGCAAACGGCTTACGCCCTCCATATATATGCCAATGGTGTTTTTTACAAAACGATTGTTTTCGATATGGCTGTCCGAAATCTCCTTGAGCAGGATTCCATAAGAGGCATCTCCCCAGTTTTCTTCAAAGTGATTGTTGAACATTTTTACGTGGTGGGAAAACATCACCGCCACACCTGCCCCGTTGTTTCTAAAAATGTTGGTTACATATGAATCATGGTTGGAGAACATGAAGTGAAGCCCGTAACGAAGATTTTTCTGGGAATCATTTCGCCAGATCAGGGAATGGGTTACAAACTCAAAATAGATCCCGTCTCTGTGCCCCCTGATCTTATTACCAACGATCCGCATGCTATCGCTCTTCCAGCAATGGATGCCGTTTCCGCTCTGCTGTTCTTCCAGGTTGTGTGCACTTATTTCATTATTCTCAATGGTACAGTTGGTTCCATACTGGGAATAAACACCAAAGAAGGTATTCTCCAGCCGGTTGTTCCGGATAATCACATCCCGGGTATTGTATATTTTAATTCCTGCAAAATCTTCAATGCTGGACACGCCGGAGTTGATCACTTTAAAACCCTGTACCAGCACGCCGGGGGATTTGATGGAAATATTCTCGTACTTATTTTCTCCGTCCACAACCGGGTAGTTCATTCCTATCAGGCTGATTCTTTTGTTGACAACCAGGTTTTTCTCCCTGTAAATGCCGGGATACACCAACAGGGTGTCGCCGTCCAATGCTTTGTCGATTGCAGCCCTTATGGTGGCAACAGCCTTGTTTTTACCTACGGAAATGGTTGTTGCCCCAAGCGGTACTGCCTGAACGCCCATCAATAATATGAACAGAATTCTTTTCACTATTTGCTGATTTCTTTCCAGTTGGTGGCTACTGCAGTAAACCGTTGTTTTGCCTGTTTGAAACTGTCTGCATGGTTAAACGCTGCCAGGCTTCCGCCCATGGGTCCTCTCAGTGTTTCACTTTGCAGGAACATAGCATCCGTTACACTGAGCAGTTCGTGATTGCCGCTAAAATTGGCCACATAGGTATCTTTGATCTCCGTTGCAGATAAATCGTCGGTTTTGAGGTAAGCCAGTAAACAATGGCTATCGTCAAATTTATATACCCGCCCTTTTTTAGTAACAATCTCCGAAGCAAAGCGCGCATCGGTAATGGTCATTTTGCAGAAATAGCAATTGTCTTTTCCGATTTTGATTTGCTCAGGGCCCGTGTTGCAGGAAGACACCATCAGGGTGATACCTGCTAAAAACGCCATAACAGGGATTGAGCCGGGATTTGATTTTAACTGTTGCTTTCTGGTTAACCAGGCAGCTGTAACGCCCAATAAACCTACTGCTATAAACAGGTATCCTCCGAAGTCGGGCATTGAATATGCGCCGAAGTTCAGCAGTTGCTTAAATCCGATCAGCGGCGGCTGATAAGACATTCCGGGCACTACGATAGCGGCATTGGGGTCAAGATTATGCCCATAATCGTATTCCCAGCGCCAGAAATCCACCATGGAAATAATACCAAAACAAATAAAGAGTCCCAGGAAAATATACAACAATTTTGGTTTTACGCTGATTCCCACCAGTAATGCGAATGCGGCGAAAAAGCCAATGATATACGGTAGTACGGTAAATTCCATAAAATCTTTTGCATGTAATGTTTTCATCCCGATGTAATGGTTCAGCCCGTTCACGATATCTACATTTCCACCAAGTTTATTGGGATAGATCAGAAGCCTGAGTCCTTCGGGGTATTGCGGTGCGTCCAGGTCGATTCTCCAAAGGGGAACAAACAGTACCATTGCCAGCGCGGCAGCACAAAGAATCATCATTCCTCTAACCAGGCCGCTTAATTGATTTTTATTCATTTTAGATTGATTTGGTGAGCCTGAAAAGGGACAGGTAATAGCTACCTGTCCCTGCTTCCATCAATTATTTATTTTTTCTCAGCAGCGTCTGCAGCCGGAAGGTTTTTCCCGGTGCTGAACAACAGTGGTACATTGCTTCCTGCAGGAGAAACCCTCAGGTAGCCAGACATTTCCTGGTGCAGTGCACTGCAGAAATCGGTGCAATAGAATGGAAATATTCCTGGTTTTTCAGCAACCCATTTCAGGGTCTGTGTTTCGCCTGGCATCACCAGCAATTCTGCGGTGTTGGCGCCTTTGATGGCAAAACCGTGTGGTACATCCCAATCCTGTTCGAGATTGGTTACATGGAAATACACTTCATCTCCGGTTTTGATACCTTCAATATTATCCGGAGACCAGTGTGAGCGGATACAAGTCATGTAAATATGCACTTTGTTTCCTTCGCGAACCACTTTGGTTTCAGCTTCACCCTTCGCAACATATGGGTTCTTATTCTCTTCAATTTTAAAGAACTTGACCGAGTTGTTTTTGATAAGATCTGCGCTTACAGCCTGGGCGTAATGCGGCTCTCCGATAGTTGGGAAATCGAGGATCAATTGCATTTTATCTCCACTGATATCGTAGAGCTGTGCGCTCTGGGCCAGCTCAGGTCCGGTAGGCAGGTATCTGTCTTTGGTAATTTTATTGTATGCGATCAGGTATTTGGCATTTGGTTTTTTGGTATCCCCGCCGGGAATGGTCAGGTGACCCACAGAATAGTAAGTAGGAGCGCGATCTACTACTTTCAGGTCCTTGATATTCCATTTTACTACTTCAGAAGAAACGAAGAAGGTAGTATAGGCATTGCCCTTGCCGTCAAACTCGGTATGCAAAGGTCCGAGGCCTGGTTTTTTTACTTCGCCATACAGTGCAGACTCGTATTTAATTACGGGTATGCCTTCATAGTCGCCAATAAAATCTTTCGCTGCAATGGCTTTTTGAATTTTGTCGAAGCTGAATACAGGAATCAGCGCCGCCAGCTTACCACTACCAACGATATACTGACCACTTGGATCTACATCGCAACCATGGGGAGATTTAGGGCATGGAATAAAGTAACAGATATCTTTCAGTTCTTTGGCATCCAGTACAATTACCTCTGTTTTAATTTCGGAAGTGGCACTATGGGTTACATCGCTGTACTTGTTATGCGCATACTTTACCGATTGCTTTCTGCCTTTTCCTGCTTTCAGGTATTCTTCCGCTTTTTTCCAGTTCACCGCCATGATAAAGTCTTTGTCTTTCTGAGAGGCATTTACTTCCAATAAAGTATTAGCCTGTTCCGTATTATAGCAGGAGAAGAAGAACCAGCCACTGGATGGCCCTTTACCGGAGTGGCTCAGGTCAAAGTTTACACCCGGTGTCTGAATCTGGAAAGCCAGGTTCATTTCACCTTCTTTACCTACACTGATAAAACTGATGCTTCCTTTAAAGTTCTTTTTATATGTATTAATGGGAACATCGCCATTGGCATCGTCCATTGGTACACTGAACCTTGTTCCGGCTACTACATACTCAGTATTTTCTGTAATAAAGGGAGAAGAGTGGTTTCCTGCACTGTTGGGTATTTCGATGATTTCAGCGGTTCTGAAGGTTTTCAGGTCAATACGGGCAACGCGGGGTGTGTTGTTGGCGTTTCCGAAAATCCATCTTCCGTCAATTTCGCCATTGGTTTGGGAGAGTTCTGTATGGTGTAAATCGTCCCAGGGTACGAAACCGTGAGAAGTGTTCAGCATGGGTTTGGTTTCTTCACTGTAACCATATCCTTTTTCAGGGTCTACGGAAAAGACTGGAATCACGCGCAATAAACGACCGGAGGGTAGTCCATAGGCAGTCATCTGACCGCTGAACCCCCCCGATACAAAATTGTAGAACTCGTCGTATTTACCCGGAGCTACATAGGCTTTTGCGGCAGCATCTGCGCTTACGGCATTGCCGGCATTTTTGGGCTTACAGCCAACAACACTGAGCATAACACCGGCACAGATAGCCGCAATGGTTTTTAGTTGAGTATTTCTCATGAAGTTTATTTTTAGAGGTTGATTATTTTACTCCGTCGTTTTTACGCATGAATTCATAAAGTGCTTTAGCATCGTCGTCGCTGAGGTTCTGGTTAGGCATACGAACGAGGCAGATTTCCAGTTGTGCCTGCGCTTTGGGATCTTTGTTCAGCATTTCATCTGTATTGGTAATAAAATTCAGGATCCAGTCGGCAGTATGGCGGCCAGTTACCCCTTTCCAACCCGGTCCAACCAGCTTTTCTTCATTGGTTTTGTGGCAACTGCTGCACTTCACCCCATATACTTTATTGCCGGTTTCTGCCAGGGTAGCGTTGAGGGTTGGATTTACTTTAAAATCCTTGAATTTGCCTTCTCCCCTGTTGGGGTCATAGGACGGATTTCCGGTTTCTGTGGTTCCTTTTGTTACGGATTCTGCCGGATTTGCAGTAGATTCACTATGGGAATTTCCACCCCCGCAGGAAGCCAACAATAACCCGATAAACATCATTTTTTTCATAATAGGTCTGTTTTATGTTTTAAATAACAGCACAAGAGTACAAAGTCCGCAAACCTTATTTTATGCGTAGAATCATAAAGCAGTAAATGCGGATCGTGTAAGGCTATAAACATGATATTAATCATGTTTATAGCTTGGGCTGATGAATAGTTCTAATTTTGAATTATCTAATATTTATGTTGATCGACATTAACACATTACTTGCCTGGGGGGCCACGTATAAAAAAGTGGCTGAAGGAGAAATCATCTTTAATGAAGGTGCTCATTGTTCTTTTTACCACCAGTTGGTTAGTGGGAGCATCCGGTGGATGAACATCAATGATGAGGGCAAGGAAACCCTACAGGTAATGATTGAACCAGGTGAGTCTTTTGGTGATCTCCCGTTGTTTGATGATATCCCCTATGCAGCCACCAGTGTGGCTAATGAAGATTCTGTTGTCATTCGCCTCAACAAAGTAACCTTCCTCCAATTGCTGAAAGAAAACCCCGATATTCATTTTGCTTTCAGCAGACTGCTTTGTGCGCACATACGCTTTAAATTCCTGCTTGTAAAAGCACTGGCGGAACATAACCCGGAAAAAGCAATAGCCTGTCTGTTTGATTATTTTAAGCAGAAGAAAAAAAATATCTGTACCAAATGCAATAAGGTTAAACTTACCCGGCAACAGATTGCCGACATGCTCGGATTAAGGGTAGAGACTGTTATCAGAACCATCCGGATGATGCATGAAAAAGGGGAGGTGCTGGTAGATAAGGGGAAAGTATATTGCTAGATGTGATCTGAATCATACCATGGGTACAGCTTTCATGCTTCCTTTGCAAAAACAGCGGTATGTTGTCTAAATGGTTGCGGATTTCTTTTTTTAATTTAATGCTGGTTGCATTCCTTGGTGTCATTCTTCGCTATAAAATTCTCTACTCCCTTCCATTTTTGGATCAGAAACATCTTTTGCATGCACACTCTCATTTTGCCTTTTCGGGCTGGGTTAGTCAATTACTGATGGTTCTGCTGGTGGCCTCCCTTTCCAGGCAAAAGGGGGTTTCGCTGTTTGCCAAATACAACAGGCTGCTCTATGCCAACCTGATCACTGCCGTTGGCATGCTGATCTTCTTTGTATTGCAGGGGTACGCCCTGTTTTCCATACTTTTTTCTACCCTCTCTATCGTGGTATCCTGGCTGTTTGCTTTTGCCTATTGGAAAGACCTGAACCGGGTTCCGGTAAAAACTGTTTCCCATTATTGGATTAAGGCTGCCCTGGTATTCAATGCGTTGTCGGCAATGGGTGCATTCAGCCTTGCATACATGATGGCCAACAAAACCGTTCACCAGAACTGGTACCTTTTGTCGGTCTATTTCTTTCTTCATTTTCAGTACAACGGCTGGTTTTTATTTGCCTGTATGGGTTTGCTGATGCAAAAAATACAGGTCTACTTTCCTGACCAGCAACTGCTTATAAAAATATTCCGGTTGTTTTTACTGGCCTGTGTTCCTGCCTATTTTTTATCGGCACTGTGGCTTAACCTTCCGCTATGGCTTTATGTATTGGTGGTTGCGGCTGCGCTTGCTCAAATAGCCGGATGGATCTGCCTGGTTAAACGATTGTTCGCTGTAAAATCATCACTGTCGCCAACATTAACCGATATTACCAAATGGCTGCTTTCTTTTTCGGGAGTTGCTTTTTCTATTAAACTGATCCTGCAACTGGGATCCACGATTCCTTCGCTCAGTCAACTGGCATTTGGTTTCAGACCCATCGTAATTGGGTATCTGCACCTGATTCTGCTGGGAGTAATTACGCTTTTTCTGCTTGGTTATGTTTTTGCTGAAAAGATGATTCCGCTGAAACGAACTGTAAAGCTGGGGGTTCTTGTATTTACTGCGGGTGTTATACTGAATGAATTCCTGCTGATGATTGAGGGGGTTGCTGCAATGGCCTATACCCTTGTTCCATGGATTAATGAATTACTGTTGTTTACTGCGTTTTTTTTATTCAGCGGGATGCTGTTACTGAATTTCGGTACCCGCCGGCAAAAAGAATGATTACACTGCCGGAAGTACAACTGTAAATATGCTCCTCTTGCTTTTACCTTGTTCTATTTTTAGTATTCCTCCATGCCTGGTAATGAATTCTTTGCTAATCAGTAACCCAAGACCTGTTCCCCTTTCCTTGGCCGTGCCCCTCCGTGAGTTGCCCTGCCTTGCTTTAAAAATTACCGTTAATCGAAGCCGAAACTTTTATTCACTTTCTTTTAAGAAGCCGCCGGCTATTTGTGAAAAACATTGGCGTACCGGGCAAACCAATTGATATTGCCTTTACATTTATCAGATGAAATATCTGAAAATTCTCTATGTACAGGTACTGATAGGTATCCTGCTGGGCATTGTTACCGGTCTGCTTTTTCCTGCTTTCTTTCCTGCAGGGAAACTGATTAGCGATACATTTATCAACATGATTAAAATGGTGATTGCCCCCATCATTTTCTTTACAATTGTGCTGGGTATTACCGGGGCGGGCAATATGAAAAAGGTGGGCCGGGTTGGTGGAAAGGGCATTATTTATTTCGAAATCGTTTCCACCCTGGCCCTGATTATCGGATTGTTTGTAGCCAATGTATTTAAGCCGGGAAAGGGTATTTATATTGAAGGCGTTGCTGCGGATAAAGCTGCAGAATATGTGGAGAAAGGCAAGGAGATGAACTGGGCAGAATTCTTTGCCCATATTGTACCTGAAAATATTATCGGCGCTTTTGCCAAGGGAGACATCATACAGATCCTGTTCTTCAGTATTTTATTTGCAGTGGGACTGATGAAGCTGAAGGGCGCGGGCGAAGGACTGGTCAATAGCTTTACTACAATTAATAAAGTACTTTTCAATATTCTGGGTGTTGTGATGAAACTAAGTCCCATTGGAGCTTTTGGTGGAATGGCTTATACCATGGGCAAGTTTGGTATCAGCAGCTTGTTGGTTTTAGGCAAATTTATGCTCACATTCTACCTCACTGTCATTGTGTTCATTTTCGTAGTATTGAATGCCATCGCCAAATACTATGGCTTTAGTCTTATTAAACTTCTTAATTATATTAAGGAAGAAATTTTCATCGTAATCGGTGCCAGTAGCAGTGAGGCCGTATTGCCCTCGGTTATGCAGAAGCTGGAAAAAGCAGGATGTGATAAAACCGTGGTGGGACTGATTATTCCAACAGGATACAGCTTTAACCTGGATGGCACTACTATTTACCTGAGTATGGCCATACTGTTTTTGGCCCAGGTATACAATGTAGATCTTTCCATATCGCAGCAGATTACGATTATAGGGATACTAATGGTCACCAGTAAAGGGGCTGCAGGAGTAACGGGCAGCGGATTCATTGTACTGGCTTCTACCATAGCGGCCTTAAAAATTATTCCACTGGAAGGGCTGGCCCTGCTCATAGGGGTGGACCGTTTTATGAGTGAAGCGCGTTCCGTAACTAATTTTATTGGTAATGCTGTAGCCACTGTGGTGATTGCCAAAAGCGAAAAAGCAGTTGATATGGTCACCTACAAAAAAATTGTTGGCGGATAATTTTTTTGGTTCTATTGCAATTCTGTTTACATTTATTTAACATTCGGATTTTCGATTGCCTTATAAAACTATCTGAATCAATTGAACCTAACTGCACAGGAAATATTATTTCTGCAAAACAAAGTTGCGTATATACGTGATGAGCAGTGCTATAAAAAACTCTTCTTTCATTTCAATTCCTCTTTGTACCGCTTAGGCCTGAACATTACGCAGGACAAGGTTGTAGCGGAAGACATCGTTTCTGATGTAATGATGAAAGTATGGATGATGGGTAGCCGTCTTGCCCAGATTGAGAATCTCAAAATTTACCTGCTTACTGCGGTAAAAAATGCGGCGCTTACCCATTTGTCTAATAAAAAACCGGTTTCTTTTGAACTGGATGATGCGGTGGAGATTTCCTGTTCAGACACCACGGATACGCCGGAAAAAATCCTGCTTGGGACAGAAGTTGCTCAAAAAATTGAAGCAGCCATTCTAAGCCTTCCACCCAAGTGTCAATTGGTTTTCCGATTGATTAAGGAAGAAGGCCTTTCTTATAAGGAAGTGTCCAAAGTGCTGGAGATATCCCAAAATACCATCGAAACCCATATGCGTATGGCGTTTAAAAAGATCCGGGTAGACCTGGAATCCTTCCTTTTATAAATTTTTTTTCCAGTGCTTCACGGTAAAGCTTTGTTTTCCAGTCTATGCTTATAGAACATGGATAAACATAGGGAACAATATTTTTATGATCTCCTGAGCCTGAAACTATCAGGGGATGCAAGCGTGCAGCAACTGGCCGAGTTGGAGGACCTCCTTGCTCTGGACCCATCTTTCCGTTTTTTACACGACCAGATGATGTTGCCCGTTGTTTCAGGCGAAGAGGATGAGCTGCAGACCGAACAGGCGTACGCGGGACATTTTGTGCGCATTCAACTGGAGAATGGATTTGCAGATGAGTCAGTTACAGCAAAACTGCCGGCGGATACTCATGACCATACGGGGTTTTCTCTCCGGAAAATGTTTTTTGCAGGGCTGGTAGCCGCTTCTTTTCTGGGGTTCTTTGTTTACCAGTATTATTCCAGTGAAGTGTCTGCCGGAAATACAAAAACCTTTTCAAATGAGGTCATTACTCAAAAAGGATCCAAATCTTATGTAAAACTACCCGATGGTACCGGTGTTTGGCTGAATACGGACAGTAAACTCACCTATGCGGAAAAATTTTCCGGTAAAACCAGGGAAGTTGTGCTTACGGGTGAAGCGTATTTTGATGTGGCGCATGATCCTGCCCATCCTTTCATCATTCATACAGGGGAAATTAATATTAAAGTGCTGGGCACTGCTTTCAATGTGCGGAATTATCCGCAGGATAAAGCGCTGGAGACCTCTTTGATGCGGGGTAAGATTGAGGTGTCGGTAAACAACAGGCCGGGCGAAATTATTGTAATGAAGCCCCTGGAGAAACTGATTATTTCGAAAGACAGTTCTTATTTGTCTGAGCAATCCAGCCAACAGGTAGCCAATGATCTGGCCAATAAGGTGGTGCTAACCTCTGTTACATATGTGCAAAATGACAGCCTGGTAGCTGAAACATCCTGGATGAATAATAAAATGGCCTTCATTAACGAGCCACTGGAAGTCATTGCCAGAGAAATTGAAAGAAAATATGATGTAACCGTGGTGTTTAATAATCCTAAAGCAAAAAGCTACAGGTATACGGGTGTTTTTGATAATGTGAGTCTGCAAAAAGTTTTTGAGATTATTAAGTATTCTAAAAACATTAATTACAGAATCGTTGATAAAACATTAATCATTGAATAAACATACCAATATGTAAACATAAAAAAGACTAAAAAACAAAGGAGGGATCTTGGACAATCCCTCCCTGAAGTAAGCCAGCTTATTCAAAAATTCGAGCTTTTGAATAAGTATTCAATCAAACTCAAATGCAAATTTATGGGAAAAACATTTCCTTTTAGAGAGTCATGTACTGCCTTTCAAAAGAAAATATTCAGAGCTATGAAAATTTCTGTCTTTTTAATGCTAATTGCTCTACAACTTTCTGCTAAGAATTACGCCCAGGAAAGACTGACCCTAAACGCCTCCAAAAGCTCCCTTTTCAAAGTTTTTCAATGTATTGAAAAGCAATCCAGTTTCCGCTTTTTCTACAGTAACGATGTGGTCCCTGCCGGAAAGGAAGTAGGTATTGTAGTAAAAGATGCCACCATTGACGAAGTAATGGTTAAAATACTTGAAGGATTACCGGTGAGATGGAAAATTATTGACAACACCAATATCATCATTTCGAATCCTTCCGGCGTAGATGGCGCTAACAGGGCGGCGTATGCCGATACCGTGGTAACGGGAACCATTACCGCTTCTGAAGATGGAAGTCTGCTGAAAGGAGTATCCGTAAATGTGAAAGGTACGGCCATCAATACCGTAACCGATGAAAACGGACAGTTCAGCATTAAAGTACCCAGCCTCCGTTCCACTCTGGTTTTCAGCTTTGTAGGCTACCTGAATAAGGAACAGAATATTGCTGGCAAGGTTTTACAGAATATCGTACTGAAGCAAAATACCAAGGCCCTGGATGATGTAGTGGTAGTGGGATATGGTAAGCAAAAAAGAAGAGAGGTTACCGGTTCCATTGCCAGTATCACCGAGTCTCAGATCAAGGAAATTGCCGTTACCAGCTTTGAAAATGCCATTCAGGGGCGGGTTGCAGGGGTGGATATCTCTGTTCCTTCCGGTGAGCCCGGAGCCGCGCCAGTAATTAGGATCAGGGGTTCCGGATCTATTTCTGCCGGTAACGACCCGCTGTATGTAATTGACGGACTGCCTATCTCGAGCAATACCAATCTGCAACAGAATATTGGTCAGCGTACCGAAGCGTATGCAGTTCCTAAGATCAATCCTTTCACCACTATTAACCCCAATGATATTCAATCAATAGAAGTATTGAAAGACGCATCTGCTGCGGGTATCTACGGATCCCGTGGATCCAATGGCGTAATCATGGTTACTACCAAGAAAGGGGTGAAAAACAGGAAGCAGGTTTCTTTTAATGCCTATACGGGATTTCAGGAGGCCACTAATCTGCCTAAACTAATGAACGCTGCCGAACTGATTCAGTATACAAAAGAATCAAGGAACAACAATTATCTGCAAACATACAATCCAACCAGTACCACCAGTCCTAACTACAACCCATTGTATGATCCTAACACCAATGCAGGAAGACCCAACCCGGATCCTTTGTTCTTCCGGATTCCCGATAAGTATATTAACTGGGATGGTACGGATACCAAGTGGCTGGATCTTACTTTGTCCAGGGGGGTGATCTCTAACTACAATGTATCTGTAAGCGGTGGAAAAGATAACATTACCTATTACACTTCCGGTGGTTATTATACTGAAAAGGGTACTATTGAGGGATCCAGATTTGACAGGTACACTTTCAGAACAACGGTTATTGATGATATTTCTAAAAAACTGCAGGTTGGATCCAGTTTAAATATTGCGTTCACCAACAACAACCGTTTACCGGCCAATGGCCCTTACGCTGCAAACCCTCCGGGTATTATCTATGCTGCACTGGTGCATTCACCTGTGATCAAACCATACAATGCAGACGGAACGCCTAACCAGTTAGACAACCAGTCTTTCCTGGGTGGAGCAACCACCACTGCCGATAACCCCCTTGCCATTATGCAGGCGGTAAAAGAGAATATCAAAAATTTCAGAATGTTTGGTAATGCTTATCTGAAATACAATATCCTTGATAACCTGACTTTCAAATCTTACCTCGGTATAGATCTGGATAATTATCAGCAATCTTACTATAAGGGTGTTACACTGCTTTACCGTGGTGCAACAAGACCCGATCCGTTTGCCCAGGCCAGCGCATCTCAGGGTGTTAACTGGTTATGGGAAAACACACTGGACTATTCCAAAAAATTCGGAGAGGATCATTCTCTATCCGTTTTGGCAGGTTATACTGCACAAAAGCAGTCTGATGAACTGAAACTGATCCAGGCCAACAGCTTCCCCGATGATCAGGTACAAACCATTGGCGGGGGTATCGTAACCGGCGGAACCAGTGTAAAAGAACAGTGGTCCCTGGTTTCCTCTCTGGCCAGAGTGAACTATAGCTATAAAGACCGGTACCTTTTATCCGGTACATTCCGTTCCGATCGTTCGTCCAGGTTTGGTGCAAACAACCAGACCGGGGTATTCCCCTCTGTGTCTTTGGGATGGAGAATTGATGATGAGGCTTTCATGCGCAAAGTAGAATTTGTAAACGAGCTGAAAGTAAGAGCCAGTTATGGTTTAACCGGAAACTTCCAGATTCCCAATTACGGTTCTATTGGTTTGCTGAGTGCCAGCAACTATGTGCTGAATGGTACCATTGTAAGTGGTATAGGAAGATCTACTCTTAGCAATAACCAATTGAGCTGGGAGTCTAAAAAGCAACTGGATATTGGTTTAGACTTCGGATTATTCAATGATCGTGTTTATGGTGCAATTGACTACTACCGTAGTGTTACCTCCGATTTGCTGCTGAATGTTACCATTCCTTCTTCATCCGGTTTTGCCACTGCACTGACCAATATTGGTGAAGTAGAGAACAAGGGTTTTGAGTTTACCCTCTCTACTAAAAATCTGGTGGGTGATTTTCAGTGGTCTACAGACCTGAACTTCAGTACCAATAAGAATAAAGTATTGAAGCTGGGACCCAGCGGGGATCCTATTTTGAGTGTCGGAAGCGCCGGTGATATCAGGCATATTACCCGTATCGGAGATCCCGTTGGTAGTTATTATGGATATCAGGTAGTGGGCATTTATCAGACACAGGCAGATATTGCCGCTGCACCGGTAGATAAACTGGTTGGTTCAGGCGGCGCTCGTCCGGGCGACATGCAGTTTAAAGATGTAAACGGCGATGGCCAGATTACCACAGCAGACAGAACCACACTCGGAAATTATATGCCTGCTTATACTTATGGTATCACCAACAAGTTCCGTTACAAGAATTTCGATCTGACCGTATTTTTCCAGGGTGTTGAGGGAAGAGAGGTACTGAACCTTACGCAGCGTCACCTGCTGAATGGTGAGGCCAACTTTAACTCTTACGCAGCGTATAACGACAGATGGGTTTCTCCCACACAGCCCGGAAATGGCGTTATTCCCCGTGCAGACAGAAATTCTGCCCTCCACGGTAATAACTTCAGACCATCTTCTTTCCAGGTGGAAGACGGTTCTTATATCAGACTCAGAAACCTGACATTGGGATATGAATTTGCAATACCTAAGGTTTCTAAAAAAGTACGTGTTTATCTCTCTGGGACCAACCTGTTTATCTGGACCAAATACTTGGGATTTAATCCTGAAGTACAACAGCAGTCCGGCAATAGTCTGGTGCCGGGTGAAGACTATGGTGCTTATCCAATCTCAAGAACATTCATGCTTGGATTTAATGTAACCTTTTAATTCACCCCAAACTAACGTATCATGAAAAAAATATTATTATACAGTACAATAGGATTAATGCTTATTTCCTGTAAAAAAAGTTTTACGGAACTGGCCCCCATATCGCAAAGAAGTGTACAAACTTCTTATAAAACGCAGGCCGATTTTACCGTTGCGGTAAGTGGCGCGTATGATGCGCTTCAACTGAACGGAACCTATGGACGAATTTATTTACTGATGAACGAAATGCGCTCTGATAATGTTGCCAATGGCGCCGGCGCATCCGGTGTTGCTGCAACACTGGAAGACATAGACAGGCATCGTGAAATCACTACGGCAACAGAGGTTTCAGGTTGCTGGACAGATTCTTACAAGGGTATTGCCAGGTGTAATATTATTCTAGACAGAATTGATGCAGCAATATTTCCGGACGCCCTTAAAAAACAATTTAAAGGCGAGGCTTTGTTTATCCGTTCATTATTGTATTACAACCTGGCCGTATTGTTCGGGAATATTCCACTACAACTCCACGATGTAAATTCACCATCTGAAATCACTGTAAGCCAGGTAAATGCAGCCAAGGTTTACGAACAGATCATCAGCGACTTAACGTTGGCAGAAACTTTGCTCCCAGCCAAATATACCGGTGCAGACCTGGGCCGTGTTACCAATGGAGCCGCCAACGCTTTGCTTGGAAAGGTTTACCTGACGGCAGGAAATAAAACCGCTGCTGCTACTGTACTTCGTAAAGTAATCAACTCCAATAATTATTCATTGGTTTCCGACTATGCAAAATTATGGGGAGGAGCCAATGAGAATGGACCTGAATCTATTTTTGAAGTACAATTTAAAACCGGCGGACAGGGAGAGGGAAGCGGTTATTTTGAATATTTTGCTTCCATACTCGGAAGATCAGGTGGAGCAGGTGGCGGTAACTCGCAGATGTCTATTACCACTGATGTGGTAGCCGCGTATGCACCGACAGATCTTCGATATGCCAAATCAATCTACAGAAACAACAGGTTGCCCGATACCAGTTATGTTACAAAATATATTACCACACAAACAACCGCTTTTGATGGTGAAAATAACTGGGTAGTGCTTCGTTATGCAGATGTGGTGTTGATGCTGGCAGAAGCGCTGGGAGAAACAACCGAATCTTATAACCTGATTAACAGTGTCCGTACAAGAGCAGGACTGGCACCCATCTCTTCTGCTACAACGGGAACATACGAAGAAAAATTACTGGCGGAGAGAAGGGTGGAATTTGCTTTTGAAAATCAACGATGGCAAGACCTGCTTCGTTTTGGAGCAGCTAAAACGGTAATGGCGAAGCACCTGAATATTCCGGAAGCCAGTGTTCGTTTACTCTTTCCAATACCTCAAAAAGAGATTGATGTATCAAATGGTAAAATTGTTCAGAACACCGGATTCTGATTAATATTTGTTTAGTCCTCATTATTCATCCTTTAATAAAATTTCATGAAAAAAATTTTAACGGTATCTCTGTTGCTACTGGTGTCCTTTTCTGTACAGTTAAAAGCCCAGGATAAGAAAGACAATAGAATCAGAGTGATTGCCATTTTTGCGCATCCTGATGATGCGGATTCAAAAATGGGCGGAACGGCCGCATTACTTGCTAAAATGGGTGTTGCGGTAAAATTTGTTGCACTCACCAATGGAGATGCAGGACACTATGCCGAAGGCGGTGGGGTGTTGGGTAAAAGAAGAAGGGAAGAAGCGCAGCGTGCGGCGAAAAAATACGGTATTGAAGAATACACGGTATTGAATAATCACGATGGCGAGCTACTGCCCGATCTGAATGTTCGTATGCAGGTAATCCGTGAAATTCGTAAATGGAATGCCGATGTGGTGTTGGGTCTGCGCCCTAACGATTACCATCCCGATCACAGAAATGCCGGCAAGCTTGTAGAAGATGCCAGCTATATGGTTGCTGTTCCAAATGTAGCTGCAGATGTTCCTGCTCTGAAAAAGAACCCGGTGTTCTTATATATGCAGGATCATTTCAAGAAACCCAATCCGTTTAGCCACGATATTGTGGTAGCCATTGATGATGTACTCGACAAAAAAGTAGATGGACTCAACGAACATACTTCCCAGATGTATGAGTGGCTGCCCTGGATTGGAAATGGCGGCGAAACAGACAAGTCTGTTCCTGCTGATCCTGCTGCAAGAAAAGAGTGGTTGAAGAAGCGTTGGATAGACAGAAAGATGAGCTCTGAACAAAGAGCCGGCCTGGAAAAATGGTATGGCAAAGAAAAAGCAGCTACTATTAAATATGCAGAATCTTTTGAAATAACCGAATATGGAAGTCAGCCTTCTGAGGCTGAAATCCGCCGACTGTTCCCTGTTTTTAAATAATCAGTTTCCTACCCCCATTTACATTTATTCTGTTCCGGGGCTCATTACTCCGGAGCAGAATTCCTTAAAAAATGTCTGTGAAAAAGAATTACGCACTGGTTGTCCTGGTTCTGCTTACTTTTTTTGTAATCTCCTTCCTTACCAATATTATTGGCCCGTTGATTCCGGAGATTATTCAGTCGTACCACCTTAGCCTTACAATGGTTTCATTTTTGCCATTTGCGTTTTTCATAGCATATGGGGTAATGTCTATACCGGCTGGTATTTTAACTGAAAAATATGGCGAAAAAAAAGTAATGATCGGCGCATTCGTGATTTCGTTTGCCGGTGCTTTATTATTTGCTGTATATCCTAATTACATCATGTCGATCATTTCTCTGTTTTTGATTGGGGCGGGTATGGCCATGTTACAGGTGGTTATTAATCCCTTATTGAGGACAGCCGGCGGGGAAGCGGAATTTTCTTTCTATTCCATTCTCGCCCAACTGTTTTTTGGATTGGCTTCATTTATCAGCCCATTGGTGTATTCTTACCTGGTCCTGCACCTGAACGATGGAAAAGAGCGAAGCTTTTTGCTGCAATTATTGTCTGGACTTGTACCTGAAAACCTGCCCTGGGTATCGTTATACTGGATTTTTGCAGTGATTGCATTTTTGATGGTTGGAATTATCTTTTTATTCAGATTTCCAAAAGTTACACTGAATGAAGATGAAAAACCAGGTGCTTTGGCAACGCATATCCAATTGCTGAAAAACCCCACTGTACTGCTTTTCTTTTTGGGAATATTCTGTTATGTCGGTTCCGAGCAGGGGGTGGCAAACTGGATGTCCGAGTTTTTGCATGCCTATCACGGTTATAATCCCCAGACCACGGGTGCGCATATTATTGCCTGGTTCTGGGGAATGATGACCGCAGGAACCTTTGTGGGATTATTTCTGGTGAAATTATTCGACAGCAGGTATATTATCATCTCATTTACAATGGCGGCAATCATTTCTTTAACTGCCGCATTATTCGGTAGTGCAACAATTGCACTTTATGCTTTTCCCGCAATTGGCTTTTTTGCAGCGGTCATGTATCCGATCATTATTTCCCTTGGACTCAATTCGGTGAAAGAGCATCATGGATCATTTTCCGGAATACTGATCACAGGAATCTGCGGTGGCGCAGTGGTGCCGTTGATTATCGGGTTTATCGGAGATCATATTCATTTGAAGGCTGGTATGTTGTTTCTCTATATCAGTTTAGGTTATATTCTTAGTATCGGGATTTGGGCAAGGCCACTGATATCTAACTTATCGGAACAAAAAAGAAAAAAACCATGATAAAGCACACGGTCTTAGGAATTGACATGGGCGCTACCAACATCAGGGCGGGTGTTGTGGCAGACGGGAAAATCGCCGCCTGCCATAGTATAGAGGTAAACCGGCAGGGGACCGATATGGATGTAGTAGAACAAATCTTTGGCATGGCGAAAGAATTACAGATGTTTAAGTATAAGGCCATCGGAGTAGGCGTGCCCAGCGTAGTGGATGAGAAAAGGGGGATTGTTTACGATGTGCAAAACCTGCCTGCCTGGAAAGAAGTTCATTTAAAGCAACTGTTGGAAGAAGAGTTTTGTGTGCCTGCTTTTATAAATAATGATGCCAACTGTTTTGCATTGGGTGAAAAATATTTCGGTAAAGGCATAGGGTATGAACATATTGTTGGCGTAACCGTTGGTTCCGGAATGGGTGCCGGGCTGATTCTGAACGGACGCCTATACAGCGGTTCGAACTGCGGGGCAGGAGAGGTCGGAATGCTTTCTTACAGGGATGGTGTAATGGAGTATTATTCTTCAGGGCAGTTCTTCCAGAGAATGCATGGCCTTAAAGGAAAAAATGTATTTGATCTTGCCTTACTTGGAGACGCAATGGCGCTGAAAATGTTTGATGAATTCGGAACACATATGGCAAAGGCTATCGAAAACATCATCTATGCCTATGATCCTGAGATCATTATTATCGGTGGCTCACTTAAAAATGCTTACCCCTTTTACCAGGCTTCCATGTTCAGGGCACTGGAGTCTTTCCCTTACAGGCAGTCTGTTCAAAAATTAAAAATAGAAATTTCAGACACAGAAAATATAGCCGTTTTAGGCGCAGCCGCATTGGCACTATCCTCCATTATTAAATATTAGTACATGAAAGTGATCTTTAAAAAAATAAGCCTGTTGGTATTGCTGACAATGCTATTGCAGTGCTTATTATTCAACGAAGTTACTGCTTCAGAAAAGCTTCCCCTGGTTGTTGAGAACAACATTCCGGGAGCACCCCAGTTACTGGGTATCCCTTTTGCCAAAGGCAAACTGCTTCCATCAGACCAGTTGCGGGTATTGAATGCAGCGGGTCAGGAAATCCCCTCCCAGATAACCATCGTAAACACCTGGGCTCCTGCATCGGAGAGCGTAAAATGGATCTGGGTATTCTTTTTTTCCGGGAAATCTTCTGACTATACCCTTGAATTTGGCAAGGATGTTGTTCGCAAAACGTTTAGCGGAGACCGGGTGGTCGTAGAAAACAATCAGCGTCCTTACGGACGGGTAAGAGTAAGCACCGGCCCGTTGCGTTTTACCATTAACCGGCTCGGTGGGGGATTTCTTGATAAGGTAGAATTGGATCTGAAGAGAGACGGTTTTGATGATAATGACCTGATCGCTGAGTCCAGTAAAACCAGAGGCAGTTTCCTGGATATCATGGATGCAGCCGGCATAGATACGTCTCGTGTTAAAATTACGCATACTGTTCAGGAGAAGGGATCAGGCCCACTGCACGCGATCATTCGTATTGAGGGAGATTATCTCTACAACAGGAAAGATAATAATACCTCGCCTTTTGTGATGCGCATCCATGCTTATGCTGGTAAATCTTACATTAAGGTACTGCATTCTATTGTGTACACCGGGGAGCCCGATATGCACCAGAAACAGGAAGGGGAATACTCCGCTGTTGCCACTCAAAATAAAAAGATCATCAACGAACAACTGTTGAAAGGCGCGGCGGGATGGACCTCTCCGAATGACCGGATTGCCGATGCTGGTTTTATGCTCAACTACCGGCTGGGCGCAGATAAGAAATTGAGGACCGGTTATTTTGATGGAAGCTGGATGAGTCCGGGTGCTGAAAAAAACTATGAAACAACGATACAGGCAACCCAGGATGTTTCGCTTCTTCAAACAGGCCCCAATATCAGCCGGATTCCACCATTGCAAAACTCCACTCCAACAGAACAGGTGACCGGATTTAAAAGTATGTTGCATATTGATCAGAAAGAAGTGTTGAATAAACAGCGCATGCCTGGCTGGCTTACTTTATCCGATAAGAAATGGGGCGTGGGTGTTGGTATCCGTAACTTTTTTGAAGAGTATCCTAAGGAGATTGCCATTCAGGGAAAGGGCAATACTTTGTTCAGTTATATCTGGTCTCCCGGTGTAGATCCTATGAGTTTTGCAAGAGCTACCAACCAGTTCGACAGTGAAATGATGGGGAACTTTGCGCAGGGTCTCGCTAAAACTACAGAGATGGTATACCAGTTCTTCCCATCTGAAACACCTGAAGCCAGCCTGACCAACCAATTCAGGTACTTTATGGACCCTCCCGTTTCACACACATCACCTGAGGTGTATTCAAACAGTAAAGTGTATGGATCTTTTGCACCGAGGTCCGAACAGCACCAGGAACTGGAGCGCAGCCTGGATTATAAATTTGGCTGGATGCGTTTTAACCAGCAATGGGAACCCTGGTATGGGATGATCGATTACGGTGATTTCCAGACGTACTATATCAAAAACAAATGGAACACCTGGAACAGCGGCGAACCGGCCAATGATTATATGTGGTGGCTGCAGTTTATGCGCACCGGCAACCGGGATTACTATATTACCGCTCAGGCCAACAGCCAGCATACCATGGATGTAGACAATATTCACTGGCCCGCTGAACCAAGATTTTTAGGAGAAACCAATAACGCTGTTGATTATTTCAACCACAAAGACGGAGGCCAATACACGCCGAGCCCGCTGGTGGGTATGGGCAGAAGACATGCCAATCAACATTTTACCTCCCTGTTGAGCGCCCATGTTTGGGTGCCCGGATGGATCGCCTCTTATTTTTTAACCGGTAATCACCGTGCATTGGATATTGCCGAGCAAACCGGTGATTTGTACATCCGGAAGCCCTGGGGTGAGCATGATCTGCGGGGAAGGAGATTGTATTTGTCTGTATGGAATCTTTCCGAAATCTATGATGCAAACAAGAAAGAAAAATATGGCAAAGAACTGAGAGAGCGCGTTGCACTAATGCTGGAATTGCAGAAAAATACAGATCAGGGTGGAAGTTTGGTGATAGACCGTTATGGTTATTCCCAGGTTTATATTTCCCAGGGCCTCTATAAATACTACCACATGACCGGAAATGAGGACGTTAAAAAAGCCCTGATTACCCATGCGAAATGGGAAAGAGACAATCCTGCCATTAATCACCAGATGGAATCTTTCCTGGCATCTATTCACAGCTTAACTGTTGGGTATGAATTTTCGGGCGATAAAACGTTGTTGAATGAAGCAATAGAGCGTTCAAAGGTTTTATACACAGATCCGCTCCCCAGGGATTTTAAAGCGTACAAAACACAAAAAGAACTGTCGGATGCGCTGGAGAAAGTGAGCCATCTTCCGGTTGATAAGGAAAGCTTCAGGGGAGAAGCTATCTGGAAGAATACCAACGGCCTGCGGGTTTTTGGATGGACGCATATTTATAATGTACCCTATATTCTTTATTGGCTGAACGAAAAGAAAAAATAATACTGGTCGTTAATTTTGGGTTTAGAGCCAGGCCGGTTTTTCCGGCCTGGCCTTTTTATTTACTGACTATCTTTGTACCAATGAGCTCCTCTAAGCAAAAACTGGACATTATTGATAGAATTCTGGATGCCTGTTACAGGTATAATCCGGATGCCCTTTTTGTGATGAGCCTGATGCACCAATACGAGGAGCGGGGAAGCTTAAGTAAAAAGCAATTGGAAGGACTGTACCAGAAAGCTCTGAAAGTACCGGGAATGCCCGTTAACTGGCTGGCAACCCTGCAGGCAACCATTCAGAAAATGCATACCCGCGAAAAGGCGCCTGCTGTGAACAATACACCCCTGTTCAAAAAAGATGAAGTTGTTGGAGAAAAAATGGCGGCCATATTACAGAAATATCCGCAACACAAGCGGGTACTTTTTCTATTCAGCAAGTATCAAAAAAACGAACCGATCTCTTTGACCGAGTGCGCGGAAGTAGAAAAGTTTCATAAGCTGCTGCTCAGCAGATAAGGATTAATTAAGCCTGGGTACATCATTCATTTTTTCGAGACAGGTATCTATGAATTCATTTGTCCAGCTTTTTTCGCTCACTGCAAAACCGGAGAAAATTCTTTTATTATAACAGGATCTTTCCTTTTCCATTTGGTTGATCAGTTTGATTCCCAGCCTGCTCAATAAGAGTCTTTTTCGCCTGGCATCGGCAGCATCTTCCTGCCGGATGATCAGCTTTTTTTGAATCAGGATATTCAGCAAATTGGTTACATTGGCCCTGCTCACATTGAGCGCGTCGGCAATCTCTTTGGCCATCATGGGCTTCTTGTGAGAAATATACCTGAAGTAGAGTATGTTGGGGTCTTTGGCGAGCAGGAGCATGATCAGCCACTGTTGCGTGGTGATGCCATATTTTGCAGTGATTGCTTCATTGTTTCTTTTCCAGGTTTCAGAGAATTTGACAATGTGAAAAATCACTGATGCGTCCAGATTTTTCTTTATCATGGCCTTTCGGTTTAGTCTATGTTCAATACAGAACTAACCAAAAACTCCCCTCACGGTTCCCCCGTCTACTGTAATGGTTTGTCCCGTTACAGAGCGACTCATCGGACTCAGTAACCAAACCGCCAGGCTTGCAAAGTCGGCGGGCTCACCCAGCATTCCTGCGGGCAATTGCCTGATAGATGCTGCTTTCACTTCTTCAAATGAGATGCCTGTTTGTTCTGATTTTTTCTGGTACAGCCGGTTTACTGCCGGCGTATTATGAGAACCCGGCCCCAGGATATTCAATGTTATTCCGGATCCGGCTATTTCCTGAGAGAGTGTTTTAACCATTCCCACTACGGCTAACCTCAGGGAATTGCTCAATACCAGGTTTTCTATCGGTTGCTTTACGGCAACACTTTCTATAAATACAATTCTTCCATATTTATGTTCCGCCATTTTCGGCACAAAAGCCTGCGCAATCGCCACTTTCCAGCGAAGTAGCAACTGATATGCATCATCCCAGTCCTTTAAGGTGGTTTCCAAAACTGTTTTGGCAGGAGGCCCCCCAGCGTTTACTACAATACCATGCAATTGGCGGTTTCCAACCAATGCAATTAATTGATTCAGTACCTCTGGTTTGGAAAGGTCACCTGCGAGGATTTCTACCTGGCCAGGTGCCTGGTTTTGTAAATGGAGTAGTTGTTCCCGACCTCTTGCTACCGCTATGATTTGGGCTCCTTCCTGTAATAGTGTAACAGCGATGGCATTTCCCAATCCGGATGTTGCGCCACCCACAATAAAAAGCTGTTTACTGATAGCCAGGTTCATTGAACAGGAGTATTAAGGATCTCTATCGTAGAGTCTCAGGCGCCTTTATGCACCTCGGCGCCGGGTGCCGAAAAGCTATAATAGGAAAGACCCTGATGATAAACAAAGTTAACCATTTTCCTTTCCCGGGCCTTATATAATCTTGTCTTTAAAAGCTTTGGCCACCGCCTCGCTTTTACTGTTTACATGTAGTTTATCGTATATTTTTTTAATGTGGCTTCTTACGGTGTCAATGGCAATAATCATTTCTGCCGCAATCATTTTATAACTGTAACCGTTTACCAGGAATTGCAGCACCTGCTTTTCCCGGTCGCTCAGGTTATAATCTTCCCCTTTTTCGTTGTTCATGGTGGAAAACATTTTGAGCACCTGTGTGGCGATACTTGCCGTCATAGGCGCCCCACCGCTGGCCGCTTCGGCAATATATTCCAGCAATCGGGCAGGAGCTGTTTTTTTCAGAATATATCCGTTTGCTCCGCTGCGGATAGATTCAAATACATTCTTGTTGTCGTCAAAAACTGTCAGCATCAATACTTTCACATCGGCGTTTGCTTCCCTGATCAGTTTCAGGCCATCTACCCCGTTGGTTCCCGGCATATCTATGTCCATCAACACCACATCCGGCTTAAAGGCAGCCACCTCATCTACTACATTGTTACAATTCTTAAAAGATGCCAGTACTCTGAAGCCATCGCTCCCGTCTATTAACATGGTAAGTCCTTCTCGTAACTGGGGATTGTCTTCGTATATCAGTACCTTGATCATGTTGTTGTTTATTTAATAAAAGTAGAGAGAAAGAATTGTTAAAACAATCACATAAACATGTGGAAACGGTTAAAAGCCCCTTCCCCCCGTTAGCAAGAGATAAAATTTAGGCAGGTATTGCTTCAGCAGGCTGCCGGCAATAATGCAAAGCATCACCATGATGCCCGGCACAACCAGATATAGCGTAAGCCTGTAATATGGCAGGAAGTTAACGTACCTCATGGCAAAATGCATGGTGTAAGGCAATAACGGTACATGCGCCGCAAAAATAAAAAACGCATATCCGCTCAGCTTGTGAAACCATTTCCTGTTCATGGCCCATTTTACAATGTCATCCGAACCGTACCAAATTGACAATAACCCGCATAAAACTGCAATTCTAAACAAGAGTGCAATGATGATCCTGCTCAAAAACATATCCGGATCCAGCTCAAAGGCCATAAAGGTTTTGATGACACATATTCCGATAAAAAGAATGAAGAATACACCTACACTAAGCCAGGAGGGTTTTTTTTCGAGACTGAAATTGTTTTTCTGGAGCCAGATTCCCAGCGAGAAGAAGAACAAGCCGGATCCGTCGATCATCCAGAACTGAATCAGACTCAGCCAAATTAAAAAAGTAAAAGGAAGCCATATATAAGAAGCTTTGGCCAATGTCCATTTAATGAAGGGATATATCAGGTTGTAAAAAAACAAGGCCATAATGAACCACAGCGGATAGTCGATGGGCGCCAGTACCCAACGCTGTAACAACCCCAACCAGCCAATTTCCGTATAAGGGCGGTTATCCCCCAGTTGATCAAGGTTACTGTCTGCAACGATCTTAGCTGTAAACGGAACCTGTTGTAACAGGAAGGTAAGTAACAAAGCCAGGGCACTCCATAATAAATAGGGTACAACCAGGGTTTTAAATCTTTTACGAATGGTTGTGACGTAAGGTCGTTGATCATTGTATGCAAACAGGTAACCGGAAATCAGGAATAAAAGCGGTATTCTGAATCGAAGTAGTCCATTGGCA
This sequence comes from Sediminibacterium sp., assembly GCA_035254545.1. Classification (GTDB taxonomy): domain Bacteria; phylum Bacteroidota; class Bacteroidia; order Chitinophagales; family Chitinophagaceae; genus Sediminibacterium. The sequence continues at coordinate 36,462 of DATFAP010000026.1, read as the reverse complement.
GTGAGATACTCAAAAAAAGCCGTAAAAGTGAGCGGTTCATCCACCATGCTAAAAGGAGCGAGGTAGTTGTTGTTTAGATTATACCCGTGAACATAAGCCAGCATGGTGATGCTGATGAAAGTAAAAAACCGGAATTTAAGGCTCAGGAGTCTGCTCATGCTGATACAACTTTTAAGAAACCGGGATGATCAATTTTACAATGGTACCCTCGTTTGGTCCGGAAATAATCTGAAGATTGCCATGCAGGGCATCGGCTCTCTTCCGGATATTTCCCAGCCCGTTGCCGCTGTCTGCCAGCTCGGGATTGAAGCCAATACCATTGTCGGATACAGATAGGTACAGCTTTTTATTTTCCATATAAATAGCAATGTCTGCCTTTGTACATTTTGAATATTTGGCGGCATTGTTAACGGCTTCTTTGAAGATCAGAAAGAAGTCCTTTCGGGCTTCCATGTCTAGTTTAACCTCATAGACTGCCTCCGCTACCCTGAACTCCAGCTCAATGTTTTTAGCTTCCAGCACATTGGTGGCAAACTCCCGCATTCTGGCGACTGTTTTCTGCATATTGTCGTTTGCCGGTTTAATGCTCCAAACAATATCGTCCATTGCCTCCATCATTCGCTGACTGTTGTCAGAAATCTTATTCAGGTATTCTCCGATTTTTAACCGGTCATCGAGCCTGGCCTTGGCCATGGAACTCAGGATATTGATGGTGCTTAACGTACTTCCCATATCGTCGTGCAGGTCCCTGGACACCCTGTTCCTGATTTTTTCCACGGCGATGAATTTGTTGAGCCTGAGCCGGTGCATACCATAGCTGATCAGCACAATAATGGTCAATAATATACTGAAGAACCATCCGGTACGCCAAAAGGGAGGTTTAATATAAATATTAAGTGAAATAATATTTCCCGATCTGTTTCCGTCATTGTCTTCACAAAAAGCCTTGAATGTATAATTGCCAGGCTGGATATGGGAATAGTTGACCTGGGCAATCCGGTCTGCCTTAATCCAGTCCTTATCAATGCCCTCCATTTTATAATAATAGGTCAGCTTGTCTCTTTGCATATAGCTGAGCGCCGAAAAATAGATGGAGAAGGTGTTCTGATAGGCTTTTAGATTTACCGAAGGAAGTCCCAGCAGGGAATCAACCGGAATAAAAGTGTTTAGTAGTTTAAAATCGGTGATGGCTACGTCCGGAGGGTTCACTTTGTTGGTAAAAGTGGAAGGATGGAAGAAAATAAAACCGTTGGCGCCTCCAAACATGATGGAACCGTCACTGCCCTTTAAATCTGCCTCGGTAGTGAGATTGGCAATCATAATTCCGTCTTTTCTGCCATATACGGTTACCCGGTTGTTGTTTGGGTTATACCGGCAAAGTCCGTTCTTGGTGATCATCCACAGGTTGCCTTTATCGTCTTTTCTGATGCGTAAAACCGAATTGCCCGGCAAACCATCTTCGATGGTAAACCACCGTACTTTACCGGTTTTCTTATTGATGAAATTCATGGCCCCTGCAGCAAAAACGAGGATGCTGTCGTTGAGCTGGTCTATATCGTTTCCTCCAGTCTGAAACAATGCGTTTTTGGGGCTGCCGGAAGTGTAATGCCTGAGTATGCGGGTGCCATCCGGGCTTAAACAGTATAAACCCTGGTCGAAAGTAGCTACCCAAAGTAATCCTTCATTGTCTACGAGTATCTTCCGGACAATGGTTCCGAATTTTTTGGTAACGGTAAATTTCCTGCCATCGTATTTGGCGATATGCCCCTGTTGCGTGCTTAGCCAGATATTTCCTTTAGAATCGCCTGTTATAAAACGGATCGTAGACTTTTCCAGTTCCTTTGCTTCCAGGAAATAGGTTTTCCTGAGTGCTGTATCGTAAATCATGTACTTTCCCCCCTGACAGCCAATCCACACTTTACCATCGGTATGTTGATACAGACTCCAGGTTTGCGTATACTGGATCCTGCTTTCTTCATCCATCCGGGGCATATGGTCATAAACCTTGTTGGTGTAACTTTTCAGGTTTTTTTTCATGGATATGACGCCGCCTCCCCAGGTACTCAGCCATCGTTCTCCATTCCGGAGTTCGATCATATCTGTAATTTCAATCCCCTTTTTTTCTTCGCTAAACAGGTAATTGCCAAGGTCTGCAGATCCGCTGTGTTCTCCGGTCATATACAGGCCATTATCTGTGGCCACCCAGATATTACCCTCCTTGTCTTCGATCATCTGGTATACCGATTCATACTGTACACTCAGGGTGTTGCCAAAAGTGCTTTTATAATAAATGAACCGGTTCAGCCGATTATTATAACTGTACAAACTGTTATTTCCATACAACCATAAAATCCCATTTTGGGTTTCAAAGAAATAGCGGGTTTCCTCGTATTGGGGATTGGAATTGATACCGGCAGTATCAGGTAACTGTTTTCCGGAATAATCAAAACACCGGCGTATATGCTTTCCGTTCCAGTTGAAAATCCAGTATCTTTTTTGTTTATCAATATATATTTCCGAAATGCCTTTATTGAAAATGGTTTCGTTGAGCAGGGGAATTTTCAGGGGATTATTGTGGCGGGAAAACATTTGTTTTGAAGCCATGTCATAAATGGCAATTCCGCTGTCGGTGCAGGGAAACCAAAACTGTTTCTTAATAGTATCCTCATAAAAGAAATGCCCGCTGACCCAGCCCTTTGGAAACCGTATTTCCGTATCATCCACAAATGCTTTCTTCTCGGGATTATATTTCAGGAACCCGTATTTCATCAGGTGGAGGTACATATTTCCCCTGCTGTCTTTGTGCAGCCGCATGCTGCTTCTGGCCGGAATACTCCTGGTAGTGTGGATGGGAATATTGGTGTATTTCAGCTTTTGTGTGTTGAAGAATCCAACGGTGTTTCGCGTAGAGAACAACAGCCACAATTCATGCTCTTTTCCCGGAATAATCTGCGCAAGGTCGGCCATCGGTAAGTCATCGGCGCCGGGTTTGCTGGTACCATAATTGATAAAGCGGTTGCCATCAAACCGCTGTAATCCATTGGCAGAGCCCACCCACATGAATCCGCGTTGATCCTGGTAAATACTGTAGACCACATTGGAGGCCATACCGAGGCCGTCTTCTGTCCCCAATCTTAAAAACCCATATCCCTCCTGTTGCGCAAACAGCAATTGGAAGCAGCTCAGGCAAAGGATCAGGCAGGCAGTTTGTCTCATGTGCAACAAATCTAATAAGCTGTTTTGAATAATGGTTGCGCCGTTTGGTAAAAACCACATGTTTATGTGGCGGCATTGCTGTTAAATAAAGCGTTAAACACCATTTAAACGGCAGAAGGAAAGGATGAATTGCAAATGCCGGTTTGTTTTTGTCCGCTTTCCGATTATTTGCGGAAATATTCACATCAATGTGCGGTTGTATGCGGGTTTTTAAAAGGCCAAATTTGTTCTGACTTAAAAATTAAACAATTAAAAAGACAACCATGAAAAAATTATTTCTTCTTGCCCTGACAACAGCAGTTGCGTTGTCAGGATTTGCAAAAACAAGTGCCGTCAGTTCAAAAAACAGCGGGGAACGCTCTGCAGCTTCCTGCAAAAGATTAACCCTTATGGGTAACCTGAATATCATTCTGGTAAATGATGATACCAAAATGGTGGAAGTGGCAGATACTAAAGAGGCCGAACAGGTAAGTACTACCTATTACAGAAACAAACTGGTGGTAGACGGATCTTCTGTAAACAGAAATACCCCGGTTACGGTAAGGGTGCCGGCCAACCAACTGGAATACCTGGAGGTAATAGGCAATGTAACAGTTCAGACCGAAAGCAACCTGAATTCCCCTAAACTCTACGTGACCATTGATGGTAAGGGTAAAGTATCTATTTCCAATAAAGGACAGATTTATGTGCGTTCCGGCGATGATTTTAATTTGAAAGTAGAGAAGGCAACCGGTGGTGTAGTGGTGGATGAGAATAGTAAAAATTTTGAAAAATAAATAATGTTGGTTTGGTTCATCACCGATTGGTGATGGCAGTAGGGTTCATAAAGCAGATGGCTCCGGATTCTTCCGGAGCCTTTTTTAATTATTTTTATATAATGGACCCAATCATTGCACAACAACTTCAGCATTTCGTAAATAGCATTCATCCGCTCTCTTTTACCGAATGGGAGGCCTTCAGCAGCAGTTGGCAGGAAGTGCATTTTAAAAGAAGGGAGCTGATTACCAGGGCCGGCGAAGTGGAAAAATATCTCTATTTTGTAACAGCCGGTATTCAAAGAGCTTATTACCTCGACGATACGCATCGGGAAGTTACCCTGGTATTTACCTATCCCCCATCTTTCAGCGGGGTTCCCGACTCTTTCCAGTTGCAGCAACCCAGCGACCTGAGTTTTGAAGCCATTACCGCGAGCACCATGCTGCGTTTATCCTACAGTGAGTTTCAGCGCCTGATTGATGCCTATCCGAACATTGAGCGGTTTGTAAGGCTTGCTACTGCTGCAGCATTGAAGGGAGTGCTTCGCCGTCAGGCAGAAGTGATGGTGTTTTCTGCAGAAGACCGGTTTCGTTCCCTTTTGAAGAGGAGTCCGCATATCCTGAACATGATTCCTCATAAATACCTGGCGTCCTACCTGGGTCTGGATGCTACCACTTTCAGTAAATTATTGAATTCGATCATCATCTAAATCTTGGTGGCGGCCAAGATTTATGTTTCCGGTCCGGTTGATTTTTGCTGCATAAATCAATGAATATGCAAACAACCAGGCAATTATTACAATCCCTCCGTACAACACTGGAGGAAATGGACCAGTATTTTCACCAAACAATTTCGGTACAGCCTGTTGCTGTTTTAGCCCAAACACCCGAAAACGGGGGATGGTCTGTTGCACAGGTGCTGGATCATCTGAACTTTTACAGCAGGTGGTACCTCCCAAGGCTGGAAGATGCTTTCCGGGAAAGCAGGAAAAAAAACCTTGCAGCACAGCCTTATTTTAAATCCGGCTGGATGGGAGGCTATTTTACCCGGCTGATGAAACCCGGTAGCGATGGTTCCATTGCTTCCAAAATGAAGGCGCCAGCCAACGCCGCACCCGCTGCAATAGTAGATAGCACTGCCGTTCTTGTTGAATTTGAACAGCACTTGCAGCACCTCAATAGCCTTTTAAGGCTGGCGGAAAAAGCAGACCTGGCACACATCCGTGTAACCACTTCTCTTAGTTCCTTTATTCGTTTGAAAACGGGAGATACGCTTTGTTTTGTACTTGCACATGCAGAACGGCATTTTGTACAGATCAAACGTGCTATTCACCAATAAGCCCCATCACATAAATATGTAGTACCCGCGCTGCCTGAACATCGCTGATTCCCTTTGAATGGCAGGTACGAAGTATGAACGGTGTTAATTCAGGTTAATGCCATTTTACCATATCAATATGTTAAAAAATTCACTCTTTTATGTGATTGTATTTGCGGGTGCTTTGAACAATTTTTGACCAATAAACAATAAAACATGAAGTTTCTTTTTACACTCTGCGCTTTTCTTTTTGCAGCATGCTTTACTGAAGCGCAAAATGCTACAGGACTTACCGGCAGGGTAACCGCTAACGGAGAACCGGTTTCCGGGGCCGCCGTTTTTCTTTACAAGGATACCGGCAACGCCATAGTGAAAACAACTGTTAGCAATGCGACAGGCAGTTTTGAATTTGTGGCATCATTAGAGAGGTTCAGAATAAAAGCCATCGCCGCCGGTTATGAAGAACTGATCAGTGAGGTGCTGAAGAAAGGACAACCGGTGGAATTAAAGCTTGTTGCACAGGTAAAAGAAATTCAGGGCGTTACCGTAAGCGCCCAGCGGAAAATGATAGAAGTTAAAACAGATAAAACCGTTCTGAATGTAGAAGCATCCCCATCCAACATTGGTACCAACGCACTCGAAGTGCTCGAAAAAGCGCCGGGTATCAGTGTGGATAAGGATGGAAATATCAGTATGCAGGGAAAAGCCGGTGTGACGATCCTGATAGATGGGAAGCCTACCTATATGAGCAATGCAGATGTGGCCAATTACCTTAAATCTCTTTCCAGTTCGCAGTTGGATCAGATTGAACTGATTACCCAGCCATCTGCCAAATACGATGCTTCCGGCAATGCAGGAATTATCAATATCAAAACCAAAACAAATAAGCTCTTTGGTTTAAACGGTTCTCTTGGCCTTGGTTATTCCCAGGGTGTATATGCCAGGGGGAATGCAAACGGAACCATTGGCTACAGAAAAGGGAAATGGAACACATTTGCCAACCTGAGTTATAACAGGAACAGAACTTTCAACGATATGTTCATCACCCGGAATTTCAGGGCCAAAGCAGATAACAGCCTGTTGTCTGTTATGGACCAGAAAAGTTCCATGCTGGTAAACGGAGCACCCCTGAACCTGAAACTCTCTGTAGATTACCTGGCCAGTAAAAACACCACCATTGGTTTGAATGTTTCCGGATTTTACAATGACGCAAAGTTTGTATTGCCTACCGATATGTTTGTTTACAACGGGTCGGGGTTGCATACCGGAAATTACAAAACACTTACTCAGAACAATATGATCAATAAGAACATTAGCACCAATCTGAACTTTCGTACCAAACTGGATACAACAGGCAGGGAGCTGGGCGCAGATATTGACTATGTTCATTATCGCTCCGAGTTTATCCAAAGTATGGACAACTATTTTATACCCGCAAATGGTTCTCCTGCAGAAGATCCATACCTGTTGAAAGGGGCCAATCCTTCGGATATAGATATCTATTCCGGTAAGCTGGATTACACCCATCCTTTAAAAAAGAATGCAAGAATTGAGGCTGGTTTGAAAACCAGTATTGTGGAAACCAACAGCGATTCCAGGTTTACTTACCTGAACGGGACTGTATGGGAAAAAGATCCGAGAAGTAATCACTTTATTTATAAAGAAAATATCAATGCAGCCTATCTGAATTTGAATAAGCAGTGGTCTAAATGGGGGGCGCAGTTTGGTTTGCGTTTGGAGAATACCATCATGAAGGGAAACCAGGTTACAAACAACCAGCAATTTGAAAGAAACCTTACCCAGCTTTTCCCTACAGTATTCGTGAGTTATAAGTACAATGATAAACATGCTTATACCATTAATGCCGGAAGACGAATTCAAAGGCCCAATTACAAAGACCTGAATCCGTTTCAACTGATTCTGAACCCGTTTACCTATAACCAGGGTAACCCGAATCTGCGTCCGCAGTTTACCTGGAACGTAGAGCTGGGGCACAGCTATAATAACGGCATGCTGACTACCAAACTCTCTTATTCAAAAACAACGGATATCATTACTGATGTGCTCAGGCAAATTGATTCAACGAAAGTGAGTTATATCCAAACTGAGAATATTGCTTCCAGCGAAAACTGGAACCTGAGCATGGCATTCAATAAATCACTAAGCAAAGCAATCAGCACAAGTATTTATGGAAGTGTGTTCAATAATAAATATGAAGGATTTTTTAATGGAGCGCCTTTAAAGGAAAACTTTACCAGCTTCTCTTTTAATATGAACAACCAGTTCAGACTTGGCAAAGGATGGTCTGCAGAACTCAGTGGATTCTATAACCATAAAAACCTGATCGTTGGTCAGTCCTTTATCGGGCCAATGTGGGCGCTTACCACAGGAATCAGCAAGCAGATTCTGAAAAACAAGGGTGCGATCCGACTTTCCGTAAGGGATGTTTTCTTAACGCAGAAAGTGAATATTGATCAGCGTTTCCAGAACCTGGACAGCAAATTTAAGCAGGTTTTCGACAGCAGGATATTCTCCCTGAATTTCACTTGGCGGTTTGCAAAAAACGAAAAGAATATTGTAAGAAGCAGACAAAACAGCGCTTCCCAGGAAGAACAGAGTCGTGCAGGCGGACAACAATAACACATAGATCACCTTAAATCCATTCAAATGAAATTTGAAAAAATCATGGACCGCTTCTTTGACCTTTTGCTGGTATTGAGCGGTGAAGAGCGCCCGGAAGAAATTACTATTGACCACATTTTGTAAAAAGCTAAAAAAACAGAGATGAAAAGAAAAAATCTGGCAGGATTTGTATTGGCAATGTTTTCGATCATGACGGTGTCCTGTAAAAAGGACTGCCCGAAAGATCCTGCTCCGGTTCCACAGGCAAAAAAGTTGTATAAGATTATGAACGACCCGCGCGAATTCCGGTTGTTTGAATACAATGCGAATGGAGATGTTTCACAACTGATTTCTCAGTTCGTCAATAACCAGGCAACAAATTCGGTTACTGTACAAACCAATAAGTTTGTATATGAAAACAATCAACTGAAACGCGTAAACAATGAAGGCGGTTATCTTCTGTACCATTATACCGGCACCAGGCTGGATTCCATACAGGCTTTTGCTATTAATGACCGCCGCTATTCCAGCCTGTTTCCGCAGTTTAATGCACAGAATCAATTGGTAAGCCTTATTGAAATACCGGCCAAACAGGACCCGGGCCTGCCTGTTGAATCCAAAATGACTTACGAATACGCCGCTTCAGGAAATATTGACCGGTATAATTATTTTATCAAAGAAACTACCGGCAGTGATTTTCGTTTAGTTTACCGCACAGTGTTCAGTGACTACGACAATAGTCCCTATCAGGAAAATTTTACTTTTTCCGGCATTTACCTGAGAGGAGTTGTATTTATGAAAAATAATCCCCGCAAAATTGAGGAAACAACTCCGGCCGGAGCGGTTTATGAAACCACCTGGAACGAATACACGTATGATGCAGATCAGTACGTAATCAAAAGAAAACAGTCATACAGCACTACCAATGTGGTGATCACATACGAATACAGTTACTATTAGCATCTCCTTCAGACATTGTTCCTGTTAAAACGAACGAAAAATGGTATACAACCGCATCATGAAAAAAAATCTGTTTAATCTGCTGCTCTTGCTGCTGCTGGTACAACTGGCAGCCTGCAGTAAGTCTATCCGGGGTAGCGGCAATATTGTTCAGCAAACGCTGGCGGTGGATTCTTTTCATGCAATTGAAACCAACGGAAGTTTTGATGTACAGGTAGAACAGCTTAATACCCCTTCCGGCCTGTTGCTGATAGAGGCGGATGATAATATTATTCCGGTGATTGAAGCCAGGGTAGTGAACCATGTATTGAAGGTTCAGTATAATACCATCACAAATATCAAGACGAGAAAGACCCCAAAGGTTTGGGTAAACACCGGCAGGCTGAGCAGGTTGTTCATAAACGGATCAGGGAGTATTGTAACCAGCGGAAACCGGGTGGGGCCTGAACTGGAATTGCGGGTGAACGGAAGCGGGGATATCGTTACCAGTTACCAGGCGCAGACGCTGAATGCTTCCATCAGCGGTTCCGGTACCATACATTTAAATGGCTCGGCCGCAGTGACTGATTTTTACATCAGTGGAAGCGGAAAGATCAATGGCGCCGACTTTATCACCGGGAAAGCCAGGTTAGTGCTTTCCGGTTCAGGCAATATGTATTGTGGTGTGGAGAGGGAACTGGATGCATCGGTTTCCGGGAGTGGGAATATCTATTATAAGGGGAACCCCGCCATAGTCAGGACCCAAATCAGCGGTAGTGGACAGATTATCAGGCAATAAGGCATTAAACAAGAGAGGATAAGGCCCCCCACAGGAGTTTCTGTGGGGGATTATTTACACATATTTATGTGGTTGACATCCTCGGAAATATGCAACAAATTTGCAGATATAAACATCAAAATGATTCATTGGCTTTCATATATTATACTAATCTGGCTGATCATCCAACCGGCCTCCTGTACGGAAAGCGCTATGAGAGCCTGTAATACTTCCGTTAAAGCCGAAACGGAGGAAAGCTTTGATGAACTGGTGCAATACAATCATTTTCCCATCGATTAATCCTTCCTAACGTGAAAATTGTTCTTTTGCTGGTCTGCTGCCTGTATGGAGCGGTTACATTGAGTGCTCAGCCAATCTTCAGGACTGGCAATGCTTCTTTAGACTCCATCGCCAGGATACTGGAGCGTTATTATGTATTTCCCGACAAAGCCGCTGCAATGAGCAATTACCTGAAACAGCGGGCAGGTTTATATGACACGTTTACAAATGGCAGCCGGTTGGCAGAACAGTTAACGCTGGATCTGCGGAAAATCTGTAAAGACCAGCACCTGAAAATTAATTATGAAGAGCAAGCGCCCCCCGTAAGAGCGCAGACAGCTCCGGCGCCCGGGTCCCGTGGCAACTGGCTCAATAATCTGTTGACCGAAAACAATTACGGCATTAAGGAGAAAAAAATATTACCAGGTAATATCGGCTATTTAAATATCCCCATGTTCGGGCCGCTGAATCGTTGCGCAGACACGCTGGTTGCAGCCATGAAATATGTAGCACAAACAGATGCTCTGATCCTGGACCTCCGGAGCAGCAGGGGAAGTCTCGATGAAAATGCAGTTCCCTTTTTATGCAGCTATTTCTTTCCTGAGCCTGTACATATGTTTGATTTCTATACCCGTCATAATGAAACCATCAGGCAGTTTTGGACCTATGCGGTGGTTCCCGGAACACTTTATCTGAATAAACCGGTTTATATTCTGACCAGCGGAAGAACCTTCTCGGGTGGAGAGGAACTGTCCTATGATCTTCAGCAGTTGAAACGGGCAAAAATAGTGGGGGAGACTACCCGGGGAGGAGCCAATCCAACCGACCTCATCAGGGCAGACAGTCGCTTTACCATATCCGTTCCTGTAAGCAGAGTGATCAATGCGGTTACCCGAACCAACTGGGAGCAGGTAGGTGTGAAGCCGGATGTGGAAGTGAAATCTAACCTCGCATTGTATACTGTGCAGGAACTGCTGCTCGATAGCCTTTTGCGCAGTCCCGTTTCCTCAGCTCAGCAAAAAGAGCAACTCCGGCAAATACTGTCCAATCACCGTTCAAGCAAACCTGTTCTGCGTTTGATGGAATTCAACCTGCCGGGCTATACCCAGGCAACCGAGGTTTATCTCTCGGGTTCTTTTAACAACTGGGCTCCCCATACTACGGCAATGAAACGCAGCAATCAGGGCTGGACTGTATCAATAGAAGCAGAACCCGGAGAACTGACGTATAAATTTGTTGTGGATGGAAAGTGGTTGCTGGATCCCTTGAATACGAATGTAAAAAAAGAAAACGGTTCAAACAATTCGCTGGTCCTTGTCAAATAGTCTTATTCTGCGACTTCGGTTGCAGGAGTAACATTCTTCAGCAGGAGTTGAAATTTGGTATTGAGTGAAACAGTGAATTCACCCCCTTCTAAAAATTCCTTTGTGGCTTTGTCTTCCAAAATAACCTGTGCAAGGTCGGTAGCCAGCGCTGAACTGCTGATCAGATTACCCACCCGACCTTTTTTAAATTCTATGGTGAATTTATAACCGGCTTTTCTTCCAGATCCCATTCTTTCAAAATCAATTCTGTTCAGGTCTAAAACCTGGTTTTCCTGACGGGTTCTTTTCAGTAAAATGCGGATAATCGGTAGGTACTTTGTCCAGATCTGGGCGTACATGTAGCGTAATAGTTTGAGGTTAATCCGGTGAAGTTCCGAAAAATATTGACGAATTCCGAATTTGGTTTAAAAACGGGCTTCATTCCGGCTATCTTCGTGGTCATATGAACGATTTATCTACCGTATCGATAAAGTCGCTGATCGTGCATCAGGCGGGCGATGCAGCACAGGGAGGGCGTCTTTTTTTATCTGAAAAAGTACTGGAAACCAACCAGGAAGAATTAAACCAGGTACTGATGCATTTTATGCTGAAATCGCTCAATGAAGCGGAACAGTACCGGTTGGATAAGGAGTCCAATATCGTGTACAACGCCATCAGCAGTTTGTTTGAGGATCATTCCCGTTTTTTAGCCGTAAGCAAACAGCTTGCAGAGCATTTTCATCTCAAAAGCAGTTCTGTTTTTGCCAAATCGGGCGAATTCTGCGTGGTTTATTTTGAGCAGGTTCCTTTTGCAGATCAGTTCAGAGACGCGATCGGCATTTTCCATTCCAGTACCAGGGAAACCTTTCTGAAACCTTCTGCCAATACAGCCGGTATTGAGCTGCTGCTGGAAGACGGAATTGACCTGAAAAAGCCCGAGAAAGCGGTTTTAATCCTGAAACAGGATCAGGAGGAAGGCTTTTTAGCCTATTCCTATGAATCTTCTGCCTCCAAACAGGCAGATGCGGCGTTCTGGAAACCGGTTTTTCTGAAGCTGAATCCCGTGGTAAACAGTTATCACAATACAAATGCAGCCCTGGGAATGTGCAAGTTATTTATCAGTAATGAGCTGAATGAGCAGTTTGAAACAACCAGGACAGATCAGATTGATATGCTGCAGCGAAGCATGGACTACTTTAAAACCCACGATCATTTTCAGCTCGAAGAATTTGGGAAAGAGGTCTTGCACCATCCGGAGGTAATTGATTGCTTTAACGATTACAAACAACAGTACGAGGTAGCCAGGCAGGTGAATATAGAAGACCAGTTCGATATTAACCTGGCAGCCGTGCAAAAGCAGCAACGTTTTTTTAAAAGCATACTGAAGCTCGACAAGAATTTCCATGTATACATTCATGGAAGAAAAGACCTGATAGAAAAAGGCTTCGACGAAAGAGCCGGCAAACACTATTACAAACTTTACTTCGATGAAGAAAAGTAATGATGAATATGCTATAATGCTTCCAGTTCGCGGCGAAAATCGTATTGAAGATCCTCATGTAACGTATTAAGGGCCACAGTAATTTTTTTGATCTGCTGCCCGTACAGGTTATTCAGCGCCGTACTTTTTTCAAAAGGGATTCCATGTTGTTTCAACGTTGAGCAGAAATGCAGTAATATGGCAGCTTCCGCCTGTTTGGACCCCGTATACCGGATATGCTTATTGGCGATCCGTAAAATTTTACGGATTGTTTTTTTGGCAAAATATAAATTGGTGGATGCTTCCAGTTGCTCAAATTCCGACCCGATCAATTCCTTTGTAGCTGCTATATACCCCTCTTCGTTGTGGGCTTCGAACAGCAGATAAGTAAGCAGTTCTTTATTCTCTTTCCTGAATTTTGCCAGCTTTAAGCAAAGATTTACCAGCTCTTTCTCTGGTGCGGCCAGTAATTCCTGTTTAATTTCGTGAATCGTAGCTGTTTTCATTGTTGATCTGATTACCCCCCGCAAGTTAGGCTTTCGTTTAAAAATTGCTTATTTTGGCTCCACTCAAAAAAACGATTATGCCCCTTTCCCGCCGAGATTTTATTCAGCAAGCCGGATTTGCCGCACTTGCTTCCGTTGCAGTTCCTTCCTGGTTACAAGCAGCCACCCCCCCGAAAGCATTAACCGGGGTTCAGTTGTATTCCGTAAGAGAGGATATGAAAAAAGATCCGCTGGGCACACTGAAAGCAGTTGCGGAGATGGGCTATAAGTATGTGGAGCATGCCAATTATGTGAACCGGAAATTCTATGGGTATAGCGCCGCAGATTTTAAGAAACTGCTGAATGATCTGGGACTGAGTATGCCAAGCGGCCATACTGTACTGGGCCCCGGGCATTGGGATGCCGGTAAAAAAGATTTCTCTGATAGCTGGAAATATACCGTGGAAGATGCTGCCATTGTTGGGCAGGAACTGGTGATCAGTCCATGGCTGGATGACAGCCTGCGTAAAACAGCAGATGACCTGAAAAAATACATGGAAGTGTTTAACCGATCGGGGGAGCTCTGCAGAAAGTCTGGAATGCGGTTCGGGTATCATAATCACAACTTTGAGTTCACTCAAAAACTGGGCAATGAAACCGTATACGAGATTATCCTGAAAAGCACCGACCCCTCTTTGGTAGCGCAGCAGCTCGACTTTGGTAACCTCTATGGTACCGGGGCCGATGCACTGGCTATTGTAAAAAGCAACCCCGGGCGTTTTGTATCCATGCATGTGAAAGATGAAATCATGAATGCAAAAGGAACAGGATATGAAAGTACGATCCTGGGTAAGGGCGTGCAACTGGTGAAGGAAATCATTGATCAGGGAAGGTTAACCGGAGGTACCCTTCATTTTATCATAGAACAGGAAGCTTATCAGGGTGTGATGCCGATGGAATGTATCCGTCAGAATCTGGCAGTGATGCGCAAATGGGGTTATTAATGCCTGCTTATTGAAGCTTTTCCCTTTCAGCCAGGCTGCTTTGGGAATCAGGCCGGATTTTTGCGTTAATTTTAGTTGCTTCCCCTATCAGTTCATAACCGCATGAAATTGTTTACTATGAAACGCTGTTTACTGTTCTTATTGCTACCTTTTTCATTGTCAGCGCAAACGTTCAGCGCTGCGGATATTGCCCGGTGGGAGGCACAGGCGCAACAGGTTACCATTGTCAGGGATATTTATGGCGTTCCGCATATTTATGGGAAAACCGATGCAGATGCGGTTTTTGGACTGCTCTATTCTCAATGCGAAGAAAATTTTGAAAGGATTGAACGCAATTACCTGGAAATGCTGGGAAGAAGATCGGAAATGGAAGGCGAAAAAGCTTTGTACGACGATCTGCTGATGCGGTTGATTGCGGATAGCGTTGATGCCAGGAAAGATTACCAGCGCAGCCCGGCCTGGTTGCAGAAGTTACTGAATGCGCATGCGGATGCTATTAACTTTTACTTATACAAACACCCGGAGGTACAGCCGGTAGTGTTGAAGAAGTTTGAACCATGGTTCCATCTCATGTACACCGATGGAAGTGTGCATGCTACCAGTACCGGAGGCGCTTCGGTGGAGGAGATCAGGCGGTTTTATGAAAATTCCGAATCAGAGGCAACTGCTGCTGTATTGTATAATAAAGACATAGAAGACAGGGGCTCAAATGGTTTTGCAATTGCCCCATCCAGGAGTGCATCTAAAAATGCCATGCTTTATATTAATCCGCACGTACCCTTTTACTTCAGAAATGAAGCGCAGATGGTGAGTGAGGAGGGGCTCAATGCATATGGGGCTTCTACCTGGGGGCAATTATTTGTGTACCAGGGATTCAATGAACACCTCGGTTGGATGCATACATCCGGATATGCAGATGTTGCTGATCTTTACGAAGAAAAGGTTACCAAAACAAAAACCGGCTGGGTTTATGAATATGAAAACAAGCAGCGGGCGGTAAAAACAAAAGATATTACCATTTATTATAAAAGAGGCGGTGAAATGCTGTCCAAAACATTTACCGGCTTTTACACGCACCACGGACCCATTCTGGCCAAACGCAACGGCAAATGGCTGAGTCTTAAAGAATACAACCGCTCTCTTCGGGCCCTGGTTCAGTCGTGGGCAACGACCAAGGCCAATAACCTGTCAGAATACACAAAAGCCATGGAAGGCTTGTCGAATACCACCAACAATACGGTTTATGCAGATGACCAGGGCAATATCGCTTACTGGCATGGGAATTTTATTCCTAAAAGAGATACTTCCTATAATTGGGCGCTTCCGGTAGATGGTACCATCGCCGCAACCGAATGGAAGGGCATACACCCTTTAGCAGAAACTGTACACCTGCTGAACCCGGCAACCGGCTGGATACAAAATTGCAATGCCACTCCTTTTACTGCCTCCGGAGAAAGCAGCCCTAAGAAATCTGATTATCCATATTATATGGCACCCGACGGACAGAATGCAAGAGGGTTAAATGCCATCCGTTTGCTGAAAGATCGTACCAATATTAGCCTCGACGGGTTGATTGAGGTTGGTTACAACCGGTACCTGACCGGCTTTGATATCCTGCTTCCTGCTTTGTTCAAAGCATATGATTCGCTGAAAGAAGGCGAGCCTTTCCGGCAAACCCTTCAACAGCCTGTTAACCTGCTTAAAGCCTGGAATAAAATCACCGATACGGCTTCTGTTGCTACCACATTGGCCATCGACTGGGGAACCAGGGTAAATGCACTTTTCCCCAGAGCCAGAACGCAGGAAGAAAATACAGAAGTGGTTGGCCGGTTTAATGATATAGCACAAAAAGCAGAACCCGCTCAGTTACTGAGTGCGCTGGCGGAAGTAGTTAATTTTCTGAAAAACCAATATGGATTCTGGGAAGTGCCCTGGGGAACCATTAACCGCTACCAGCGCCTCACCGGAAAATTTGAAGAGCAGTTCAGCGACTTAAAACCAAGCATGGCTGTTCCCCTGAGCTCCTCCAGGTTTGGTTCTTTGCCGGCTTTTGAAAGCAGGAGCATGAACGGCACCAAAGGGCGCTATGGGTATTCTGGAAATAGTTTTATTGCTGCAGTTGAGTTTGGGCCGAAAGTGAAGGCCAGAACAATTGTTACGGGAGGCCAGGATAATAATCCCGCATCCAGTCATTTTACAGACCAGGCGGCAGGTTTTATTCATGGCAAATTCAAGGAGGTATTTTTCTACATGGAAGATGTGCTGAAGAATATGCAAAAGCAATACCATCCGGGTGAATAATCCCTACAGAATGGTATAACTCATGCCTCCGTCCTTTTCATCCTTCAGTTGAACGCCCAGTGCTGTCAGTTCATTCCGGATTTTATCGCTGGTTACAAAATCCTTTCTGCTCTTGGCTTCCCTGCGGATATTGATCAGTAGTTCCAATACGCCTTCCAGTTTATTGTTGTTGTCTGCCTTACTGCTTTGCAAGCCAAAAATATCCTGGATATATACACTGAGTTGCTTCTTCAGCAAGGCTATTGTATCGGTATGCAATGCCCCGGGGGCAATATGTTTGTCTTTAATGGAGTTGATGATTGGAACCAGTTCAAACATATTGGCAATCACTTTGGCCGTATTCAGGTCATCATTCATGAACGTATCAAAATCCAAAACCAGTTTATTCACTTTTTCATTCAGGGCGGTATCAGTTTCGTTGGTACCGCCGATGTACTGCTGTTGCTGCAGCCATTCAAAAGCTTCCATTAACCTGCGCAGCGCCTTTTCGCTTCCCTGTAAGGCGTCATTGCTGAAATCGAGTGTGCTCCTATACTGAGACTGGAGTATGAAGAACCGGATTGTAGATGGCGCATAGGCCTGTTCCAGTAACGGATGCTGCCCGCTAAACATCTGCGATAGCATAATCTGGTTACCATAGCTTTTCCCCATCTTCTTGCCGTTGATGGTAATCATATTGTTGTGCAACCAATAGCGTGCAGGCATTTTGTGATTGCAAACCGTACTCTGTGCAATTTCGCATTCGTGGTGCGGAAACTGCAAATCCATTCCGCCGCCATGGATATCGAATTCTTCGCCCAGGTACTTGGTGCTCATGGCAGAGCACTCAATATGCCATCCCGGGAATCCTTCTCCCCAGGGGCTTTGCCAGCGCATGATGTGTTCGGCGGGCGCTTTTTTCCAGAGGGCGAAATCACTTTTATTTCTTTTTTCCTCCTGGTTATCCAGCTCACGGGTACTTTCAATCTGTTCGTCCAGCACCCTTCCGCTGAGGATTCCGTAGGGCTGCCCCTTGGCGGTAAAATCGGTATTGTACTTTTCTACATCAAAGTATACAGAACCATTGGATTCATAAGCATAACCGTCTGCAATGATTTTTTTAATCATTTCGATCTGTTCTACAATATGCCCCGTTGCCGTTGGTTCAATGCTGGGAGGCAGGTTATTGAACTGGCTCATTGCCCAATGGTACAGGTTGGTGTATTTCTGCACCAGCTCCATGGGTTCCAGTTTTTCCAGCACTGCTTTTTTGCTGATCTTATCCTCCGCTTCGCGCCCCTCTTCTTCAAAATGTCCTGCATCGGTGATGTTTCTTACATACCGGACTTTATAACCCAGGTGCATCAGGTAGCGGTATACCACATCAAAAGTAATGAAAGGACGGGCATGTCCCAGGTGGCTTTCACCACTAACGGTAGGGCCACATACATACATACCCACATAGGGTGGGTGAATGGGTTGAAATTCTTCTTTCTGGCGGGTAAGTGAGTTGTATACTTTAAGAGACATCAACGCGAAAGTATTTTATTTTTTTAAACGAAGATCAGCCATCAGCATAATATGGTCACTGAGGGCCTCATCTACCATATCAAATTGTTTTACTTCAAAATGCCGGCTGGCCAGAATATAGTCGATCCGGAGGGTAGGGGCCAGCGAAATAAAGGTTCTTCCGATACCAAATCCTTTTTGCAGAAAAGCATCCTGCCAATCCCCCTTAATGTTAAAATAGGTATAAGAATTGGGAACATCGTTGAAATCACCGCAAATCAGGGATGGGTAAGGGCTCAGTGAAACGGCTTTTTGCACAATATCGGCCTGGGCGCCTCTTTTACGGTAGGCCAGCTTCATTTTTCGCATCAGGCTCCTTGAGGCAGACAAGGTTTCCTGATCAGATTCTCTGATATGCTCAATATCCTGGTAGTCGTCTTTTTTAAACTGAAAAGATTGCAGGTGGGTTGTAAAGATCCGGATGGTGTCGGAGCCTTTGAGGATATCTATATATATCAGGCTCTCCGGAGTAGGAAATCCGATGCGGAGGCTGTCGATCACCGGGTATTTGGAAAAAATAATACAACCCGACTGATAGGCTCCCCCGGCGCGGGAATAATCCCTGGAAAAATAGTAATAAGGGTGCGATTTGCTGAACAATGCAATATTGTTTTCCGCCTTTGCGCTATTGAACTCCTGCATGCAGACGATATCCGGGCTGTATTTAAGGATACTTTCGGCTACCTCAATGCGCATCCTTCTTTTTGCATCTTTGTTTTTGGTGAGCCCGTTGAAACTCTGCACGTTCCAGTTGGCAACGCGGATGGTATTTTCCGGCTTTCTTTTGGTGAAACCGGAATCTCCGCTCCAGGCAAAAACCACCGGAACCTGTTTCCACCCGATCGCCAGCGCCAAAATGGAAACAACCGACCACGCCGGACGACTGATGAGCCAGAACAGTATAAAAAGGAGTAATGAAAGAATCAGGTACGGTGTAATGAGCCCGAGAAAACCATGCAGCCACCATTCTTCCGGATTGATGTATGGAGACAGTGCTGCGATTAAAAAAACTAACCCCAGAAACAGGTTGACCGAAATAATAAATGTTTTGGTAGCTCTTCGCAGCCAGCT
Source organism: Sediminibacterium sp. (assembly GCA_035254545.1). Classification (GTDB taxonomy): domain Bacteria; phylum Bacteroidota; class Bacteroidia; order Chitinophagales; family Chitinophagaceae; genus Sediminibacterium. The sequence goes on along the minus strand of DATFAP010000026.1, from coordinate 17,362 downwards.
TTTAGCCATGGTTAAAAGTACTAAAAATCAGTTTCCCAAATTCAGGTCGGCCAGAATTGGATAATGATCGGACAGCTCCAGTGAGGGAGAATAATACCGTTCGGTCCGGATGTTTTCGCCGGTAAGCATCACGTCTATCCTTAAGGTAGGAGAGAAACGATGATATGTTCCTCCCAGTCCCAGGCCCTTTTCCAGGAATGCATCTTTCATGCCTTTTTTTAGCAGGTTATAGGTGTAGCTTGCAGGAACAGCATTCAGATCTGCGCAAAAGACATGCGGCAGAGTTGTTTTATTCAACTGTTCCTTAATCAGTTTTGCCTGGGTTGCATGAATCCGGTCAAAATAAGCCAGCCTGTCCAGCCTGGTAGAATGAAACAAAAACCCGGTATCTTCTTTTACGAATTCAATGTATCCGATTGTAGCCGGTGTGATCACCGACTGATGCAGGTACATTGACCTTAAATGCGTGTTGTAAACCCTGAATGGTTTGCCCTCAATATCTACGTCTGCCCAGGCGAGGCTTTCGGGATATACTTTTTCCTTGTACCTGATCCTTCCGCTGTCTTTAATCGGAATCCTCGAAAAAATAATGGTTCCATAGTTAATCCCATCCATACTGAAATAGGAATAAGGGTAGTGCAGTGAATCGGTGATGTACTTCTGAACATTAATGTCGTCGTTGTAAGGTACCGGCACAAAATCCTGGAAGCACAGCATATCTGCATCGGATTCGCGGATAAACTGCATCATGCTTTTTTGTTTGGTTTCCCATTCGGGGTCTGAATAATGTCCGTACACAAATTCATTTACATTCCAGGAGAGTATGCGGATCTGGCGGGTCTTCTTTGCAGGCTCGTCCGGGCCGCCGATATTAACCCCAACGCTGGTACGTAAATTGTTAACGGCAGGCAGGAGCAACAGGAAAAATATCCAGCTTTGCTTTTTGAAAAAATACAATGCAATGAAGCACCAGAAAATCATTCCTCCAAACAATACGGGGAAACAAATGGCAAAATAAGTTGCCGGATAAAAGTTGTCCGGATTGATATTTGCCGAAAAGCAAGAGATCAAAAATAACAGGGAAAAAATAATTCCTCCAATCAGCAGTACACGCTGTGCCAGTATTAAAAATCGGGATCCGTTCATAATTAAAGCGCTTCGTCGCCGGCTCTTTGCAGAAAAGCCTTTTCCTCGTCGGTTAAAAAAGAATATCCCTTTTGATTGATCTTATCCAGTATTTCATCCAGCCTTTGCTGGGTATCACTGGCGATCTTTTCGTAGGGTTTAGGTTTTGTTCTGTAAACATGTTTCTCCGCCCGGTTCTTTTGCAACCGTTTTTTATCGGGGTTGAATAAATCATTCAACCAGTTTACCAGCCGCACCATCCATGCGCCCCAGTCATTTCCTTTTTGCAATTGCTTCACATAAATAAAGCCAATGATGCCGCCGGCAATATGCGCTCCGATCACACCTGCATTACCACCGGAGAGCGTGGCCAGGTCTATGGCAACAAATACCAGGGCAAGTACCCACAAGGGTATGCCACCGTTAATCATGGGAAATATTCTGTAATCGGGGGAAACGGTTGTTGTTGCAATAGCTACTGCCATTACAGCAACGCCTCCGCCCAGCATGGGGGCCGATGTAAGGAGGTTTCTTTCCAGCGCCGGAAACAGGTTATTCATCAATATAAAAACCATTGCACCGATAAGCCCTCCGTAGAGATAGATCGGGATAAGCCTGGTGTTGCCGGCAAGATCCTGCAATACATACCCAAATGCCCATAACCACATTACCGTGGAAACCAGGTGCCAGATGCTGTAATGGGTAAACATATAGGTTAAAAGGGTCCAGGGTCTGTTAAACAGTATGTCCGGGGAGGCGGGCAGCGTAAACCAGTGGAGAATCTGATTGTAGAAAAATTCAATCGGGATATCTGATAAAAAGTAAATGATCTTAATCATATTGATCAATACAAATACCAGTGCATTGATCGCAAATAATATAACCAGTGCATTATTATCCTGACCTAACAGTATTTTCCCGGGGGATTTGTACGATTGAGTGGGCATACTAATAAAACGTTTTTTTCTTTGTTTTGTTCCAGGTCATTACAATAATCAACCCCACAATGGCCCCGCCGATATGTGCCCAACGGGCAACATTGTCTCCTGCAGAATTCCTGAGTGCGAAAACAACCTCATATCCAAAATAGATCAGGCCTATCCATTTGGCCTTTACCGGAATGAGGAAATAAATGTAGATATAGGTATTCGGGAATAAGTAAACAAATGCGGCCAGAACACCAAAAACCGCACCGCTGGCGCCCAATGTTGCCGTATTCAGGTTCTGCTGGTAATAGCTGGTGATGAATTCAAACATTTTTGAACTCAGGATAGTGTTGTCGGGATTGTTGATCAGGCTGCTGATGAAATACTGCTGGTTCTCGAAACGAATATTGTATTTTTCAATAAAGCCGATCATGGCCTTGTTAAAGGAAGCGCCACCGCCGTCATGCAGGCGGAAGACGGCTTCATAATCGTTGGTAAGCGGTATGAATTCATAGCTGAGAAAAAGCAGGTGAATCAATGCCGCGCCCAAACCACATACCAGGTAAAAAGTGAGGAACCGCTTGGAACCCCAGAGATTTTCCAGGATAGAACCGAACATCCAAAGAGCAAACATATTACCCAGGATATGCCCGAAATCTCCGTGAAGGAACATATGGGTAACCAGTTGCCAGGGCCTGAATAAGTTACTTTGCCAGGCATGCAGGGCAAAGATTTCCTCAAAATCAACAACCCCCATTGGTCCGGACAAAGTATTCTGTGCCAGGAAAAAAAGCCCGTTGATGATCAGCAGGTTTTTGACAATTGTAGGTAATATTTCAAATCTACTTGGTCTGAATTCGGTCATATTATTGAATTAATTTCAATTGTACTACATTTTCAATGTGCAGGGTATGCGGAAACATATCTACCGGCTGAATGCGGGTTACTTTGTAACGTTCACTCAGCAAACCCAGATCTCTTGCCTGTGTGGCCGGATTACAACTAACATATACAACAATGGGGGCTGCCATTTCCAGTAGTTTCCGGATCAGCTTCTCATGCATCCCCGCCCTGGGAGGATCGGTAATCACCACATCGGGTCTCCCATGTGTTGCGAAAAAATCATCATCACAGATATCAATCACATCTCCCGCAAAAAAAGAAGCATGTTGAACATTGTTCAGTCCGGCATTCTCCTTAGCATCCTCAATAGCGTCGGCCACCATTTCCACACCCACCAGTTTTTTAGCCTGATGGCTTACAAACAAGCCGATACTACCAGTACCGCAATAGAGATCATAGACCATTTGTGTGCCGTCCAGTTCTGCAAACTCCCTGGCTACGGCATATAATTTTTCGGCTTGCCGGGTATTGGTCTGGAAAAATGATTTTGGGCTGATTTTGAACTTCAGATCTTCCAGTTTTTCTAAAATGTACCCCTTGCCAAAGTAAGTTACGGGTTGCTGATCGTGCAGACTGTCGTTCTTTTTGCTGTTGATGGTGTACAACAAGGTGGTAATCTGCGGAAATTTTTCCAATAAGAGGTCCAGCAATTGTATTCTGTAAGCTTCCTCTTCGTAGGCAATCACCACATTCACCATCAGTTCCCCGATTGTGCTGTTACGGATCAGCAGGTTACGGATCCAGCCCTCATGCTTTTTGATATCGTAAAAAGGAAGCCCGTGTTCAATCGCAAAAGCTGCGATGGTTTTGCGAATCAGGTTGGTGGGCTCCTCCTGTAAATGACAGGTATCAATTTCCACCACTTTATCAAAAAAGCCACGTACATGGAATCCTGCTGCCCCGGGCTGGTTTTCAAATCCCTCGCCGCTGGCCTTCATTCTGCGAAATTCTTCGGTAGGGATATACTTTCTGGTGGCAAAAGTATATTCCATTTTGTTGCGGTATTTTTCTGTTTGATCTGCGCCAATAATGGGAGCAATGGGGGGCAGGTCAATTTTTGCGATCCGGGTAAGGTTGTCGGTTACCTGTTTTTGTTTGTAAAACAATTGTTTTTCATAAGGCAACATCTGCCACTGGCAACCACCACAAATGCCAAAATGCTCACAGAATGGATTTACCCGGTCCGCAGACAACTCATGTATTTTGATCGTATGACCTTCGGCCCAGTCCGATTTGTTTTTCGATAACTGAACGTCTACCACATCTCCGGGTACGGCCCCCTCAATAAAAACCACTTTACCCTCTACACGCCCCAGTGATTTTCCTTCGGCGGCATAGTCCAGAACCAGTACCTTTTCCAGTACCACTAATTTTTTTTGCTTTCTCACCAAGCAAATGTAAGCCCGTTTATTTACTTATTTTTATGCTTAATCTACCGGATATGCGTTTTTTATTGATCAACCTGCTTGTTTTATCTGTATCTGTTCAGTTATTGGCCCAGAAGCCTGCCTCTGTCACCTCAAAATCCCTGCCGTCAAAGGGGCACCAGATTTCCATCACCCTCACTCCCCTGAAAAACTGTACGGTTTACCTGGGCAGTTATTTCGGCAAGGGGATGACACTGGTGGATTCTGCCCGCCTGGATGCAAAAAGCCAGGGACAGTTCCGGGGAGGGAATAAACTCACCAGCGGTATTTATTTTGTGGTTTCGCCCAATTATACCATTCAGTTTGAGTTACTCATGGATGCTAAACAGCAGTTCAGTATAGTGGCTGATACCACCCACAAGGAAAATGTCCAGATCACAGGATCTCCTGAGAATGATCTGTTTAAGCAGTATGCGCAGTATTCCACCGAAAAAGGGAAACTAAGGCAACAACAGGAAGCAGCATACCGTGCTTCGGTGAATGCACAGGATTCTATCCGCCTGCGCAACGCCATTCTTCAAACCGAGGCCGAATTAGATGCTTACCGGAAGAATATCAGCACAAAATATCCGCAGTCGTTACTGACCGTATTGTTTAATACCATGAAGCGGCCAACCCCGCCACCTGTTCCTGTGGTGAACGGAAAGGCCGACTCCCTGTATCCCTACCGGTTTGTAAAAGAACATTTCTGGGATGAGGTAATGTTTAACGACGACCGTTTGTTAAGAACCCCTTTTTTCGAAACCAAGCTGGACGACTATTTTAAACTGTATGTATCCCCGGATCCGGATTCCATTATAGCAGAAATAAAGTATATACTATTGTCTGCAAGAACGGGGAAAGAAATTTATCCTTACCTGCTTACCAAGTTCACCAACAAATACATCAACCCCGAATACATGGGGCAGGATAAAGTGTTTGTATACATTTTTGAACAATTTTATGCCAAAGGCGACACCGTATTGCTGAATGCTGCGTCTCGCAAAACCATTACAGAACGGGCTTACAGCCTGATGGCCAATCAACTTGGGCTACCCGCACCACAACTGGACCTGACGGATACCACAGGAGCAAAAGCCTCGCTTTATCAAATTAAGGCGCCGTTTACCGTGGTTGCTTTCTGGGACCCCAACTGTGGCCATTGCAAAGAAGAAATACCACGGCTGGATTCATTGTACAAGGCAAAGTGGAAAGCGAAAGGGGTGGCAGTTTATTCGGTTAATATTTATGAACAGGAAATACCTGCCTGGAAAAAATTCATTGCAGAAAAGAAACTTTCTCCCGAATGGATACAGGCTTATCAGACCAGGGCGGCAAAAACGGCAGAGGAAAAAGCGGGTGTTCCCAATTTCAGACAGTTGTATGATATTTTTAAAACACCTACTATTTACCTCTTGGATAAAGACAAAAGGATCATTGCCAAACAACTTTCACTTGAACAGTTCGATGCATTGATGGATGCAAAAAAATAGGAAAGGCTGTTGATTATTTATACAGCATCTTTCCTTTAAAAACAACTCCAGACTATGAAAAAAACATACCGTGTACTGATTGTTGAGGATTCCAGAATTCTGAGACTATCCCTGGAAGAAATTCTCTCTGAGGAGTATGAGGTCATCACTGCCGTAGATGGCAAAGAAGCACTTGCCGCTGCCCGGCAGCATTTGCCTGATATTATATTGCTGGATCTGATGCTACCGCTTCCGCTGGATGGATTTTCGCTGGTGCGGCTCTTTAAGAATAACCTGGAAACAGCCGTTATTCCCATAATCATTATGTCTGCACTGAGTAGCGAGGATAAAATTATGGAAGGACTTGAATTGGGCGCCAATGATTACCTGGTAAAACCATTTAAGTCTAAAGAACTTGTTTTGAAAATCAGGAATATTACAGACCTGATGTATAAGCGCAACCTGAAGAATGAAATTGAAAAGAATTTTGGCAGTTTACCTGCCAACCCCAAATTGCAGGTAGATGAGATAGATAATTCATTTGAATTGATCGTGGAAAGACTGGCTAAGGACTCTCATATGAGCATTCCGGAAATTGCCAGGAAATTGTCCGTGAGCGTTTCCCGTCTGGAACGCCTGATTAAAAATAAGTACAAGGTAACGCCCAAGCAGTACATCACCAATGTAAAATTACAGAAGGCAGAAATACTGCTACGGCGGCGAAACAGTACGGTAAAAGAAATTTCTTATCAACTTGGTTTTAACTCCGTTGCATATTTCTGCCAGTGCTTTAAAAAGAAATACGGGAAACCGCCTAAAATGTATTCGGCCGATTTTATTTAAATGAGCCTGCCTGTTCTTTTGCGTTCATTAAATTCTCTTTAACTCACGGCTTTCACTACATTCCAGATCACTTTGGGCTTACCCAAAGTGTAATAATGCAATACCGGAACGCCAAATGCTTTCAGCTCCCTGCTTTGCTGAATCAGCCATTCGGCGCCAACCTGCTCGCATTCCTGGTCTGTTTTGCACTTCATGATTGCATTAGAGAGGTCGGTTGGGATGTCTACGTGGAATATCCTTGGTAAAACAGACAGTTGTTTTTTATTGGTAAGCGGTTTCAGGCCCGGAATAATCGGAACGTTAATGCCCATATCCCTGCAGGCTTTTACGTAGTCGAAATATTTCTGGTTGTCGAAGAACATCTGTGTCATGATATAATCTGCTCCGGCATCTACTTTATCTTTCAGTCGCTGCAGGTCTATTTCCAGATTAGGGGCTTCAAAATGTTTTTCGGGGTAGCCTGCTGTTCCGATACAGAAATTGGTTTTTCCTCCGTTCTGAATGTCTTCATCCAGGTAGAGCCCGTGATTCAGATTCACCACCTGCTTTTGCAGGTCGATGGCATATTTGTGCCCATCGGGTTCCGGTTCAAAGCTGGCTTCGTTCCTGGCTGCATCACCTCTTAAAACAAGTACATTGTCGATGCCCAGAAAATTCAAATCAATCAGGGCATCCTCGCTTTCTCTTTTATTAAAACCACCGCAGATAAAATGCGGAACGGTATCAATTTTATAGTGGTTCATAATAGCCGCACAGATACCGACTGTTCCGGGGCGCTTACGGACTTCCACTTTTTCAAAAGTGCCATCCACTTTTTTCTTAAAAGCGGTTTCGCTGCGGTGATAAGTTACATTGATCCAGGATGGCTTGAACTCCATCAGCGGGTCCAGATGGTCGTATACATTTTGAATGGTCTTACCCTTTAATGGTGGTAAAACTTCAAAAGAAATCAATGTGTCTTTGGCCTGCAGGATGTGTTCTGTAACTTTCATTGTGGGCGAAATATTAAATGGACTGCAATATACGGGCTGAAATTGTTTGGTAAAGCATCTGTTAAAGGATAATTCAAAGCACCGGGCTTGTTCAATAAAAGCTATTTTTGTATAAAGCATCAATTGTGAATCTTACCATCCACACAAAGGAACTTGTTAAAAGCTACAAAGGCAGAACCGTTGTAAACAATGTATCCGTTACCGTAAGGCAGGGAGAAATTGTAGGTTTGCTGGGTCCCAATGGGGCCGGTAAAACCACCAGCTTCTATATGGTAGTAGGGCTGATCAAGCCCGATGAAGGCACTGTGTTTCTGAATGATCAGGATATTACCAGGCTTCCCATGTACAAGCGGGCCCAGATGGGAATTGGTTATCTGCCACAGGAAGCCAGCGTTTTTCGAAAGCTGAGTGTGGAAGATAATATCATGGCGGTACTGGAAATGACCAGGCTTACGAAGGCAGAAAGGCAAGCCAAACTGGAATCCCTGCTGGATGAGTTCAACCTGCACCATGTTCGGGGCAATAACGGAGACAGTTTGAGTGGTGGTGAAAGAAGAAGAACGGAGATTGCCCGCGCCCTGGCGGTAGATCCCAAATTTATCCTGCTGGATGAGCCTTTTGCGGGGGTGGATCCCATTGCGGTGGAAGATATCCAAACCGTAGTGGCGAGATTAAAATATAAGAATATTGGTATCCTGATCACCGACCATAATGTAAATGAAACCCTTTCTATCTGTGATCGCGCTTATTTACTGATAGAAGGGAAAATATTTAAACACGGGACCGCAGAAGAACTGGCTGAAGATGACCAGGTCCGCCGCCTGTATCTCGGAACCAATTTTGAGTTGAAGCGAAAAGACTGGATCATTGATATGGCCAGGGATAATCCCACCATGGATGTTTATTAAACTCCCCGGTGTTCTCCGCATATTGCTAATATGCTTCGGAATTAGTATTTTGCCACGACCCTTATGAAATTATTCAGCCCAGCCATATCACGTTTAGCCCGGATGAGACACTGGCGCATTGAGCAGTGGCTGAGCGACCCCATTGCCGCACAACGGGAAGTATTGCAGGATCTGGTAACCCATGGGCAGTATACCGACTTTGGCAGAAAATACGGGTTTAGCGGGCTTTTTACGGTGCGCAAATTCAAGGAAGCCGTACCTATTCATGAATATGAAGACCTGAAGCCCTATATAGACCGCATTATGCAGGGCGAGGAGAATGTATTGTGGAACACGCCTGTAAGCTGGTTTGCCAAGAGCAGCGGAACCACCAACGATAAAAGCAAGTTTATTCCCATCACACAGGAAAGCCTGGAAGACTGTCATTTCCAGAGCGCCAAAGATGTACTGACCCTGTATTACCAGAGCCGCAATGAAAGCGATCTGCTGACCGGTAAGGGGCTCGTTATTGGCGGGAGTCATCAGATCAGCCAGGTGAATGAAGAAATTCAATACGGAGACCTGAGCGCCGTATTGCTGCAGAATACCCCCGTTTGGGCCAACTGGATTAAAACACCGGAGCTGTCTATAGCGCTGATGGATGAATGGGAAGAAAAAATAGAACGACTGGCGCAAAGCACCATCCGCGAAGATGTTACCTCTATCTCCGGGGTGCCTACCTGGACGCTGATTTTGATCAAACGAATTCTTGAAATAACCGGTAAAGCCACCCTCAAAGAGGTATGGCCCCACCTGGAACTTTATATACACGGAGGCGTATCTTTTACGCCCTATAAGGAGCAGTTTAAAAAGCTGATCGGCGAAGGATGTACCTATCTGGAAATGTACAATGCCAGCGAGGGGTTCTTTGCAGCGCAGGATGTACCGGGAGAAGAAGGAATGCTGTTGCTGCTCAACAACGGCATATTTTATGAGTTCATGCCCATTGGTGAATACGGGAAAGAAAACCCGGAGACGATCGGGCTGAATAAGGTTCATGTGGGCGAGCAATATGCGCTGGTGATCAGTACCAATGGCGGTTTATGGAGATACCTGGTAGGAGATACAATACAGTTCACTTCCGTTTCACCTTTCAGGATTAAGGTAAGCGGCAGGCTGAAACAATACATCAATGCATTTGGAGAAGAACTGATAGCGGATAATGCAGATAAAGCCATTGCCATCGCTTGCGAAAAAACAGGCCTGTTGGTGAATGATTATACAGCCGCTCCTGTTTATTTTGGTGACCATAACCAGGGGGCACATGAATGGCTGATAGAATTTGCAGAGAAGCCCTACAGTACAGAACAGTTTGCCCGGGAACTGGATCTTGCACTAAAATCACTGAACAGTGACTATGAAGCCAAAAGACACAAAGACATTGCATTGGGGTTGCCTGTGGTACATGCGCTGGAAAGAGGTGTCTTTAACCAGTGGCTGAAACAAAAAGGAAAACTGGGCGGACAACATAAAGTGCCCAGGCTAAGCAATGAACGGAAATTTGTAGAGGAAATTCTTGCCCTGACCGGCGCGCAATGATCATATCCGTTTGCTTTGTTTTACATTTGTTTTCCATAACTGAATTTTTATGAAACTACTCGAAGGAAAAGTATCCGTTGTAACAGGTGCGGCCCGTGGAATTGGCGCTGCCATTGCATTGAAATTAGCTGAACAGGGAAGCCATATTGTGTTTACCTATGTAAGCGACAGCAGTGCGGAGAAAGCCGCAGCCCTTGCACAGCAAATAGAGGCGCTGGGAGTGAAAGTAAAAGCAGTTAAAAGCAATGCCGGCATTTTTGCTGATTGCGAAGCGCTGGTAAATGATACGATCAAAGAATTCGGCGCCATTGATGTTTGCGTAAATAATGCAGGTATTTCCAAAGACAATCTCCTGCTGCGCATGACCGAAGAACAGTGGGACGATGTAATGGACGTTAACCTGAAGAGTGTTTTCAATATGACCAAGCAGGTGATCCGCCCCATGATGAAAGCCAAAAAGGGAAGCATCATCAACATGAGTTCCATCATTGGCATTCGCGGTAATGCAGGGCAAAGCAGTTATGCAGCCAGTAAGGCAGGTATCATTGGTTTCACTAAATCCATAGCGGCAGAGCTGGGTTCCCGCAATATCCGCTGCAATGCCATTGCTCCCGGATTTATTGAAACCGATATGACCCATTACCTGCAGGATGGGGAAGGAGCAGCACAGTTTTTACAGAAAATTCCATTGGGAAGGTTTGGGAAGGCGGAAGAGATCGCCAATACCACCCTTTTCCTGGCGAGCGATATGAGTTCCTATATTACCGGGCAGGTGTTAAGCACTTGCGGAGGACTGAATATCTGATTTCGCAGCAGTATACCTGAAATTGTATCCTGACCGGGTTGTTTGTTTTTTTTTAACATCTTACTTTGTTGCTTTCTACTAATTTCGGGTAGTCATATGCGGAAAAAGCTTATTACATATTTTCTTTTACTGGTGATGAGCATCCAGATATTGCCCGTACAGCAACTAGGCAGGATGTTGTTCTGCAACCAGTTTACAGAGGAGCTTTCCCACCAGGGGCTGGATACCGACAAAGATGGCCTCCAAAAAGGATTTGATAAGGGCGTGTGCCCTTATACGTCCGGTTTCTCTTTTGATATCAGCAGCAGCAATATTTCTTCACAGTACCTTCATTTTGCAGATGCAATTCCGTTAAGTCATGAGGTGGACATACATGTGCCCCCTCCCAACTGCTGATTCATTTCAGTAGTAACTTTTTTTCCAAGACTTAACAGCAACGCATCATGAAAAAATATTTTCAGCACGCAGGCAGTGACCTGCCTGCTTCCATTGTAGTATTATTGGTGGCATTACCCCTTTGCCTGGGGATTGCCTTAGGCTCCGGGGCCCCTTTGTTTTCAGGCATCATCGGGGGAATCGTGGGTGGTATTGTTATTGGCCTTCTTTCCGGATCCCAGTTAAGCGTAAGTGGTCCCGCAGCGGGGCTTACTGTGATCGTAGCCGCCGGAATTCTGAAGCTGCAGGCATTCGAAGCATTTTTGCTGGCGGTAGTACTGGCTGGTATATTTCAGTTGGCATTCGGCTTTTTAAAAGCAGGGGTAATTGGTGATTATATCCCCAACTCCGTTATTAAAGGGATGTTGGCTGCCATAGGGCTCATTCTGATCTTAAAGCAGCTCCCACACCTGGTTGGTTACGATGCCGACTTTATGGGAGATGAAAATTTTAAACAGGCCGACGCCAACAATACGTTCTCGGAAATGTTCCAGTCGCTGGCCCATCTTACCCCTACTGCCGTGATGATCGGAGCTGTTTCTTTATTGATTCTGATGGTATGGGAAAGCAAACCGGTCAAAAAAAATAAGCTACTGGCCCTGGTTCCCGGACCATTACTGGTGGTATTGGCGGGCACATTGATCAGTGAGTACTGTAAAGCCAGTGTTCCGGCGCAGGCGCTCTCAGTAAAGCAACTGGTAACACTTCCAATTGCCAGTGATGTTCCCTCTTTTTTATCCTTCTTCACATTTCCTGATTTTGGGGCACTCGGCAATCCGGATGTATGGATGACAGCATTCACCCTTGCATTGGTGGCCAGCCTGGAAACCCTGCTCGGTATTGAGGCGGTGGATAAGCTGGATCCCTTAAAAAGGGTAACGCCCACCAACCGGGAACTGAAAGCGCAGGGTTTGGGTAATATCGTTTCGGGCATGATCGGCGGTCTTCCGCTCACTTCCGTGGTGGTCCGAAGCTCTGCAAACGTGTCTGCAGGTGGCAAAACCAAGGTATCCGCTATCATGCATGGTATTTTGCTACTGGTTTGTGTAATGTTCATTCCGGCAATCCTGAATAAGATTCCTTTGAGCGCCCTGGCTGCGATATTAATCTTTACCGGATATAAACTGGCGAAAGTTGCTTTGTTCAGAGAGTTTTATACCAAGGGATGGGACCAGTTTGTACCATTTGTGGTAACCGTAGCAGCCATTCTGCTGACCGATCTGCTGGTAGGGATCATGGTAGGAATTATGGTAGGGCTATTCTTTATGGTAAGGAGTAATTTCCATTCCTCCGTGCTGGTGGTGAATGATCAGAATAACTACCTGATCCGCTTAAGAAAAGATGTGTCCTTCCTGAATAAGCCGATCATCAAGAAAAAACTGGAAGATGTTCCGGAAAACGCTTTTGTAATGATTGACGCTACAAGGGCGGATTTTATAGATAAAGACATAATTGAAGAAGTAAATAACTTTCTTTGTCATGCGCATTTAAAGAATATCCGGGTGGAAATCAAAAAGAGCCCCAACAAATCGATGCATTTATTATTTAATCAATCTTCTACAACAACACTATGAAATCATACGAAAAACTATTATTAGAAAATAAGGCCTGGGCCAAAGAAAAAGTAACGGACGATCCTGAATATTTTTCGCGCCTCGTGAACCTGCAAACTCCTGAGTTCCTTTGGATCGGTTGCAGCGACAGCCGGGTACCGGCCAACGAAATTACCGGCACACAGCCCGGTGAAATCTTTGTTCACCGCAATATTGCCAATATGGTGGTGAATACGGACCTGAACCTCCTAAGTGTGCTGAGCTATGCGGTAGAAACCCTACAAGTGAAGCATATTATCGTTTGCGGCCACTACGGCTGCGGCGGGGTAAAAGCGGCGATGACCAACCATAACCTCGGTATCATTAATAAGTGGCTGCGCAATATCAAGGATGTGCACCGTTTTCACCGGGAAGAAGTGGACTCCATCAAAGATGAAAATAAACAGGTAGACCGCATGATAGAACTGAATGTAATGGAGCAGGTGATGAACCTGGCTAAAACATCCATTATCCAGAAAGCCTGGAAACATAATAATGCGCCACACTTACACGGATGGGTATACGATCTGCACGATGGATTGATCAACCCCGTTTTTGAGATGGCGGCCGGTACACATATAGATCCGATCTACGAGTTCGACGATCTGTAGCGGGTGCAAAAGCTATTAAAGGGCAGGGCGGGCAGGGCTATTTCTTTTTAAATTGTTGAATAAACGATTTACTGAAATCGCTCAGGATCAGTTTTCCGCTGATGCCTGCCCTTTCTTTTAGCAGCGTATCCCAATGTTCGGTTCCTGCCCAGAAAACTTTTTTCATTTCATGTAAAGCTTCGGGATGATAACCGGAGAGCGTACCGGATAAACGCGCAATGGACTCATCCATTCCGGCAGCGTCTGTATGTAATTCTGCAAAAAGCCCTTTTCTCCTGGCCCAGTCTGCAGGGCGATATAAGCCGGCGTCGATGGTTAACTGTGAAAATGCAGACAGCCCCATTTTTCGTTCTACAGCCGGCCCTACTACAAACGGGCCAATCCCAACAGCCAGCTCACTCAGTTTTACATCGGCTCCTTCACAGGCAATGGCATAATCTGCGGCGGCAGCCAGTCCTACACCACCACCAATGCATTTACCCTGTATGCGGGCAATAACGATTTTACCACAGGTTCTCATGGCATTGATTACGTGCGCAAATCCGCTGAAAAATTTCAGGCCCTGCTCTTCGGTTTGGATAGCGGCCAGCTCATCAAAGGATGCACCGGAGCAGAAAATCTTTTCACCCGCGGAACGCAGGATGATGACCCGCGTAGTGTTGTTCTGTCCCTCACTATAAATGTCTTTGGCTAAAGCATCCAGGATCTTGCCGGGCAATGAGTTACTTTGAGGATGATAGAATTCGATCGTGGCAATGCCATGCGCTCTTTCTACCTTAACGTATCCTTCTTTTATTTCTTCTATCATATGGCAGGTGTTAAACAGGTTTTTTGGCAACCATGGTTAAAATAGTGGCAATGCCGATCAGCTCATTGGTGTGGTCCAGCATTTCCACCATCCACTTTACAATGCCCTTATCAATATCCGTTGATTCTTTTTTCTCCTGACGGATTTTTTCCTTGCAGGTGAAGCGGATATACATTTCTGAGCCGGGATACAACGGTTTGGTAAAGCGAAGTTCATCAATTCCGTAATTCAACAGCACAGGATTTTTTTCATAGCTGTCTACGAACAGTCCGGCAGCAATGCTCATGAGGAGGTATCCATGCGCTACCTGGCGTTCGAACATGGTTCCTGCAAAGTCGGTGTTTTGCAGGTGCGCGTAAAAATGATCACCGCTCAGGTCGGCAAACTGATCGATGTCTTCGGCGGTAATCAATCTTTTTTCGGTTATGAGCTGATCGCCCACCGCAAGTTCTTCAAAATATTTTTTAAAGGGGTGGATGGTATTGGTATTGCCGGTTGCTCCCTGCTGATAAACCTGGCTGATGGCGGTGATCATATCCGGTGAACCTTGTACGGCAACCCGTTGCATATAATGTTTTATTCCCCTGAGACCGCCCATTTCTTCGCCGCCACCTGCTCTTCCGGGCCCTCCGTGCACCAGCAAAGGAAGCGGTGCGCCATGCCCGGTGCTTTCTTTGGCACATTGTTCGTTCAGTACCAGGATGCGGCCATGCCAGGGACCGGCACCCAGTACATAGGTCTGCGCAACCCGGGCATCGGCGGTAACAACGGTGCTCACCAGGGAGCCCTTTCCCATTTTAGACAAGGCAATGGCTTCTTCGGTGTGGCGGTAAGGCATCAGTGTGGCAACCGGCCCAAATGCTTCAACTTCGTGAACAGCGGTACTGCCAAAAGGGTTTTCGTTCAGCAGCAACAGCGGGCTCATGAAAGCGCCTTTTACCGGATCGGCATCGATCACTGCCACTTCATTTAATGAACCATACACCAGGGAGGAGGATTCCAGTAAGCGGAGGACCTGCTCTTTTACTTCTTTTCGCTGCGTTTCGCCGGCGAGGGAGCCCATACGTACTTTCTCATGGAGGGGGTTACCAATGACTGTTTGCGCCAAAGCTTTCTGTAAGGCGGTCTGAACGGCTTCCAGTTTGTTTTCGGGAACAAAGATTCTTCTTACTGCCGTGCATCGTTGCCCCGATTTGGTGGTCATTTCCTTCCTGACTTCTTTAATGAACAGATCCCACTCGGGCATTCCCGGCTGTACATCCTCACCCAAAACAATACAGTTCAGCGAGTCTGCCTCCATATTAAAGGGAACATTCTCTTCCAGTACCCGTTTACCTGCTTTCAGTAGCAGGCCAGTACTGGCAGAACCCGTGAAAGTAACCACGTCCTGCGAACCCACCTGATCCAGGAGGTCCCCCGCGCTACCGCAGATGAGCTGCAACGCACCCTCGGGCAGGATGCCCGAAGCAATGATTTCCCGAACCACCGCTTCGGTCAGATAGCAGGTAACGGTGGCGGGTTTTACGATGGCAGGTATGCCTGCAAGCAGGTTCACCGCTATTTTCTCGAGCATTCCCCACACCGGGAAATTGAATGCATTGATATGAATGGCTGCCCCTTCTTTGGGAATCAGGAGGTGGTGCCCCATAAAAGTATTAGCCTTACCCAGTGGGTGATGATCCCCATCGAGGCAAAAAGGAGTATCCGGCAATTTTCTGCGAAGGGAGGCATAGGAGAACAGGTTGCCGATTCCCCCTTCAATATCCACCCAACTGTCGGCCCGGGTAGCGCCGGTCTGGTAACTGACCCGGTAGAATTGATCCAGGTGTTCCCTTAAATGGATGGCCAGCGCCCGCAGCATCAGCCCCCTTTCGTGAAAACTCATTTTCCGGAGCGCAGGATTTCCTGTACTCCGCGCATAATGGACCACCTGTGCAAAATCAATCCCTTTGGTGCCGGCCCGGGCAATGGGATCACCGGTTACCGCATGATGGAGCAATTGCCCTTCACCATCACCGGGTATCCATTTGCCGAGAATATAGTTTTCTACCGTATACATGGGCTGCAATTTTGAGGTCAGCAAAGCTAACGATTGATAGTTTATAAGGAATGAGGGAGAATAAAAATAAAAAACCCGCCCAATATATGGGCGGGCCTAGCAGTTGGTTTATGGTCAAAAACTTTAACAGTCTTGTAATTAAGACATTCTTTTGTCTATTTCGCTGCAAAGAGAACCGAAAATTTCTTCCACGGTTCCTTCACCCTTCAGGTAAACCACTTTATTGAACTGGCCGTAGTAGTTGGCTACTACGGTGGTTTTTTCCTTGTATTCCACAATGCGTGCGCGGATCACTTCTTCGTTGGTGTCATCGCTTCTGCCGCTGGTAAGGCCCCTGTTAAGCAGTCTTTTTACCAGTTCCTCTTCACCGACCTCCAGGGCAAGCACCACCCCTATTTCGGTATTTTTCAGTTTCAATAATTTATCGAGGGCTTCACTCTGTGCAGTGGTACGCGGAAATCCATCGAACAGAAATCCTTTTGCATCCGGATTGGCTTCCAGTGCAGAACTGATCATGCCGATCACAACTTCGTCCGGAACCAGTTGACCCTTGTCCATGATGCTTTTGGCTTCCAGGCCCAGGGGGGTTTTACGGGCAATTTCGCTGCGGAGTAAATCTCCGGTAGAGAGGTGTTTGAGACCATAGGCAGCTATGAGTTTTTCACTTTGTGTGCCTTTTCCGCTCCCGGGGGGTCCGAATAAAATAATATTAAACATGAACGTACTAACCTTGCGTGAACTACAAATATAAGATGAGTCTATTAAAAATCATTTAACAAATACCGCCAACAATTGAAAATAGCGGATTTTAAGTACATTTTATATCAAAATTGGCAAATTGAAACAACTATTCGGCTTTCATAAGTGTAATTTTAATGTATAAAATATATTTATCATGA
>DATFAP010000025.1:0-34896 GCA_035254545.1 Sediminibacterium sp. | reverse complement strand
ATTTAGTATTTAAAGTACTGCTTACTCTTCTTCATCAAAGCTCATCGCTTCTCTGGTAGTAGCCAGCACTTCGTATTCTTCTTTACTTCCTACGATCATGTTCTCGAACTCTTTTTGTCCGGAACCGGCAGGAATCAGATGACCGGTGATCACGTTTTCTTTCAGACCCAGCATAGAATCGGTCTTGCCCTGAATAGCGGCCTGACTCAACACTTTGGTGGTTTCCTGGAAGGACGCTGCAGAAATCCAGCTTTGTACACCCAGAGAAGCTTTGGTGATACCCAACAGTACCGGAGTAGCAGTAGCCGGTTTGGCATCTCTTACTTCCACCAGTTGCTTATCACTTCTGCGGAGGATAGAGTTTTCTTCTCTCAGTTCGCGCAGGGTAATAATCTGACCGGCTTTCATCTTGGCGCTTTCGCCTGCATTGGTAACCACTTTCTTGTCGTAAATCCTGTCGTTCTCTTCGATAAAGTCGAAGCGATCTTCCAGATCCTCCTCTAAGAATTTAGTATCACCTGCATCAACGATTTCTACTTTCTTCATCATCTGGCGCACGATTACCTCAACGTGTTTATCGTTGATTTTTACACCCTGTAATCGATACACTTCCTGAATTTCATTCACCACATATTCCTGAACCGCAAATGGCCCTTTGATAGCCAGGATATCGGCTGGTGCAGTTTGTCCGTCGGACATTGGCGTACCTGCTTTTACGAAGTCACCATCCTGAACCAGGATCTGACGGGTCAGCGGAACCAGGTATTTCTTCACCATACCATCGCGGGATTCAACGATAATTTCGCGGTTACCACGCTTCACGTTACCGAAGGATACGACGCCATCAATTTCACAAACAATGGCAGGGTTGCCCGGATTACGTGCTTCGAACAGTTCGGTTACCCGTGGCAGACCTCCCGTGATATCTCTCAGCTTACCTAAGATACGAGGGATCTTCACCAGTACCTGACCTGCTTTTACTTCGTCTCCTTCTTCCACACCAATGTGTGATCCAACCGGAAGGTTGTATTGCTTGATGTCTTTTCCTTCTACAATAATCGTAGGGATTTTGGTCTTATCTTTTGTTTCGATAACCACTTTCTCGCGGTGACCTGTTTGTTCGTCAGCCTCATCGCGGTAAGTAATACCGTCGAGGATGTTTTCGAACTTAATGGAACCATTTGTTTCCGCAACGATTACGTTGTTGAACGGATCCCATGTACAGATCACATCTCCTTTCTTCACCTGTGCACCATCTTTTACATTCAGGGTTGCACCGTAAGGAACGTTACTGGTAATCATCAGGCGGTCATTCTTCACGTCCATGATCCTTACCTCACCGGTACGACCAATAACGATCTTGGCTTTGGCGCCCTCATTGTTCACCACATCAACGGTTCTTAAACCGTCGAACTGGATGGTACCATCAAATTTAGCCTGTAAGGTAGATTCGATGTTGGAAGATCCTGCAACACCACCCACGTGGAAGGTACGCAGGGTCAACTGTGTACCAGGCTCTCCGATCGACTGTGCAGCAATGATACCAACGGCATCACCTCTCTGCGCCAGGTATCCTGTGGCCAGGTTTTTACCATAACACTTTACACAAACACCACGCTTGCTTTCGCAGGTAAGTACAGAACGGATTTCAACGGTTTCAATACCTACTTCCTCAATGTACTTGGCAACATCAGAAGAAATTTCCTCACCTGCAAGGATAATCAGCTCTTCCGTAACCGGATGATAGATATTGTGCAGGGAAGTACGTCCTTCAATTCTGTCTGCCAGTGGTTCAATAATATCTTCGTTGTCTTTTAATGCTGTAGTTGCATTACCACGCAGTGTACCGCAATCTTCTTCGGAGATAACCACGTCCTGAGATACGTCCACCAAGCGACGGGTCAGGTAACCAGCATCCGCAGTTTTAAGCGCGGTATCCGCAAGACCCTTACGGGCACCGTGCGTAGATATAAAGTAATCCAATACGTTCAGACCGCCTTTAAAGTTAGACAGGATCGGATTCTCAATTACCTCGGATCCGGAACTGCCGCTCTTACGGGGTTTAGCCATCAGACCACGAATACCTACCAACTGCTTAACCTGAGTTTTACTACCACGGGCACCGGAATCGAGCATCATGAATACAGAGTTGAAGCCCTGCTTATCGATGGTCATTTCACGGATCAGGGACTCGGTAATCTTCATATCCACACGTCCCCAGATATCAATCACCTGGTTATAACGCTCATTATTGGTGATCAATCCCATGTTATAGCTTTCCCAGACCTCATCTACTTCAGACTTCGCATTTTCCAGGAGTTCATTTCTGATTTCAGGAACGATCAGATCGTTCACGCTAAAGGACAGACCTCCACGGAACGCCATACGGAATCCGAGTGTTTTGATATCATCCAGGAATTTAGCAGTTTTAGGAACGTCGGTAATCTTGATGATATCACCAATGATCTCTCTCAGGCTTTTCTTGGTCAGCAATGCATTGATGAATCCCACTTCAACCGGAACGTGCTGGTTAAACAGTACACGACCCACGGTGGTATCAATCAGTTTTTTCACCAGAACGCCTTTCTCACGCACGTTGGTTTTAACTTTAATATTTGCATGCAGGTCTACCTTGCCTTCGTTGTAAGCGATGATCACTTCATCCATACTGTAGAAAGCCATGCCCTGCCCCTTGATGGTTTCAGTTTCAGTGGTCTTCTTACCCTTGGTGATATAGTACAGGCCGAGTACCATGTCCTGGGAAGGCAGGGTGATTGGCGTACCATTCTGCGGGTTCAGAATGTTGTGTGAAGAAAGCATCAGCAACTGGGCTTCCAGGATTGCAGCATTGCTCAACGGTACGTGTACCGCCATCTGATCACCATCGAAATCCGCGTTGAAGGAGGAGGTTACCAGCGGATGAAGCTGAATGGCTTTACCTTCTACCAGTTTAGGCTGGAAAGCCTGGATAGATAAACGGTGCAGCGTGGGGGCACGATTCAACATAACCGGGTGACCCTTTAATATATTTTCGAGGATATCCCAGATCACCGCTTCTTTTCGGTCTACCAGCTTCTTGGCAGACTTCACGGTTTTAACGATACCTCTTTCAATCAGTTTTCTGATGATAAATGGCTTGAACAGTTCGGCAGCCATATCTTTAGGCAATCCGCACTCGTGGATTCTCAGTTCAGGTCCTACCACAATTACAGAACGACCGGAGTAGTCCACACGCTTACCGAGGAGGTTCTGACGGAAACGACCTTGTTTACCTTTCAGAACATCTGATAAGGATTTCAGGGCACGTCCGCCTTCAGCCTTAACGGCATTAGACTTACGGGAGTTATCGAATAAGCTGTCGATCGCTTCCTGCAGCATCCTTTTTTCATTACGAAGGATTACTTCAGGTGCTTTGATCTCGAGCAAACGCTTCAGACGGTTGTTACGGATGATTACACGACGGTAGAGATCGTTCAGGTCGGAAGACGCAAAACGACCACCATCCAATGGAACCAATGGACGTAATTCCGGTGGAATAACAGGAATGTATTGCATTACCATCCACTCAGGGCGGTTGGTAATTCTGGTACTTGCATCACGGAAAGATTCCACCACGCTCAGACGCTTTAAGGCGTCTGCCTTACGCTGTTGGGAAGTTTCAGTGGCAGCAGCATTACGCAGAGAGAAACTCAGTTCATCCAGATCAATTCTTTCCAGCAAGCCATGCACCGCTTCAGCACCCATCTTAGCGATGAATTTTTGCGGATCTTCGTCCGGCAGGTATTGGTTGTCTTTAGGAATATTATCCAGGATATCCAGGTATTCTTCTTCAGTCAGCAGATCGCCCATGCTCAGGTTCTCCTTGATACCGCCCTGCAACACCACATAGCGCTCGTAGTAAATAATGGTTTCCAGTTTCTTGGAACTCATTCCCAGGAGATAACCAATTTTATTCGGCAGGCTCTTGAAATACCATATATGCACTACAGGCACAACCAGTTTAATATGTCCCATGCGCTCGCGACGTACTTTCTTCTCAGTCACTTCAACACCGCAACGGTCGCACACGATTCCTTTATAACGGATACGCTTGTATTTACCACAAGCACACTCGTAATCTTTAACAGGTCCGAAAATTCTTTCGCAGAACAAGCCATCGCGCTCCGGTTTGTATGTCCGGTAGTTAATGGTTTCGGGTTTTAATACTTCGCCAAAGCTTCTTTCCAAAATACTATCGGGCGATGCCAGACTAATAGTGATTTGCGAAAAAGTTGGTCGTTGTTTGTTTTCTCTTTTGATTGCCATATCGCTGTTGAGAATTTGAATTGTTTGTTGTTAATCGAACTTCAGATCAAGACCCAGACCTCTCAGTTCATGCACCAGTACATTGAATGATTCAGGAACCCCTGCTCTTGGAATATTATCGCCTTTAACGATGGCCTCATAAGTCTTAGCACGACCAATGATATCATCCGATTTAAGGGTCAGTAATTCCTGCAGAATATTGGCTGCGCCATACGCTTCGAGTGCCCACACTTCCATCTCACCAAAACGCTGACCACCAAACTGTGCCTTACCACCCAATGGCTGCTGGGTGATCAGACTGTACGGTCCGATTGAACGGGCGTGCATCTTATCATCCACCATGTGGTGCAATTTGATCATGTAGATCACCCCTACAGTTGCTTTCTGGTGGAAACGCTCTCCGGTTTCACCATCAAACAGGTAAGTATGCCCGTTTCTTGGAATGCCAGCATCTTTACAGTATTGTTCGATCTGATCGGTAGAAGCACCATCAAAGATTGGGGTTGCAAAACGAACACCCAAACGCTTACCGGTCCATCCGAGAATGGTTTCATAAATCTGACCGAGGTTCATACGGGAAGGTACCCCCAGTGGATTCAGTACAATATCAACCGGTGTGCCGTCTTCCATAAATGGCATATCTTCTGCACGTACAATTTTAGCAACGATACCTTTATTACCGTGGCGTCCCGCCATCTTATCACCCACTTTCAGCTTACGCTTCACAGCGAGGTAAACCTTGGCCAGTTTCAACACACCAGCAGGTAACTCGTCACCAATGGAGATATTAAATTTCTCGCGCTTGTATCTACCCAGCTCTTCATTGTACTTGATACTGTAGTTGTGCAAGAGGATATTGATCTGCTCATCGGTTTTTGCATCACCGGTCCAACCCAATGGATTCACGTTCTGATAGTCAATGGTGCTCAGGTTCTTTTGATTGAACTTGGCGCCCTTACCAATCAGCATTTCACCAAAGTTGTTGCTTACGCCGGCAGAAGCCTTGTCTTTCAGGAGGGTCTGTAGCTTATCCAGTAACAGTTCCTTGATAGACTCTACATTCTGCTGATGCACTTTTTCCACTTTCTCCAACAACGCTTTTTCACGGATTTTTCCGTTCTTGTCTTTCTTGGCGCGCTGGAATAATTTTTTATCGATCACAACACCTTCTGTTCCGTTCGGCGCTTTCAGGGAAGCATCTTTTGCATCGCCGGCTTTGTCTCCAAAGATGGCACGCAGCAGTTTTTCCTCCGGAGTAGGATCAGATTCACCTTTAGGAGTGATCTTACCAATCAGGATATCGCCTTCTTTAATGGTAGCACCGATTCTGATGATACCGTTTTCATCCAGATCCTTGGTTGCCTCTTCAGAAACGTTCGGAATATCCGGAGTCAATTCTTCTTCACCCAGTTTGGTGTCGCGAACTTCCAGTTCGTATTCATCAATGTGTACAGAAGTAAATAAATCTTCACGCACTACTTTTTCACTGATTACAATTGCATCCTCAAAGTTGTAACCCTTCCATGGCATGAATGCCACCTGCAGGTTACGGCCCAATGCCAGTTCACCATCCTTGGTTGCATAACCTTCGGTCAGGAAGTCTCCTTTTTTCACCTTCTGGCCCTTCTTCACAGCAGGGTTCAGGTTGATACAGGTAGCCTGGTTGGTTTTGATGAATTTGGTCAGTTTGTAGATCTGTAGATCGTCGTTGAAGCTAACCAGACGGTCCAGGTCGTTTCTGTCGTAACGAACGTGGATTTCGTTGGCGTCTACAAACTCAACGATACCATTCCCTTCTGCGTGAATCTGGATACGTGCATCGCGGGCAGCTTTTCCTTCCAGACCGGTGCCTACAATCGGTACTTCAGGAACGATCAGCGGTACAGCCTGACGTTGCATGTTCGATCCCATCAGCGCACGGTTGGCATCATCATGCTCTAAGAAAGGAATCAGGGAAGCACTCAAACCAACAATCTGGTTCGGCGCAACGTCCATGTATTCCACTTCTTCTTTATCTAAAATCGGGAAATCACCTGTTTGACGGGATACTACCTTATCTTCTGCGAACTCCCCTTTCTCGGTCAGTGGAGAGTTACTCTGCGCAATCTTGGCAGTATCTTCTTCTTCAGCGCTCAGGAAGGTCAGTTCTTTCATGTTCACTTTACCGTTCTCCACTTTGCGGTATGGCGTTTCGATGAAGCCCATATCGTTGATGGCAGCGTGTACGCACAGGGTAGAGATCAAACCGATGTTTGGTCCTTCCGGTGTTTCAATGGTACACAAACGACCATAGTGAGAATAGTGTACGTCACGAACCTCAAAGCCAGCACGCTCTCTGCTCAAACCGCCTGGTCCGAGTGCGGAAATACGACGCTTGTGCGTGATCTCACTCAAGGGGTTGGTTTGATCAAGGAACTGAGACAACTGGGAAGTTCCGAAGAAAGAGTTAATCACAGAAGACAATGTTCTTGCATTGATCAGGTCTACCGGAGTAAACACTTCATTATCGCGAACATTCATCCGCTCTCTGATGGTACGGGCCATACGGGCCAGACCAACACCGAACTGCGCATACAACTGCTCACCTACGGTACGAACGCGACGGTTGCTCAGGTGATCAATATCATCAATCTCGGCTTTTGCATTGGTTAAACGCACCAGGTATTTGATGATCTCAATGATATCCTGCTTGGTCAATACTTTTTTGGTCAGCGGGTATTCCAGGCCCAGTTTGCGGTTGATCTTGTAACGGCCAACTTCTCCCAGGTCATAACGCTTATCGCTGAAGAATAATTTATCGATGATACCACGTGCAGTTTCATTATCCGGAGCATCAGCACCGCGCAACTGGCGATAGATGTGCTGAACCGCTTCCAGTTCACTGTTAGAAGTATCTTTATTTAAAGTATTGTAGATGATTGCATAGTCGCCGCCTACATCTTCTTTCTGAATGAATACACTTTTCACTTCCATTTCAATAATGGTAGCAATGGCTTCCTCGTCCAACACGGTGTCGCGCTCCATAACGATTTCGTTACGCTCAATGCTCACTACTTCACCGGTATCTTCATCCACGAAGTCTTCCACCCATGTTCTCAGAACGCGGGCAGCCAGCTTTTTACCTACCTGGTTAGCCAGGGATTTTTTATCAGCTTTCACCTCATCGGCCATCCCGAATAATTCCAGGATATCCTTATCGGTTTCAAAACCGATGGAACGCAGCAATGTAGTAACCGGGAATTTCTTCTTACGGTCTATATAAGCATACATTACGTTGTTGATATCGGTAGCAAACTCCATCCATGCTCCTTTGAAAGGAATCACACGGGCAGAGTAAATCTTGGTTCCGTTCGGGTGAACAGACTGACCGAAAAATACACCCGGAGAACGGTGCAACTGGGAAACAACTACCCTCTCAGCACCGTTAATTACAAATGTTCCACGGGGAGTCATGTAAGGAATGTTTCCTAAGAATACATCCTGGACGATGGTTTGGAAATCGACGTGTTCCTCATCGTTACAACTCAAACGCAGTTTTGCTTTTAAAGGCACCGCGTAAGTTAAGCCACGCTCCATACACTCTTCAATGGTGTAGCGGGGCGGATCAATGAAGTAATCCAGAAATTCCAGTACAAAGATGTTGCGCGTGTCTGTGATCGGAAAATTTTCCTTAAACACACGAAACAGTCCTTCCACGTTACGCTTATCAGGCGTAGTCTCTAACTGAAAAAACTCTTTAAAGGATTCTAACTGGATGTCGAGGAGGTCAGGGGCATCAGCCAAATGTTTAGTTTTACCGAAGCCGACCCTGTTGTTCAATGTTGTAGTAGACATATGTATGTAAAACCGGTTTTTGTACAAAAAATTTGGGGAGAACTTACAGGTTCTCAATGCATTGAAAACGAGATACTTATCGAAAACATGGCCATGATAAAGTATGTCTATATGCTAGCTAGCCCAAAATAAAGGATGGCAAAGGTAAGGAATGGTCAGAAACCGCAAAAACAAATTTTGCGCCAAACTGCCATTTGGGGATAAATTAACTTACCAGATTTTTGCCCTTTGCTCCGGTTTACGCCAGAGTTTTTGCTTTTCGGTTACTTTAAATGTTTGATAAAAAGGCTCAAAATTAGACAGCGGGCCGTTCACCCTGAATTCTTCAGGTGAATGCGGGTCGGTAGAAATGTAGGTTCTCACGATTTCCGGGCGGCTTACCAGTCGCCAAACCTGGGCAAATCCAAGAAAAAAGCGCTCATCCGGGGTAAATCCGTCGATTTTATCCTTGCTTTTGCCTTGTTTAGTCAGTTTAAACGCGTCCCAGGCAATGGCCAGACCTCCAATATCGGCCAGGTTCTCTCCCAGCGTCAAGGCCCCGTTTACGTGCAGGCTGTCGAGCACCACAAACCCGTTATACTGGTCTATCACGCCCTTGGCCTTGGCGGTAAATTTCTCCCCATCGGCTTTGGTCCACCAGTCTTTCATATTGCCCTGTGCATCGTATTGGCGGCCCTGGTCGTCGAATCCATGGGTCATTTCGTGGCCAATTACCATACCGATACCACCGTAATTGATGGCATCATCGGCATTCAGGTCGAAGAACGGGAACTGCAGTATCCCGGCCGGGAATACAATTTCATTCACCGTAGGATTGTAATAGGCGTTTACGGTAGGCGCGGTCATCCCCCACTCGGTACGGTCTACGGGCTTGCCGATCTTGGCAATATTCTCCTTGTAATCGTGCCGGGCTACATTTTGGACATTCCCAAAGAGATCGTCCCTTGAAATGGTTACATCATCATAGTTTTTCCACTTTTCGGGATAGCCGATTTTTTTGAGGAAGGCTGCCAGTTTTTCCTGGGCACGCTGTTTGGTGGAATCACTCATCCAGTCCAGCTTGCTGATCCTTGCTTTAAAAGCAATCTGCAGGTTGTTCACCAGTTCGTCCATGCGCTGTTTGGCCTCCGGAGGAAAGTATTTCTGTACATACACTTCTCCCAGCAGGTCTTTCAGGTTATTATCGGTTCTGCTCACCATCGACTTCCATCTTTCCGGCTGCACTTTGGTACCGGAGAACAGGGAGTTGAAGGCAAAACGCTCGTCGCGAAAAGCCTTCCCCAATAACCCGGCTTTAGCGGCGATATAGTCAAACTTCAACTTGTCTTTCCAAACCTGAATCGGCTGCGAAACCAGTAATGCGCTGAGTGCTTCATAGTACCGGGGCTGAGATACATTGATGCTGTCTGTTTTAATTCCCATTTTACCCAGCAGGCTGGTCCATCCGATATTCGGTGCCCTTTTTTCCAGATCGGCCACCGACATTTTATTGTAGTTCTTTACCGGGTCTCTCAGTTCAACAGGGGACAGATGCGATTTGGCTATAGCGGTTTCTATTGCCAGTACAGACGCGGCGCTTTTAGCAGCGGTTGCCGCATCAACACCGGCCAGTACAAAATATTTTGCAGCATGTTCCACCAGTTTCTTCCGTTGGTTCACCGTGATGGAATCGCCCTTGGTATAGTAGTCTTTTTCGGGCAGGCTGAGGCTGGTCTGGTAAAGCACCAGGATATTTTTGGCGCTGTTCTTTTCATCGGGTCCAACATAATAACCAATGAGTTCATCCCCCTCTCCTTCGGCGCTGGAAGTGGCAATCAGGTTCATCATTGACTTGTAATTGGCAATAGCATCAATCTTCGCCAGCATGGGTTGTATGGGTGCTATGCCTTTCTTCTCAATGGTTACCGTATCCATTCCGCTCGCATAAAAATCGCCCACTTTCTGCGCAGCGCTCCCCTTTGGATGATCGTTTTTAGCCGCAGTTTCCTCCAGGATGGTTCTGAGTTTTTTCAGGTTATTATCGTACAGGGTGTTGAAGCTTCCCCATCCGCTCTGATCGTCGGGTATCTTTGTATTTTTGATCCAGGTGCCATTGGCATACAGAAAGAAATTATCTCCCGGGTGAATGGTCGTATCCATTCCGGACCGATCAAAAAATACAGCGTTTTTATCCGACTTGCTTTTACAGGCTGCAAGTGATAAAATCAACAGGGAGCAAATACCGGCGATTCTTTTCATATATTATTTTTAGGAGATACAATTTACGTTTTTCCGGAACTGTACAAAACCGTTTATCCACAAAAAAGGCCGGTAAGATTAAATCTTACCGGCCTTTATATTGAAGTTGTTGAATTATTTCACTTCTACTTCAGCACCAGCTTCTTTCAGCTTAGCTGCTAAATCGTCAGCTTCTGCTTTAGAAACGCCTTCTTTAACTGGTTTTGGAGCGCCGTCTACGAGGTCTTTCGCTTCTTTCAAACCTAAGCCGGTTAATTCTTTAACAATCTTAACCACACCCAGTTTGCTTGCACCACCGCTAACGAGGATTACATCGAAAGCTGTTTTCTCTTCAGCAGCGGCAGCACCGCCACCGTCGCCTGCGCTTACAACTACTGCTGCTGCAGCAGGTTCGATACCGTAATCAGCTTTCAATACATCAGCTAATTCCTGAACTTCTTTTACTGTTAAGCCTACTAATTGTTCGGCTAATGCTTTTACGTCTGCCATTTTTTTACATTTTAACCGCTTTCAAAGCTATTTGCTCCAGCGGATGGTTATGAATGATGCCACATTTTTACCTCAGGGGCGTTGGGAATATACATTTGGTTGCTGAAATTATTCAGCAGCAGTTGCTTCAGCCTGCTTTTCGTGATGCTGTAACAAACCAGCCAGTACACG
Source organism: Sediminibacterium sp. (assembly GCA_035254545.1). Classification (GTDB taxonomy): domain Bacteria; phylum Bacteroidota; class Bacteroidia; order Chitinophagales; family Chitinophagaceae; genus Sediminibacterium. The sequence goes on along the minus strand of DATFAP010000025.1, from coordinate 23,859 downwards.
CTTGGCAGGAGATTGCAGCAATCCGATAACTTCTCCGATGAGCTCATTCTTAGTCTTAATCTGAGTGAGCGCTTTCAGGTTGTTATCGCCGGTGTAAATATCGCCATTGATGAAAGCAGCCTTCAGTACAGGTTTTTCACCATTGCTTTTCTTGCGGAAAGAGCTGATGATTAAAGCCGGTTCTTTAGGATTTTCAGAGAACATCAGAGCAGTTACATTGTGCAGAGAGTCGTAGATTCCTGCATATTTTTCTGCATCCAGAGATTCCAGCGCCTTTTTGATAAGGGTGTTCTTTGCAACTTTCATTTCAACCTGCTTATCAAAGCAGCTTCTGCGCAAAGTAGATACCTGCTCTACAGAGAGGGCTTCAGTATCGGTAATATAGAAGTTGTTATACTGGGAGAACTTCTCCTTCAGTACTTCAATCACTTCATTTTTTTGATCTTTGGTCATAACTAATTTTTTTTAGAACCCGGGTCATTTCTTTCCGTTGTGCGGATTGATCACCAGGATTAGTTCATTAATGATTTAGTGTCTAAGGTAATACCCGGACTCATTGTGCTGGCCATGCTTACGCCTTTCAGGTAAACACCCTTGGCAGAAGATGGTTTCAACTTAATGATAGCGTTGATCAGCTCTGTGCTGTTTTCAGCAATTTTCTCAGGAGAGAAAGAGATGCGTCCTACAGAAGCGTGAACGATACCGGATTTATCTACTTTGAAAGCAATTTTACCACCTTTCACCTCATTTACAGCGGCCGCAACATCGTTGGTTACAGTACCTGTTTTAGGGTTAGGCATCAGGTTACGGGGTCCGAGTACTTTACCCAGTTTACCGATCTTAGGCATAACAGAAGGAGTAGCGATGATTACATCGATATCTACCCAACCGCTTTCGATCTTTGCAATGAACTCATCCAGACCTACATAATCAGCGCCTGCTTCGTTAGCAGCGGCTTCTTTATCGGGAGTGCAGAGCACCAATACTTTTTTAGTTTTACCAGTACCGTGAGGTAAGGATACGGTACCACGTACCTGCTGATCAGCTTTCTTAGGGTCCACACCCAAACGAATGTGTAAATCTACAGAGCTGTCGAATTTGGTACAGTTGATTTCTTTAACCAGCGCAGATGCTTCTTTGAGGGAATAATTTTTTGACTTATCCACCTTAGTAACTGCTACTTTTCTTTTCTTAGTAAGTGACATTTTTCTTTAGTTAATGAGGTGAATAATTAGTTTTCCCATGGAGCTTTACCTTCAACGGTAATACCCATACTGCGAGCAGTACCGGCAACCATACTCATGGCACTGTTCAATGTAAATGCGTTCAGGTCGGCCATCTTGTCTTTGGCAATCGCCTCAACCTGATCCCAACTTACTTTACCTACTTTTGAACGGTTGCTTTCCTTGGAACCTTTCTGGAGTTTAGCTGCTTCCATTAACTGAACTGCAGCCGGGGCTGTTTTAATGATAAAGTCGAAAGACTTATCAGAATAAACAGTAATTAAAACAGGAACAACTTTTCCCATTTTATCCTGGGTTCTGGCATTAAACTGCTTACAGAACTCCATAATGTTTACACCCTTTGAACCGAGTGCGGGGCCTACCGGAGGCGCAGGGTTGGCTTGACCACCTTTAACCTGCAGCTTCACAAAGCCTGAGATTTCTTTTGCCATTTTATTTGATTTAATTGGTAATAGCGTCCCTTTTTACGGGGACTCCCAAATTCAATCGCTCTTTCGAAAAAGAACTTTTGGGGCGGCAAAGGTAAGGAAAAGGTTGAACCAACCAAACTAAAATGCGTTCAAAACCGCAATTACCCGCTCAATATCAGCTTCCGTATGGCAGGTGGATACCGGCAAACTAAGGGTGGTGGCATGAATCTGGTCCGAAACCGGGAATTCAGCCCCTCCCAGCAGGCTCTTCAGGGCATTTTGCCGGTGCGGAGGAACAGGATAATGGATCTCCGTTCCAATGCCTTTTTCCTGCAGGTAACTCCTTAAGCGGTCCCTTTCAGGATGACGAATATTGAAAATATGGTATACGTCTGAATAATCCCTGTCTTCCACAGGAAGTATAAAATCGGACTTCAAGTGACTGAGGTAGATTTTGGCCAGTTTTCGTTTGTGCAGGTTAATCTGCTCCAGGCCTGCCAGCTTCACCTGCAGAAACATGGCCTGCAATTCGTCGAGGCGGCTGTTGAAACCGATCCGTTCGTTATAGTATTTTTTCTGTGAACCGTAGTTGCGTAAGATCTGCAAATCTTTCATCAGGCCATCTGCATTCGTCAGCACGGCACCTGCGTCTCCCAGGGCGCCCAGGTTCTTACTGGGATAAAAACTAAAGCCGCTCAGAATACCGAAAGTGCCGGCCATCCTGCCTTTATACATGGCTCCGTGTGATTGGGCACAATCCTCCACTACAACCAGCCCGCGTTTTGCGGCAATGGCCAGGATGGGGTCCATATCACAGCATTTACCGTAGAGGTGAACTACCAGGATGGCCTTGGTTTGCGGAGTAACCGCAGCTTCAATCAAAGCGGGATTGATATTATAAGTGCGGATATCCGGTTCTACCAGCACAGGAATATGCCCGGTACGGAGAATGGCCAGAATCGAGGCGATATAAGTATTGGATGGAACAATCACTTCGGAACGTTCCGGGAGGTTCAATGCGGTTAAAGCCAATACCAGCGCATCCAGCCCATTGGCCACGCCAATGCAATGCCCTATTCCATGATAGGCCGCAAAAGCCTGCTCAAAATGCAGCAGCTCCTCTCCCAGTATGTACCAGCCCTTTTGCAAAAACCGGCTGAACCTGTTTTCAAATTCCCGGTGAAAGGGTTCGTTTACTTTAGCCAGGTTATCGTAGGGGATCATGGCCTTGGGGGATAGGGTTCATAAATATAGTCGGACGAATCAAACGTGGTTGAGGCAAATACAACCAGGATGGCATCCTCGGAGAACCCATACATCCTGTGCCAGTCTTTAGCTTCCAGGATCAGGCATTTAGAAGGATCATTGAGCAGGAATTCCTCTTGTTTTTCACCATCATCGTTCCATACGGAACAATGTCCCCTGATACAGATTGCAGCCTGGATGGTTTCGCGGTGACGGTGCCCGCCACGGGCAGATGCATCCACATTGTAAATATAAAATACCCGCCTGATCGTAAAAGGGAGCAGGCGCTCCGCATTGTCCAGTACGGTAAGTTCTCCCCTGTTATCCTTAAAATTTACCAAATTAATTAAATAGGCCATTTCGGTTCAGCTTTATGAATTGTACGCGGCGATATGCGCATCAATCCTGTCTAATATTTCGGGCGATTTTATCATATCAAATTTGCGGGCGAGGATCCTGTCGGAAGCTTTGATATCCTCCCAGTCTTCCAGCGCCAGCACTTTAGGGCTGGGGGTATTTGGAAGATGTTTGTAATAAAAAGCATTCTCATTGATCACCCTGTCGGCGAAGGGAGAATTCAGGATCATGGTCTGAAACAGGAACTCATCGGGCGCCCAGCAAAATTTAAAAAACCAGACCAGTTTTTTGTTTTGCGTAAATTGCTGAAGCACATACACCAGTACGTCAGGGGAAAGGGACCAGAACATGGAACTTCCATAAAACTTCATTCCTCCGGGAAGTTGTTTATTCGGTAATAAATTATTGAGTACCCTTTCCAGGAAATGCTGCCCTTTAAATTTAAAGTCTGTCAGGAAGTAGCGGGATACCCGGAGCATTCCTTCCTCCCATTCCCCTTCGAACTTCCGGTATTTCAACAGGAGCTTTCCCCGGCGGGCCGCATAAAATTGCTTGATTTCGGGTATGGATTTGATGGGATAGTCCTGGCCGCTCATCAGTGATACAAAGTCGTAGGATCGCCCGGATTCCAGTATTTCTTTGATCGAATTGAATTCCGCCTGAATGGTGCTGTAGGCCGCCCACTGCACTTTAATCCTGTTTTTGATCAGGTAAACATTGGGAATTTCTTCAAGATAAGCATGACTGGATACGGGAAGTTTGGCATCTACATGAATGTAAAAATCAAATTTCGGGTCTTGCATACGCCGGATCATCCGCTCAGTTTGCTGTGGATTGGTATAGGTTATAATCAGGTGGGCAATACGCATAATCAGGAAAGAACTGTTTGTTAAACTTTGCACCCAAATTATATAATAATTTTTAAACAGGCGACAACGATTAAAAAAAAATTAAAAAAAACTGGGAAATTAGGAATTGTTACAAAAAAAGCCACCCGGAAGGTGGCTCTAGAAATATGGTGGGACAGGTTTAAGATATTTTTTCTACCTGCATGTAGTTCAGTTCTACCGGAGTGGAGCGTCCAAAGATCTTCACGGTTACTTTTAGTTTTTTCTTCTCGTCGTTCACATCTTCAATCACACCGTTGAAGTCGTTGAATGGTCCTTCAATGATCTTAATGGTTTCACCCACAATGAACGGTTCGCTCATGGTAACGCCCTGATCGTTCATCTCATCTACCTTACCCAGCATCTTGTTCACTTCAGATTTACGCAGACAGATGATATTGCCTTTGGAACCTTTACCATCTGTGAGGAAGTGCATTACGTTGCTGATATTGCTGATGTGCTGAACCATATCGTCGTTCAGTTTGCCATCCAGTACTTCCATCATCACATAACCGGGGAAATAGTTTTTCTCGCGCATTACTTTTTTACCATTCTGCACTTTGTATACTTTCTCCATCGGAAGGAAAATCTGTTTGATGATTTCCTGCCAGCCGTTACGGATAATATCTTTATCCAGATACTCCTTCACCTTGCGCTCCTTACCACTCACTACCCTTAACACATACCATTTGGTATCGGGCTGGGGTACTGAAGGGGTCTCTGTTGTTACAACTGCTTCTTCCATGAGTATCTTACTTGAATAATGAGTAAATCAACTTTAATAATTGGTTGCTGGAGAAATCCATCACCCAAACCATAGCAGTGATAATAACAGTTGCTACCAGTACAATAACCGTACTCTGTTGCAATTGCATCCAGCTAGGCCAGGTCACTTTTTCCAACAGCTCTTTGTAGCTTTCTTTAAAATACAATGCTATTTTGTTCATTTTTGTTGATATTAGTCTGTTCGCACGGGCACTAGGATTCGAACCCAGATCAAAGGTTTTGGAGACCCGTATGCTACCATTGCACCATGCCCGTAGAAAACTAAAAGCTATCCTGATACAATCAAGACAGCTTTTAGTGGTATCGCAAATATAGTAAAATATTTGCTTAAAAGCTAAAAGCCACCGGCTTAAGCTTATTTTATGATTTCAGTAACCTGTCCGGCACCTACTGTTCTACCACCCTCACGGATAGCGAATTTCAGACCTTTTTCCATAGCGATTGGCTGGATCAGCTTAACAGTCAGACCAATGTTATCGCCTGGCATTACCATTTCTGTTCCTTCCGGCAGGGTAACTTCACCAGTTACGTCTGTAGTACGGAAGTAGAACTGAGGACGGTATTTGTTAAAGAATGGAGTGTGACGACCACCTTCTTCTTTGCTCAGTACGTAAACTTCACCTTTGAAGTCTGTGTGCGGAGTGATAGAACCTGGCTTACAGATTACCATACCGCGACGGATATCTTTTTTCTCGATACCACGCAGCAGTAAACCTGCATTATCACCAGCCTGACCTTCATCCAGTAATTTCTTGAACATCTCAACACCAGTTACGGTAGATGCCAGCGGAGATTCCATCAGACCTACGATTTCTACAGCTTCACCCACTTTGATGATACCACGCTCAATACGACCGGTAGCAACGGTACCACGACCTGTGATAGAGAATACGTCCTCTACAGACATCAGGAATGGCATATCGATTGGACGGGGAGGCAGTGGGATATAGGTATCCACAGCTTCCATCAGTTCGTCGATTTTAGCAACCCATTTCGGATCTTCAGCCAGAGCACCTGTTGCAGAACCCTGAATGATTGGAGTATTATCACCATCGAATCCGTAAGAAGTCAGCAACTCACGAATTTCCATTTCTACTAATTCTAATAATTCAGGATCGTCTACCAGATCTACTTTGTTCATGAAAACAACGATACGAGGTACACCTACCTGACGAGCCAGCAGGATGTGCTCTTTTGTTTGAGGCATAGGACCATCTGTAGCAGCCACAACTAAAATTGCACCGTCCATTTGCGCAGCACCGGTAATCATATTCTTCACATAGTCAGCGTGACCAGGACAGTCAACGTGTGCATAGTGACGGTTATCAGTCTGATACTCAACGTGAGCGGTGTTGATAGTGATACCACGCTCTTTTTCTTCAGGAGCACCATCGATCTCATCGTATTTCTTAGCCTGAGCCAGACCTTTTTTAGACAAGGTCATTGTGATAGCTGCAGTTAAAGTAGTCTTACCATGGTCAACGTGACCAATGGTACCTACGTTTACGTGAGGTTTTTCCCTCTTAAAGGTCTCTTTTGCCATTTTTATTGTTTTTTAGTTGTGTTTAAAAAATTATCGGCCTTTTCAGGCCAGTTTTAAATTTTACGCTTTTTGCCTCCCTCTCCGGAGGCACGCTTCAGTTCTGCGCCATTTCCTCTGACCGGCAAAGGTTAACAGCTAAATGGAGCCGTTAGTGAGAATCGAACTCACGACCTCTTCCCTACCAAGGAAGTGCTCTACCACTGAGCTACAACGGCAGAACCAAAAAGAGCGGAAGACGAGGGTCGAACTCGCGACCTATAGCTTGGAAGGCTATCGCTCTACCAATTGAGCTACTTCCGCTTAACCTGGTACAACCCGACGGATCGGGTTATACCTTTAAAAGAACTGCAATCCTTCGATTGCCTGTGGGCAGAGTAGGGTTCGAACCTACGTACTCGTGAGAGAACAGATTTACAGTCTGTCGCCTTTAACCACTCGGCCATCTGCCCATTAACTTTTTTTGAGCCCCGGCATTTCTGTACGGACAGCAAAAATAATCTGTTTCGCTAAGAAAAACCACTCATTTCTGAGCCGAAGATGGGACTCGAACCCGCGACCTGCTGATTACAAATCAGCTGCTCTACCAACTGAGCTACTTCGGCAAAATAAAGACCTTCTCCGTTTTTGGGATGGCAAAGGTAATGGAAAACTTTATTTGGCAAAATTTTGAAATGCTTTTTTTCTGATGAATAATCCACAAAATCAACAAGATGCGTAAAAAATCAGTCCCGACGGCGCTTTTGGCGGGTATAAAAACTAAAAAAGCTCCCTTTCGGGAGCTTTTTATCAGTCGGATAATTTCTCTTTTCGCTTCTTAATCTGGTTAATAATGGAATCCAGTGCGTCGTCGAAGGATTCCTCGAATGATTTTGAAGAGGCTTTTACAAAGAATTCGTGTTTTGGAACATGTACCTTAATCTCAGCAACTTTGTCTTTGATGTTGTGCACTACATTATCCAACTTCAGGAAAACATCTACTTTAAGTATGGTATCGTGAAAAGTGGGTAATTTTTGCAGTTTTTTAGTTACATAATCAACTAACTTTTCGTCCGCATCAAAGTGAACAGTTTGAATGTTAACGTTCATGATAGATAGCTTTAATCTGTGAAAAATAGATTTTTTAAAAGAACTGGAGGGGATCAGAAACAACTGCTGAATGCTGTCCTGATTTTGTACTTCTAAGGTACATATTTATTTGTTATGATAAAAATCTTTACCATATAAAAAAGCAGGTGTTTAAGCCTTTGGGTGGGCTTTCTTAAACACTTCTTTCAGTTGCTCAATGGTATTGTGTGTATAGATCTGTGTTGCAGCAAGACTGCTGTGTCCGAGCAATTCTTTCACGGCATTCAGGTCTGCACCGTTATTCATTAAATGCGTTGCAAAACTATGACGAAGAATGTGCGGACTTTTTTTCTGTATGGTGGTCACCTGCGATAATTTTTCCTTCACAAATGCATACACGGCTCTCGGTTGCAGGGGTTTCCCTTTTTCTGTAAGGAAGAGATGTTTCGGCCCCTCCTGTTGTTCGGGTTTATCTCGCATATATGCCTGCAATTGTTCCACCAGTTCACAGCTCACCGGTATGATCCGCTCCTTATTGCCCTTGCCCACCACTTTCACCTGGCTGGCCGCAAAATCCACCTGCGATTCCTTCAGTTGTATCAGTTCACTCAAACGCATCCCCGTACTATAAAACAACAGGATTACCAGGCGCTCCGTTCTCCCCTGCCAGTTGTCGGCAAAAGGGAGGTACTGAAACAACTGATCCATATCGGACTGCTCCACAAACATGGGCAGCCGCTTACTCACTTTAGGGGCAATAATGGTAGTCATGGGCGTTTTAGACAATACCCCCACTTTAAGCTGGTATTTAAAAAAAGAACGCAATGAGGATATTTTCCTGTTGATGGTTTTAGAACTGATGCCATCTTCCTTCATTTCTGCCAGCCAGGACCTGACCATGGATGCGGTAATGACCTCCAGGGGGATGGCGTCGAACTGGCTTACCATGAACCGGAAAAACTGCTCCAGGTCGTTCTGGTATGAAACAAGGGTGTGCTGCGAAAACCGCTTCTCATACTTCAGGTAGTTGAGGAAAGGATCAATCTGTGGATATTGCGGTATGGGCATAAAAAAAGTAGTCTATGGTTAAACGAACCAAGACTACTCAATCGTATGAAAAGGGGAATTTAATTATCCCTCTATTTTTCCGCTGGCGATCTGCTGCTTGTAGATTGCTTTCAACACTACCTCACGACGTTCTACAGACGGTTTGGTAAATGCTTGGCGTGATCTCAGTTGCAACAAAGTCTTACTTTTCTCGAATTTCTTCTTGTACTTTTTCAGCGCTTTGTCGATGTTTTCGCAGTCTTTTGAATCGATAACTAACATAATTATATACCTCCTCAGGCGTTTTTAGGACCGCGAAGATAAGCAGCCACTGTTAATTAACAAAATTATTTAAGAAAAGTTCCCCGGGCAGCAAACCGGCCTATTCCGCTTATTTTTGCCGCATGTTTACAGGAATCATTGAAACCATGGGCCTCGTAGAGGGCATTACCCACCAGGGAACCAATATCAGCTATACCATCAGTTCCCCCGTCAGCGAGGCGCTTAAAACAGACCAGAGCGTTGCCCACGAAGGCGTTTGCCTAACGGTGGAATCGGTCAGCGGAAATACGCACCGGGTTACCGCTATTGCGGAAACCATCCGCAAAACCAACCTGGCCGGCTGGACAACCGGCAGCAGGGTGAACCTGGAACGCTGTATGATCATGAATGGCCGGCTGGACGGGCATATTGTGCAGGGACATGTGGATTGCACGGCAGTCTGTACCGAAAAAACTGATGCCAGCGGCAGTTGGGAGTTTTGTTTTGAATTCCCGGAGCAGTTTGCCGCACTGGTCATTGAAAAGGGCTCCATTGCCGTCAATGGCACCAGCCTTACCTGTTTCAGCATTACCCGCAACAGCTTTAAAGTGGCGATTATCCCCTACACGTTTGAACACACCAGTATTCAACAGGTGGTTCCCGGAACGGTTGTCAATATTGAGTTTGACCTGCTGGGTAAATATGTGCAACGCAGTCTGGAACTGAAGCAGTAATTCTATACCTTCTTTCCTTTCAGGGCGCCACTCACTGCGGCATCCATGGCGCGTTCCGCAAACGGACGGCTGATTTCATTCAGTTCCTCAATCTTGGTCTGAATCAGGTTCTTATCGTCCATGGTCAGCGCCAGTTGCAGGTTCTGCATGGCAGCAGCAGTTTGCACCAACTCCTCCGCCGACAAGAGATCGGGGTTCTTTGCAATGAATTTCTCCGTTACTTCCAGGATCTGCTCTCCTTCAGTCCTGGCTTCCACCAATGCACGTACCGTCATATCCTCTTTGGCATGGGTAATACTGTCGAGCAGCATTTTTTCTACTTCTTCGTCGGTTAACCCGTACTGAGGTTTTATTTCAATGCTTTGCTCCACACCGCTTCTGAGTTCTTTGGCCGTTACGGATAAGATGCCGTCGGCATTGATCAGGAAGCTCACTTCCACCTTGGGTAAACCCGCAGGCATGCCGGGGATACCGGTGAAATTAAATTCAGCCAGTTTGCGGTTGTGCTGCACCAGGTCGCGTTCCCCCTGAAATACGGAAATCCGCATACTGCCCTGCCCGTCTTTCTGGGTGGTGTACTGCCGGGAAGCCCTGTTCGGGATCTTGGCATTGCGTGGAATCAGCACATCCATCAGGCCGCCCATGGTTTCAATACCCAGGCTGAGGGGCGTAATATCGAGCAATAAAAAGTCTTTGTTGTTACCGGCCAGGATATCGGCCTGCACGGCTGCACCCAGCGCCACCACTTCATCGGGATTCACGCTGTCGTTCACCGGCTGACCGAAGAAAGCACTGATGGATTCCTTTACCAGCGGTACGCGAGTACTTCCACCCACCATGATCACCGCATCAATTTGCTGCACCGTTAAACCCGCATCAGATAAGGCTTTGGCGCAGCATTCCTTTGTTCTGTTCACCAACGGTTCAATGATGGCATTGAATTCAGCTTTACTGATCTTCAGTTGGTACCCATTCCAGTTTCCGTCAAACTGCTCCTCGCTGCTCAGTATTTTCTTTGCCGCTTCGGCCAGCAGCCTGAGCGATTGTAACTGCGGTTTATCGTTTTTGATTTCATGGAACGGAATGCCTGCCTGTTGCAGGAAGAATTCCATGACGGCGCGGTCAAAATCATCTCCTCCCAGGTAGGTATCGCCATTAGTGCTCAGCACTTCAAATATGCCACCGGCAATTTTGAGGATGGAGATATCGAAGGTTCCCCCGCCCAGATCGTATACGGCAATGGTTTTTTCTTCGTCCTTGTGCAGACCCAGCCCATAAGCCAGACTGGCGGCAGTTGGCTCGTTCACAATCCGTAAAACATCCAGCCCGGCCAGTTTTCCGGCATCCCGGGTGGCCTGGCGCTGCGCATCATTGAAATAAGCAGGCACGGTAATCACCGCCTTGGTTACCGGCGTTTTCAGAATATGTTCCGCCCGGTTCTTCAGTTCCTTCAGGATAAAGGAAGAGAGTTCAATGGGAGAATAGAACCGGTCTCCGATCTGTATTTTCACGAGGCTATCGGCATCGTCATCGATCACTTTATAGGTAAAGAAACCGGCATTCGCTTTCAGGTCGTTGAAACTCTTTCCCATCAGACGTTTGGCGCTGAAAATGGTATTGGAAGGATCCGTTTCCAGGTAAGCTTTAGCCGCTTCACCCACTTCGGCATTGCCGAAAGCATCAAAATGCACCACGCTGGGTACCAGGCTGCTGCTGTCAAATTCCTTCAATGCCGTAGGCTTCCTGCTTTCCGGATGAATAATGGCCACCAGGCTGTTGGTGGTTCCCAGATCAATACCCACAATCATTTCGGCCTGCTGTAAACTGCCGGTTGCTATATTAATTCCAATTTTTGCCATAGTGTTCACTTTCTTCCCGGAGGAAATACAAATGTATAACAAAGCGGTTGCGGTCTGGTTGCGATTTGCGAAATCAATCGCAGCCCGATGCATCCGGACATTGGGCTTGCCTGCGCTAATCTTCTACCACCGTGGTTTTGCTGGCGTAATCGTGCAGAGGGCCGTTTAAGAAGGGACCAAAAAACAGGTCGATGATGGTCAGGCGCAACAGGCTTCTCCAAAGGATCACCCCTACGTTGGGCCGATTACCCGAAATGGTCACTACCCTGCTATGGGTAAACCATTTGCCAGGGGTTTTACAGAAAATGCCCTCCAGCAGGGTGTAGTAAACCAGTGCCGTTCCAAAGAAGAACCAGCCGAAATTCAGGGGCCTGTATCTCCAGAACATCACATACCAGTTGTACCATTTAATCAGCAGCATGGCAATAACGGTGATGATCACCGTATCAATAAAAAAATTCAGTGCCCTGGTGCCGTCGCCCACTTTCCGCATAATAAGATTCCTTTCGAACAAAATTAAGGCATTGCAATGATGCCCACATCTTTCTTACATTTGCGCAAATTTGATTCAGATGAATTTAGTGGAAGAATTAAAGTGGAGGGGAATGATCCAGGATATCATGCCCGGTACAGAAGAATTGCTGGCCAAAGAGATGGTGAGCGGGTATATTGGATTTGATCCTACCTCAGACAGCCTGCACATCGGCAGCCTGGTTCCCATCCTCTTACTGGTTCATCTGCAGAAAGCCGGCCACAAGCCTTATGCGCTGGTAGGCGGCGCCACTGGTATGATCGGTGACCCCAGTTTTAAAAGTGAGGAAAGAAACCTGCTGAGCGAAGAAACCCTGCAGTACAACCTGGCAGGCATCAAAAAACAACTGGGAAAATTTCTCGACTTCAGTTCCGATAAGCCGAACAAGGCCGAGATGGTCAACAACTACGACTGGTTCAAAGATTTCAGTTTCCTGAACTTCATCCGCGATGTGGGCAAACATATTACCGTGAACTACATGATGAGCAAAGACAGTGTGCGCAAACGTTTGGAAGGAGACAGCGGCATGAGCTTTACCGAGTTCACATACCAGTTGATACAGGGATACGATTTTTACTGGCTCTACCAGAACAAAAACTGCAAATTGCAGATGGGCGGAAGCGACCAGTGGGGCAATATTGTAACAGGAACCGAACTGATCCGCAGAAAAGCAGGTGGAGAAGCCTTTGCATTTACCTGCCCGTTGCTGACCAAGGCAGATGGTGGCAAGTTTGGTAAAACAGAAAGAGGTAATGTATGGCTGGATCCGGAGAAGACCTCCCCATACCAGTTCTACCAATTCTGGCTGAACGCAAGTGATGAGGACGCCACCAAATGGATTAAGATATTCACCTTACTGGACCGGACTGAAATAGATGCGCTGATTGCAGCACATACAGCCGCCCCACATGCAAGGGCATTGCAGAAAAAACTGGCGGAAGAAATCACCTGCTTTGTGCACAGCCGCGAAGACTATGAGTTTGCGGTGAAAGCTTCAGAGATTCTATTCGGCAACGCAGCAACAGAGGTACTGGCCAGCCTGAGCGAAAAACAATTGTTGCAGGTGATGGACGGAGTACCCACAGCGGAAGTAACTTATACAACGCTTGAAGCGGGATACGACCTGATCAGTTTCCTGGCAGATACCGCCATCTTCCCCAGCAAGGGCGAAGCAAAGAAAATGGTACAGGCCGGAGGCATTGCCATCAACAAAACAAAGCTGAGCCCCGATAAAACTACCGTAGGCACAGCGGATTTGTTGCAAAACAAATACCTCCTTGTACAGAAAGGCAAGAAGAATTATTTCCTGGTAAAAGCTATTTAACGGTTTTCAGCACTTTCCAGATTTCATCGGCTACAAACTGGTTGCCGGTTGCATTCAGGTGTACCCGGTCGCTGGTCAGTATTCCTTTTTCCTGGTTGCTGGGGTTGTTCGCAATCAGGTAGTTGGTAAAGGCTGTTCTTAAGTCTACACAGGGAAGCTGGTTGGTTTTAGCATAGTAACGCAGCCAGTTGCTGTACATATTCAATTCACCATCCTGTTCATTGGAGAAATCCTTGCGCTCACCAATTACGGTAGGCGTACAAACAATCACTTTAATACCTGCAGCCTGCAGTTTCTTTACAATGGCTTCGTAGAACTGGCCGTATTTCATGTAATCCGTACCTGTACCGGCCAGGCGCTTGTGCCAAACATCATTGATACCCACATACATCACCACGATATCGGGATTTTTTTTGAGTACATCCTCTTCCAGCCGCAGGTAGAGATCGGTTACCTTATTGCCGCTGATACCGGCTCCTACCAGTTCATACTGATCGGCCAGATTTTCCTTACCCAGCACATTTTCGAGCAAACGAATGTAACCACCCGGCTGCGCGCCCATTTCTGTGATAGAATCGCCGAAGAAAACCACTTTACGTTTCTTGGTGTAGTTGAAAGACATCAGGAGCATGGCGCCAACAAAAAGGGCGAGCAGGAAAATTTTGTTCATCGTTTACAGTTTGTGTTTCAAGTAAGATTTGCGATACAATATAGTTAATTTATTTTGCAGCGGGATGGGTTCGTATGCGGAGCCTGACCGGAGTATTGGCCGGTTCACAAAAAGAATAATACATTTACGCCCATGTCAGATAAGAGCCGGATAATCAAAGAGTGGGTCAATTCCTATTCGGACAGGATGTATTCCTGGGCGCTTCACAGGACCAATAACAGGGAAGTTGCGGAGGACCTGGTGCAGGATACATTTATAGCGGCGATTCAGTCTTTTGAAAAATTTGAAGGCAAAAGTGAACCGCAAACCTGGCTGCTGGGCATCCTCAATAATAAGATTGCCGGCTATTACAGGAAGCAGTACCGCAACCCGGTAATCAGCGCCGGTTCAGCCGGAAGTGACGGAGAAAATGATTTTCTGAATACTTTTTTCAACAGCAACGGAGAATGGCAACTGCACGAGCGGCCCTCAGCATGGACAGATGATACAGCGAACCTGCTGGACGATGCGGCTTTTACCACCGAACTGCAAAAATGTATGGACAGGTTGCCATCCAACTGGCTGGCCGCGGTCCGTTTGAAATACCTGGAGGCCCAAAAGGCAGAAACGATTTGTCAGGAACTGGGTGTGGCACCAACCAATTACTGGCAGATGCTTCACAGGGCTAAGCTGCAACTCAGAAAATGCCTGGAGGTACATTGGTTTAAAAAATAAGATTATGAAGAAAATAGCGCATCTGATCATGCTTTCCTGTAGAAAGGCAACAGAATTGATCGAAAAGCAATTCGTGGCAAAACTGAGCCTGAAGGAGCGTGTGCAATTGAATTTGCACAAAAGCATTTGCGATGCCTGTACTGCTTATGAAAACCAAAGCAGGCTCCTGAACGATCTGCTGCAAAAACAGGCTTCCATTACCCCGGATCAAATAACCGAACAGGAAAACGAGGCACTCAAAGCCAACCTGCTGAAGCAGCTTCCCCTGGATTAACCTACTCCCCAATCAGGTTCCGCACCTGCCCCATCTTCTCCTTTAAAAAAAATTGGATCTGTTCTGTCAGGATTGTTCTTTACCGGCAACTGTTCCGGTATTCATCAACAATCACCATTAAAAAAACAAAAATGGAAAAAAGAACAAGCATCCTGAAAGGATCATTGGTTGCCGGCGCAATCGCAGCAGTATCCGGTTTTTCTGCAAACACAGCAAAGGCTTTCAGCTTTGAACACCTGGGAACCGGAAATGATGTAAGGGCCAGCCTGCTGGAAAGAAAACATGCCTCCGGAACACTGGAACTGGCCTGTGGTGCCAAACAGGGTAAAACAGACACCGTAGCCAAAAAAGGAAAGGATGGCAAATGCGGTGAAGGAAAATGTGGCGGCGACAAAAAGAAAAACACCAAGGGCAAGAAGGGAAAGGATGGCAAATGTGGTGAAGGCAAATGTGGTGGCGACAAAAAGAAAAACGGCTAAACCACTGGTGTTATTAAAGCAGGCCCCCGCCTGCTTTAATTTCTTTCACTTTAAAAAATCAACAGATGGTAGGCATCGGATACAGAAAGGATTTCTCAGAAGAATTCCTGAACAGTGAAATACTCACTCCCGCTTTTATTGAAGTAGCGCCGGAGAACTGGCTGGGTGTGGGCGGTTACTGGAAGAAACAGTTTCAACAGGCGCTGGAACGATACCCCTTATTCACCCACGGACTCTCCCTCTCCATCGGCAGCCCCGACGAATTAGACTTTCATTTCCTCGCCGGCGTGAAAGCCTTTTTAAAAGAAACCCGGTCCGTATTGTATTCGGAACACCTGAGCTATGCAAAATGCGACAACGCGCATCTCTACGACCTTTTGCCCATCCCGTTTACAGAAGATGCAGTAAAACATGTAGCAGAAAGAATCAGAAAAGTACAGGATTTCCTGGAACAGAAAATAGCCATTGAAATTGTGAGTTATTATACCCCCGTAGCACCGGAGCTAACTGAAATTGACTTCATCAACACTATTTTACAGGAGGCGGATTGCGAGCTATTGCTGGATGTAAACAATGTGTATGTGAACGCATTCAATCACCGGTACAATGCAAAGCAATTTATAGCACAGTTAGACCTGGGCAGGGTGCGTTATATTCATATGGCAGGCCACGAGCAGGTATCCGACAGTTTAATCATAGATACACACGGCGAAGCCATTATAGATCCGGTCTACGATTTATTTGAGTATACCATGGAACTGTTAGGAAGGGATGTACCCGTTTTGCTGGAAAGGGATTTTAATATACCGGAGATGGAAGCGCTGCAGGCGGAGATCAGCAGGCTCAGCGCCATTAAAGAAAATGCATTAAAAAAGACCGCTCATGCAATTGCTTAATCAAACCCGGCAGTACCAGTCTTACCTGGCGGGATATTGCCGTACCGGAATCCTGCAGGATATACCCGGTATCCACAACGGTAATGTGGTGCACTACCGCAAGCTGGTGATGAATGTGGTGGATGATATGTTGCAAAATGCCTATCCGTTGACACATGATTTACTCCAGGAAGCGGAGTGGGACTCCCTGGTAGCAGAATTTTTTGCCGGCCACTCCTGTAAAAGCCCACAGGTATGGTATATGCCCAAGGAATTGATGGAGTTCCTGGTTGATACAGATCACGCATTGCTGAAGCAGTATCCGATGTTGCGCAACCTGCTACAATTTGAGTGGATAGAAACCGCCATGTTCATGATGCAGGATATACCGGTAGTCTATACCCGCAACGGCGATCTGTTGTTCAGCAAACTGGTATTGAATCCTGAACACCGGCTAATGGCACTGGACTATCCGGTACACCGGAAAAAAGCATCCGAAATGGGGCCGGAAGACCAGCAGCCATACTACCTGGCAGTACACCGGGATGAAGCGGGGCAAATCATTTTCACCGAGCTATCCCCTGCTCTGGTGCGGGTGATAGAGCACCTGCAGGAACGGGCTGTATCCATCCAGGAATTGTATCGATTAACAGAACAGGATTGGGGTATTCAGTTGGAAGAAACCGACCACCTGGCCATCATTCATTTTTTAGAGCAGGCATACCGGGAAGGGCTGATCAAAGGATTTATGCCAGCCTGAGCCGCCGTGCTTCATTCGTTCACCTAAAATAAATACACGTGCAAATAATTAAACTATACGACCAGATCATCCGCTTTTTGAACCAATGCAGCTTCCTGCCCCTGCTGCTGATCCGGCTGGCGCTGGCTTATGGATTCCTGAATCCGGCCCTGATGAAACTGAAAGACATCAACAGTATAGCCGAATGGTTTGGAAGCATTGGGATACCTGCGCCACTCCTGAACGCATGGCTGGCCACGGGAACAGAAGCCCTGGGGGTTATTTTGCTGACCCTGGGCCTCGGAAGCCGGCTGATCAGCATTCCGCTGATATTTACCATGATCGTTGCCATTATAACAGTACATGGTGCCAATGGATTTGAAGCGGGGGAAAACGGCTATGAGATACCGCTGTACTATATTATTTTCCTGATAACCATCCTGTTCTACGGTTCGGGCCAACTGAGCCTGGACTACCTGATCCGGCAAAAAATTCAAAAAAAACGGCTGGGGAAATATTAAAAAATTTGGAACGTTTGCACCCTAGCCTTATTTTTGCAGCCCATTCCGAAAGAAATGGAAGGATTGCCTGATAGTATAAGGGTAGTACAACTGATTTTGGTTCAGTATGTCTTGGTTCGAATCCAGGTCGGGCAACAGAAAAGAAAAACCCGCAGCAGTAGCTGCGGGTTTTCGCTTAAGGAAAGAGAGGGTGAATAAAAAGATGTAAAACTAACCCTACTCCTACCTACTCCTACTGGGGGAGTATCCAAAAAACTTTTTGAATGCTTTCGAAAATGCAGGCAATGAATTATAGCCAGTCTTTATTGCAACAAGTCCCAAAGGTTCATCGGTGCTCTGAAGAATAGAAAGGGCCTTTCCCATTCGATATCTTAGAAGATATTCAAAAATCGTTACCCTATAATAATATTTAAAATGCTTCTTCAATAAAAAATCGTTAGTACCTAACTCCCTTGCCAATTCCTGTAGGGAGGGAGGATCATCCATTCTGAACTCTATGATATCCTTAGCCTGCCGAATTCTAAGGATATCAGTGGGTGTAAGAATCTGGGCATCCTCAGATAAATGCATATAACGTAAGGAAAGATTGAGTAATTCAAGCGTTTTGGCATTTAAGAAGAATTCCTTCAATTTTCCTGTATATTCATTGAATATCATAGACTTTAGTACGTGCCTTAGTTCATGAGTTAATGGGGAATAGAAACGTGCCAGATGCACTGGAATCTGACCGGAAACCTTTCTCAAAAACCGTTCAATAGGAGGATAATAATCAACATATTTCTCAAAGTATCCGGCCGTAAATCCCACCGAAATGACGATTGTTTCAACCTGATCAAAATCAACAATGGTTTCTAAAGCAGGCCAGTACCTCAAATTAAAACTTGACTCAGGTACACAGATATCGCCTTCCTGTGGATGTATCATCGTAAAGCTTCCTTTCCACGCAATATTCAAATCAAGCATTGGATTGGGAAAATCAAAATAATATCGGCCGGGTGTAGTGAGGCGAATCACGCTAAAGCTTACAACGCAATGTTCTAATTGCAGTACCTGAAAATACATGATGGCATTCTCATTACCATACAACATAACAACAGCATCTGGATATCGATATTGCCGAAGGTATTCCGGTATCTTGTCCAGAACTATAAGTGGCGTGCCATCACTATCCCTTATGTGTGATTGCATGCAGTATTGTTTATATGAGGTATTAATGAGTTTCTGACAATCCAATTGAGCTATCTGTAATTTAAGCAATGCGCATACTCATTTATGACCGTTGATGTATAAAAGACAATATTTCGCAGATATTCCTATTTTTTGTAGTTCTTATACTACAAAAAATAAAGTTAAAATTTGCATTTATCCAAGTTATAATCCGTTTAGGACAACTAATCAATGGGATTACATAGCAGATTTGTATTAATATGAAACAAAACTTAAACTCTCAACTCCATGAAAAGCCTATTTGTAGTTACAGAGATCAAACCTTATACCCCCTCAGAAGTAGCACGTATCTATGGGGTGTCACTTAAAACCTTTAACCGGTGGATCAAGCCCCATTTTAAATGTGTCGGTGAACGAAATGGAAGGTATTATAACACGCGGCAGGTTCAAAAAATTTTTGAGTGTATGGGACTGCCAGGGCAGATCATTGAAGATTAGGCTCTTAACCGTTCTTGGGGTTTAAACTGCCGCATGTATTCTTTTAATAGCAGTAAGTCTCTTTTGTTAAGCGCTTCTTTTACAGGTAAAATCTCTTCGATACCTTCTACCCTGAAATTGCGATAGTCATTTCTCAAATGACACCAGCCGATCATGTGGTACCGCTTTCGGTAGAACACAAGACCGATCGGCTCCACAACACGTTCCGTTTGAACATGATGGGCATCGGTATATTTTATGCGCAACATTTGCTTTTCCCTGACCGCCCTTTCCAATGTTCTTACAAAAAGACTTTGCGCATTCAGGTAAATATCTTTATCTGCTTTTAAACGCGCGAGCGTAAAGGAAGCCAGTTTTTTTTGAAACGAACTGGTTAGTAATAACTGGAATCTTTCGCCGGGACTTAACCGGCGATGATTATACATAAATTCAAACTGTTTGATGATACGAGGCAAATGCTTTCTCTCAATGCCACGCATACTATTCATCATTTGTTTGAGCTGTCCCCAGGCACCTTCCAGTTGGTTGGTATGGAAACCGGCCTCTTCCATTTCATACCTGCTATGATTGACTTTAATATGTAAATAATCTTCGTAAACCCTGCTATAACCTTTCCATTCATCTGTTACCACGATGGAATCCGTTTGCACAAATTTTCTTAAGGTCTTGATCAGTGTATCCGATGAAGCGTCTTCAACCAAACTTACCACCAGGTTCCCTTCTCTGATTACCTCACCTTTCTTATTTTTTTCATCTCTTTCCAGCATGCCAAAAACACAGGCCTTCTCCACCAGACTACGACCTTGTGCATTTTTTGCTTTATGTCCAAGGTGCTTATTACGATACTTACCACCAATATAAGTTTCATCTGCCTCTATGATACCTTTTAGCTTAGGATAATCCATAATACAGCATTCTCTTATACGATATAATAGATACCATGCTGTTTTCTGTGGCAGATCAAGCTCGGTCGAAAGTTCTATGGAATTAATAGCATTTTTACGGGTGCAGGTAAGGAAAAAAGCGGCCATCCATTTGCGTAAGGGTAATTTACTCTTTTCCAGCAGGGTTTCTGTTAGTACTGTAAATGGTAGGCCACATAGTTTTTCAGTACAGCGGTAATGAAAAGGTTTATCTGTTAGGTTAATGGCCCTTTTTAGTGACCCGCAGTGTGGACAAAAGCGAGCCTCATGCCAACGCAAAATTTCAAGGTAGCTTAAACAGTCCTCTTGCGTTTTGAAACGGTCAAAAACGTCAAACAAGCTTGTCGGGGTTAATAATATAAGCTCTTCCTTACGCATGTTCTCAATTTATTTCCCTGTCATAAAAAGTAAACAAAGGATCAGTAACGCAAGGCTGTATACCTGTCTCTTTATGATATTGAAGTCCTTGCGGGAATAACAACCACTGTAATTTTTCCCGGATAGCATGATCACCATTCTCCCAGATGGAACCAATCGAAGGAATTTCAAATAAGGAAGCGCTCCTGGGACTGTTTCGCTTGAGAATTTGTTGCAGGTCGGCGATATATTTTTCTTTAATAACAATCCGCTGTAATAAAGCCAAAAAAGAGTCGTTAATATTCATAACCGGAAAATTACCCCGGCAGTTTTCTCCACGGCATTTGTAATAGGCATAGCATTTTTCTTTGCCTTTCACGCGGTATCCGGTAAAAGGTTCACCACAATCTCCACAACGCATAAAAACCTTTAATGACATGTCGCGATTATCTTCTCTTTGAATAATTTCATAATGTCGCCGCGTCCCATTTTTCAGTTGGTGTATTTTCAGGAACAGGTCAGGTGAAATAAGTTTTTCGTGCGTGCCTTCTACCACACGCCCATCCAACATTTTAGTCGCAACCATCCCGGCATAGAAAGGGTTTTTAAAGATAGCGCTCAGCTTTTGCTTATAGAGATATAAGCCTGCCTGATTCAGTTTTTCCAGGATCTCCTGGTTTTTCATTCCCGAAGCTTTCCACACGAATGCCTGCTTCAAAAGCTGGCCCTGTTTATTCAGCACAATGGATTTAACACCATTCTCTCTTAAGATAGAATACCCAAAAGGGGGACGGATGCACCAGATGCCACGTTCAAATTTTTCTTTCATACCGGCCATAGTACGCTGTCTGCGGAGTTGATTATCAAACTCGCTGAACAATAATTGAATATTCTGCTGGAACACCCCACTTGGGTTACTGTCATCTGTTGGTTGGGTAACCGCAAGAACCGAAACCCCATATTTCCTCCTTAATTCTTCCGCAAGTTGAATAGCGGCTCCTCCACTTCTGCTAAACCTGTCTACGGTGTAAACCAGGATGTGGCTAACCTTATCTGTGTGATTCTCCACAAAGGACAACATCCGCTGAAACTCTTTACGACCATCGGTTTTGGCGGACTCGAATGTACCTCCAAACTGCTCAATGATGGTGAATCCATTTCGGGAAGCATACTGTTGGATATGCTTTAGTTGAAAATCAAGGCTAAGATTATTCTGTGCCTGTTCCTTACTGGAGACGCGGGTATACACCACGGCTGCTTTCAGGTGCTGTTTTAAAGCACCCGAAAGACCGTGTCGGCCGAATGCCTGAAAAGAGTGGAGATAGTTCATATCAGGCTGCTTTGGGGTTAGACTTGCCTGCCGCCAGGATCAGTTCGGCCAGTTGCAGCAGCGAAGGAGTAGGTGAATTTTCTTTCATATGCTGAAACTACCGGCAGTTAATAAGACGAAAGTCCCTTTCAGGCAGTTTGGACTGATAAAAACAACTTATTGAAACGTAAGACGGCCTAAAAAACCATTTAGATAACACATTAAGCCCGCCAAACAAGACTTTGGCGGGCTTTTCGTTTTATGGGTGATAAGTGCCAATATTGGGTTTTAGGCAGCACTCCTTCCAAATAACAAAGGCCCGGCTTAGAAAAGCCCGGCCATTAACTAAGGTATTAACAATTTTCGCATTACCGGGCTGCTTATTTCCCCATAAGCGTTTGTTAATAGGTTGTGCGATAACATTACCGCACTATCATACCTAAAACGTTACAATCCATGATACCCCTATTTGATAAACAATCTTTTAAAAAAAAAGGAATGCCCGTTCCCGGCGGGCATTCCCAAGCACCATTGAAAGGTATTAACCCGTGTAATTACCGTACTCCAACGACATAGTTGGAGTTATCATTTATAGAAACAATCAAAAAACACCTTTGTACTAGTCCCCTCCAACTTTTTTCAAAAAAAAGCCCATCCCAAAAGGGATAGGCCGTAGGTCTTCACCCATGAAGCAAGACCTTATAAATATCTAAACTATAAAACAATAAAATCAGCCTTGCAGACTAAACAACACCACATCTTTTTTTAAAAAGAAAGGCCCGGCATTACCGGGCGCACTTCCTTTGAGGCTATATGGATAATAACCTGAAAACTAATTATGGCCCTCATTGGAAAATGAGGGCTTTTTGGAGGTTCCATTGCCTTTTACAATTGAAACCGATGAAGACTGTTTTAAATGTGGCCCGGCCATGCCATCACAACCGGGCCGAGGTTGCTACATCCCTAAACCTCTTTTTTATATTGTGTACGTTTATCCCTATTGATCTTTATCAACTATGATATAAAAACAACCGGAACACACTTTTTGACTAAAGGATTTCAAAGTTTATTTTTCCCCGGCTCTTTTCGTCAGGACTACTTACCTGAATAAAAAATCCCGCCAGAGTTTTAGCGGGATAAGGAACTATTACGGGCAATCTCACCACATCAGAGCCAGGTCACAGTACAAGTACTTTATATTCTCATGGGGAACGGTTGCAATTGATTGTGTTACCCTTTCGGATTATTGATAATTCATTACAATTATTCGGGATTAATTACCGTTTCAGTTGTGGCAGCCTTCATAGTTTCACATCCTGCCATCATTTTCTTAAACGCTCTACGTTTACGGTCTATACTGTTCAATTTGGTTGTCAGTTCCGGATCTGCTTCCATATACTTCTTTATGCACCTACTAATATCATTTACATTCGCTCCCAAATCTTCAATACAGGTGGCTAAATCAGGTTCTTCCGTTATTAGCGGGCGGTCAATGCCGGCCATATTTAACATGCGCTCCGTTAATCCCAGATAATAAGGATCAGGTTCTGTAAGCAGGTTCACTATGTAGCCATTTAACATACCTGTGTTAGACACCTGCATGATTCGTTCTAATATCTCACTTCGCAAGCCACAGAATAAACAGATATTTAAATCCATGATTAATGACGGTTCCTTATTCGGGCCAACGGAATAAAATTTACCCTTATTTGTTATAACCTTCATATTGATGCGCTTACGCGCTAAAGTGGCTTTAATATCATCAGGGGAACAGTGTAGTCTTACATAATCACAATGGGTTATCAAACCCTGTAGTATAATATAACAATCAAACATATCACCAATGAATAGTGCTGAGGGTTGCATAAGTTTTAGTTTAATGTTGAAATGGTTATTGATTAGGGAGGAATGTATTTTACATACGGGTATTGGCTTTCTTTTCCCCAAAGGGGATGCACCATACCTTAACCATACCATAATTAACGCGGATAACGTAGTATCAACAGCAAGCTAATAAACTAACTTATCATAGCAAAACA
>DATFAP010000024.1:0-69814 GCA_035254545.1 Sediminibacterium sp. | reverse complement strand
CTATATTGGCTTCTTTGTTCTTTTATGCGATTCAGATCATATCTGGAGGCTTTTTAAATTTCCCCCACATCCCCATATTGGGTAACTTTAAAAGAATGATTATCCTGATTTTACTGGAGTTGGTTATTGATACAGGCGATCATCTTCGCTTCCAAAACGGTGAAGAAGAGCAAAGCGCCTGCTAATTACCAGCTCAATTAGAAAGGATCGGAATGGTTTAGTTTTGCAGAAATAAAAATTACAGCAATGATACAGGTAAAAGGTTATGGCGCTGTTAGCAAAGACAGCCCGCTAGCCCCCCTTGGTTTTGAACGCAGGGATGTAGGTGAAGCAGATATCTTAATAGACATCCTGTACTGTGGTGTTTGTCACTCCGACATTCATACTGCCAGAAGCGAATGGGGTGCTGCATTGTATCCCGTGGTGCCGGGACATGAAATTGTAGGAAAAGTAGTGCAGGTGGGAACCAAAGTGTCCAAATTCAAAGTAGGAGACTTTGCAGGGGTAGGTGTGTTTGTAGATTCCTGCAGGCACTGTGAGTCCTGCAAAAAAGGGCAGGAGCAATATTGCGAAGAGGGAATGTCTCCCACCTATAACGGTTATTACAGAGACAAGGTTACCAAAACATTCGGCGGATATTCCTCCACCTATGTGGTGGATGAAGATTATGCATTAATCATTCCGCCAACCAATCAACTGGCAGCCATTGCACCATTGCTTTGCGCAGGTATCACCACTTATTCTCCGCTTCGTTATGCAGGTGTGGGAAAAGGACATAAAGTAGCAGTATTGGGATTGGGTGGACTGGGCCATATGGCGGTGAAATTTGCCGCATCTTTCGGCGCAGAAGTAACCATGCTCAGCACGTCTCCTTCCAAGGAAGCGGATGCTAAAAAACTGGGAGCGCATCATTTTGCATTGTCCACCGATCCCGAACAAATGAAGCAACTGAAAGGCAGGTTTGATTTTATCCTGAATACGGTTGCTGCAAAACACGATATCAACCGTTTCATTGATCTGTTGAAAGTGGAGGGCAAAATGCTGATTGTGGGTATTCCGCCCGAGGACCATAGCCTGTCTTCCGGTAAACTGATTTCCAAACGGAGAAGTATTATCGGATCAATGATCGGAGGCATCGCGGAAACACAGGAAATGCTGAACTATTGCGCAGAGCACCATATTGTATCAGAGATAGAGTTGATTGCCATGAAAGACATCAACGAAGCATACGAAAGGGTGATCCGTTCGGATGTGAAATACCGTTTTGTGATCGATATGAAAACCCTGTAATCATTTTATTCAATAAACAGCGCTGATATCTTCTTGCAGAGTGTTTTGGGATCAGCGCTGTTTCTGTTGGTCAGCACCACTACCATGATTTTTTCTTCAGGAAACAGGTTCAGGTAATTCCTGAAACCAATGGAACTGCCGGAATGGTAAGGGTGGGTTCCCTTACCGTATTTTTCTACATGCCATCCAAAACCATAGTCGTTCACCTGCTGGTTATTGAACAGGGTACTGCTCCATGCCTGCAGTTGTATATTTTGTGGTAGAAGCCGGTAATTCCACAAGGCGGAAATCCATTTAGCCAGATCCCTTGTGTTAGAATAAATACCTCCATCACCCAACACCGCACTGGAATTACTCTGATCGGTCAATTCCCAGTTTCCGTTGATCAGGCTATGCCCGAAGGCACGGTTCTTTACTTTGGATATCCCTTTTTCATAAGCCACCGTACCTCTCATATTCAATGGTCTGAAAATGGCAGAATCGAGGAAGGCCGCAAAGGATTTTCCGCTGAGCTTTTCCACGACGAGGGCGAGCAAAGCATAACCGGTATTGCTGTAACGGTAAGCGCTTCCGGGTAAAAAATACAGCGAGTCGGCCTGACGGATCAGTTGAAGGCAGTCGGCATCGTGTACCTGTTCTGTTTGCTTTTCCGGAATCAACTCTTCATAGTCGGGCAGGCCGGAACTGTGGTTCAGTAAATGCAGAATGCGGATGGAACGGGCATAGTCGGGAAGGTTGGGGAGGTAGTTTACCACCCGATCATTCAAAGACAATTTTCCACGTTGCTGAAGCAATAAAATGCCTGCTGCGGTAAACTGTTTGGTAATGGAAGCCAGTCTGAAATTGGTAGAGGGATCAATACGGCTTCTTTGATGGACCTGCTTTGCACCGTACCCTTTTTGGAAAACGATGGTGTCGTTTTTCAACACCAGTACGCTGGCTCCCGGCGTACGTGCTGTAAAACCCTTCATGATTTCATCAACAGGTTGCTCCAGCGAAGGGCTGTTTTTGCGGGAAGCTATTGTTTGGGCATTTGCATTGCCTAGCAACAGGAGCAGGGCCATCAGGCCGCAGGAGCAGTATCGGTATCGTTTTGTCATGGCAGGTTGTTGAGCTTATTCTACTTCTACAATCAGTTCCACTTCACAGGCCATATTGAAAGGAAGTGCATTGGTTCCAACGGCAGAGCGGGCATGTTTCCCTTTGTTGCCCAGGGCCAGTACCATCAGATCGGAAAAACCGTTGATCACTTTGGGCTGGTCTGTAAAGCCGGCTGCACTGTTCACCAGCCCCAGCACTTTTACAATGCGCCTGATTTTGCTGAGCTCACCCAGTTCTGCTTTCAGTACAGCCAGTTGATTGATGGCGGTAAGCCTGGCTGCATCGTAGCCCTGCTGAATGGTAAGATCCAGTCCCAGTTTGCCGGTGATATACGATCCATCCGGCCTGGAGGGGCCTTTGCCGGATAAAAAAAGCAGGTTGCCTGTACGCACCACATTCACATAATTGGCCACAGGCGAAGTAATGGAAGGAAGCTGAACTCCTGCTTCCAATAATTTTTCTTCGGGTGTTTGCGCAAAAGCACAAAAGCTTGTAAGTAAAAGACCCAATAGTAAAACAGGTTTCATACCATTTATTTTCGGGTGATGCCGGCAGGTAACTGCCGGGGATTTTTAATGCGTAATTGTTTGTGGATGCTGAACTGCCCAAATACTACTTCAATATCCCTTCCGGATACCTTGAATTCCTTTGCCAGGAAAGCGACCATAAAGTCGGTGGCTTTGCCATCCGTAGGGGCAGCGCTGACACTGATCTTCAGTTCATTCCCCTTCACTTTTCCAATCTTATTCAACTTAGCGCCCGGGGTGCCCAGTACGTTCAGTATCAAAGTATCCCCGTCCCATTTGTAAAAAGAATCCATGCCATTTATTTGTGGCATAAATATAAGATTCCTGGGATAAGCGTTGATTTTTATTAGTCTATTTAATTAGTAGGATATATATTTGCGTACTAAAATAGTAAGCATATGGCTGTGTTGGTAAACTGTCCGGTAGATTTTGTAGCGATCAATGAAAATAAGGTGAGAGTAACGGGGCTGTTGGTATTTCTGCTTTCTGTAGCATACCTGCTCACCGGAACGCCTTATATTCCCGCATTCCTACTGATCGATTTTTATCTTCGGGCTTTTCATCAGGGTACCTATAGCCCGTTGAACAGGGTAAGCACTCTGGTGGAGAAAATGGGCTGGATCTCCGTTAAATGGACCGACCGTGCGCCCAAGCGATTTGCTGCCCGGATTGGATTTTTACTGACGGATCTGATTTTTATTGCCTCCATAGTAGAACTGCATGCTGCGGCATACTGGCTGGCAGTTGTGCTGATCTTATTTTCTTTTCTTGAATCTTTTTTCGGATTTTGTGCAGGATGTTATGTTTACAGCCTGTATAACAAAATACTGCAACCCTCAAAATAAATCATGAAAAAACTGCTTTCAGTTCTTATTGTATCTGCCATTGGCCTGGGTGCTTCCGCACAATCAGGTACCTATACACAGGAGATAGAACAATGGGTAAAGGGCCGCTATGCCGCTTTGAAGAACACCAAAAGCGGATGGCTGAATCTGGCCGGTCTCTACTGGCTGGAAGAAGGAAAGAACAGTTTTGGAACAGCATCCGGAAACAATATCGTATTCCCAAACGGCACTGTTCCTGCCAAAGCAGGCTATTTTGAACTGAATAACAAAACGGTAACCCTGGTTGCCGAAAAAGGAGTAGCGCTGAGGGTTAACGGGCAGGGCATCAGCAGTAAGCTGATCTATTCTCCGGATTCTGCCAGAAATCCGGTTAGTTCCTATGGTTTCCTGCACTGGACGATTATTAAAAGGGAGGACCGGATTGGTATCCGGTTAAGAAATGATCAGAGCGAAAGCCTTTTACACTTTAAGGGCATAGACCGCTATCCCGCCGATACCGCCTGGAAGGTTGATGCTGTATTGAAAGAACCCCTGTATCCCACTACCATACCTATTAAGAATGTATTGGGCCAAACCCTCCGGATGAAATTGCTTGGTAAACTGATCTTTACCATTCAGGGCAAGATCTACAGCCTGGATGCGGTAGAGGAAGGAGAAGAACTCTTTGTGATTTTCGGGGATGCTACCAACACCAAAACCACCTATGGCGCGGGCAGATTTATGTACGTGCCCAAGCCGGATGCTTCCGGAAAAACGGTGGTAGACTTTAACAAGGCATTCAATCCCCCCTGTGCATTTACCCCATTTGCCACCTGTCCGCTACCTCCGCAGCAGAATATATTGCCGGTGGCTGTTACAGCAGGAGAGAAGAATTACGGTAAACACTAGTTCCTCATTTTGCAGGTCAAAGACATTTTCATACATTAGGTAACAGATATTATTCAATTCCAAAACCTGACAGATGAGAATGCCCCCTTTGCACAAGACGTACGCCTTGCTGTTGCTACTATTGAACACGATGATCTTTTCATCGGTTACTGCACAGAACAGTAAAACCTACGATTCCGTTTTTATTGAAAAATTAAAAAAACAGGCGCTGCAATCGGTAGACGGCAGGCAGAAATCCATTCAGGAAATGGTGGATATGGTATTTAGTTTTGGAGAACTGGGTTTCCAGGAATTTGAAACTTCCGGATATCTTACCGGCATCCTCGAAAAAAACGGATTTACGGTAACGAAAGGGGTATCCGGTATTCCAACTTCCTGGTTTGCCAAATGGGGAAATGGAAGCCCGGTCATTGCATTGGGCAGTGATATTGACTGTATTCCCAAAGCTTCCCAGAAACCGGGTGTAGCGTATAAAGATCCGATTGTGGAAGGCGCTCCCGGTCATGGTGAGGGGCATAATTCAGGCCAGGCCGTGATTATTGCAGCGGCGCTTGCTGTAAAAGAGCTGATGCAGAAAAACAATCTGGCGGGAACACTGGTGATCTGGCCGGGTGTTGCGGAAGAACTCGTAGCCAGTAAAGCCTGGTATATCCGGGATGGCTATTTCAAAAATATGGATGCCTGTATTTTTACGCATGTAAGCGGTGATTTTGGCAGCGATTATGGCGACAATGGAGGCAACGGCCTTGTATCTGTGCAGTTTTCTTTTGAAGGAGATGCCGCTCATGCAGCTGGTTCTCCCTGGCGCGCCAAGAGTGCGCTGGATGCAGTGGAACTGATGGATATTGGGTGGAATTTTAAGCGGGAGCACCTGAAACCAACACAACGCAGCCACTATGTAATCACGGATGGAGGAGATCAGCCCAATGTGGTGCCTTCAAAAGCCAGTGTGTGGTATTACTTTAGGGAACGAACTTATACGGATATAAAAAACATGTTTGAATCGGGTATCAAAATTGCCAACGGGGCAGCCGCTATGACCGATACCAAAATGTCTTACCAGATACTGGGAACAGCCTGGCCTGGTCATTTCAATAGGCCGATCGGAGAAGCCATGCACGCCAATATCATGCGGGTAGGTATGCCAAAGTGGGATGAAGCCGATCAGCAACTGGCCAGGGCAGCCCAGAAACTGATGGAAGCTCCTGCAAAGAATCAGCAGGGAGACCCCATCAACGGACTGAACAGTATCATCAAACCGATCAAAGGATCCGTACCATTTTCGTGGGGTGGCGGTTCGGATGATATTGCAGATATTTCCTGGAACATGCCCACCATTGTGTTAAGGTATCCGGCAAATATTCCCGGTTTAAAAGGGCACCATTGGGGAGATGCCATCGCTATGGCAACACCGATTGCACACAAGGGTTGTGTGGCTGGCGCAAAAGCCACCGCGCTTACATTGATTGATCTTTTCACCAGGCCACAGTTGTTGCAGGAAGCGAAGCGTTATTTTACCGAGGTACAAACAAAAGATACCAAATACATTCCTTTTATTTCGGAGAAAGACCCTGCACCTGCCCATCTGAACAAGGAAATCATGGACCGTTACAGACCAGAGATGAAAAAGTATTATTATGATCCTTCCAAATACAAAACCTATCTGGATCAATTGGGTATACAATACCCCACATTACCCAAACAATAACAGCAATTGCATGTAATAAAAAACTTCACCCGGATCCGGGTGAAGTTTTTTATTTTGGTGCTGTATTGCAGGCCTGTTTAGTTTTTTAATAAGAGATCCGCTTCCGCATTGAATTCTTTGATAAACTCCGTATAAAATTTTCCGGTAGCAGGCCCGGTAAAGCCGGTATGAATTTTATTGACCTTGCCATTTCGGTCGATGAAGAGGGTGGTGGGGTAAGAAATGAATTTCTCCAGTGCGGGTAGCGCTTCCTGCACTTTGGCATTTTCCGCAAGACCGCCGAAAACCTGTTCGTAGGGAATATTGAATCTTTTTTTGAAACGGTTCATTTGCTGCTGCGCATAAGTAAAATCATTCAGCACTTCAAATTGGATGGCAATGACTTCAATGCCCCTGTTCTTATTCTTTCTGTACCAGTCAGAAAGAAAGGCCGCTTCGTCTGCGCAGTTGGGGCACCATGTTCCGCCAATAGTAACAATAACGGGTTTGTTTTGATAACGGGTATCATCCAGGGTAATCAGTTTCCCCGCTGCATTTTTAAATGCAAAATTAAACCGGGCTTCTTTTTCTTTAAGAGCGGTTAGGCTGTAAGCGTCTGGTAATTTCGCCTGCTCATTTTTGATGGCAGTAAAAGATTGTTTGCTTCTCAATCCAATCTGTTTGCCGGTAATAGAACCGTCTGCATTAACAATTCCGGTAAAAAGAGTGGGGGAGGATCCGATAAAAACGGATAAGGAAAACTGGTTTCCTTCTATGATCCCCTCCGAATAACGGGAATCTCCCGTTACCCGCAAAAAGGTAGCGCTCAGGGCATTGCCCTTCTGTTTAAAAATACCTACAGCCCTGGTTTGTCTGCCACTGTCGTTGGTGAATACCACATCGTATCCGGAGCTGATGTCTGCTACCGGCTTCAGGCCCGAAGTGGGAAATCTTGTAAGAATCTTTTTGGATGCGGTAACGGGGATGGGAGCACCCTTCCCATTTTGTTTTCTGAGGAAACCTGTCAGCGACTGGTCGGGGCCAATACCCAGAACAAGCAGGTTATCGAACTGGTCGAGTGATACATACACAGAGTCGCCTCTTTGTATTACACTGCCGCCAGGATAGGATTCTCCGGCATTGATGAAATACAATGTTGCGTTGGCAGCACTGCTGCCCCTGATTTCAAAACTGAATGGAATTTCACCGCCGGATTTCAACGGGAAGCTACCTCTCCATTTTCCAAACAAGGAAAGGGATTGCCGGGCAAAAGAACCGACTGATAAAAATAACAGGGCTGCGAATACGGAGAATAGTTTCTTCATGGTTAAATAATAGTCTACTAATTAAGTAGATAAATCTACGGAAATAAAATGAATTCCGGGGAAACGAACGGGAAAGTTAATTCAACTGAACGGCAGGAAGACGATAATGTTGACTGTCGTAAACAAACAGTTCTTCAATTTCATAGGTCCAGTATTTGTAAAGCGGCGATTTAACCAGGTATTGGCCCGCTTTTTCCTTGTCGGTGGTGTTCAGGGTAATCCAGCAGGTCTGGCTTTCCATGCTAACCGCATAACTGTCAATTATACCCTTGTTAATCAGATAGTTGATATAGGTTCTATGGGCCGGTACAAAAGACATAAAAGCCTCATCCATCGTGAATTTAATAATTGCCTGAAACTTTTGCATAGGGAACACTTTACAGGTAAGGGATTATCAAGTTTCATGCTGATCCCAATTAAAATGGCAATATGTCAAAGGTTTGCCCTTTTGTCGGACTGTTTTCACGAAATTTGACGGATAAATTTTCAGACTATGTTAAAAACAATTTCGCTGCTCGTACTATCTAATATATTCATGACTTTTGCCTGGTACGGGCACCTGAAAGACAAGGGAATGCCGTTGTGGAAAGCCATCCTGATCAGTTGGGGGATCGCTTTTTTTGAATATTGCCTGATGGTGCCGGCAAACAGGATCGGTTATGGAAACGGGTTGAACGGGTTTCAGTTAAAAATTACCCAGGAAATTATTACGCTCTCTGTATTCACTGTTTTTGCAGTACTCTACCTGAAAGAACCATTCGAGGACAAATACCTGATCAGTTTCCTGTTTTTGGTGGGGGCGGTATACTTTGCTTTTAAAAAATAAAGGGCATCCTGTTCGGATACCCCCCTGTACAAAGAAAAACACTATAACTGTGGAATGATGTTCCGTTACTGATTTTGCAGATCATTAAAACCCTTCCTTTTAGCACCTGCAGAATCCTTGCGCTGTTTCATATGTTCTTTCATCTTTGCTTTCTGTTCGGGTGTCATATGCTCAAGCCGCTCTTTCATTTTCTCGCGCATCTCCTGTTTTTGTTCCGGTGTCATTTGTTGACGCTTTTCTTTCAGTTGTTTTCTGAATGCTTTCCGCTGCTCCGGGCTCAGGTTGTCTGGCCGTTGTTTCAGCAGGTCTTTTTTCACCGGTTCGGCGGTTTGTGCAAAAGACCGGGTGCCCGCCAGGCTCAGAACAACAAGGAGCATTGCCATCATTTTTTTCATGGTGTTTAATTTATGATGGTATGACTGTGGCAATGTGGAATGGTTTAAACGATTCAGTGATAGATATCTTCAAAAAAGCGGATTTCCAGAATGCGCTCTCCCTGTAATACCACCGACAGTGCATTGAACTGAATGTATTTCCATTGCGGGTGCCGGTACTGGTAGGCGGCGGCGGCAATTTTTAACTGTTTCATTTTCAGACGGCTGATACTTTCTTCGGGGTAGCCGAACCGCAATCCCGACCGGGTTTTCACTTCCACCAAATGGAGTCTTGTTGAATGGCTGGCAATGATGTCTACTTCACTACGGCCAAATCGCCAGTTTCGTTCAAGGATATGAAATCCCCTTTCCCGGAGAAACTCTACGGCAATTTCTTCCCCTTTCCTTCCCGTATCCTGTTTATAAGCACCCATATTTCTTTAATTGCATACAAGATATTGCCTAATTGCTCGTTATACACAGGAGTAAATACCTGAATATGGGGTTAAATGAACGGATTTTTAAGATTAAGGGAGTGATTCAGCATTATGCCTGGGGGGGGCATTCCTATATACCTGCATTAATCGGAGATCACAATGAGGCCAATCTGCCCTGTGCTGAGTATTGGATGGGAGCCCATCCTTCTGCGCCTTCTGTGATACATATCAACGGAGAACCGGTTAACCTCAATCAGTTGTTTAAGACGGATCCGGCTGCTTATCTCTCGCAAGCCGTGGCTGATCGCTTTGGGGAACTGCCTTACCTGTTTAAAGTATTGGATGTGCATGATATGCTGTCTATACAGGTGCATCCTACCAAAGAAGAGGCTGAGAAAGGGTTTGACCGTGAAAATGCGGCGGGAATTCCGCTGAATGCCCCTCACCGTAATTATAAGGACCGCAATCATAAGCCTGAAGTAATGGTGGCGCTCAGCGATTTTTGGTTGCTGCATGGATTCAAATCCAAAGCGGCCCTGGAAGAAACGCTTGAATCTACAGCAGAGCTGCGGGTACTGCAAACTTTGTATAAGAAAGAAGGTACCAGGGCGCTTTATCAGTTTGTGATGGAAATGGACCAGGTAGATGTCAATATTTTGCTGACACCGCTTGTAAAGCGGGAAATCCGGCATAAGCAGGATGGCCTGCTTACCAGGCAGCAGCCAGGCTGGTGGGTGGCCAGGTTGTATGAAGGAAAAGAACTTAACACAGACCTGGACCGGGGAATTTTCTCCATTTATTTTTTCAATATTGTTCAGGTGAATCCGGGAGAAGCCATTTTTCAGAAGGCCGGAGTTCCGCATGCCTATCTTGAGGGACAGAATATTGAGTTGATGGCCAACAGTGATAATGTACTCCGGGGCGGATTAACGCCCAAACATGTGGATGTTCCTGAACTCATGAAACATACGTCCTTCGAAGAAGTTATTCCGGAAGTAATGAAGGGTGTGCCTTCAGGACAGGGAGAAAAAATCTACCCATGTCCGGTTCCGGATTTTGGAATCAGTATGATAGAACTTACTGCGGGCTCCGCATACGAGTCAACAGCTCAAACCCCGGAAATGGTGATTGTAACAGAGGGCGGGGCACTGGTAAACAACAGCATGGTATTAAAACGGGGAGAAGCGATGGTCATGTTGCCCGGGGGGCAATATCAGCTTTACGCATCGGGTAATTGCACGCTGTTCAAGGCTTTTGTACCTGTTCCCTGAGATTATTCACACACTGGGTAAAATTGAAATGGTGAAAATGGATTTTACGCCTATTTTTGTCCTGAAATAGTTCAACATGAAAATGAATAAGAACCTGATTGTCGCATTGGTATTGATGATACTGACAACTGCATTGTACAGAGTATTCCCCAACAGACCCCTTGGATTTGCTCCTCAAATGGCAGTAGCCATTTTTGCAGGTTCTTTGTTCCTGTCTAATAAGAAATTTGCGTTCCTATTGCCTCTGATCTCCATGCTGGTATCTGATGGAATCTACCAGTTGCTCTACATCAACGGAGTAACAGAGATCTCCGGATTTTACAGCGGCCAGTTGGTGAACTACCTGTTGATCGTGGGTCTTACTGCTTTTGGCTTCCTGATTAAGAGGAACAACGTGCTGGCAATACTCGGAACCTCCGTTGCAGCACCTACTGTATATTTTGTACTGTCTAACGGATTGGCATGGGTTGCCGGCGGTGGATGGGGACACCCTAAAACGCTGGCTGGCTTAATGGCTACCTATGCAGATGGGTTACCTTTCTATCCGAACAGTATTTACTCAACCATCTTCTTCAGCGCCGTATTGTTTGGCGGATATGCATTGTTGAAACGCACTGCATTGAACAGGCGCATTTCCTAATCGTCGTTAATCCCGGCTTCATATTCCTTATCAATGTGCAAGTGATGGCCGTCGGCTGCCCTGGTGGCCAGTTCGTCGCACCTGTTGTTGAACGGATTTTCGGCATGTCCTTTTACCCATACAAAACAAATCTTGAACTGCCTGGACAATTCATAATATTTGGTCCAAAGATCCCTGTTCTTCTTGCCTCCCTTAAAGCCGGTGCGGATCCATCCGTCCAGCCATTTTTTCTGAATACTGTCTACCACATACCTGCTATCGGTATGAATTGTTACAGGGATATCATTTTTGGTAAGCGATTGTAGTGCAACAATAACCGCCATCAGTTCCATCCGGTTATTGGTGGTTCTTCTGAAGCCGGCAGAAATTTCTTTTCTTTTATCGCCCCATATTAATAAAATTCCGTAACCACCCGGGCCCGGGTTACCTCTTGCTGCGCCGTCTGTATAGATATGAAGGGGGTGAGACATGCGGCAAAATAAAGCTAAAATTATTATACCTGAATCACACCGGTTTTAAACGACTCCAGTTCCGGATTGTGATTGGCCGCAGCAATTCCTTCCGCAATTACTTTTCTGGTGTCTGCCGGATCAATAATACCATCCACCCATAATCTTGCTGCCGCATAATAAGGAGTGGTTTGTTTAAAGTAGCGATCTTTGATCGTATCCAATAATGATTTTTCTTCTTCCGGGCTTACAGCTTTCCCCTTGGCCTTCATGGTAGCAACCTGGATCTGCGCAAGCGTTTTAGCCGCCTGGTCTCCACCCATTACCGCAATTTTTGCAGAGGGCCATGCAAAAATAAAGCGAGGGTCGTAGGCTTTGCCACACATGGCATAATTGCCGGCTCCATAACTGTTTCCGATCACGATGGTGATCTTGGGTACCACAGAATTGGCTACGGCATTCACCATTTTGGCGCCGTCTTTAATGATGCCGCTGTGTTCGCTTCTGCTGCCCACCATAAACCCCGTTACATCTTGCAGAAATACCAGCGGAATTTTTTTCTGATTGCAGTTCATGATGAAACGGGCGGCTTTATCTGCACTGTCGTTGTAGATCACTCCGCCAATTTGCATTTCTCCTTTCCTGCTTTTGCATACCAGTCTTTGATTGGCTACAATGCCCACTGCCCAGCCATTGATGCGGGCATAACCACATAAAATGGTTTTGCCGTAGTCTTTCTTGAACTGATCAAATTCACTGTTGTCTACCAAACGCTCAATGATCCCGAGCATGTCGTAAGGTTTCAGATTCCCTTCGGGAATCACACCATATATGGAATCAATTGGTTTTAAGGGATCTTTTGCCGAAATCCTGTTGAAGCCTGCAGTGGCCGGGGCCCCTGTTTTGTTCATGATTTTTTTGATGTGATCAAGACAGTCTTTCTCCGTGGCAAATTTATAGTCTGCAATGCCGCTGATCTCCGTATGGGTTACAGCGCCGCCCAGCGTTTCATTGTCGATGTCTTCGCCAATGGCTGCTTTTACCAGATAAGAGCCGGCTAAAAAAATACTGCCGTTCCCTTCTACCATCAGGGTTTCATCGCTCATGATGGGCAGGTATGCTCCGCCGGCAACACAGGCGCCCATGACTGCGGCAATCTGTGTAATACCCATAGCGCTCATCCTTGCGTTGTTGCGGAATATCCTGCCAAAATGTTCTTTATCCGGAAATATTTCATCCTGCATGGGGAGGAAAACACCGGCACTGTCTACGAGGTATATAATCGGCAGCCTGTTCTCCATGGCAATCTCCTGCATGCGCAGGTTTTTCTTACCGGTGATCGGAAACCATGCGCCGGCTTTAACGGTCTGATCATTGGCCACAATCACACACTGCCTGCCGCTTACATATCCAATACCCGCAACCGTTCCGCCGGCAGGGCATCCGCCTTCCTCTTCGTACATACCATAACCTGCAAAGGAGCCGATCTCTATAAACGGAAGTTCCTTGTCGCATAAATAATCGATGCGTTCCCTGGCAGTCAGTTTATTTCTTTCCCGTTGTTTCTCCATAGACTTTTTGCCTCCTCCCAGTTTAATCTTCTCGAATTGCTGATTCACTTCGCTCAACATCAGTTTCATCCAGTCTTCGTTGCGGTTGGTTTCCAAATTCATACGAACAATTGTTAGTTTACAAATATAGGGTTCCTTCATGATAGTACATGTTCCGGGAAAATTATGCCTTAATTAAGGTATATTTAAACTATGAGTTATGATTACGTCATTATTGGAGCAGGCTCTGCGGGTTGTGTGCTGGCAAACCGGTTGTCGGCAGATGCAACCAAAAAAGTACTGCTGATTGAAGCCGGCGGACCTGATAATAAAATGGAAATCCATATTCCCGGGGCATATACCAAACTGAACCGGACCGAGGTAGACTGGCAGTTTTGGTCAGAGCCACAAAAGGAAATTGATGATCGTAAACTCTATATCCCAAGGGGTAAAACATTGGGAGGAAGCAGTTCCACCAATGCCATGGCTTATGTAAGAGGAAACAAAGCGGATTTTGATGAATGGGCCGCATTGGGAAATGAAGGCTGGAGTTATGAGGAGGTATTGCCCTACTTTAAAAAATCGGAAACCAACCTGCATTTTGATAACGCTTATCATGGCCAGGACGGCCCGCTTTTCGTAACCCTGTCTCCACAACCCAGCTCCTTTGCAGAAGCTTTTATAGCGGCCTGCGGGCAAACGGGTATTCCGCGCAACGACGATTACAACGGAGCAGATCAGGAAGGAGCGAGCCTGTTACAGTTTACCATTAAACATAACCGGCGGCACAGTACCGCAGCCGCTTTTTTAAAACCTGTAATGAAGCGCCCCAACCTCACGGTAAAAATCAAAACACTGGTTAAAAGGGTGATCATAGAAAACGGGCAGGCCGTGGGGGTAGAAGTGCAAACCTCTTATACCAATTCGGAACGGATCAATTGCAGCGGAGAAGTGATTCTGACGGCGGGGGCCATACAGTCTCCGCAACTGCTGATGCTTTCCGGTATCGGAGATCCCGCAGAACTGAAACGGGTGGGCATTGATGTATTACAAGCGTTACCCGGTGTAGGGAAGAACCTGCAGGATCATGTATGGAGCGGGGTTACTGCGTTGGCCAATACAGAAACCGGCAATTCATTGCTGAAGAAATGGAATATGCGAAAAGCCATCCTGCAACATTTGCTTTTCCGGAAGGGCCCATTGGGGAACAGCCCGCTCGAAGCCAATGCCTTTTTAAAATCCGATCCGTCGCTGAACCGTCCTGATATTCAGTTTCATTTTGTACCATTGGGAATTGCCCCTGATTATTCAACAGATATATACAATCTGAGTACCTATTCCAGAACAGATGGCCTGGGTATATTGGCCATCCTGATCAGGCCCGAAAGCAGGGGATATGTGAGGCTAAAATCGGCCAATCCAAAAGATGCTCCGATTATCCACCCCAATGTATTGTCTACCCAAAGAGACCGGGATACCATATTGTATGCGGTAAAGAAATCGATGGAAGTGATTACCGCACCTGCATTGCAGCAATATACGGATGGAGGAATTGATTTTCCGGTAAACAGCCAAACCGATGAGGCATTGATGACCCATATCCGCAAAAGTCTGGAAACGCTGTACCATCCGGTGGGAACCTGTAAAATGGGTACGGATCCAATGGCTGTTACCGACGCCTCGCTGCGGGTGCGGAAAATCAGGGGGCTGAGGGTAGCAGATGCAGCAGTGATGCCTACGATTGTATCGGGAAATACAAATGCCGCAGTTATCATGATTGCCGAAAAAGCGGCAGATTTAATCCTGTCGGGCAACTAACAGAATTGTTGCTAACCTGTTGATTTTGTTTGTTTTCGTTGCTTTGCGTGATATTTACACATTGTTTACTATTTTGTGGCTATAAAATTGTCCAAATTGGCTACCAGAAAAAAAACGATTGCCCCGCAGGATACATCTTCTGCAGACAAGCCCGTACACGTTGTTGAGCCTGAAAAAGCTCCTGCTAAAAAGGCCGCAAAAAAAAATGCGGAAAAATCTGCTGCAGCGGGCACCGAAAGAGTTCCTGTAAAAAAAGCGGCAACCAGTGTATCCGGCAAAACAGCAACGGGAAAAAAAGATGTCCCAAAACCGGTAACTAAAAAAGCGCCGCAGAAAAAAGTGACTCCACAAACAACCGGTTCCGTTCAGTTGAATTTCCAGGTGAAATTTCATACAGTGCCCGGGCAGGATTTGTTCATCACGGGTACGCACCCTTTACTGGGCAACGGTGATGTAAATAAAGCCATACCCATGCAGTTCTTCAACGAAGAATGCTGGACCGCGCAACTGGAATGGCCGGCCGGTTCGGATGAAACCGTGTATTATAATTACCTGCTGAAGCATGCAGACGGCGCTGTTGTGATTGATTGGGGAAAGGACAAATATTTTTCCCTGAAAGGAAACAAGACTACGGAAATTGTGCTGATCGATACCTGGAACCATGCTGGATATTATGAGAATACTTTTTATGCAGAAGCTTTTCAGGAAGTATTGTTAAAAAATAATTTTACACCGGTTCGCACTGCAAAAAAGAAATCATATACTCACCAGTTAAGGGTGAAGAGCCCTTTGCTGGCAAAAGGGCAAGCCATTTGTATTGCAGGTTCCACTCCCGAACTGAATAACTGGTCTGTAATTGATCCGGTATTGTTGAGCAGGGAAGAGGGCAGTGAACATTATACGGTTCAACTGGATTTATCCAAGGCAACATTTCCGGTGTCTTATAAATATGGCGTTTACGATACTGAAAAAAAACAGTTTGTTACCTACGAAAACGGAAATAACCGGATTATATATGTTACAGCAGCTACAGGTCGTACAACAATTGTGAACGATGGCTTTACCTACCTGCCTTCCAATACCTGGCGGGGCGCAGGCATTGCCATCCCTGTTTTCAGTTTGCGGTCTCATGAAGGTTTTGGTGTGGGTGAATTTTCCGATCTGAAAGCGCTGGCCAACTGGGCTGCGAATGTGGGACTGAAGATGATTCAGATTCTGCCGGTAAATGATACCACGGCCACACATACCTGGAAAGACTCTTATCCTTATGCGGCTATTTCTGCATTTGCATTGCATCCCATTTACATGAACCTGTTTGCCATTGCCGGTGAACAACACCATAAGCAGGTAAAAAAACTGGAAGCGGAAAGAGCCCGGTTAAATGCGTTGCCCGCAGTAGACTACGATGAAGTGATCAGGATCAAGCTGCAATTCATAAAGGATGTGTACAAAGACCTGGGAAAGGAAACACTGGCATCTGACGGTTTCAAAAGTTTCTTTCAGCAGAATGAGCACTGGTTAAAGCCCTATGCCGTATTCTGCTACCTCCGCGACGAATACGGAACGGTCAATTTTAGCGAATGGCCTGCATACAATCAATACAACAGCCGGGAAACCCTTGCTTTCTTTGAAGAGGCCTCACCTGCCGGCCTTGACATAGCATTTCATTATTATGTACAATATCACCTGCATCTTCAGTTAAAAGAAGCCACTGCTTATGTGCGCAGCAAAGGGATCATTGTGAAAGGAGATATTGCGATCGGCGTTTACCGGTATGGGGCCGATACCTGGCAGCATCCCGACCTGTTTCACATGAACTTCCAGGCGGGAGCGCCACCCGACGATTTTGCCGTGAAGGGACAGAACTGGGGATTCCCTACCTACAACTGGCAAAAAATGCAGCAGGATGGATTTGCCTGGTGGAAGCAGCGCTTTGAGCAGATGAAGCATTATTTTGATGCATTTCGCATTGATCATATCCTGGGCTTCTTCCGGATATGGAGTATTCCCATGGATGCAGTAGAAGGAATCATGGGGCATTTTGTTCCGGCATTACCGGTTCATGTGCATGAGTTTAACCAGAAGGGGATTTGGTTTGATTATGACCGATATACCAAGCCGTTTATAACCGATGGTGTACTTTGGGAAGTGTTTGGGTATGACAATGAGCTTGTTAAAAGCATGTTCCTCGATCATGCCAATATGGGCAGTTATACCCTGAAGCCTGAATTTGCCACACAGCGCCTGGTTGAAGCGCATTTTACCGGGCTGGAAGATGATGCGCATCACCAAAAGATCCGGCAGGGCTTATACGATCTGATCAGCAATGTACTCCTGTTTGATGCAGATGGCCGGGGGCAGTCGTTTCACTTTCGTTTTGGTATGGAGGGCACTTCTTCCTTCCGTTACCTGGAATGGAATACACAGTTGCAATTGAAGGAAGCCTATGTGGAATATTTCTATCGCAGGCAGGATGATTTCTGGATGAAAGAGGCCCTGCAGAAATTGCCTGCATTGAAGCGGGTTACCAGTATGATGGTTTGTGGAGAGGACCTTGGTATGGTGCCGGCCTGTGTACCGGATGTGATGAAACAACTGGGCCTGCTGAGTCTTGAAATTCAACGGATGCCCAAGGATCCGCAAAAAGAATTCTTCCATCCGAACGATGCGCCTTACCTGAGTGTGGTAACGCCGTCTACACACGATATGAGTACCATCCGGGGCTGGTGGGAAGAGAACAGGAGCCGGATTCAGCGTTTTTATAATAATGAACTGGGGCAATGGGGGGAAGCGCCCTATTACTGCGAAGCATGGATCAATAAGGCCATTGTAGCCCAACACCTGTATGCACCTGCTATGTGGAGCGTATTCCAGTTGCAGGACCTGATGGGAATGAACGAGCAGGTGCGGGGCAACAATCCGCAGGAAGAACAGATCAATGTTCCCGCCAATCCGAATCATTACTGGAGATACAGGATACACCTGGACCTGGACGAATTACAAAAAGCGAGTGATTTTAATGAGGAACTTGCGGGATTAATTGTAGCTTCCGGCCGTTAAATCTGAATTCAGTGATACTCAGTTATAAAGCATCGAATTTACCTTTTGAATATCCATTTACTATTTCCAACGGAAGAACCAAAACCCACCAGCCTGCTTTAATAACAGAGCTGGCGATGGGGCCTTTTAAAGGAGTGGGGGAAGCACCGGCGAT
The DNA here is from genome assembly GCA_035254545.1 of Sediminibacterium sp. Classification (GTDB taxonomy): domain Bacteria; phylum Bacteroidota; class Bacteroidia; order Chitinophagales; family Chitinophagaceae; genus Sediminibacterium. The sequence goes on along the minus strand of DATFAP010000024.1, from coordinate 51,572 downwards.
TGCCTATTACCATATTACGGTAGAACAGATGATAGCCGATCTGGAATCGAAAAGAACCATGGTAGAGAAATTTGCCCTGACCGATCCGGAGCGTTACTGGCATTATCTGCATCACCTGTTTCCTCAGAACCCTTTCCTGGTATGTGCGTTGGATATGGCGGCCTGGGATTTATACGGGCAAATGAAATCGAAGCCATTGTATGAATTATGGAATACCCAATGGTCCGACAAGCTGCCTGTTTGCGATTATACCATTGGTATTGACACCATCGAAAAAATGGTGGCCAAGATGAAAGCCACTCCATGGCCTGTATACAAAATTAAACTGGGTACCAGCGAAGATATTGCTATCATGAGAGCATTGCGGGAGCATACCGAAGCCGTATTCCGCATTGATGCCAATGCCGGCTGGACAACGGAAGAGGCCCTGGAGAAAATTCCACAGCTTGCGCAACTTGGGGTGGAGTTTATTGAGCAGCCGCTGGCCAAAGACAACTGGGAAGGCATGAAAGTATTGTATGAACAATCTGTGCTGCCGCTGATTGCCGATGAAAGCTGTGTATTTGAACAGGATGTAAAGAAATGTAACGGGTATTTTCATGGCATCAATATCAAGCTCACCAAATGCAGTGGTATTACACCGGCGCTGCACATGATCAAAGAAGCCAGAACACTTGGAATGAAAGTGATGATGGGCAGCATGAACGAATGCACCATTGGTTCTGCCGCCATTGCGCATTTCCTGCCGCAACTGGATTATGTGGATATGGATGGACCGCTGCTATTGTCAGAAGACCTTGCAACAGGAGTAACCTATGATTATGGTAAAATCAGTCTAACAGGTAAACCCGGGTTAGGTATTACGCTTCAGTAAATCAATCACCACTTTATCAATTGGCAACGACATGGAGTCGGGGCCGAGTTCGTGCCAGTGAATCCAGCGGAAAACCTCTGCTTCCCTGGCCGGATCGGCTATCTGGTGTGGCTCAAAATCAAAAGGCTTTTCGCGGGTTACCAGTCCGGACAAATCATGGGCCATGACTTTGTAGTAGATCGAAATGATCTGGTCGCGGTTGTTGAATGCGGATATCTGGAAAAAATCGGTGGTGTAAATATGTTCGCCGATTTCAACATTCAGGCCGGTCTCTTCCATGAACTCTCTTTTAAGGCAGTCCCTGGTACCTTCGCCAATTTCCAGCCCGCCCCCGGGAAGTTTGGTGTAAAAACTGCCCCGGATGAACTCGTCACTTACCAGCAACCGCTTTTGTTCATCCTGTAAAATACCATAGATCCGTACATTGAATAATGCCATATACTAAAACCATTTCTTCTTTAAGAAATATCCACCGATGATGATAGAAACCACCAGCGACAGAATAACCGGAATATAAAACGCATGGGTGGAGTGCTGATAGGGCAGGTCTACGTTCATTCCGTAAATACTGGTAACCAGGATGGGCAGCGACAGGATAATGGTGATGGAGGTAAGCCGTTTCATTACATTGTTGAGGTTGTTGCTGATAATACTGGCAAAAGCATCCATGGTACTGCTGAGGATGTTCGTGTAAATATTGGCCATTTCCAGCGCCTGGCTGGTATCTACAATCAGGTCCTGCAGAAATTCCCTTTCTTCTTCATTCAATCCCAGGAAATTGGTGCGCTCCATTTTCATCATCAGCATTTCATTGCTGCGCAAAGCAGTAACAAAATATACCAGGCTTTTCTGCACCCGCATCAGTTTGAGCAGGTCCACATTGCTGTTGCTGTCGTAGAGGCTTTGTTCGTACTGGTTGCGGCTGTGATTGATTTCCTTCAGGTAATCGAGGAAGGTCTGAACCACTTTCTCAAACACTTTCAGTACCATCATGTTCCGCTTGTCTGGATGACTTTTCTGGAAAGTGTTCAGGAATTTTTTGATGGCGCCATTGTCGAAGGAGTTCACTGTTACAATCTGATTATGGGTCAGGATGATACAGATGGGAATGGTGATATAAAAAGCGTCGCTGTCGTTGAACGAATTGTTCTCCGTAGGCGTTTTAATAATGACAAACTTTACATTGTCCTCTGTTTCATAACGGGGGCGTTCGTCTATATCCAGTGAGTCTCGCAAGAATTCAATCGGAATATCCAGGTCCCTGCTGAGTTCTATGAATTCTTCCTCCTTAAAGGGAGGAACAAGGTTTACCCAAACGCCCTGATCGGCTTTGTCGATCTCAATTGTTTGTCCGTTTACATTCTTGAAATACTGAATCATCTGTTAGGTTTATTCCCGTGTTAGAAAGTTAATTGGTTCAGACTTCTATTTGCCCTTTAAAAACAAATACGGCGGGGCCGCATAGCCAGATATTTTCAAATTGCGCTTCTCCGGTTTTGTCAAATTCAACAGCCAGGTGCCCACCTTTGGTTTCTACTTCAACCCTGTTGAACCCGTTTTCGTTATGGGCAAATACAAGGGCCGCCGCCGTAACGCCGGTTCCGCAACTGAGCGTTTCATCTTCCACGCCGCGCTCATAGGTTCGTACCCTGATTTTTTTCAACTCGGGTTCCACAAAGTTTACATTGATGCCTTTGTCTTTGAAAGCATCGCTGTACCGTATTTCGCGGCCTTCCTTCACTGCATCCAGGGTATCGAGGTTTTGTACTTCCTTAATATAGTGGGGGGATCCCGTGTCCAGTACAACAGCATGCCAGAGATTTTCGATGGCATTGACGTCTTTCATCTTCAGGTGAATCCATTGATTCCTGCCAAAATGTGCTTCGTGAGGTCCGTCCGTTGCTATAAAGCAATACGCTTCTTTGTGAATGCCGCAGTCATAGGCAAATCGGGTAAGGCAACGCCCTCCATTGCCGCACATACTCCCTTCCGCTCCGTCTGCATTGTAGTACTTCATTTCGAAGTCGTAGGAAGCGGAACTGTTGAGCAGCATCAGGCCGTCGCCGCCAATCCCGAAACGACGGTCGCAGAGTTGTTTTACCTGTGCCTGGTTTAATTGAATATCCCCTGAACGATTGTCGATAATGATGAAATCATTACCCGTTCCCTGGTATTTTGAAAACTGAATCAGCATCCTGCAAATTAATGCGAAAATAGGGAGAAGGGAAGGATTTAATTCTGCCCTTGTTCCAGGTTTAGCCTGCAAAAATGGAGGATCTGGTCAAGACATGTTTCCAGTTGCGTCAGTTCTTCCGGTTTAAAATACCCGAAAGACTGAGACATTTTAATCTGTGTCTTCAGTTCGGCATAGGCAGGAATGAATAATTCGCTGTTTCTTTTGAGTTGGAGCTTGCTGTTGCTGCCCGCAAATACCGACAATCGGTTACAGACCAGGGTAATGGACTTTCTCAGTTGGCCGGTCAGTACAAAGCGTTGTTGCAGCGGTAATAAACAGGTTAGTCTGAATACCTCCCCGGCAACCGAAATGGCATGTTGATAAACCGATATGTCGGGTCGGAGTGTTTGAGACATACGACGAATTTATGCAACAATGCCGATGGAGCAAAAAAATTATTGCATCGTGCACAATATTTCGAGCGATTTTACGATGAGCGCTTCTACGGCTTTCGCGCTATCTTTACTGAATGCTTGTTTTACCCTGTTTGCAACTATAGCGTTAAGACTCAGGCAGTAATGATTTAGTAATTTCCCTAATCCATATATTGCGGCTGTTTCCATCTCAAAATTACTGATCCGGTGATTGCCGTATCTGAAGCTGGTAAGCTGGTCTACCAGCTCGGGGTATTGCAGTCCGAGGCGTAGCACCCGCCCCTGGGGGCCATAAAAGCCGGGGCAGGTAACCGTGATGCCCTGGTGGAATCCTTCCACAAAATATTTCTGGAGCATAGGGGCCGCAGAAGCGATGGAAGGGACGGAAACATGCTGGCCAATTTTGGTATGGTTAACGAATTCCTGAACAATGGCCAGTTCTTCGTCGTTATTTTGCTGGCGGTAAAAATTCATCAGGTTATCAATCCCCAGACCGTGGGTGCTGGCTACGAAAGCATCTACCGGAATATCTGCCTGCAGGGAGCCGGAAGTACCGATCCGGATAATTTTTAAGCGACGCAATTCCGGCCGGATGGTTCTGGTTCCGAAATCAATATTGGCCAGTGCGTCCAGTTCGTTAAGCACAATATCAATATTGTCTGTTCCGATACCGGAAGAGAGTACGGACAAGCGTTTATTACCAATATACCCGGTATGGGTAATGAATTCACGGTGTTCAAAAGTTCCTTCTATACGGTCGAAATGTTTGCTCACTTCCGCCACGCGGCCGGGGTCGCCTACGGTGATTATGGTATCGGCCAGTTCTTCTGGTCTGAGATTCAGGTGGTATACGGCTCCGCGGCTGTTGATGATTAATTCACTCTCGGCAATTCGTTTCATATTGGGTTAATTAGCAGGTAAATTTCGTAATTTCTGATTTAGAATTTTAAAATTAGTTTGATTCCGCTATTTTTGCCGTCCAAATAAAGGGTCCTGTGGCCGAGTGGCTAGGCAGAGCTCTGCAAAAGCTTCCACAGCGGTTCGAATCCGCTCGGGACCTCTAACCATACAAAGCCCTCCGGTTTACGGGGGGCTTTGATTTAATCCAACCCGGCGTTTTTCATGTTGAAGGAGTTGTTCCGGATCATGCCCAAAACTTGGGGGGCGTTTCCGCATGGGTTTACTGATCCCTGAGTTTTACAAGTTTGTTTACTATGTGAGAACCTCCGGCATAAAGCGGATGAAAAATATTGTCTGAAGAAAACAGGCTGGTGCCGGTTAATACAAGTGTGTCTCCATTGAAAGTGTATTTGAATCTGGCCACCCACCGGTTATCGAAAATTTATTTTTTGAGGAGAAGCCCATTATCATTACAGTAATAAGCACGGTCAAGCATAGACTTGTTAAAATGAGTGTTTTCCCTTTCATGATTTGGTTTGTTTCATTTCAATTCAATTAATGTTCTTTAATGTCATTGAACTCCCAGAGTACATTGATGATTTTCCAGGCACCATTAATCCTGACAATGTGCATATAGTCTATCCATTCGTCAGCAATCAATTTTACTGAAGCTGTCCGCTCCGACACATCAAGCAGGATCACCTCCTTTTTGGGCGAAGCAGGAAACCGGTCTCCGTTTTTGTTATAGCTTTCTGCAAGCAGAATCATGGATTCCGTTGTCGTTTCACGAACATAGTCTTTGCCCGTTGCTTTGTCTTTCCAGAATGTTCGCTTTACCATTCTAGGGTGCAGGGCACGTTCCATTTGTATGGGATTGGGGTGGTGTTGCGATTCAATATAATCGAGAGCTGCCTGCTTTATTGCCAGGCTGTCTTGTTTGGTCTGACCTTCAATGGTGTTGATGGCCAGTAGTAATGCAATACTTAAAAAAGCGCGTCGGATATTCATTTTGTTTATGGTTAGCCGGTTAAGGAAATAACTTTACTGTGTAATTTCTTGCTCTGTTATGACCGCAAAACGGTGTTGGTACAAAAATAGATACCCATTCTCCCCGCAAAAAACCGTTAATCATTTAGTTGTAAATGCATTATTTCAGACGGGATACGGGCATTGTTCCAAAAGAGGAAACGGCTTTTGGCGCATTCATTGCATGCAACCCTCTTAAAATATAGAATAAACACCGGAATAGCCTAATTTCGGGATGGATTTTAATACAAGAGCAGTATGAAGTATTCGCAACAAATAGGAATGATATTGGCGCTGGCGGTGATCGGCGTATGCTGGATGCCATGGGTGGTAATAGAGAGTAAAACCATATTGGTGGATGGGTTTCATACAACCGGAACCAATTTTGGCCGTCCCGGATTGTTTCTTTCCTATGCCGGCGGAATGGCTTTTGTATTGTTTCTCCTGAAAAGGATCTGGGCCAAAAGAACCAATGTGTTTATTACCACTTTCGCTTTTGCATGGTCTGTTCGCAATTATCTGATTCTCTCGGCCTGTTACGGGGGGGAGTGTCCGCAAAAACAACCTGGACTTTACCTGGAAGTGGCATTAACTGCCATGATGTTGCTGATGAGCCTGCTCCCTAAAATGGAAATAAAAAATAACTGACCATATGGAAAGCATTGATGAAATAGACCTGACCATACTCAGGCATCTTCAGAAAAATTCTAAAATCACTGCCAAAGAACTGGCTCAGATATTGAATATTACCATTTCCCCTGTGTATGAGCGGGTGAAGCGGCTGGAGCAGTTGGGTTATATCAAGGAATATGTGGCCATTCTCGACAAGGTTTTATTGAATAAGTCCATTACGGCTTTTTGTCAGGTTTCGATGCGTTATCACAATGGCGCCTTTTTCGACAAGTTTGAGAAAGAAGTAATGAATCTCGATGAAGTGCAGGAATGTTACCTGATGGCCGGGCAAATTGACTTTCTGCTCAAAATCAATATTGGCAGTCTGCCCGAATATCATGAGTTTGTTAAAGGGAAATTGGCTCGTTTAGACAATGTGGGGACACTGAATACGATCTTTGTATTAAAAGATATCAAGCAGGGGCACTCTATTGTTATTTAATTTTTAAGGTTTTCTGCGTTTCATTAAAAACTATAAAATAGGGGAATGTGTGAAATCTGCAGCAACCTTTCGGTGAATAGCCTTAAAGATATATTAAAAAAGATAAAATGTCTTACCAAAAAGATTATTGAAGGAAAAATATCTGATATTTTGTTATTTTACCGCTTTTTTTTCTAAAAATTACGGCAATTTGCCATTTTCATAAGAAAGATTCTTTTGACCATTTAGCGCTGTTCTATTTGGCTCTGTAAAGGCTAAACTTTGGAGAACAGGTAAAGGAGGCTCGTCAATGCCTCGTTTACCTGTTAACGCCTAACTGAACCTTTAAACCAAACACTGCAACGCTTATGAGATGCTTCATTGTTCTTCTCACGCTCCTTTGCATTTCTGCAAAGACCATTGCACAAGACCGTGCAATTTCGGGTAGGATAACGTCTGCCGATGGCGGCCTGCCCTTAAATGGCGTGTCCATTTCTGTAAAAGGAAAGGCAATTGCCACTACCAACGCTACCGGCTCTTTCAAATTCAATATTCCTGCCGGAGCTGACTCTATCCGTTTTGACTATGTAGGCTACCAGAGCCTGTCGATTAAGGCTGTTCCTGCTGCTGACCTGGACCTGGTACTACAGTCGCTTCCCAATGTAATGAGTGAAGTGGTTGTAACCGGCTATGGCCAGCAGAGCCGTAAACTGGTTACCAGTGCAATTACTACTGTAAAAGCAGCAGACATAGCCAATGTTCCGGTAAGCAGTTCCGACCAGTTGCTGCAGGGACGGGCAGCCGGTGTACAGGTCAATTCCAACTCCGGTACGCCCGGAGGCGGTGTATTTGTCCGTATTCGCGGTACCGCTTCCATTAATGCTTCCAGCGATCCGCTGTATGTAATTGATGGAGTGCCTGTACAATCAGGTAACCTTTCTGCCCTTGGACTGGGCGGAGGCGTTACGAGCCCGATGGCGGATATCAACCCTGCCGATATCGAATCCATGGACATCCTGAAAGATGCATCTGCTACAGCTATTTATGGTGCAAGGGCGGCCAACGGGGTGGTATTGATTACCACCAAGCGAGGTACTGCAGGAAAAGCCAAGATCAATTTGGGCATGTATTATGGATCCCAGAACCTCAATAAGTATCCTGCGGTTACCAATGGTTCCACATTTGAAACCCTGATGAATGAATCTGCAGTCAACAACGGCAGAACAGCGCCTTACGCCAATCCGGCCGCAGCCATCAATACCAATTGGGGAGACCTGATTTTTCAGAAAGGGGCTACCCGCAATATCGATATTGGCATCAGTGGCGGTTCCGATAAAGTAAAGTACATGGTTTCTGCCAATACCTTCCTGCAGGAAGGTGTGGTGAAAAAATCCGACTTCAACCGTACTACTGCAAGAGTAAACCTTGAGTTTACCCCTATCAAAAACCTCAAGATGGGTACCAATATCCTGTATTCCAATAACAGGAGAGGAAGACTCAGAAACGATGATAATATCTCCGGTAGTTTGGGAAGTGTTTTCTTTTATCCTTCCAATATTCCGGTATTTAATGCAGATGGTTCTTACCTGAAGATTCCTACGTTTGAGCATCCGCTGGCAGCATTGTACGAAACCAAAATCGGCATGCGAACCAACCGTTTCCTCGGATCAGTATTTGCGGAATATGAATTTATCAAAGGGTTGAAACTGCGTTCCAGCTTCAGTCTCGATTACAGTAATATAGAAGAGAATGTATATGATAACTCGTTAACCAATGCAGGTTCTGCAGTGAATGGTAATGCGCAGGCTTCCAGCACCAATAACAACAACTGGATACAGGAGAACGTATTAACCTACAACTTCGGTATTGGTAAGCATTCTGTTACCGCTCTGGTAGGTACTACCATCCAGGAATCCAAAACCAGCCTGATCACCGCCATCGGACAACAATTCCCCAGTGACGCATTTACACAAATCACTTCTGCGGCGGTACAGCGCTCTTCCAGTTCTGCTACCAGTTGGGGTATCGGTTCTATATTTACAAGGATCAACTACGATTACGATCGCAAATACCTGTTTACACTCAACGTGAGAAGAGATGGTTCCTCCCGATTTGGACAGGCAAACCAATATGGCACATTCCCTTCCATGGGATTCGGCTGGTTGCTGTCTGAAGAAAAATTCATGGAGAATGTGAAAGCAATCAGTATGCTGAAGCTTCGGGGTAGCTATGGTATTACCGGTAACCAGAGTGGTATCCGCGACTTCCAGTCTTTGGGGTTATGGGGTGGTGCTGCTTACGGAGATATTCCGGGTATCAGCCCTACGCAGCCTAGCAACCCTCAACTGAAATGGGAAACCACCAAGCAAATGGATCTGGGTGTGGATGTTGGTTTGTTCAACAACAGGCTGAACTTTACGGTGAACTACTACAACAAGCGTACAGAAGATCTGTTGCTGGATGTTTCCATTCCCCGTTCTACCGGTTTCAATGTACTGACCCAGAACTACGGCATCATTCAGAACAAGGGAGTGGAGTTCAGCGTAAGCGGAGACATCCTGCGTCCTGCAAAATCGAACGGATTAAAATGGAACGCCAACCTGAATATTTCTCACAACAAAAATAAGATTGTTAAACTGGCTGCTCCTTTCAATGTGTACAACAGAGACTTGTATCGTTACCAGGAAGGTGGTGAAATGTTCTCCTTTTACCTCCATCCTCAAACCGGCGTAAATCCTCAAACAGGAGCCATTGTATTTGAAGATGTAAACGGCGACGGTAAATTTGATGTAAACAACGACCGTAGAATTGTTGGTTCTGCCAACCCTGATTTCACAGGCGGTTTTACCAATAACCTCAGCTACAAAGGATTTGATCTGATGGTATTCTTCCAGTTCTCTTACGGAAACGAGCAGTTGAACATGAACCGCTTCTTCCTGGAGCATGGTGGTACCAGAAGCACCAATTATTCTTTAAGTCAGTTGGATCGCTGGCAAAAAGCGGGCGATATTACCATGGTTCCTAAGATCAATGCCGCCAACTATGCCAGTAACCTGCGCCCATCCCGTTTCATGGAGGATGGCTCTTATATGAGATTGAAAAACATTTCATTGGGTTACAATCTGCCATCATCCCTGTTGTCTAAAGTAAAGATCTCTTCTGCCAGGTTCTATATTTCTGCACAGAACATCCTGACCTTTACCAAGTATACAGGTATGGATCCTGAGTTAACCGGAACTGCATCCAATGCGCTGACACAGGGTATTGAGTTCTTTACCATGCCTCAGGCCAAAACATTCATGGCAGGCTTTAACCTCACATTTTAATCACAGATCAATCAAGAACTATGTTATATAATACAAAGAGATTACAATTGATCCTGTTCATGTTTTTGAACATAGGATTGCTTTCGTCCTGCAGCAAAGTGCTGGACCAGCAACCACAGAATGAAGTGGGTGATGGTGCCGCCATTGTTAATAAAAAAGGCGCACTTGCGGCTGTTGCAGGTATGTACAACGAGTTGCAGAATGGTGATTATTACGGACGGAATTTCCAGATCATCAGCGACGTTTCTGCAGACCAGGCACAGAGTATAGGTACCTGGGATTTTTACCGCGAAATGGATACCTATCAGGTATCGCTGGGTAACCAGGAAAACGGCTTCTTCTATGCAAGGGCTTATCGTGCCATTAACCTGGCCAATCATATCATAGAAAAAGTGCCCGGGATTACGGATGCCTCTGATGCAGAAAAGAACAAGATGATCGGCAATGCCTACTTCATCAGAGCCCTGGCCTATTTTGACCTGCTGCGTGTATACGGTGGCGTTCCGGGTAAGTACGGTACAATGGGTCTGCCAATTGTGACTACTCCATTTAAAGGTGTGGACGCCTCTACCATGGTAGCCCGTTCTACACTGGCGGAAGGATATGCACAGGTGGAAGCCGATCTGCTAAAAGCGGAAACATCCCTGCTTGTTTCTGCAGACAGAACCACAGCATCTAAATCTGCGGCAAGGGCATTGCTTTCCAGGCTGTACCTGTACACAGGTAATAATGCCAAAGTGTTGCAGTATTCCAACCTGGTGATTACAGATGCGAATTACACTTTGTTGCCCAACTTCCTGGAAATCTTCAACGGTAAACTGACCGCTGAGTCCATCCTGGAATTAAACTTCAACTCTACCGATCAGAGCGGAATGAGAAACTGGTACGTTCCAACTACCAAGGGTGGACGTGGCGATCTTTGCGCGCACACCAGTTTTTACCAAACCGCTACTTCCAATCCCAATGATATAAGGGGAACGCTGTTTGCCTATGAATCCACTGCCAAAATCTACTATCCAACCAAGTACATCAAGGCGGGAAATATAGACAACGTGCATATCTTAAGGATGGCAGAAATGTACCTGAACCGCGCAGAAGCCAAAGCCAATACCGACGACCTTGCCGGAGCTCTTGCAGACCTGAACCTCGTAAGAAGAAGGGCCGGTATTGCCGATACGGCTGCTGCTACAAAAGCCACCGTACTAGGCGCTATCTGGAGAGAAAGAAACCTGGAATTTGCTTTTGAAGGGCACCGTTTCTTTGACCTGGTAAGAACAGGACAGGCGTTAATTGCTTTGGTGAATGTAGAACGTAAGAACGGCTCTCCGGTAACACTGGACGTTGCGGGAAGACAGGTTTTCCCGATTCCTTCTTTTGAAGTGGATGCCAATAATAAGATTGTTCAGAACGAAGCTTATAAATAACCCCAATAAACAACCAATTATGAAATGTAAAAATCTCTTCTTCGGAGTGCTTGCATTGATGACGGTGCCGCAACTGTATGCACAGGAAGGCGCTGTTGCCAGGAAGAAATCCGAATCATCCTTCTTCGCGGGCATGCAGTACCGAAATGTGGGGCCCAACAGGGGCGGACGTTCTTTGGCTGCTGCGGGTACAGCGGCCAGAAAGAATGAATATTACTTTGGTGCTGTGGGTGGTGGTTTGTGGAAAACAACAGACGGTGGTAACTCCTGGAATCCGGTAACCGACGGACAAATCAACAGCTCGTCGGTGGGTTCGGTTGCGGTGTCTCCTTCCAACCCCGATGTGGTTTACATAGGAACGGGAGAGTCTGAATTCAGGGGAAATATCATGCAGGGCGATGGAATATACAAATCTACCGATGCTGGAAAAACCTGGAAGCATGCAGGATTGAAAAATTCGCAGACTGTTTCCAGAATCAGAATTCATCCAACCAATCCGGATATTGTATATGCAGCAGTTTTAGGACATGCTTTCGGACCGAATGAGGAAAGAGGTGTGTTTAAATCTACCGATGGGGGTAAGAACTGGAAAAAAGTATTATACAGGAGTGAAAAAGCAGGCGCGGAAGACCTGATCATAGATCCGAATAATCCCAATATATTGTATGCTTCCATCTGGGAAGTGTACCGTACACCCTGGATGATGTGGGGTGGTGGCGGCGCCAGCGGTTTGTTTAAATCCACCGACGGTGGCGAAACCTGGGAAGAACTGACCCGTAAACCGGGAATGCCAACAGGATTGGTAGGGAAGATCGGTGTTACCGTATCCCCGGTTGATTCCAAAAGGGTATGGGCAATTATTGAGTCCGATTCAGGCGGTGTGTATCGTTCCGATGATGCAGGCCAGACCTGGAAATACTTAAACAAAGATCGTAAACTGCGCCAGCGTGCATTTTACTATTCCCGTATTTATGCCGATCCAAAAGATCTCAATGGCGTTTACGTATTGAATGTGGGTTTCTTCAAGTCGCTCGATGGCGGTGTTAAGTTTGATAAATCATTCAGGGTGCCGCATGGAGACAACCACGATCTGTGGATTGATCCGAATGATCCGCTTCGGATGATTGAAGCAAATGATGGCGGCGCAACCGTTACGGTGAATGGCGGTGCAACATGGACGGATGAAGATTTTCCCACTGCGCAGTTGTATCATATTATGGCAACCAGTGATTTCCCTTATCATGTAGCCGGAGCACAACAGGATAACAGTACCATTGCCGTTCCTTCCAAAGGATGGGGTCATATGGTAAGTCGTACCAATTCCGTTAAGAAAGGAATGGGTTATGCTTACGAAGTAGGAGGTGGCGAAAGCGGATACATTGCGCAGGATCCAAAGAATCCGGATGTGTTCTATGCAGGAAGCTATTCTAACTTACTAACCAGGATCAACCGCGTAACCGGTGAAAGAAGAGAGGTACAGCCTTATCCACGTTACTTTATGGGAGAGCCTGCCAAAACACTTCCTGAGAGAGTACACTGGACTTATCCGATTGTATTCAATCACAAGGATCCAAGCAGAATGTACGTTACCTCCCAGCATGTATGGTATACCAACAACGAAGGTCAGAGTTGGGAAAAAATCAGCCCGGATCTTACCCTGGCAGATACCAGTACCATGGGCATCAGCGGTGGTGTGATTACATTGGATATGAGTGGCCCTGAATTGTACAGTACCGTATACGCACTGGCACCTTCTTATCATGATGTAAATACCATTTGGGCAGGTTCAGACGATGGCCTGATTCATATTACCAGAGACCACGGTAAGAGCTGGAAAAATATTACGCCTCCCGATATGCCCAAGCATACCAGGGTGAGTATTATTGAAGCCTCACCGCACAAACCTGGTACTGCTTATATCGCGGCCAAGCGTTACCAGATGAATGACCGGGAGCCGTACATCTGGAAAACAGATGATTATGGTGCAACCTGGAAGAAGATTGTAAAAGGTATTCGGCCCGGTAACTACGTACATGCTGTTCGTGAAGATGTGGTGCGTCCCGGATTATTGTTTGCAGGAACCGAGTACGGTGTGGTGGTATCTTTTGATAGTGGAGACAACTGGCAGTCACTACAGTTGAACCTGCCTGTAACACAGGTATCTGATATGGTGGTGAAAGACAATGATCTGGCCATTGCAACACACGGAAGGTCAATGTATATCCTCGATAACATTAATCCGATCAGAGAGTACAAGCCGGAGCTTGTTGGCAAAGCATTGCACCTGTTCCAGCCTGTTGATACTTACCGTCGTTTAGGCAATGCTGTCTTCCAGTACTATCTGGGCGGCGAGCCAGACAGTATTACCGTAGAAATTTCAGATGCATCCGGAAACCTGATCAAAAGCTTTACCGGTAAAAAGCCCGACTCTACCGCTAAAAAAGCGGGGGCAGCTCCTGCAGCAGAAGAAGAGTTTTATTTTGGCGCTGGTCAGAAAAACCCAACTGTAAAGAAAGGGCTGAATGTATTTGAATGGGATATGAAATATCCCGGAGCGGTGGTATTTGATGGCATCATTCTCTGGGGTGCAAGGCCGCAGAGCGGGCCAATGGCTCCTGATGGCAAATACCAGATTAAAATCACAGCCGGTGGAGAAACAGCCACGCACAGCTTTGATATTAAACTGAACCCTAATTTCAAAAACGTAACATCGGCTGATATCCGCGAACAGTTTGAACTGGCTTCCAAAATCAATAAGCAAGTGAGCAGGGCAAACGAAGCGGTGATCAAGATCCGTGATTACAAAAAGAAAATTGCGGCTCAGAAGAAGATCGGCGCCGACCTGAAAAAGATCGTGGATGAACTTTCCGTAATAGAGGAAACTATTTACCAGGTGAAAAACCAAAGTAACCAGGATCCGCTGAACTTCCCGATCAGACTGAACAACAAACTGGCCTCTTTACAGCGTACAGTTGAAAGCGGCGAGGCAAGACCAACCGATGACTCTTACAAAGTGTTCAATGAACTGAAAGCCGAACTGGGTGTACAGATTGCAGCCCTGGATAAGGTCATTGCCCATAAAGCATTGAGTAAAATCAAATAATGTAGTATCCAATATCTGTTTTAGTTTAAGGAAGGTTGTTAAAGTAAAAGAGAGTAGAATCATTCATTACGGATGATTCATACTCTCTTTTACTTTTATACAATTAAGGAATCGGCTGAGGTATATCAGGCCAGGGTTTGCAGCGCCTCGCCGATGATCCCGACACATTCCTGTACCTGTTCCCTTGTAATCAGCAGGGGAGGCGCAAAGCGGATTTTATCGCCATGAGTCGGTTTGGCCAGCAGGCCCCGGTCTTTTAACGCAAGACAAAGATCCCAGGATGCGTCCGGGTTATCGTGTTTGATTACAATGGCGTTCAATAATCCTTTACCGCGGATGGTTGTGATAAAGGGAGACTGTAGTTTTTCCAACTCGCTGCGCAACAGCTCACCCATCGCTGCTGCATTCTCCGTCATTTTTTCTTCTTTCAGTACGGTTAAGGCCGTAATAGCTACGGCACAGGCCAACGGGTTGCCTCCATAGGTAGAACCATGTTCTCCCGGTTTGATGTTCAGCATGATGAAATCATCTGCAAGTACGGCGGATACCGGCAATACACCGCCACTCAGGGCCTTACCCAGGATCAGGATATCCGGACGTACGTTTTCATGATCGCAGGCCAGCATTTTTCCTGTTCTTGCCAGACCGGTCTGGATTTCATCCGCAATGAATAATACATTGTGCCGGGTACAGAGTTCCCGCACTTTTTTGAGGTAACCCGCATCAGGAACCACCACGCCGGCTTCTCCCTGAATGGGTTCTACCATGAAAGCGCATACATTCGGATCCTGCAAAGCTTTCTCCAATGCAACCGTATCGTTGTAAGGAACCAGGTCAAAGCCGGGCATAAACGGACCAAAATCCTTGTAGCTACTGGGGTCGGTGGAAGCGGAAATGGCTGCCAGCGTTCTTCCCCAGAAATTTCCTTCTGCAAAGATCACTTTAGCCTTATTTTCCGGAACGCCTTTTTTGGCGTAGGCCCATCTGCGGGCCAGTTTAATGGCGGTTTCGCCACCCTCAACGCCGGTATTCATCGGCAATACTTTGTCGTAACCGAAATAGCCGGTAATGAATTGCTCATATTCGCCCAGCAGGTTGTTGTGAAAGGCCCTTGACGTGAGGGTGAGTTTCTTTGCCTGATCAATCAGGCTGGCAATAATGGCCGGGTGGCAATGCCCCTGGTTTACGGCAGAGTAGCCGCTTAAAAAATCGTAGTATCTTTTTCCATCCACATCCCATACAAAAACGCCTTCTCCCTTTTCGAGTACCACAGGAAGGGGATGGTAGTTGTGTGCGCCAAATTGTTCTTCCAGCTGCAGATACGCTGCCGCTTTAGGGGATAATACAGAAGTATCCATTGTAATTGGTTAATGAGTCAATAAAATCAATAAGGGTTCGGAAACAATGTTCCGTTGGTGCAGGAGGGTATACAATCAGTAACCACCAGGTGGATGGTCGAGAAAATCGAGGTTGAAATGCAGAAAATGCAAATTGATCATAGTACCCGCAAATTAAGAAATTTCGGTTGTATTGCCGGAAATAGTTATTTTCATTATATATAATGATTGCGTATGAAAATGATTAAAACAGTATTTTATACATTGCTGGTGCTGGTGATTGCCTTCAGTGTATTTGCTTTTGCAACGGGTAAGACCTACCTGTTCAAATCGGTGATTTACAATTTTGCGAATATAGACGACTACAAGAAGTTCGAAAATCATACAGTGCCAACCGCAACTGCCAAACCATGGGCGGTGGCATCCGATTATAACAAACTGCCTTATCCGGATTCGCTGAATAACCTGTTGGAGAAACTGCAAACAGTAGGGTTGCTGATGATCGACCATGATTCGATCGTTATGGAAAAATATTGGGACGGGTATAGCGATAGTTCTTTGTCGGGTTCTTTTTCTATGGCTAAAAGCATTACCAGTTTGCTGATCGGAGCCGCCATCCGTGAGGGAAAAATTCAATCTGTTCAACAGGCTGTGGGCGATTTCCTTCCGGAGTTTAAAGAGGGGGAGAAAGCTAAAGTTAAAATAGTGGATCTGCTGACTATGAGCAGTGGTACCGACTGGGATGAATCCTATGCCAATCCGCTGACTGCTACCGCCGAGATTTATTATGGAACAGACGCCTATAAAACGGCTACCAATGTAAAGATGGTACAGGCGCCCGGAACACTGCATAGTTATAAAAGCGGCGATACCCAATTATTGGGACTGATCCTTCAGAAGGCTACCGGTAAAACCCTAAGCGTCTATGCAGCAGAAAAATTATGGCAGCCGCTGGGTGCGCAGCGCGAGGCGTTATGGACCATTGATCACGAAGGCGGATATGAGAAAGCCTACTGTTGCTTTAACTCCAATACAAGAGACTTTGCAAGAATCGGTAAACTGATGCTTGATAGCGGTAAAATCAATGGCGTGCCCGTGATCGACAGCAATTATTTTATGCAATCCATTACACCCTGTGGCATTAAGGACCTGAAAGGGGAAACCTGCGATTATTATGGCTACCAGTGGTGGATTGATCCGGAGCATAAGGACATCTTTTATGCAAGAGGTATTCTTGGTCAATACATCATCGTTATCCCATCCAAAAAAAGAGTCATTGTGCGCCTGGCTCACAAGGCTTCTAAGGAAAGGGTACATACCGTTCCTACAGAAGTCCGCTATCTGATTAACTGGGGGTTGCAGAATTAACCGAACTTCCCGCCGCTAATGATTATTTGATTGTACTTTCGCAAAAATGTATGCGTTGAATCCATTAGTGGCTATTGTGATATTGAACTACAACGGCAGGAATTACCTGGAACAGTTCCTGCCTTCCGTATTGGCTACCACCTACCGGCCTTTTGAAGTGGTAGTGGCGGACAATGGATCAACCGATGATTCCATTGCATTTCTTGAGCAGCACTATCCAACCATTACCCTGTTGAAAAATCCCGATAATCTGGGGTTTGCCGGGGGCTATAACTGGGCATTGGAAAGGGTGGAAGCCCCTTATTATGTGTTATTGAATTCCGATGTGGAAGTAACGCCGGACTGGGTGAATCCGATAATCCGGTTAATGGAATCCAATCTCTCCATTGCCGCCTGTCAGCCTAAACTACTCTCTTATAAAGACCCTCATCTGTTTGAGTATTCCGGTGCATCCGGCGGATGGATTGATTTTTTGGGATACCCTTTCACCAGGGGAAGGGTTTTTGATGTTTGTGAACCGGACAACGGCCAGTACAATGATACCCGTGAAATTTTCTGGGCTTCCGGGGCCGCCATGTTTGTAAGATCCGGTGTGTTTCATTCGCTAAAAGGTTTTGACCCGTATTTTTTTGCCCACCAGGAAGAGATTGATCTCTGCTGGAGGATGCAGTTGAAGGGATTTCATATTATGGTATGCCCCGAATCGGTGATTTATCATGTTGGCGGAGGAACGCTTCCCAGGGGAGGACGAAAAGTATTCCTGAACTTCAGGAATAACCTGATTATGCTGAGTAAGAACCTGCCCCTGAATGAACTCTGCTGGAAACTGCCTGCAAGGTTCTGCCTGGACGCAATTTCGGCCTGGAAGGGTCTGTTAACCGGGGATCCGTATTTTTTTACAGCAATTGTAAAAGCCCATATCAGTTATTTTTATTGGCTGCTCACCCGGTTTAAACCTTCCCAAAGCCCGGTTACGCCTATGTTTGGGCTGCATGGGGTGTATAAGCGTTCGGTTGTATGGAATTATTTTGTGCATCAAAAAAAACGTTTTCTGGAAATTATTCCGGAGAAGCGATGATTTTTTACTGCCAACCCCTATTTTTGCAATGCAATAATTCACTATGTCACAGGAAATTATCGAACACGAACAAAAGGACTTTACCAAGAACTGGGTAAGTTCTTCCCGATTTTTATTTTACCTGCAGGTATTCTGCATTCTGTCCTTTGTATTGGGCGGATGCTATCGCATGTACAACCAGCGTTATCCCGGTCAACCGAAAGTAGAAGTTCAGAGTAGTTCTAAATTTACTCCTGAATACAAATAAAAAAAAGTAAAAAAAATTTTGTCAGGAACTAAAGTTGGTTATTTTTGCACTCCCAATTTAGTTCTTACAGATAACGCGGAAGTAGCTCATTTGGTAGAGCACGACCTTGCCAAGGTCGGGGTGGCCAGTTCGAGCCTGGTCTTCCGCTCAAAGAATCCCGCTCCTTTACAGGACGGGATTTTTTATGGCAGCCCCGGTGGTGGAATTGGTAGACACGCAGGACTTAAAATCCTGTTCGCCGCAACGCGAGTAACGGTTCAACTCCGTTCCGGGGCACATCAAATAATATAATTCAAAAGGCCGCTATTGCGGCCTTTTTTCGTTTATGTCAGCGAAACTGTGCTTGGCTTTTATACATTAGATGATCCTTGTTACTCATCAAACCCATTCGGCCATATCACTTTTAATCCATCTGCTTTTTTCAATACCTCCGCCTCCAGCTCTTTTTTGTATTCATCCAGTTGCGCAGCTACTTCGCTGCGGTTGGTGCCGATAATTTGTGCCGCAAGGATCCCTGCATTCTTGGCTGCATTTAATGCAACGGTTGCAACAGGAACGCCATTGGGCATTTGCAGAATGGAGAGTACAGAGTCCCATCCGTCTATGGAGTTGGAAGATTTAACGGGTACGCCTATTACGGGAAGGGAGGTTAAAGAAGCTACCATGCCGGGTAAATGGGCGGCTCCGCCCGCTCCGGCAATGATTACCTGCAGTCCTCTTTCACGGGCTGTTTTTGCATATTGCACCATACGTTCCGGCGTGCGGTGCGCCGATACAACGGTTAACTCATACGGGATGTCGAGGTCGGTTAAGAAGTTGGCGGCTGCCTGCATTACCGGCAGGTCGCTGTCGCTCCCCATAATGATTCCGACGATTGCTTGTTTGCTCATACAATGATTATAGTAGTAAGTTAATTAATTTAATTCAATCGATTGGGTTACTCCGGTTGTTTCAACTGTCGCTGGTACAACTGGATGGTATTTTCAAATCCAAGGTAAATGGCGTCACATACCAATGCGTGTCCAATGCTCACTTCATCCAGGTAAGGAATCTGTTTGGCAAAGTATCCCAGGTTGTGCAAATCCAGATCGTGTCCGGCATTGATGCCTAATCCCAGTGCGTGTGCTTTGGCCGCGGCGGCAACATAGGGTTGAATCGCTTCTTCTCTTTTTCCTGCTGCAAAAAGCGTTGCATATTGTTCGGTGTACAGTTCAATGCGGTCCGTACCGGTTAAAGCTGCGCCTTCCACCATTTCTATAACTGGGTCTACAAAAATGGATACACGGATACCCGCTTTTTTGAATTGGTTAATCACACTAACCAGGTAATCCTTGTGTTCAATAGTATTCCACCCATGGTTGCTGGTTAATTGCCCCTGCGCATCCGGAACCAGGGTTACCTGATCCGGTTTTGCCGCCAGCACCAGGTCAATGAATTTCTGTTCGGTAGGGTTGCCTTCTATATTGAATTCGGTGGTTAGTACTGCTTTCAGATCGTACACGTCCTGGTACCGGATATGCCGCTCGTCTGGGCGGGGGTGTACCGTAATTCCATCAGCCCCGAAGCGTTCTGCGTCCAGTGCCGCTTTTACCAGGTTGGGGTTATTACCGCCCCTGCTGTTGCGAAGGGTGGCAAACTTATTGATGTTCACACTAAGTTTAGTCATATTGCAAAGGTAGGCAGCCTGTCATTAACTGGATTAATTTGGTAAAACATCCTCACAAATCAACTTTTGGGGTATAGCTTTGTTCCGTATTCTTATATTATGGCATACTCATCATTAGAAGCGTGTTTAATTGACCTGGAAAAACATGGCCAGTTGATTAGAATTAAGGAAGAAGTGAATCCCTGCCTGGAAATGGCCTCGATCCATCTTCGTGTGTATGAAGCCAAGGGCCCGGCCTTGCTCTTTGAAAACGTGAAAGGCTCCCGGTTCCGGGCTGCCTCCAATATTTTCGGAACACTGGAAAGGAGCAAATTCATTTTCAGGGATACGATGGAGGAGATGCAGCAACTGATTCAGTTGAAGAATGACCCGATGAAGGCATTGAAGTCTCCTTTCAAAAATCTGCAGGTGGGTATGGCTGCGCTGAAGGCGCTTCCGCTTAAAAATCCACGAACCAGGCCGGTGATGTATGAAGAAATTAAGATCTCTGATCTGCCGTTGATACAACACTGGCCCAAAGATGGAGGTGCATTTGTAACATTGCCCCAGGTTTACTCAGAAGACATTGATCAGCCCGGCATCATGAAGGCCAACCTGGGCATGTACCGGATACAATTAACCGGAAACGACTATATAGCCGATAAGGAAATCGGATTGCATTACCAGTTGCACAGGGGTATTGGGGTACACCAGACCAAGGCTAATGCAAAAGGGCTTCCGTTAAAAGTAAGTTGCTTTGTGGGCGGGCCTCCTTCCCATACTTTATCGGCAGTGATGCCTTTGCCCGAGGGAATGAGCGAGATGACTTTTGCCGGGGTATTGGGTGGCAGAAGATTCCGTTATACCTACGAAGACGGGTACTGTATCAGTACTGATGCAGATTTTGTGATCACAGGAGAAGTATATCCCGGAGAAAACAAACCCGAAGGGCCTTTTGGCGATCACCTGGGCTATTACAGCCTGAAACATGATTTCCCCATGATGCGGGTGCATAAAGTATACGCACGCAAGAATGCCATCTGGCCGTTTACTGTTGTGGGAAGACCGCCGCAGGAAGATACCAGTTTTGGCGAACTGATTCATGAAATTACCGGCAATGCTATCCCCAATGAAATCCCCGGTGTTAAAGAAGTGCATGCCGTGGATGCTGCGGGGGTGCATCCTCTGCTGCTTGCGGTGGGAAGCGAAAGGTATACGCCTTATAATCCTGCCAGGCAACCTGCTGAATTACTAACGATATCAAATCATATCCTGGGAACCGGGCAGTTGAGCCTGGCCAAATTCCTGTTCATTGCTGCAGATGACAGCAATCAATTGAAGGCTGCTGATATCCCTGCATTCATGACCTACCTGCTGGAAAGGATTGACCTGAAGCGGGATGTACATTTTCATACCAATACCACCATTGATACCCTGGATTATTCCGGAACCGGGTTAAACAGCGGCAGTAAAGTGGTATTTGCCGCCTGCGGCGAAAAGAAAAGAGAACTGGCCACCGAAGTGCCTTCTGTTTTATACGATCTGGAAGGCTTCTATAAGCCGCGTATGGCAATGCCTGGTGTTGTATGCATCAGCTTCAGGGCTTTTACCAGTTATCGCAATGCAAAAGAAGAGATGAACCTCCTGAACCTGTTGTTGCACGAACACATGGATCTGTTGAAAGGAATTGTGCTGATAGTAATCTGCGACAACAGTGAATTTGCAGCCGAAACCATGTCTGATTATTTATGGATCACCTATACAAGGGCTAACCCTTCGCACGATATTTATGGTATTGGCGCATCCGTCGAATATAAACACTGGGGCTGTGAAGGGCCGCTGGTGATCGATGCCCGGATTAAACCGCATCATGCGCCGCCTCTTGAAAAAAATCCGGAGGTTGAAAAAAGAGTGGACCGTATTTTTGAAAAAGGGGGTAGCTTGTATAACGCCTTATAAACAATCCTACATTAAGTAGTATGAATCAATATGTAGCGCAATTAGCCAGGATTGGCGCAAAAGAAAAACGCCTGATTATAGGCCTCATGAGCGGTACTTCGCTGGACGGGTTGGATATTGCTTTGTGTGAGGTTGCCGGAAGCGGCACCGAAACAAGTGTGCAGTTAAAACACTTTATGACCGTTCCGTTTAATCAGGCGTTTAAAGAGATTGTCAAAAACATTTTTTCCAAACGGATGGTAGATATGGAATACATCTGTTTACTGAATCCCTGGATTGCGGAACAACATGCTGCCATGATACTGGATGCGTTGGCGCAGTGGAAGGTTAACCCTTCCGAAGTGGACCTGATTGCCAGTCATGGGCAAACCGTTTATCATGCTCCCAAAAGACTTCACGGTAAAAAGGAGTTTGGGAATGGCACGCTGCAACTGGGCGATGGGGATCATTTGGCTGTAAAAACCGGGATCATCACTATCAGTGATTTCAGGCAAAAACATATTGCTGCCGGAGGCGAAGGAGCGCCGCTGGCTGTTTACGGCGATTATTTTATATTCAGAAAAGCGGGCGAAAACAGGATCATGCTCAATATTGGCGGTATCGCCAATTTTACATTCCTGCCCGGAGACCTGGATATGACCAGGATCTTCAGTACCGATACCGGCCCCGGTAATACACTGATGGACGCTTTTGCCCGGTTTCAATTCAACCAGTCTTACGACGAAAATGCTGCGATCGCCCGCCAGGGAAAAGTCAATGAAAGCTATCTGAAAGCGTTAAAAGCGGATCCTTTTTTCCAGCAGGCATTTCCCAAAACCACGGGCCCGGAGCTGTTTAACCTGAAATACGGTGAGCAGGCCCTGCTCAACGCCAATATATCGGCTATCAGCCACGTAGATACCATGGCCACCCTGAACAGGTTTAGTGCGGACACTATTGCCGATGCCATTAAAAAAACGCTTTCTGACCAGGAAACCTATGTTGTTTACAGTAGCGGGGGAGGAATTCACAATCCATTATTGATGGAGCAGATTCAATTGCAACTGCCCCATTGCCGGTTTTACACCACCAGCGATCTGGAAATTAATCCGGATGCCAAAGAAGCGGTGCTATTTGCCCTGCTGGCCAATGAAACGGTTGCGGGCGGAAATACCTCTTTTGGCGGAGGGTCTAAAGATATTCCGGCGGTAACAATGGGTAAGATCAGTTTCCCGGGATAACTGCCTTACCTCTATTGCCGGTTATTTCCTGATTTTGGCCAGTACGGATACCTCTCCATCGGTAGTAATATCCAGGATCAGACGCTCTTTTGCACTATTCATCGCAATGAAATAGCGTTTTTCGCCATAGGCATCCGTGAATTCTATACACTCTTTCAGGTTGTACTCTGGGAAAGTGTATTTAGACGTGATGGTGTAGATCGCATCTTTCGGCAGTTTATCAAACTCATAGTAAGCGGATGTACCTACTATGTCGCCCTGTCTGTTATAAACGGGCTGCTGTACTTGTTGGTTTTTTACACTGGTTTCTGTGGCAAATGAGCTCAAAGAGGTCAGTAAGAGTGCCGCGAGAATGAACTTTTTCATGATATTTTGTTTTAGTACTTATTTCAATTGTTTGTCAAAAGTAGAAACGTTACCATATCAGACGCAGCAGATTGTGATAGGTTACATGCAGGCACTACCCAAATAGATAAGCGGTAAGGGTGGTGCGGGCCCTTTCTCTGAATCGTTCGCTAAAACCCTTTATGGGTAAAGGTTACGGCCGGTTTGTGAACGAATTCTTAACGCGGTTTTTCCTGTGATGAGAATTGTTAAGGCGGTTTTCACAGTTGATCAATGGAACACTTGTCGGTAATTTTTGGCCACTGAAAGAAGAGGCTGCTTAAAAATTATGTTTTTTTATAAAGTGATCCCGGGCGGCTATTTGATTCCTATTGGAAATGTGGAAAAAAACGCGGATTTTTGCTTTCCAAAGCCGGTTTCCAAGGGTATGTGAAGAAAAATCGAAAAAAAAGATCGATACGTCTTGTTAGTTTGCTCCATTTACTTACCTTTGCCGTCCGAAAAAATCGGAAAAAATTATTATAGTCATGGCAAGAGTATGTCAGGTAACAGGTAAAAAACCAATCGTAGGTAACAGTGTTTCTCACTCAAACATCAAGACCAAGCGTCGTTTCTTACCTAATTTACAAAAGAAGCGTTTCTTTTTTGCTGAGGAAGACCGTTGGGTAACATTAAAAGTGTCTACCGATGCTCTCAGAACTATTAACAAGAATGGTTTGAGCACAGTGATCAAACAATTGAGAGCTGAAGGAACTAAGATCTAATTAAACACAGAAAAAACTACCTAATAAAATGGCAAAGAAAGGTAACAGGGTACAGGTAATATTAGAATGTACTGAGCACAAGACCAGCGGTCAGCCAGGCACCAGTCGCTATATTACTACCAAGAATAAGAAAAATACGCCTGAGCGTATAGAGTTGAAAAAATTCAACCCTATTTTGAAAAAAGTAACCGTTCATAAAGAAATCAAATAATCATGGCTAAAGTAGCTTCCAAAAACGCGAAAGTAAAAGACCAGAAGGCAGCCGCAGAAGCGAAGAACTGGACTAAAGTTATTAAAGCTGTACGCAGTCCAAAATCCGGTGCGTATACCTTCAAAGAAACAATCATACACAAGGATAAGGTTAAGGATTTCTTATCTGAGAAATAATTCCTTGTATAAAATAACGCTAAAGAGCTTCCTTCACACCAGTAGGAGGCTTTTTTGTATTCAATCATAATCAGCTAATCATGGGTTTCTTCGATAAGTTATTTGGTAAAAAAGAAAAGGAGAGTCTGGACCAGGGGTTGCAAAAAACCAAGGAAGGGTTCCTTTCTAAAATCACAAAGGCCATTGCGGGCAAAACCCGGATTGACGATGAAGTGTTAGACAATCTGGAAGAAGCATTGATCGGCGCCGATGTGGGTGTGGAAACTACACTCGAGATTATTGAGAAAATTGAGAAAAGAGCTAAGGAAGACAAATACCTTAATACCATTGAATTAAACAACTTACTTCAAAAAGAAATTGCATCTGTTTTAGTGGATGCCGGTGATGAAACTGCTTCCGATTTTACCATTCCTGCAGATAAAAAGCCTTATGTGATCCTGGTAGTTGGGGTGAACGGTGTTGGTAAAACCACTACCATTGGTAAACTGGCCGCCCGCTTTAAAGCGGCTGGCAACCAGGTTATACTTGGGGCGGCGGATACTTTCCGCGCTGCTGCCGTTGACCAACTGACCATCTGGAGCGAAAGGGTGGGAGTGCCGATTGTGAAGCAGGCCATGGGATCTGATCCCAGCGCTGTTGCCTACGATACGGTTGCTAGTGCCATTGCTAAAAACGCTGATGTGGTGATTATTGATACTGCAGGTCGTTTACACAATAAGGCGCACCTGATGGATGAACTGAACAAAATCAAACGTGTTATACAGAAGCAGGTTCCCGATGGCCCTCATGAGGTATTATTGGTACTGGACGGTTCCACCGGGCAAAATGCCGTAGAACAGGCCAAACAGTTTACCGCAACCACCGATGTATCTGCATTGGCCATTACCAAACTGGATGGTACCGCCAAGGGTGGCGTTGTACTGGCCATCTCTCACCAGTTTAAGATTCCTGTAAAATATATTGGAGTTGGGGAAAAGGTTGATGATCTGCTGATCTTCAATAAGCAGGAATTTGTGAACAGTTTGTTCAGCCTCGAATAAATGCAGCAAAAAAATCCCGGCTACCTGTGGCAACCGGGACCATTATTGTTAGAACGTATAGCGTACAGCTAATCCGCCCCAACCACCTTCAAAATAGTTGTATCCAATTACATTAAATGAGGGTTGCCAGTCGAAACTGAGGTTGAGCGGGGCCTCCTTGATCTTGTAATCCAATCCCAGCACGCCGTCCACCCCCAGTGCAACACTGCCATCCCTTGCAGGGTATCTGTTTTTCCAGCTATCACTCCAAATGCCCAGGTGTGCACCACCTCCTACATACCATTGCAGCCCGTCTACTGATCCCAGCGGAAAATGAAGTTCATACAAGCCGGTTAGCCTGAATCCGTCTGAGGAAATATATCCCAGTCCTTCAATGGCCTTTCCCTTTCCCGTAAAATGTTTCACTGTTACTGCACCCGGGTAGAGTTTAACACCCAATGCTGTTTTGTAATCGCTTCCCATAGACTGTGCTGATGCACCTGCAGCCAGCAAGAGCGGTAAAATGAACAAAATTGTCCGTTTCATAGTTTAGTTTTTGTTTAACTTGTCAAAATCGTGCCAAAAATAAATATTGACATTAAAAATATTTGTTAAGGCGTATGATTGGTCGAAGCCCGTTTTATAATTAGGTTTGTGTTATGCATTCATTCAAAGATTTAGTAGCTGGTTTTAATAAACTATTCGCCAACCGGCATTTTCCTGAAGTTCCTTCCTCCCTGTATGAGCCCTGTGAATATTTTTTGACGATCGGAGGTAAAAGGATCAGGCCTGTTTTATGCCTGATGGGTAATGAACTGTTCGATACCATTCAGCCCGATGCTTATCAGGTAGCCAACGCAGTGGAACTTTTTCACAACTTTACTCTGGTGCACGATGATATGATGGATGATGCTTCTCTGCGAAGGGGAATGGAAACCGTTCATGTGAAATACAATCAGAGTACTGCGCTGTTGACGGGCGATGTAATGATGATCAGGGCATACGAATACCTTGCAAACATTGGCCCCACCCATATCCATAAAATCCTGGAACTGTTTAACAGAACAGCGCGGGAGGTTTGCGAAGGACAGCAGCTCGACATGGATTTTGAAAAACAGGATCAGGTATTGCTGAACGATTATATTCATATGATCACCCTCAAAACCTCTGTTTTGCTGGCTGCGAGCTTATCAATGGGGGCAATCATTGGTGGCGCCGGTGAAGGCAATTGCACCCATCTCTATGAATTTGGAAAAAACCTCGGTATTGCGTTTCAAATCCAGGACGATTACCTGGATGCTTTCGGTGATCCGGAAAAATTCGGAAAAGAGGTGGGGGGCGATATCCGGCAAAATAAAAAAACCTTCCTTTTGCTGCATGCACTGGAAGTGGCCGGCAACGAGCAGCGCAAACAACTGGAAAAACTCATGACCGAGAATCCTCCTGATAAAATTGAGCAGGTACTGGCCATCTATCGTTCCTGCAGAGTGGATGCCTGGGCTAATACTCTGAAAGAGCAGTACCTGAACACTGCGCTGAAGCACCTGGAAGATATTGCAGTGGTTTCTGCGCGTAAGCAACCCTTAAAGGAACTGGCGGATTATTTAATTCAGCGGGAAGTATAATTGGTGAAACGCGTCTCCCATGGGGATGCTCTTGTTTCAATTGCTCAACTTTCCTTATCTTTCGACCTAAACGATTAATTGCATGTCTTCTTCTCTCTTCAGAAAGAAATCATTGGATAAAATAGTGGCGGATGCTGCTGCCGGTCATTCTGATGGTCATGGCGTCGGCCTTAATAAAGTGTTAGGTGTTCGGGATCTTACTTTCATGGGGATCGCTGCCGTAATTGGTGCAGGGATCTTCTCCACCATTGGTACCGCCGCCTATAATGGTGGCCCGGGTATTGTGTTCCTGTTTGTTATCACGGCGATTACCTGTGGATTCAGCGCGCTTTGTTATGCCGAGTTTGCCAGCAGGGTACCTATTTCCGGTAGCGCCTATACATACGCCTACGTTTCTTTCGGAGAACTGGTGGCATGGATCATCGGATGGGCATTGATCCTCGAATATGCCATCGGAAATATTGTGGTTGCCATTAGCTGGAGCGGTTATTTTAATAATCTGCTGGAAGGGTTTCACATCAGTTTACCCGGATGGCTGGCCACCAATGCTTCCAATGCACAATTGGGATACGAAGAAGCGCTTAAAGCGCTTGCGGCAGGACAATCCATGGAATCGCTGACCAAGCATGCGAGAATGGGCTATGATGCCATTACCAATGCGCCTGTGATTGCGGGCTGGAAAGTGATCCTGAATATTCCTGCGTTCATTATTGTTGCCCTGATTACTGCACTTGCTTATGTGGGCATTAAAGAAAGCAAGAAGAGTACCAATGCCATGGTGATTTTTAAAATTGCGGTGATTGTTGGGGTAATTATTGTAGGCTTCTTTTATGTAGACACCCGCAACTGGGATCCGTTTATGCCCAACGGTTTTGGTGGCGTATTGGCGGGTGTATCTGCTGTATTCTATGCATATATCGGGTTCGATGCTATTTCCACTACTGCCGAAGAATGTAAGAATCCGCAAAAAGATCTTCCTAAAGGAATGATCTATTCCCTGATTATCTGTACTGTTTTATATATACTGGTAGCACTGGTATTAACAGGGATGGTCCATTTCACTGAATTGAAAGTGGATGATCCGCTGGCATATGTATTTGACAAACTGCACCTCAATAAAGTAGGATACCTGGTTTCTGTAAGTGCGGTTGTGGCTACCACCAGTGTACTGCTGGTGTTTCAGTTAGGACAGCCTCGTATCTGGATGAGCATGAGCCGGGATGGGTTATTGCCGCAGAAATTTGCCAAAGTGCATCCGAAGTTTCAAACCCCATCCTTCTCTACCATCATTACCGGTTTAATGGTGGGTATTCCTTCCCTGTTTGTGGGTAGCGGTACCATGACCGATCTTACCAGTATCGGCACCCTGTTTGCTTTTGTGCTGGTTTGTTTCGGTGTATTGGTATTGCCCAAACTCAACGGGAAGAATAAAACGGGCGGATTCCGGTTGCCTTATATCAATGGTAAGTTTATCATCCCTGCCATTGTGCTGTTGGTAACCTACTTTTTTAAAGGCAGAATTGCAGATGCATTTGCCAATATCGGTACGGAAGGATACCAGGAAATCCTGTTCCTGATCTTCATGGTCATTGCATTGGTTACTGCGGTGTTTAGTTTTTTAAGGGCTTATTCTTTTATTCCGGTTGCCGGCGCATTGTGCTGCCTCTACCTGATGATTGAAATCCCTGCCATCAGTTGGTTCTGGTTCTTTGTATGGATGGCATTGGGGCTGGTGATTTATTTTTTATACGGTAAACAAAAAAGCAAATTAGCATAAACATGAAGTACCAGGTAGGTGATGATATTTTAGTGTTGCACAGCAATGAAGAAGGTAAGGTTATAGAGATCATCAACGATAAAATGGTGTTGATTGAAGTAAGAGGGGTGAAGTTTCCCGCCTACATGGACCAGATTGATTTTCCTTACTTCAAAAGATTTACAGAAAAGAAGCTGATCCCTTCCAAAAAACTGGAACCTAAAACATACATCGACCAGGTTCCGAAAGAAAAACCCCAGCCCAATAAGATTAAAGTGGCCAACGGGGTATGGCTGAGTTTTATTCCGAAATTTGAACTGGACGACTTCAATGATGAAGTGGTAGACCTGCTGAAAATTCACCTGATCAACAATACTGATCTGGCATACCAGTTTATTTACCGGCAGCAGTTTGGCGGTGAAACAGGTTTTGAACTGCTGAATGAGATAGCACCCTTCCACGATTTTTATCTGCACGACATCGATTTTGCAGCCGTAAACGACAGTCCTTCCTTTTCCATTGAGTTTAGTTTAAAAACTCCGCTTAAACAGAAAGCCCCTCATTATGAGGTTGCTTTAAAGTTGAAACCCAAACAGGTTTTTCAGAAAATAGAAGCGTTGAAAGACAGCAATGAACCTACTTTTTCCTATCTACTTTTTGAACAGTATCCCGACAAGGAAGCGGATTATTTTTCCTTAGACAGCCTTGTGGCCAAAGGATACAAGGTATATGACGCCGGTAAAGCCAGGGAACATTTGCCCCCGGCCCGTTCGGTCATTGACCTGCACATCGAAAAGCTGACCGACAACCCTGCGGCCATGAGCAATTTCGAAATGCTGACCCTTCAATTGAAGGAACTGGAAAAATGGGTAGACATAGCCGTGGCTCATCATCAATACGAACTCACCGTGATCCACGGAGTTGGCACCGGTAAACTCCGCGAAGAAATTCACGAATACCTGAAGACCCGACGGGAGGTGAAACACTTTATTAACCAGTACGATTCCCGGTTTGGATATGGTGCTACCCAGATATATTTTGAATATAAATAAGTTTTATAATACCAACTGATTGGTATTTTACCGTCTGCGCATCATAAACAGCCGGTTCTTAGGCTCCCTTCAAGCCCTATTGCCTATCTTTACAGGCTACAAACCCGAGCCATCGCTCCGAGTAATCGGGGAGGAAAGTCCGGACAGTAAAGAGCAACCCACCGGTTAAGCGCCGGCTTCCCGTTCATTCGGGAAAGAGAGAGTGCCACAGAAAATAACTATCACGCCAAAAGTGTGACAAAGGTGAAAACGTGAGGTAAGAGCTCACGGCAGCAGTTGGTAACAGTTGCTGCGGGTAAACCTTGGGTACTGTAATGCCATGTATAGGATCGTTGGAGGGCTGCTCGCCCAAGTTCCCGCCTGGTGCGGAACACGGTCCAGGGTAGGCAGCAAGACCGGTTCAGTAATGACCCGGCCAGATAAATGATGGAGTTGAAACAGAATCCGGCTTACGAGGTTTGTAGTTTTTTTCCGCCCACGGTTATGGTGCAGCGTATTGTACCATAGCTTGTATCTTAATGTAACTATACGGAAACAGGAAATGACGGAGAAGAACAAATATCGTTTGTTGGGTAGTATCTTTTGGGTACTTTTTTTGGTTGCACAGCAACTGAATGCGCAATGCGTTTTTGTAAGTTTAACCGGTCCCAAATGTACCACCGACGGTAATCTTATTGGCACATTCAGCCGGAACCCCTACAAACTTGAATGGTTGTACAACGGCAAGGTCATTCAGACCGCTACTGCCAAATGGACCTCCGTTTCGGTTACACCCGTTGGCGGAAATATAAGTACAGGATCACAAAAAAAAATCACAGGAACGGGCGGTATTGCCATTGATCCTTCAGGAGCTGTTGTGGTATCCGATACCCTGAATCAACGGATCGTATCCTTCAGCAAAAATAATCCCGATGGCATCAATATGGCCGCAGGTAACGGTACCGGCAGCGGCTCCAACCAGTTGAATAAGCCGGCAGGTATTTTCATAGATGCATTCGGAAACCTGTTCATTGCAGATCAGCTCAATCACCGGGTACTTCGGTTTGCACCCGGTTCCAATACAGGCTTCCTCGTTGCAGGTGGAAATGGCGCAGGAAACGGCGCTGCTCAATTGAATTCGCCAAAGGACCTGTTCGTGGATGCGAATGGTTATGTATACATTGCCGATGCTGGAAATCACCGGATACAGAAATGGGCGCAGGGCGGTGCTGTTGGTGAAACAGTTGCAGGCGGAAATGGACCGGGTTCGGATTCTCTCCGGTTGAACAGTCCCCAGGGGGTTTGTGTAGACCGGTTCTCAAATGTGTATGTGGCGGATTCTGCCAACCACCGGATTCAAAAATTTTTACCCGGTTCCTTAAAAGGCATTACAGTTGCCGGTGGTAACGGAAGAGGAACATATGCTGCACAGCTCAATCAGCCTGTGGATGTTTGGGTGGATGGCAGCGGAAATATTTATGTATTGGATGCCGGTAATCACCGGGTACAACGCTGGACGCCTGACGCACTTAGCGTAACAACGATTGCCGGCAGCGAGGCCGGAACCGGAGGTTCTTCCGGTGATTTGCTGGATACGCCCTCTGCATTCAGTTTTGATGCATCAGGCAACCTTTTTATTTTAGATCAGAACAACCACCGCGTACAGCAATATTCCACTATTCCTTTATCTACCACCTATACGGCGGATTATCAGGGAACATACAGCGCCAATGCATATTCTTTTACCGGTTGTATGCAAACCGCTAATTCCCTGTTCATCCTGGCTAATTTGCCCATTCAGGTTTCCGGTAATACCGCTGTTTGTAAAGGAGACACGGCCCTGGTTAAACTGATTGGTCCCGGGAATTATACATTTACTCCCGGCACCGGTATTACGAAACTGAACGATTCTGTTTACCGGTTTTTAACAGATACTACTACGGTGTTCAACATCAGTTCTACCAATATCAATGGTTGCACCACCACTGCTTCGGCAACCATTACCGTAGGCAGCAGAATTCTTCCTTTTATCAAAGCCACCGACTGTGTTTCTCCTGCATCCTCTGCTATTACCACGCGCATACAGGGAGGTATCCCCGCTGCATTGGTATGGTATGTTAACAATACAACGGGAGGCGTTAAATATCCTTCGTGGTTACCCGATGCTGAGGTTGCGGCGGGTGGCAATGGTACTGGCGCTACGGCTGCACAACTGAATTTTCCTTCCGGAGTTTTCGTAGACCATAAGAACAATGTATATGTTGCCGATCCGCTGAATCATCGGATTCAACTGTGGAAACCCGGTGATATTGTAGGAACCACCATTGCCGGGGGAAATGGTGCAGGCAGCGGTATGGATCAGCTCAATTATCCAACAGGTGTTTATGCAGATGTGCAGGGTAATATTTATGTGGCCGATCAGAATAATCACCGGATCCAATACTTCCGGTCGGGTAGTACGATTGCCAAAACAATTGCCGGCACACAGGGACAGGGTGCCTCGCTCAGCCAGTTGAATTTTCCTGCAGGGGTATTTGTAGATAACTCGGGCAGTGTGTATATAGCCGATGCCGGCAATCACCGGGTATTGCGGATTGCTGCCGATGGAAAAACAATTTCAACGGTAGCCGGAACAGGTGAGGCGGGCAGCTATAATAACCAATTGAACAATCCCCAGGCTGTATATGTAGATCGTAATTACAATGTATATGTAGCCGATGCAGGTAACCATCGTGTTGTTTATTTTATAAAAGGTTATGAATTTGGAGTTGTTGTTGCAGGGGGTAATGGCGTTGGTTTTAGCGCAAAACAATTGAGTTCTCCTTCGGGGGTGCTGGCCGATGCACTGGGCAATCTCTATATTGCCGATAAAGGAAATAACCGGATACAAAGATGGGCGGCCTTTGATACGGTAGGCGTTACCATTGCCGGCAGTGAAAATGGTAATGCAGGTTCGGGAAAGCATCAGTTGAATCTTCCGTCCGCACTCGCTTTTGATTTAACCGGTGGCTTGTATGCAGCGGATGCCAGAAATAACAGGGTCCAAAAATTTATATTGACCGGAGTTAGTCTTGATTCCGTAATTAAAACTACGGTAACAGGGCAGTATGCCGTACAGGCTTATGCATTCAACGGTTGCGTTACAGGTTCGGAATTTGTTCGGCTGAGAGTAACAACGCCTGTTATTCTAAAAGCGGGCAGCACTGCTCTTTGCGAAGGAACGGGTGTTGCTGTTAAAGCCAGCGCCGATGCTGCCGGTACATTCACCTGGAGTCCTGCTGCCGGACTGAGAATGATCAGCAATGATTCGGTGCTCGCCAGTCCGGTTGTCACTACAAGGTACACGGTTAGCACTACATTAAGCAATGGTTGTGTGAGTTCGTCCAATATTACCCTCCGCGTTCATCCTTTGCCTGTGGCCAATGTAAATGGCCCTACCTGTGTGGGTGGGGAAGACCTTACCGTAAAAACTACGGTGAAGTTCAGATCAGTCAACTGGGAATACAATAGCACGCCTTTGTACTCCGGTTCTACGCTTTGGAAAAAAGGTGCAACCATTGTTGCCGGAAGTATTGTGCCGGGCATTGACGCATCAAAATTTTCCCGGCCAACCTTTGTATTTGTAGACGATAAAGGGGCTTTGTATGTATGTGATCAGTGGAACCATCGGATTCAGAAATGGATGCAGGGTGCCACATCCGGAACAACGGTTGCCGGTGGCAATGGGCCCGGCAGCAATGCCAATCAATTAAAAAACCCTTCGGCCATTTATGTTGACAACAGGGGAGTGATTTATATTGCGGATACCGACAATGACCGTATCCAGCGCTGGGCGCCGGGTGATACAACGGGCACAACAGTTGCCGGTGGCAATGGCAGGGGGAATAAACCGGATCAGCTTTCTTATCCCGCTGGTGTATTTGTGGATGCTTATGATCATATTTATATTGCCGATGCCATCAACTCCCGGGTGCAGAAATGGACGCCGAATGCCAGTGCTGGCATCACGGTAGCCGGCGGTCAGTTTGCAGGCAACGACTCAACGCAACTGAATACCCCCCTGGGCGTATTTGTGGATGCCGCAGGCAACCTGTATGTAGCTGATACACAAAATGACCGTATACAAAAATGGGCGCAGGATGCCCGGTACGGGGTTACGGTTGCAGGTGGAAACGGCAAAGGCAATAATGCCAACCAGGTAGTTACTCCCATGAATGTGTTTGTAGACGACAGTAACTGGATGTACATTGCCGAAGGTGGTACGGCTAACCGGATTAAACAATGGCTGTTGGGTAGTAATGAAGGCAGGGTGATTGCAGGGGGAGGCAGCCCCGGTTCGGGTGCAGAACAACTCAATGCACCCGGTAATGCCATGATTGATGTAAACGGAAGCCTCTTTGTGTCGGATATGAACAATTTCCGGGTCCAGCGTTTTTCCCTGGCCGATACCATGTTTGCCGTAAAGCCCCCGGATAAAGGGGCATTCAGGTTTACCGCTACCAGCTTTGCAGGCTGTACCATTGCAACACAGGAACATCATATGGATACGGGATACATTCCCGCCCCGCCTTCGGTTGCCGATGTGGCATTGTGTTTCAAGTCGCCGGCCCTGCCGCTGAAAGCAGCAGGTGACAGCCTGATCTGGTACACAGGCGGAACTGGTGGTATAGGGGATACCGCTGCACCTACGCCTAATACGATGCTGGTTGGAACCACCAGCTATTGGGTAGCCAGAACCAATGCATTAAAAACCTGTGAAAGTAAAAGACTCCGGATTGCCGTAACGGTTCATGCGTTGCCGGGTGCCTCCTTAAAGATTGCCCTCAACCCATCGATTTTGCCGGGGGATACTTCCATACTGGTAGCTAAACCGGATTCCGCCAATATTGCCCGGAAGTATAGCTGGTACAGAAACAATATCCCGGTGAGCGGGCTCCCGGACCTCAAGGATTCTTTAAAAGTATTTTATGGCGGAGTAGGCACTTATTATGTACAGGTGTCAGATTCCAACAACTGTACCTCTCAATCGGCTGAAGTGGAAGTGAAGGCTGAAATTGCACAGAATCAAAATGTTTACCTTTTCCCCAATCCGGTGCAGACCACAACCCGGCTGATCTTTACCCCGGTACCCAACGCGGTAACTTATGTAAAATTGATAAACCTGAGCGGTGTGGTCTTGATGAATAAAAAAATAGCCACTGCGGCAACGGGTAATACCGTTTACAACCTGGATCTCTCTGCAATGCCGAAAGGCGTTTATGATGTACAGGTGCTCACAGGCCCGGGCAAAATGATTGGTACCCGGAGAATCCTTAAACTATAGCCTTTATTTATTACTGTGGCTTTCTCCCGTTCTTTCGTATTTTCGCAGCTATGACACAGGATCAGATTAAAATTATGAGGGACCGTGTTTTAGTCCTGAGGAGGTTTCTTTGACGTTGAGAACCGCACATATAAAGTAGAAACGGACCGCCAACTCTCTCTCTCTCCGGGTTTCTGGGATGATAATGCCAGGGCCACGGCTGTGATGAAAGAGATCAAGATCAATGAATTCTGGTTGAAACTCTACAAGCAGGTAAACAATGCTGTAGAAGATTTTGCTTTGTTATTCGACTTCTGGAAGGCAGGTGATGCAACCGAAGAAGAAACAAAACAGGCCTATGATGAGGCGCTGCGGCAAATTGAAGAAGCTGAGTTCAAGAGTACCCTCAATAAACCCGAAGATGAATTACCTGCCGTATTGCAGATCAATCCCGGAGCCGGTGGCACAGAAAGCCAGGACTGGGCAGAAATGCTGCTGCGCATGTATCGCATGTATGGCGAAAAGCAGGGGTGGAAAGTAACGGAGATCGACTTGCAGGAAGGAGACGGTGCCGGAATCAAAAGCGCCACACTTCAATTTGACGGCGATTTTGCCTACGGATTTTTGAAGGCCGAAAGCGGCGTGCACCGGCTGGTGCGTATATCTCCTTTCGACAGCAATGCCAGGAGACATACTTCTTTCGCGTCTGTATTTGTATATCCGCTGATCGACGACAGTATTGAAATCAATGTGAATCCTGCCGATCTGGAGTGGGCTTTCTACCGAAGCGGCGGAAGCGGTGGACAGAATGTAAACAAAGTGGAAACCGCTGTACGGTTAAAACATATTCCCAGCGGGTTCATTGTGGAATGCCAGCAAGCCCGTACACAGGGGGAGAACCGCGAACTGGCCATGAAAATGCTGAAGAGCCGTTTGTATGAGGAGGAACTCCGTAAACGCCAGGAAGCCATGAATGCCACCAATGCCAACAAGAAAAAAATTGAGTGGGGCAGCCAGATCAGGAGTTATGTATTCCATCCTTATAAAATGATCAAAGACCATCGAACCGATTATGAAGTGGGGAATATTGGGCCCGTAATGGATGGCGAAATTGACGGATTCATCAAGGCCTACCTGATGATGGAGAAGGAGTCTTCCGCGCAATAAAATTCAATGCGTGCTGCATTTATCAGAGCAACAATCCCTGCAGGAACAAATAGGCAAAACTGAAATAGATGATCAGCCCTGTTACGTCTACCAGCGTAGCTACAAAAGGAGCGGAAGATACTGCGGGGTCGGCTCCCAGTTTTTTGAGCAGCATGGGCAGCATGGATCCGCTGAGCGTTCCCCATAACACAACGCCGATTAAAGAAAAGCCTACTGTGGAGGCAATCATCTGGTAATGTGGTCCGTAAATGTCGGGCACAATGGAGTGCCATACCATTACCCGGATGAAACCAATCAGCCCAAGTACTGCGCCGAGCAGCAAACCGCTGATCAGCTCTCTCCTGAGCACTCTCCACCAGTCGGCGATGCCAATTTCTCCGATTGCCATGGCCTGTATAATCAGGGTAGATGCCTGCGAACCGCTGTTTCCTCCACTTGAAATAATCAATGGAACAAAGAGAGCCAGCACCACGGCTTTCGCAATCTCATCTTCAAAATAACCCATGGCAGTGGCTGTAAGCATTTCGCCGATGAATAACACCACCAGCCATCCGATTCTTTTCCGGAATAATTTCAATAAAGGAATATCGAGATAGGGCTCGTTCAATGCTTCGGTACCTCCCATCTTCTGCATGTCTTCACTGAACTCTTCATTGGCTACCCACAACATGTCGTCGATCGTAACGATACCCAGCAAAATATTGTTCTCATCTACTACCGGCAATGCCACGCGGTTATTCATCTTGAATACCTGGCTGGCATTCTCCTGGTCATCGTTTACATTGAGTGATACAACCCTTCCGTCTATGATCTCTTCTACTTTTTTGTCGGTTGCTGCAAGGATTACATCCCTGATCCGCAGGTCATCAATCAACTGTCCTCTTTCATCAATCACATATACCACGTCAATGGTTTCGCTGTTGCGGGCATATTTGCGAACAGTTTCAAATACCTGTTCCACCGTATTGTGTGCATACACATATACGTAATCCGGTGTCATCAGACGGCCCACACTGTCTTCGGGATAACCCAGCAGGGATAGGGTGATTTTTCTTTCTTCCGGATCCAGCAGTTTAATCAGATCGCGGATGGCAGCTTTGGGCAACTCTTCCAGGAAGTCGGTACGGTCATCGGCAGGCAGTTCATTGAGCAGTTCTGCCGTTTTGGAAGAAGGCAGTTCCTTAACAATGTCTTTCTGCTGTGCAATATCCAGGATCTTAAAGACACTGGCCGCTCTGTGGATGGCCATATTGGCAATGATCTGCGCTTCGTATTCGGGATATTCATTGATCAGATCGGCCACATCACTGATATTCTGGCCGTTTAGAAATTCCCTGATTTCCAGTTTATTCTCTTTTGCGACCAGTTGCTCGAAATGTTCGAACAGATCCACGTGTTCCAGTTCCCGCGACATGGGTGCAATTTAGCCAGAATTCCCTAATTTGTTCACTCTTTGAGTTGAAATGGCCCGATTATGACAGGTTACAGAAATCAGTTACGAGCTTCCGATTTTGGAAATGATTTTTTGTGGGGCGTAGCTATTTCCGCCCTGCAGAACGAAGGTGCCTGGAATATAGATGGGAAAGGCCTTTCCAACTGGGATGTTTTTGCCCGGAAAGTGGGTAAAATAAAAGGCGGTGCAAGACCGGTTGTTGCCAACGATTTTTACTACAGGTACAAAGACGATCTGATGCTGGTGAAAGCATTGGGCTTTAAAGTATTCCGGTTCTCCATTGCCTGGAGCCGTATTCTTCCGGAAGGAATGGGCAGGGTGAATAAAGAAGGTCTTGCATTCTATCACCGCCTGATAGATGAGTGCCTGTTACTGGGGCTCAGGCCATATGTAACATTATATCACTGGGATCTTCCCTACGAGTTGGAGAAGCAGGGCGGTTGGTCGAGCCACCAGATGCAGAAATGGTTTTCCCGTTATGTAAAACTTTGCACAGATGAATTTGGCAATAAGGTAAAAGACTGGATCATTCTGAATGAGCCTATGGGATTTACTTCGCTGGGTTATATGCTCGGAAAACATGCACCGGGTAAAACCAGCCTGTCGATGTTTATGTCGGCTGTGCACAATGCAGCCCTCTGCCAGGCAGAGGGTGGGAGGATCGTTCGGGCAGAAGTGCCGGATGCGCATATCGGTACTTGTTTTTCCTGCAGCGAAGTGATGCCTTATACCGATAAATCCGAAGATGTGCTGGCTGCAAAAAGGGCAGATGCTTTACTGAACCGGCTTTTTATTGAACCCGCTTTGGGCAGGGGATATCCCGATGATCTGGACTTCCCTTTCATGGAAAAACTGCACCTGCACAACAAGGCCTGGAAATACAAAGACCGCATGCAGTTTAACTTCGATTTTATCGGCATACAAAACTATTTTTCGCTCACCGTTAAACACAGTCCGATCATTCCTTACCTGCATGCAACAGAAGTAAAGGCCAGCACGCGTAAAGTGCCGCATACAGCGCTTGGCTGGGAGATCAATGCGGACAGTTTTTACCGGATGATCCGCCGTTTCTGGCATTACGGAAGCGTAAAGGAAATCATCGTTACCGAGGGAGGCGCTGCATTTAAAGATGTATTGAACAACGGAATCATCAATGATGAACTTCGCATAGATTATTTCAACCAATATATTGCTTCGGTATTAAAAGCCAAAAAGGAAGGGGTGAATGTGAGCGGTTATTTTGCCTGGACCCTCACCGATAATTTTGAATGGTCGGAAGGGTTCCATGCCAAATTCGGGTTGGTACATGTAGATATTAAAACCCAGTTGCGTACCATCAAGAATTCCGGCTACTGGTTCCGGGATTTTCTGAAAATCTGATTCTTAACTGCAATTTTAAAATTTGCGCATGTATAAAATTATTTTACCTCTTGTGTTTACCCTGTCCGGCCATTTTTTAATTGCTCAGAAAATCACTGCCCCGAATAATGGGGGTGCAGGAACCAAAGGGAGGTATGCAATCCCTCATTTGTATTATCCATTGCCTGATAGTGTAAAAGTGGTGACTTTTTACAATGAAATCCGGATTCCAGCAGATGCAGTTACCAAACATGGTTTTTATGTAGCCTGTGGTTTTGCCGGAGGGTATATGGGCCTGCAGTTCAACAAGCCTGCAAAAAGAAAAGTGGTTTTTTCCGTTGCAGGTTCGGGCAAAAAAGATGGTATGGCTGGTACGGATCGGGTTCGCTTACTGGCAAATGGGGAAGGGGTTATAACCAGGGCGCCTGCTAAAAAAACATCCGGCGGCAACAGCCATCTGTTGTATGCATGGGAGCCTGGTGTAACCTATCCTTTTTTGGTTACCGCATTAGCCGACAGCGCTGCTTCAGAAACCATTTATACCGGTTATTTCTTTATGCCGGAACTTAAAAAATGGAAACTGATCGCCAGTTTCAAAGTTCCGCAGGATGGACATAGCTTTCGTAAGCTCTATGCTTATCATGAACATGCAGCCGGCGCAAATGGCAGTATGGAGGAACCAGCAATGGGAGGAAATCAATGGGTGCAGGATGATCGGGGCAGATGGAACGAACTTACCCGGGGAATACTTCCTGATAATACATCCGGATCTGGTAATTTCAGCAGAACTGCAACAGGGCAGAAGCCTGTAATCAACTGGGCGGCCAATGCTGATTCCGCTGTTCAGGCCGGAAAAGATCAGTCAGCAATTTTTCAGGCTATCCGCGACAGGAAGGAAGATACCACCGGAAGCAGGAATGGGGTCTATTATCAGATACGGAAAGAAGGCACCGGTAATTTTGTTGCGGTTACGGATACAGTTACTGTTTTTTATAAAGGAAGCCTGTTGTCGGATGGCTCTGTTTTTGATCAGACCCGGGATCGGCCGGCCACATTTCCTCTGAACAGACTGATCAAAGGCTGGCAGTTTGCACTCCCTGCCTGTAAAGTGGGTGGAATAGTCCGGATCATCATTCCTTCCGGGCTCGCCTATACCATTCGGAGCAGAAGCAAAGACATTCCACCCAACAGTGTACTTGTTTTCGATATTGAAGTACTGGCAGCAAAGCCTGCCATATAAAAGGGGCGCCGGATACGCGCTCAGGGCTTTAACATGTTTTCGTATATTCATTCTCCAATTAAACCAGAATATGAGAAAAGTTTTCCTGCTGATTTTTTCTGCAATAACCCTGCTGATACAGTTGCAGGCACAAAAGCAACCTGCTGCAACAACGAATGTTGCTGAACCAACGCCTGCCGGAGTATCCGTTACCACCAGCCGTAATTCGGTGATAGTGGGCGGTAAAAAGATTGAATATACGGCTTATACAGGATACCTGACTTTGCAAAATGATACAGGAAAAGCCATCGCCAAAATGTTCTTTACCTACTATAAAAAAGAGGGGGGAGATGCTGCAAAACGCCCTTTGACTTTTACATTTAACGGGGGACCGGGTTCTTCTTCCGTATGGCTGCATATGGGAGGACTCGGACCTAAGCGGGTTTTATTGAAAGAAGATGGTGTTGCCAGCGGACCGCCCTACCAGTATATCAACAACGAATATACCTGGCTTGATAAATCGGACCTGGTATTTATTGATCCGGTTTCAACCGGTTACAGCAGACCTGCGCCGGGCGAAAATGCCAAACAGTTCCATGGTTACCAGGAAGACATCAGTTCCATGGGCGCATTTGTCAGGGATTTCTTATCCCGTTATGAACGTTGGGGATCTCCCAAATACCTTGCGGGGGAAAGCTATGGTACAACAAGGGCTGCGGGTTTATCCAAATACCTGCAGGACTATCACCGCATTTACCTCAATGGTATTTTCCTGATTTCTTCCGTGCTGAATTTTGGCACCAACGATTATTATGTGGGCAATGATTTACCCCGCGCATTGTACATTCCTTCTTATACCGCTGCCGCATGGTACCACAAAAAACTGGCTCCTGCATTGCAGTCCGATCTGAAAAAGGCGCTGAAAGAATCAGAGGAATTTGCATTGGGTGCATATGCAACTGCGCTTTTAAAAGGAGGCTGGTTATCCGATGCCGAAAAGGAGGCCATTGCAGAAAAGATGAGTTACTACACCGGAATATCTAAAGAGTATATCCTGCAAAGCAACCTGCGGGTAGAAGAGAGCCGGTTTTACAAAGAACTGCGTAGAAAGGACGGACTAACCATTGGCCGCCTGGATGCCCGTTTTACCGGAAGAGATATAGATGATGTGGCGGAGAGCAACAGTTTTGATCCTTCTTTTGCCAATATCGACGGACCTTTCACCGCAACCATGAATGATTATTTTCAAAAAGAGCTGAATTTTAAAGAGGAAAAGCCCTACAATATTTTTGGAAATGTATATCCCTGGAACTACAACAATGTGCAGAATAAGTTTCTGAACGTGGCAGAAAGCCTCCGGGATGCCATGGCTAAGAATCCTGCTTTGAAAGTATATGTAGGCTTTGGGTACTATGATTTTGCTACACCTTATTTCACTGCCAAATATGATATAGAGCATATGTTCCTGCGCCCGGAGCAGCGCAAGAATGTAAAGTCTTACTTCTATGAATCGGGGCATATGTATTATATCCACAAACCATCCCTGGTACAGTTTAAAAAAGATGTAGACGAATTTTACGACTTCAGCGCTGCCAATTAATCTAAAGGTATTGCCTGGAAATTGTGGTGGGTGGTAACTGCGGGTATGTGCATTGTATTGTATATTTGGAAAGAAGCTATGCCTGAGGATGTTCATATAAAACAATTGCTCCATTCCATTGCACTGGATAGTGATCAGCTTGCCTACCGGGAACTCTTTGTTCTGCTGCACCAGCCGCTCAGGCAGTTTGCTTATTCCATTCTGAAATCGGGGGAAGAGGCGGAAGAACTGGTATCGGATCTTTTTTTGCGGATCTGGCAGAAAAGAGCGGAACTGACCGAAATTGAGTCTCCATTATTGTATTTCTATGCCACCGCCAAAAACCTGGCGATTAACCGGCTGACGAAACAAAAAAGGCAGGCCGCGCTGGAGGCGAAAGGATGGCTGGTACAACTGAACCATACCAGTTACGATCCGGAGCAATTGATGATGACCGAAGAAATGGTTAACCAGATCCGGAAGACCATCCACGACCTCCCGGACCGGTGTAAACTGATCTATAAACTGGTGAAAGAAGATGGCCTGAAACAGAAAGAGGCTGCCGATTTATTGCAAATTTCCGTCAAAACAATTGAGGCCCAACTGGCCATTGCCCTGCGCCGTATTGCCCGGTGCATGCCCATGGAAATCAGAAATTCCATCCGTACCCGGATCAGCCTGAAAAAATAATGGACCCCCTTTTAAGGGTTTGTTTCAGTTCGTAGTGTCTTGAGTAGGACCAATCAAAATGCATGAACCAGGAACAATTGTGGGTACTGCTTTCCAAAAAACTTACCGGTGAAGCCAGCGCGGAAGAACTGGCTGAACTGGAATTGCTGATCTCGGAAAACCCCGAGTGGCAGTATGCTGTACAAAACCTGGAAGATCTCTGGCAAAAGCAGCCGGTTTATGATTCCGCTGTTTCAGAAGACGCTTTTTTACTCCATATGAACCGGTTGGCGGAAATGAATATTACGCTCAACGAAGATGTTCCCCGTACCAAAACCCCTGTGATCCGCTTGTGGCGCTCCCGGAATTGGATCTGGGCTGCCGCTGCGCTTGTTCTGGCTGTTGCTACCTATTCGGTGATCGGATTGCAGAGTACTAAGCGGGCTGCCTCTATTACTGCCGTGCAGGAATTCAATGAAGTGTCTACCCGGATGGGGTCCAAAACAAGGATACAGCTACCAGACGGCACTGTGGTAATGCTGAATTCGGGCAGTAAGCTCACCTATAACAAAGAATACGGGCTTCAGCAAAGAGAGGTAACGCTTACAGGGGAAGGTTTTTTTGATGTAGTAAAAATGAATGAGAAGCCCTTCTTAATCCATACCAGCAATATCAATATACGGGTATTGGGAACTGCCTTTAATGTAAAAGCCTATCCTGAGGATAAACATACCGAAACCAGCCTGATCCGTGGTAGTATAGAAGTGACCATTAAAAATCGTCCGGATAATAAAATCATTCTTTCTCCCAACGAAAAACTGATTGTAGAGAACAGCATGCTTCGAACAGCCTCCGCTGCTGCTAAAACCATTGTTCCTACTGTTTCCATCAACAAGTTGAAATACGACCTGGTAGATAAAACATTGCCCGAAACCCAATGGGTCGAAAACAGGCTGGTGTTCAGGGATGAAACTTTTGAAGAACTGGCTACCCGGATGGAAAGATGGTATGATGTGAAAATTGAGGTAGAGGGGGAGCAACTGAAGCAGACCCGCATGAACGGAAGTTTTGATAAAGAAACGATTGATCAGGCCCTGGAGGCGCTGAGACTGATGATACCTTTTAGAATTGAACAAAAAGACCAAAAAATTATTATTCACCGCTAACACATACGCCATATGTACCATTATAAGAACACGTCTTAGCGAAGGGTAAAAAACAAAACGGGGTCCGTTGCACCGGAACCCCGTAAGGTTAACATGTTAAGGACAGTTTCTCTGACAGGATAACTGCTATTATTAACCCCTTCAATCCTAAAGTATGAAAAAAAATGAAACAGCCCCTGTTTCAGACAAGGTTCTTTTGTATTTAAAGCTCACAAAAATTATGAAATTGACGTCTGCTTTGCTGCTATTTGCCTGTTTACAGGTT
The DNA here is from genome assembly GCA_035254545.1 of Sediminibacterium sp. GTDB lineage: Bacteria > Bacteroidota > Bacteroidia > Chitinophagales > Chitinophagaceae > Sediminibacterium. Next base: position 7,256 of record DATFAP010000024.1, on the reverse strand, counting down.
TCCGCTACCGGATGGTCACAGGAAAAAATAACCCTGAAAATGACTGCCGCAGAAATCAAGAAAGTACTATTTGCCATCGAAAGTAAAAGCGACTACCGCTTCCTGTTTACAGAAGAAATGATCAAGGGAAAGCCCAGGGTAAATGTGGATGTGGTTCAGGCTTCTGTAAGTGAAGTACTCGATAAAGTATTGCTGAATACGGGAATCAGTTACAAAGTGCTTGGCACCAACCTGGTTGTGCTGAAAGATGGTGTTGCTGCTGCCGAGATTTCGATGGAAGCCATCAGGGTCTCCGGAAAAATAACAGGCGCTTCCGGAGAGGCGATAGCCGGTGTTTCCATTTTAGTAAAAGGAACCAATATCGGCACCACCACCAATACCGAAGGCGTTTTCACGATCACGGTTCCGGATGCAAATGCAAAGCTGGTGATCACCTCCCTCGGATTTGAGACCCAGGAAATTGCATTGGCTGGAAGATCAACCCTGAATCTTACCCTCGTTCCTGCTTATACAACGCTGGATCAGGTGGTAGTGGTAGGGTATGGTACACAGAAAAAAAGAGACCTGACCGGTTCCATCACTACTGTTAAAGGAGATGATGTGGCGAAGATGCCCAATACCAATCCCATCAGTTCCCTGCAGGGACGCGTGGCCGGTCTTACCGTAGCCAACTCCGGTGTAGCCGGTGCCAGCCCTGTGGTACGGATCAGGGGCGTGAACAGTACCAACAGCGCCAGCCCCGTTTATGTGGTGGATGGTGTATTACAGGATAATATCGATTTCCTGAACCCGGCAGATATAGAAACCATTGACGTACTGAGAGATCCTTCTTCCATTGCCATCTATGGTTTGAGAGGGGCAAACGGTGTTATAGCCGTAACGTCAAAGAAGGCGGCAAGAGGCCAGACCAAAATCAATTTCCAAAGCTCCATTGGGGTACAGTCTGTAACAGATAAAATTGCTGTAACTGATGCGGCCGGTTTCAAGAAACTGTATGCGGCCCAGCTGGCTAATCTGAATGCAGCTCCTTTTGATTTCACCAACTACACAGCCAACACCAACTGGCAGAACGAAATTCTTCGCTCTGCGCTGATCAGCACCAATAACCTGAGTATCTCCAACAGTGGAGATAAAAGTTCAACCTACCTAAGTGTGGGCTACAATAAGCAGGACGGTGTGGTAAAATACGACAGTTACGAAAAGTACATGTTCCGTTTAAATCAGGAAGTTCGCTTCAACAACAAGATCAAAGTGGGGGGAGAGGTGAATGCATTTCACTGGATTCAGAATCCTTCAGGCGTTAGTTTAACCAATGCACTCTGGGCTGCGCCGATTGTGCCGATCCAGGTGGATGCAAATACTTACTACAGCATGCCTTCTTTTCAGAGAGCGCAGGTAGGTAATCCGATCGCTACCCTGAATCGCAACAGAGGTACCTCCATCAACAAGGGATTTCGTTTTATCGGAACCATGTATGCAGAAGTAAAATTCCTGCAGAATTTTACCTTTAAGTCTACGGTATATGCCGATCTTGGTTTCAACAATGCAAGAAGCTATACCCCGCTTCCTTACTATTTTGTGAACCTGGGAGAAGGCGCTGCACCAACTACCACCACATATGACAATACCATCAGAACCAGTGTTACACAGGAGCAGGCTGAATATAAGCGCTTCCAGCAGGATCACACGTTGACCTTCGACAAAGCGCTGGGCGGTGGTCATAAGATTACCGCGCTGGCAGGTTTCACTTCTATTTACAGCGAGAGTACTTACATCAATGGAAACAGGAGAGATACCACTGTGAATGTTCCCAATAACCCGGACTTTTGGTATATCAGTACTATTAACTCCAATAACCCCGGTAATTTTGGCGGCGGTGGAGGTAAGAGCTCGCTGATGGGTTTATTCGGAAGGGTCAACTATGCCTATAACAATAAGTACCTGGTGAATGCAACCATCCGCAGAGACGGTAGTTCCAAATTTGCTCCTCAGAACAGATGGGGTACTTTCGGTAGCGTAGGGTTGGGTTGGGTTGCCAGCGAAGAAAGCTTTATCAAAGATGTTAAAGCAATTGATTACCTGAAATTCCGCGCTTCCTGGGGACAAACCGGAAATGCCAATGGCTTTGCGGATAACCTGTACAAACCAGGTATATCCAATGCTTCCACTGCCATCTTCGGAAACAATGTATATACCGCTATTCAGGCGGCCTATATACCTGACCCCAATCTGCATTGGGAAGTGGTTACCGGTACAGATATAGGAATAGATTTCAAAACACTTCATAACAGGTTGAGTGCGGAGATCACTTATTACAACAGGAAAACTACCGATATTCTTACTGCGGTATCCTTGCCCAACGAAACACGCAGCTATTTCACCAACCTCGGAAGCATTACCAACAAGGGTATTGAAGTAAGCTTTACCTGGAGCGATCAGGTTGGTAAGGACTTTAGCTATTCCGTATCTCCCAATTTCAGCTACAATAAAAACGTAGTGAACTCTATCGGAGACAACACCAACTTCCAACTCATTGGTAACGGCGGAGCCAACCTTACCGAAACAGGTAAGTCTATCGGCTACTTCTACGGATACCGCCAGATCGGTATTTACCAGTCAACAGCAGAGTTAGGTAAACAACCCAGATTCACCAATTCTCTGCCCGGAGATATTGCCTATGCAGATGTAAATGGGGATGGCGTTTTGTCTCCTGCAGACAGAACTTACCTGGGCACACCATTTCCTCCATACAGCTATGGTTTGAATATCAGTGCAGCCTATAAAGGGTTTGACATTTTGCTGGAAGGGCAAGGCGTAGCCGGTAATAAAATCTATACACAGCGTCGTATTGCCAATTTCGCTACCCTGAATTATGAAAGCAATCGTTTGAATGCATGGACGGGTGGCGGAACAACCAATGTGGAACCAATCCTGGACAACACCCGCGGAAACAACTTCCTGTTCAGCAGTTATTTCCTGGAGCCGGGCGATTATTTCCGTATCAGAACCGTACAAATCGGATATACATTCGCTGCAAACGCTTTAAGCAAAGTGGGTATTTCAAAAGCAAGGATTTACATCAGCGGACAGAACATCAAGAGCTGGAGCAAAGTTACCGGGTATTCACCTGAAGCACAGATTGGCAGCATTCTCGGTGGTGGTGCAGACAACGGCGTATATCCCGTTCCTGCTGTTTATTCCTTTGGGTTAAATGTCACTTTTTAATTCAACTCTCTAAAGCAATTAAAAATGAAATTAGTCAACATATTCAAAACCGGCATGGCAAAAACAATGCTGGTCCTTGCACTTGCAACCGCATTCACGGGTTGTAAAAAATTCCTCGACACAGCCAGACAGGGCGGATATGATGAGGAAAACTATCCTTATCCGGGCGGTTCGGGGCCTTATGATCAGTATATTTTTGGTGCATACAACAGCCTCCGCGATTACAATGTACACGTAGACGGATTTATAAATGCAACCAGTATCCGCAGCGACGATGCCGATAAGGGAAGTACGCCTTCCGATGGCGGCGCCGATGTGATCAGCATGGATAATTTTCCTGTACTCCCCAGTAGCGGCCGCGCCAATGCCTTGTGGACCGGTTATTACGGGCTGATCAACAAATGCAACAGCACCCTTTACCAGATTGGCACCAATACCAATATCGTTACCACTGATGCTATTAAAGTTCAATCGCAGGCAGAAGTAAGGTTTATCCGCGGATACGCTTATTTCATGCTTACCAGGTTCTTTGGCAGGGTGCCAATCATTGATACCTTGTTTGCAGACCCTGCAGTACAAAACAATGTACCGCAGTCTACCACTGCACAGTTGTATTCCTTTATTGAAAAGGATCTGACTTTTGCGGCAGCCAACCTGCCTTCCAGTTGGGATGCTTCCAAATTTGCCGGTCGTATAACCAGCGGTGCTGCCAACGGTATGCTGGCCAAAGTATACCTGACCCAGAAAAAATGGGCGGCGGCTATGGGCGCCGCCAGCCTGGTGATGAACTCCGGACAATATGATCTCTCTACTCCTTATGCTACCATCTTCAGTGAAGAAGGAGAAAATTCAAAGGAATCCATTTTTGAAGTACAGGGAAGGGCCGATGCCAACAATCCTACTGCTCAGGGTATCCAATACGCAAGCCTGCAGGGCGTGCGGGGTGCAGGTGCGTGGGATCTGGGTTGGGGATGGAACACGCCGAGTACAGCGTTGGAAGCTGCTTATGAACCCAATGACCCGAGAAAAGCCAGAACTATTTTATATACCAGTACGGCTACAACCCCGGGCTTAACCATTTATGGAGAAGTAACTCCGGTAGGATTACCCAATCCGCGCTATAACAATAAAGTGTATACCAATCCATCTATCAGGGCTACTGTTGGAAACAGGCAGGGTTGGTGGATGAATGTGCGTATCCTGCGTTATGCAGATGTGGTACTCATGTATGCGGAAGCGGCCAATGAAGTGGGCGGAACTGCCAATATTACTGCTGCAGGAAATGCGTTGAACCTGGTGCGGAAAAGGGCCAGGGGAAGCAATGCCGCCATATTGCCCGATGTAACCACCACCGATCAGGCAGTATTAAGAGATGCCATCCGCAAAGAGCGCAGGGTAGAACTGGCCATGGAGCATGACCGTTTCTTTGACCTGGTTCGCTGGGGTGTAGCACAGGCAACCCTGAATGCTGCAGGGAAAACCAATTTCCTTGATTCAAGAGATGTATTGCTTCCGATCCCTCAAACACAGATTGATTTGAGCAAAGGCGTGCTTACTCAGAATGCAGGATATTAATTGATCTTTTAAAATTATATATATGCGTATTCCAAAACATAATACTATACTTTATCTGTCCTGCTTCCTGCTGTCATCGGCAGGTATGGTATCGTGCAAAAAAGACGGCAACCCCAATAAACTACCGCCTGTTTCCACCAGCAGCTATGCAGGCAAGATTGATGGTTTCAGCAGCTCCGATGAGGTATTCCCGGAGAGCCTGGTGGCTTACTGGCCATTTGATGGTTCAAAGAGCGAAACAAAAAGTAATACAGCGCCTTCTTCAACCGCCAATGATGCATTTGTAACGACAGGCGTAAAAGGACAGGCATTGAAACTGACTTCCGGATACCTGTATTTTGCCAATCAGTTTCCGGCATTGAAAACAGGTGTGTTCAGGAATTTTGCCATCAGTACCTGGGTACAGATTTTAAACAATGGTTCTAAAAAAACCATGCTGTTCCAGTTAGCAAGACCAGGTATTTTCACCGGCAGCATCAATTTTATTCTGAACACCAATGCGTTTCCGGCATCGGATATCAATAACCTGAAAGTGCAGCCCACTTTTGTAACCATCGGCGGAGGTACACAGGATAATGTGAATGTATTGCGTGGTGTACCCGGCGACGCAACTTACATGCCATATATTACACCAACCATTGGCATGGATAAGTGGGTGCATCTGGTACTTAACTACAACAGCAGTACCGGTTATTTTGATATCTGGATCAATGGCACCAGGGCCGGCGCCTATGCGAGCCGCGGAACCGGCAATAACCTTTTCAAAGCCTATGAACCCAGTGAAGTAATTATTGGCGGCAATTACAACGTAATTCCGGGAAAATCGGTAAGTGCAGATGCCAGCTTTGCCGCAATGACCGGAAACATGGATGAGCTTCGGGTTTATAATATCACCTTACCCGATGCGCATATCAAAGCGCTCTACAATCTCGGCGTTGCCGGGAAATAAAAATGTTTGTTACTTGTTTTTTAAGCGGTATAACCTTCCATTGGAGGGTTATACTTTTTTGGAAGCTATTTGACTAAATTTATACTGCATTATCGTTTAAATAAGTTGTTATGAAAAAATATATGGTGGCTGTTGTCTCTGCCGCATTCCTTTTGTTCGCCGGTGAAAATATATACGCACAGCAGAATGCTGCTGTAAAAGACGGCTCCATTGCTCCATCGGATACGGCGCTGTTCAATAAAGTGCAGCGCCAGACTTTCCGTTATTTCTGGGAAGGAGCGGAACCCAACAGCGGCCTTGCAAGAGAAAGAATTCATACAGACAATATTTATCCCGAACACGATCAGGATGTGGTAACCAGCGGCGGCGGCGGATTTGGTGTAATGGGAATCCTGGTGGGTATAGAAAGAGGATATATTACCCGTAAACAGGGCGCGGAAAGGCTGGAGCGGGTACTACAGTTTCTGGAAACGGCCGATCGTTTTCATGGCGCGTGGCCGCATTGGTGGAACGGGAGAACAGGAAAGGTGAAACCCTTCAGCAAATACGATGATGGGGGAGACCTGGTTGAATCCTCATTTATGATACAGGCATTGCTGTGTGTGCGCCAGTATTTTCAGCAGGGAAATGCAACCGAGAAAAAAGTTGCCGCAAGGGCAGACAAACTCTGGAAGGAAGTGGAATTTGACTGGTATCGCAATGGCACCAAATCGCTCTACTGGCACTGGAGTCCGAACAATGGCTGGAAAATGAATTTTGCGGTTCATGGATACAATGAATGCCTGATTATGTATGTATTGGCGGCTTCTTCACCCACACATGGTGTACCGGCCGAAGTATACCACCAGGGATGGGCAGAAAATGGAGCAATTAAAAAGCCTGCTGAAAAATTCGGTTACAGGCTGCAGATGAATCACCAGGGGGATGTATTGAACGGCGGTCCCTTGTTCTGGGCGCATTATTCTTACCTGGGGCTGGATCCCCGCGGATTGAAGGACCGGTATGCAGATTACTGGCAGGAAAATAAAAACCAGGCACTGATCAATTACCAGTGGTGTGTGAATAATCCCCAAAAGTTTAAAGGGTATGGGGCAAACAGTTGGGGGCTTACGTCAAGTTATTCCGTAGAGGGCTATGCAGGTCATGCGCCGGACGAAAGAAGAGATCTGGGTGTAATTGCACCTACAGCAGCATTGTCTTCCTTTCCATATACCCCAGTACAGTCAATGGCTGCCATGAAACACTGGTACACGGATATGAACCGGCAACTCTGGGGACCGTATGGATTCTATGATGCATTCAGTGAACAGCAGCAATGGTTCCCCCCCAGGTATCTTGCCATCGACCAGGGGCCGGTGGTGGTCATGATGGAAAACCATCGCAGCGGATTGCTCTGGAAACTATTCATGAGTTGCCCTGAAATTCAGACGGGCTTAAAGAAGCTTGGTTTTCAAAGTCCCTGGCTGAAAAAATAAATGCCCTTTTATCCTTCACCCGATTCTTTATT
>DATFAP010000023.1:0-151515 GCA_035254545.1 Sediminibacterium sp. | reverse complement strand
TGTGCGCAAAGATAGCGTTCGGGAGCAATTTTACAAATTTTAACGTTACTTTTTTACTTTTTCCTGAAAAATATGCGTAACGGCACCCCTTTGAAGTCAAAATTAGCCCGTAACTGGTTCTCCAGGTAGTTTCTGTAGGGCATTTTAATATCGTCCGGGAAATTGGTAAAAAAAGCAAAGGACGGCACATGCGTGGGCAACTGGGTCACAAATTTAATCTTAATGGAATGCCCCCTCACCACCGGCGCATGGTAATTGGCAATGGCTTTCAACATCACCTCATTCAACTCGGAAGTGGCAATTCTGCGGGTCTTGCTCTCATAAACCTGCAGGGCCAGTTCGATGGCTTTGAAAATCCGGGTCTTTTCTTTAACAGAGATAAAGAGAATCGGCACATCGCTGAAAGGAGCCAGTTTCTGCTTCAACAGCCTTTCATAATCCCGGGCGGTATTGGTTTCCTTTTCCACCAGGTCCCATTTATTCACCAACACTACAATTCCCTTGCCTTTACGGGCAGCCAGGCTGAAGATGGTGATGTCCTGCGCAGTAATGCCCTTATCGGCATCTATCACCAGCAGGCAAACATCAGCCTCATCCATGGCTTTAATGGCGCGGATGATGGAATAAAATTCGAGGTCGTCTTTTTCCTTGCTTTTCTTACGGATACCTGCGGTATCAATCAGCATGAACTCTTTCTGGAACAGTTTATAGTGGGTATGGATGGTATCGCGGGTAGTACCGGCAATATCACTCACAATGGTTCTCTCCTCCCCGATCAGGGCATTCAGCAGCGAAGACTTTCCTACATTGGGCTGACCAATGATGGCAAATTTGGGCAATGTATTTTCCCGCTCAGTTTCTTCCGCTTCTTCCGGTTTAATATTCGCTACAACGGCATCCAGCAGATCACCGGTACCGCTTCCGGAAATACTGCTGATAAAAAAAGTGTGCTCAAAACCGAGGCTGTAAAACTCAGTTGCTTCCAGCTCACGGGTTCCGTTGTCTACCTTATTGACCACCACAAAAACAGGTTTACTGCTTCTTCGGAGCAGATCGGCCATCGCTTCATCCAGGTCTGTGATGCCGGTTGCCACATCCACCATAAAAATGATGGCATTGGCCTCGTCGATTGCAATCTTCACCTGTTTTCGGATTTCCGTTTCAAAAATGTCTTCGCTTTGCGGTACAAAACCACCGGTATCAATCAGATTAAATACCTTACCGTTCCAGTCGGCCACTCCGTATTGCCTGTCGCGGGTAACACCACTGATATCATCCACAATGGCCTTTCGCTGCTCCAGCAATCGGTTAAAGAAAGTGCTCTTTCCCACGTTGGGGCGGCCTACTATTGCAACAGTGTAACTCATTTGTTTTTATACTTGATTGAGGTAATCAGTACCATTTTACTGGTACCCATATTCTTTTAATTGTAAATCGTTGTCGCGCCATTTAGGACGAACTTTTACAAACAGCTCCAAAAATACTTTCCGTTGCAGGAAAGCTTCAATATCCCTTCTGGCTTCCATTCCAATCTGGCGGATCATTTTACCCTTATCACCAATAATGATGGCCTTCTGGGTTTCTCTGTGCACAATGATATCCGCCTGTATTTTCACCAGCGATTCTTTTTCTTTGAATTCGTTTACCATCACGGCGGTATGGTAAGGAATTTCATCAGCAAACAGCTCGTAGATTTTTTCGCGAATCATTTCCGCCACAAAAAATTTCGTAGGCAGATCACTGAGGTCATCCTCACTGTAAAACGGCTGCCCATCGGGCAGCAATTCCAGGATAGCCGCTAACAATTTATTCAGGTGCAACTTTTCGAGCGCCCCTATTTTAATGAGCTTTTTGCAATAAGGTTTGTCCTTAAAAAAGGCTTCCGCCTGTGCAATCCTGCCGTTTCCGGCAATATCGATCTTATTCAGCACCACCAATGCAGGCACTTTCAGTTTCAGGGCAGAGAAAATGGTATCCACTTCCTCAAAGGATTCATTGGCATCTACCATCAACAGGGCCACATCCGCGTCTTCCAGTGCCCCTTTTACCGAGTCCATCATTTTCTGATGCAGCTTATACTTCGGATCAATGATGCCCGGGGTATCCGAAAAAATAATCTGGTATTCTCCGGGTTTATTTAAAAAAGCCTTGATCCGGTGCCTGGTAGTTTGCACTTTGGGCGAAACAATAGCCATCTTCTCTCCAATCAATGCGTTTAGAAGCGTGCTTTTACCGGCGTTAGGCCTGCCGAATATGTTTACAAAGCCGGATTTCATAGATGTAATTTAAACTAAAAAAGCCTCCAAAGAGGCTTTTCGATGTGTTGCGAGGGGGGGGATCGAACCTCCGACCTTCGGGTTATGAGCCCGACGAGCTACCGCTGCTCTACCTCGCGATGTAATGGGGTGCAAAAGTAAGGCTGCGGAACTTCCCTACCAAATATAATTTAAATTAATCTGCAGACCGGTGTTTTACGGAGGATGCGCCGCTGCTGCTGATGTCCCTGATCAGGCCTTCCCCCTTATAAGAAATACTGCTGGCGCCGCTGGCCCTGGCATTCAGTTCTTTGGTTACCGTGATCCTTACGCCGGAGGCGCCGGAAGCATCTATTTTGCAATTACCGATTTTCAAATCATAAGCTTTAAGTGAACTGGCACCGCTGCAGTTGATTTTGGCATAATTTGCTTTTCCGCTCATTTTGCACTCAGAAGCTCCGCTAAGGCCTATGACCAGTTCGTCCAGATCAGCGTCTATCAACAGGTCGCTGGCACCCGACAGCTCCATTTTGAGGTCGGAAAGTTTTACGGGGCTGGTAAAACGAACATTACATGCCCCACCCGCTTCCAGCCTATTGAGGTTTTTAAAAGTAACATATGCCTTAAACTTATTATTAGACCATTTAGACTGCCAGTTCAGCCCCTTTCCTTCAAAATAAATATGCAGGATATTATCTCTCACCTCGGTTCTGATGCGGTCAATCAGTTCCGGATCGCCGGCGCTAACGGCTACCGCTTCTTCCCTGCCTTGTGAAATGTACAAATCAATGGCTCCGGACACTTCCACCCCGCTGAAACCGGGTAGTTTTCTAACCTGGGCATTGGCATCATATACCAGATTTTTCTCATCCTGAGCAAATCCGAACGCTGCGGGGAGCAGCAATATCATCCACAAGAAATACCTTTTCATACGTTGTTTTTTATTGTAACGAAGTTGCTGGAATAAAGTTACAGTTGCTCATTAAAAACAAAATGATATTTTTACAGCGTCCTCGGGGTGCTGGATCGGAACTTTTCCGTGACGGCTGAGAAATACCCGTAGAACCTGAACAGGGTAATTCCTGCGAAGGGAAGGTGTTCCACTTCTATAGCAGACCTCTCCTATTTGCATTCCCTGTTCCCATTTTTAAATTTTTAAACCATTGAAAGATGAAAAAAATGATGGGAACAACAGCCATTTTGCTTCTAACCCTGGCACTGGCTGCTCAACCGGCAAAAAAAAAATTCAAAGGCATCGTAACCGATGCCCAGACCAATGCTCCGCTGGCAGGTGCACTGGTGGTGCTGGGCAACCAGCAGACCCTTACCAACGAGCAGGGCCAGTTTAATTTCACCAAACCACAAGGCGAAACCTTTACCATCAGCAGCCTTGGATACCGCAACGGCCACTACAGGCTGCCTTCCGATTTAACGGAAACCGCCTCCTATGCCCTGGTTCCGGTCAGTTTATTTCTGCAACCCCTGGAAGTTAAATCGATCCGCGCTTCCGACAGAGCGCCGTTCACCAAAACCAATATTGGCAAAGCAGCCATCGCCCAACAGAACCTCGGACAGGATATTCCGTTTTTACTGAACCAGACGCCATCGGTGGTGGTGAACTCAGATGCCGGAAACGGGGTGGGCTACACCGGCATCAGAATCCGCGGCACGGATGCCACCCGGGTAAACGTAACCCTGAACGGCATTCCATACAATGACGCGGAAAGCATGGGTACTTTTTTTGTAAACCTGCCCGACTTCTCATCGTCTGTGAGCAGCATACAGGTACAACGCGGCGTTGGGACTTCTTCCAACGGCGCCGGCGCATTTGGCGCCACACTCAACATGAGCACTCATGAGTACAACGAAAAAGCCTATGCCGAATTGAACAACAGTTACGGTTCTTTCAATACCTGGAAAAACACCCTGAAAGCAGGAAGCGGATTAATTGGCAAACATTTCCTGATAGATGCACGCCTCAGCAATATTTCCAGCGATGGCTATATCGACAGAGCCAGCAGTCAACTGCGTTCATTTTACCTGGGCACCGCCTATATCAACAAGAATACCGCGCTGCGCTTCAATATTTTTTCCGGTCATGAAAAAACCTACCAGGCATGGTACGGTATAGATGCAGCCACACTGGTCACCAACCGGAAATTTAATCCGGCAGGAATGGAAAAACCAGGCGCTCCTTACGATAACCAGACCGACAACTATACACAAACACATTACCAACTGTTCCTGAACCAGTCTCTGGGCCGCGGGTGGTCTTTCAATACAGCATTGTTTCTTACAAGAGGCAAAGGCTATTATGAAGAATACAAAGCCGACCAGGCTTATTCCAAATACGGGCTGCCGGATATAGCAACAGGTGGAACCACTTACACATCCACCAACCTGGTAAGGCAACGCTGGCTGGATAATTATTTCTACGGTCAGATCGCTTCCTTTCAATACAAAACCGATCGGGAAGAATGGACCATTGGCGGAGGATGGACCCGGTACGATGGCAAACATATCGGGAAAATCACCTGGATGGAGCGGGGTACCCTTCCGGACAACTATCAGTACTATCACCGGCCTGCCAATAAAAACGATGTGAATATCTATGCCAAATGGCAGCACCGCTTTACAGCACAACTCACAGGTTTTGCAGATCTCCAGTACCGGCATATAGCCCATAGCATGAACGGGTTCAGCAATAATCCCGGGCTGTTTATCGACAGGAAATTTGACTTTGTTAATCCCAAGGCAGGTATCAGTTATCAAAAAAACGGATGGCAGGGTTACCTGAGCCTTGCAGTGGGCAGGAAAGAACCCAACAGGGAAGATTTTGAAGCGGGTATACTGACACAGCCTTCACATGAAACACTGGAAGACTGGGAACTGGGAATAGAAAAGAAGGAAAGCCGGTATTCCTATGGGGCTACCCTGTATTATATGAATTATAAAAATCAGTTGGTACTCACCGGAAAGATCAACGATGTGGGCGCCTATACCAGAACCAATATCCCTTCCAGTTACCGCATGGGAATTGAGTTACAGGCATCCGCAGTAATGACACCCTGGATGAGGATATCTGGTAACCTGACCCTCAGCAAAAACAAAATCAAATCGTTTACAGAGTATATAGACAACTATGACGACGGAACACAACAGACCAAGCAGCATGAAAACAAGGATATCTCCTTCTCTGCCAATACCATCGGCAATGCAGCCATCCATTTTACGCCCCTGTTGAATGCGGAACTGAGCCTGCTGGGTAAATATGTGGGCAAACAATATCTCGATAACACACAAAACGAAAACCGGAAACTGAACGGTTACTTTACGCAGGACATCAGGGCTGTTTACACTGTCCGCAAAAAAACTTCCCGGGAAATACAGGTCATCTTCCAGGTAAACAACCTGTTCAATAAAAAGTACGAGCCCAACGGATACACATTCAGTTATGTATACAGTGGAGTACTGTCAACTGAAAATTATTATTACCCCATGGCAGGCAGAAATTTCATGCTGGCAGTAAACATCAGGCTCTGATTCCCCAATGCCACCAATAAAAAAGCCCCGGTTTTCCGGGGCTTTTTTATAAGGAGCTGTAACCAGCTAAAAATCATTACTACTGTCCTACCAGGAATACTGCATTGGCAAACAGCAGTTTACCATTCTCCCAGAAATTACGGAACAACAGGTCTTCTGTAATATATACTACAGAACCCGCTCCCATATCCTGTACGCCAAACAACAACCCGTCTTTCAACCGGGGCTTCATTTTAGCGCCGGCGAACCCGGTAACATAAGCGTCTTTCTTAATGGTGCCCACATTCCAGCCTTCTTTCAGGAACTCATACAGGCTGTTGTCCTGCTTCAATGTATAGTAGAACTCCGGATAGCCGAAAGCAAGCGGGTGCGTGTTGTCCAGTTCTACTTTATAAATAGCGCCGGGAATAGAGTTGGTGAGATAATCTTTTTCGCGGTCGGCATATTTTTTAACGATGGTATCTTCCGATTTACCATCGGCTTTAGTATCCCTTGCTTTAATGCCGAAATCTGCACTGGCCAGCACAGATACCGCATTTTCCATTGCAACAATTTTACCGCCACCGCGAACAAAATCTTTCAGTTTATCAGTCATCGCTTTCTCATTGAAGTTCCTGTAACCACCGTCGGGTAAAACCAGCACCTGGTAATTCTTCAGATTGGTTCTGCCCAGGTCCATCGCGTTCACCATGGTGATGGGGTAATCCAGTTGCTTGTCAAAATAATGCCAGACCTCACCGGCCCCCAGAGAGGAAGTCTGGTCTCCGGTAACCACCACTATTTTTGGCGTTGCTGCAATATTCTTGATATCAGAAGAACCAAAATCGGCCCCCTTATCCATATAACCGGTTTCAACGGCAACGGCCTGCACATTGTTCTTTCTGCAGGCCTCGTTGGCAATCTGTAACCAGTTCTTGTTACCATTGCTGGTTTTTAGCACAATCAGTGTACCCCTGTCGAAGTTTTTGTTGTTGTATGTAAATGGTTTTTCGGCAAACCGCACTTTAACGCCATTCTTCAGCAATTGAGCCAGCACTTTTGCACTGTTGAACGAGTTGTAAGGAATCAAAACACCATAATTACTGGCAGCATCTGTAAGAACAGTAATTTTGCTGCCGGTATTTACTTCCAGTTTTTCTTTTACAGCATAGCCCTTAACGCCATAGGCATAGGCTGCAGACCATGCAGTAATGTCGTAAGTATTGGAATCAGATACAATTGTTTTGGGTTCCAGCAACACTTTTGCCATAACAGCGCTTTGTTGATAAGCACTGATGGCAACATGATGGCCTTCATCTGAAAAAGCATCGTCTTTGCCGGTGAAATAATTGTAGCCCCGGAAATTTTTAGTATTAAGCGAGCCAAACTCAATGCCATTCTGTTGCAATAATTGTTTTAATGCGGCAATCTTGTTTTCTTCTTTGGAAGTAAACACATAGGTTTTGTATTCCCCGATCTTTCCGGCACGACTGTCTTCAAAAAACTTCTTGTACTCGGCAACCACCCGCTGCTTGTTTTTCGCTACCACCTCAATGGTAGACAAGCTGGTAGTGAAGTGATGGGCCGCTCTGTCTACAAGCGTTAAAGTATCGTTGTCTTCATTCAGGATACCCAAACCGGCCCTGATACCACCCTGCTCATAGGTCATACCGATTGCCCCGTTATACATCGGATAGGTATCACCGTAGGAAGGATACAATAAATCAAACCGCTCTTTGGTAAAGAACAACCAGTTGTTGTTGTCAAAATACCTGGCGTGGTTCTTTCCAATCATCACCTGCAGTTCTCTCTGCCAGGGAGTAATGACTTCATGAATAGGTTCAGCGGCAGGTGCAAAATAATAAGGCTCATTAAAACCCTGCTCGTGATAGTCTACATGAACCTGGGGCAACCATTCCCTGTATTTTTTTATACGCTGTTGGGTTTCCACCTGTGTTTGCCAGGCCCAGTCACGGTTCAGGTCAAAATTATAATGGTTGCTTCTTCCGCCGGGCCATGGTTCCGCATGCTCTCTGGAAAAAGGATCCGCATTGTATTGCTTACTTACTACAGAATTATACCAGTTTACATAGCGGTCGCGGCCATCGGGGTTGATGCAGGGATCCAGGATCACCACCGTATTTTTCAGCCATTCCTTTGTTTGGGTATTGGCAGGATCGGTAAGTGCGTGTATGGTAAGCAGAAACGCTTCGGAAGAAGAAGCCTCATTGCCATGTACGTTAAAGCTCAGCCAAACGATCGCAGGTGCATTATCTGCCCGGGCCGCATTGTCTGCCGCAGCCAGTTTCAGGTTATTCTGGCGGATGGATTCCAGTTTCTGCATATTTTCAGGCGAGCTGATCATGGCGATCATCAGTTCTCTCCCTTCATTGGTTTCACCGTATTTTTCCGTTTTCACCATATCAGGACGGGCCTGTGCAATATATTTGGCATATTCCACCAACCGGTGATGCCTTGTAAAACGGGTACCAACTTTATACCCGAGGAATGCTTCCGGAGTTTGCACCGTTTGTGCAAAGAGTACTCCGGAGAAAATCGTTAAGAATGAAGCAATTAGAATTTTTCTCATATAACTTAAAATATGGGTGAATGTAGTAATAAAGCTAAAAACTGCGGCCGATTTCACCGATTAGTTTCCTAAAAATGGATGAATGGATACAACAAAAAGCTGTAATTTGACGGCATGAGAAAATTAGCACCACTCTTCAGCGCTTTGCTGGTTATTGGAACCCTGCACGCACAACCGGGATTATCTATTATAGGCCCGGGTAAGGAAATCAATCCATATCGTTATACCGTTCAGAAAAGAGCCGAGTATAAACAGGCGGCAGTGAGCAGTGCACATCCCCTGGCAAGTATGGTGGGGGCAGCCGTTATGAAAAGAGGCGGGAATGCATTTGATGCGGCCATTGCCACGCAACTGGTGCTGGCAGTGGTTTACCCGAATGCCGGAAATATCGGCGGAGGTGGCTTTTTGCTCGGAAGAAAAATCAATGGGGAACTGATTGGCATAGATTATCGGGAAGCCGCACCCGAAAAAGCCCATCGGGATATGTACCTCGATAAAAACGGGAACGCTCAATTAAATCTTTCGCAAAACGGGCACCTGGCTTCTGGAATTCCCGGAACGGTCGCCGGTCTTTTTGCAACCCTGCCTTATGCAAAGTTGTCTTTTGAACAGTTGATTCAACCGGCGATCGATATTGCCACCAAGGGATATGTGTTAACCGAAAAAGAGGCGGGAAGCCTGAACAGTGTAAAAGAGTCCATTGCCAGGAACAGTACACAGTCAACCGTGCTGGCCCCTGCTGTAAAATGGAAAGTAGGCGACACACTGGTTCAAAAAGAACTGGCCGCCACCTTACAACGCATACAGAAAGACGGCGCCCGTGGTTTTTACGAAGGCAAAACCGCTGAACTGATTGTGGAGGAAATGCGCAGGGGAAACGGAATCCTGACCGCCGATGACCTGAAAAACTATACAGCCAAACTAAGAAACCCATTGACCTTTCAATATCGGGGACACCAGATCATCAGTTTTGCACCACCCAGCAGCGGTGGCATATTACTTGCACAAATGCTCGGAATGATTGAAAAATATCCGGTTGGCAAAATGGGATTTCAAACGCCTAAAACTGTTCAGTTAATGATTGAAGCCGAACGCAGGGCTTATGCAGACAGGGCCGAATACATGGGCGATCCGGACTTCTTTAAGGTACCGGTTAAAACACTGATGAGCGAAGCCTATTTAACAGAACGCATGAAAGATTACCAAGCCGACAAGGCAGGTGTAAGCACTGCAGTGAAAGCCGGTGTAATCAAAGAAAGCGAAGAAACCACACATCTCAGCATTGTAGACCCTGCCGGGAATATGGTATCAGTAACCACCACACTCAACAACAGTTATGGTTGCAGAACAGTAGTAGGTGGCGCGGGCTTCCTGCTGAACAATGAGATGGACGATTTCAGTGTTAAACCGGGAGTACCGAATATGTATGGAGCCATCGGAGGGGAAGCAAATGCTATTCAGCCTGGCAAGCGTATGCTCAGTTCCATGACGCCGACAATGGTATTAAAAAACAACAAACCCTATATTGTAATTGGTACACCGGGAGGCACCACCATCCCTACATCTGTTTACCAGGCTATTGTAAACATCATTGATTTCAATATGACGGTTGGGGATGCCATAGACAAACCCAAATTCCATCACCAGTGGCTGCCGGATGAAGTGATGATCGAAAATGACTTCGATCCTTCTACCAAAGAGCAGTTGCTGAAAATGGGCTATAAGCTTACGCCAAGAGGCGCTATCGGCAGAACGGAAGGAATCCGGTTCTTGCCCAATAAAAGAAGGGAAGTGGCTGCAGATAAAAGGGGAGATGATTCTGTTGCAGGATTTTAAATACTGATTTATGGACTTTCTGAAAGATGCAATCAAACGGCTCAGGTACTACAAAGAACTTGCCGATAATACTTTTGAACAGATGGAAGACCATGATTTATTCTGGCAGCCCGATCCGGGGAGCAACAGCATTGCGGTAATCATACAGCATATGTATGGAAATATGCTCAGCAGATGGACCAATTTTCTTACAGAAGACGGAGAGAAACACTGGCGCAAAAGAGATGCTGAATTTGAGCCCATGCAATGCAGCAGGCAAGACCTGATGGCTTTTTGGAACGATGGATGGAACTGTCTGTTCAACACGCTGGAGTCGTTGCAGGAAGCGGATCTGGATAAAACAGTCACCATCCGTACAGAACCGCTGAAAGTATATGACGCCATCCTGCGGCAACTGGCACACTATCCCTATCATGTAGGGCAGATTGTGTACATCGGCAGAATGATCAAAAAAGAGCAATGGCATTCACTGAGCATCCCAAAAGGAGACAGTGCAGCTTACCTGGAGCAGGTAAAAAAGGCAAATCAGAAATAACCAGCGTTCATTCGCATATTATAGTGTTCCTTTTTGAAACTGTTCCGCTGCATATTGCGCCGCTCTTGCCGTAAGCGCCATATACGTGAGTGACGGGTTTTGTGTGCCGGTGGAACTCATACAGGCGCCATCCGTTACAAAAACATTTTTACACTGGTGCAACTGGTTCCATTCGTTCAGCAGGGAGGTTGCCGGATCACGTCCCATCCGAACACCACCCATTTCATGAATATCCAGCCCCGGTGCCTGTTTGCTGTCGCGGGTGCGAATATTGAAACAACCAGCTTTTTCCAGCATGGCTTTTCCTTCCTGTAAAAAATCGTTCAGCAGTTTTTCGTCGTTCTCATCGTAGTCTACAGAAACCACCAATTGCGGAATACCCCAGTTGTCCCGTTCATAATCACTGAGTGCAACAAAATTGGATTCTTTCGGAATGGTTTCACCTTGCATCATCATGAATACATGCCACCTGCCCGGCTCGGTCATGGCTTCTTTAAAAGCCGCCCCAATACCAATATCTGCATTCGGCGCAACCCTGTTGGCACTGAAGTGTACCATGTACCCCCGCTTGAAATCCATTTCCTGGCGTTCCACATTCCTGAAATTGGGCATCATTACCTGTGTGGGCCTCCGGCCAAAATAATACTTGTTTTCCAGACCATGGTAGTCTGCAACAATAGAACCGCGGTAATTATGAAAGGCTATGTATTTTCCCAAAAGTCCGTTGTCGTTGCCCAACCCGTTGGGAAAACGATTGCTTTTAGAGTTCAGCAGAATCAGGTTGGTATTTAAACAGGAAGCATTTACAAAAATGATGCGTGCAAAATATTCGGTTACCTCATGGGTAATTGCATGAATTATTCTTACACCGGTTGCCCTTTGTTTGGTTTCATCATAAATAAGGGAATCCACCACACTGTGCGGTTGCAGAAAAAGATTTCCTGTTTTTTTTGCAGCAGGCAACGTAGCACTGTTGGAACTGAAATAACCTCCAAACGGACAGCCCCTTTCACAGAGATTCCTGGCCTGGCATCTGCCCCTTCCGAGTTCCAGGTGAACGGATGCAGGTTCGGTCAGGTGTGCACATCTTCCGTGTACCACATGCCTTCCCGGAAAAGCCTGCATGATTTTCTCCTTCATCTCAAGCTCTGCACAATTCATTTCCCAAGGGGGAAGGAATTCCCCATCGGGCAGGGTATCCAATCCGTCTTTGCTGCCGCTGATGCCCGCAAATTTTTCTACATAACTGTACCAGGGCGCCAGGT
Source organism: Sediminibacterium sp. (assembly GCA_035254545.1). GTDB lineage: Bacteria > Bacteroidota > Bacteroidia > Chitinophagales > Chitinophagaceae > Sediminibacterium. Next base: position 139,512 of record DATFAP010000023.1, on the reverse strand, counting down.
CATCGTACCGTACCGGCCAGTCCACCGCAAATCCGTCGCGCAGCGGAGCTTCAAATTCATATTTGCTCCAGCGTTGGGTTTGTCTTGCCCAGGTAAGCGATTTGCCGCCTACCTGATACCCCCTGATCCAGCTGAAGGGTTTCTCCTGCACGTATGGGTGCTCCCGATCCTTTACAAAAAAATGTTTACTCGCTTCCGTATATGCATAACAGTTACTCACAATCGGATCCAGGTCCATTTCGGGAGGTGGAATTTTTCCCCTGTGCGGAAAATCCCATGGATGCAGCGTTGCCGTTGGATAATCTTTGAGGTGATCCACATTCGGGCCCCTTTCCAACACCAGGGTCTTCAATCCCTTCTCGCAAAGCTCTTTTGCAGCCCAGCCTCCGCTGATGCCAGACCCGATTACAATGGCGTCAAAATTTTTATGTTGAAGAGCTGTTCCCGGCATTATTCATACAATTTTAGTAGGGCAGTTTTTTTCTGGAATAAGAATTTTCCGGAGCGGTAAAGCTGCTGAAAATCCCAGAAAGCGGGGTCACTTCCTACGGGAATAAAATGATCCTGGGACGGTATATAACTTCCTTTTTCCGGACCATTCACATAACCGCCATCTCTCCAGAGTAATACATAAGAAAGCGGATGATCGCCGATACCCTTCATCAGTTTTTGTGTGAACCATTGTGCATAGGGGGTATTGAGGAAACCAGTTTCTGCCAATGCGGGAATCTTATTTTTTTCTTTTGCAATTTCGGTTAGAATACCGAGGCGGTGATGAAGCGATGTTTCAAACGCATCGCTATTGGCGGGATCTCCGTACTGGTACATATCCAGGCTCAGAATATCTACATACGCATCGCCCGGATAGCGTTCCAGGTATTGTTCCCTGGTTTCATACTTCTCCGGGTTATAAGCATAGAGCAGGTTATGTACTCCCCTGTTCTCCGTAAAATAGGTATAGGTAAACCGCCAGAGTTCCTTGAACTCATCGGGGGTGCAGGCATTCTGGCACCACCAGAACCAATTGCCGGTAAACTCATGATAAGGCCGGAAAATCACGGGGATAGGCTCTCCTTTGGCCGTTTTCAGATCCAGCATAAAATTGGCCACACGGTCCAGCCACAATTTAAAAATCTCATGCTTTGAGCCCCCGGGAATAATGGCATCCACTGCTCCATGCGTGGTATCCCAGGCATTGCCTCCTGTAACCGGATGATTGGCATGCCAACTGATCGTGATCACCCCTCCCCGCGCATATCCTTCCCGGATATAGTTTTTCATTTTATCGAAAGAAACACTGTCGAGGTTATGCAGATCGCCCAGTTCAATATTCCCTAATTCCCATCCGTAAACGGCGGGATATTCGCCCACAGCATCTTTAATAGTACTCTTACCAGGCACATCGATCCAGCCCATTCCGTATGCGAGATCATCCTGGTGCCCAAACAGAATTCCTTCCGGAAGCGCCTTCAGCAGGTTCCTGTACAGATTCTTTGTTTGCCGGGTAGCATTCGGATCCGCAGTTAGTCTTGTTTGTGCGTGTACGGAGGACATGGATAGCGCCAGGCTAATGATGATCAATATTTTCTTCAACATAATGCTTTTATTGGAACCATTCACTAAAGCGGGTCAGGTCTACATTGCCACCGCTTAAAATGATTCCTGTTTTCTTGCCTGCAAACAGTTCTTTGTTTTTCAGCACTGCGGCCAATGGAACAACAGAACTGGGTTCAACCACTATTTTCATTCTTTCGTATACCAATTTTAATGCCGCTTTGATCTCATCATCTGAAACCAGGAAAACATCTTTGAGGTGTTCCCTTATAATGAAGAGTGTTTGCTCACTCAGGGTGGTCATCAGACCATCTGCAATGGTTTTTACAAACGGAGCTTTCTCTACCCTGCCGCTCTTGAAACTGAGGATGGCATCCGCAGCACCCTCCGGCTCCCCTGCATAAATTTCAATACGCGGATTGAAATAATGAGCTCCCAAACAGGTACCGGATAAGAGTCCGCCGCCGCCCACGGGTGCAATAACTGCCCGCAGATCGGGTACTTCTTCCAGTAATTCTTTTACGCAGGTGGCCTGCCCGGTGATGACTCTGTAATCGTCGTATGGATGAATGAACTCCGCGCCCGTTTCAGCTATAATTTTCTCCACCGCCGCTTCACGGGCAGTCTGATTGGGCTCGCAAAAAGTAATTTCAGCGCCATACCCCTTTACCGCATTCACTTTAACAGAAGGAGAAGTACTCGGCATTACAATGTAAGCTTTTGTTCCCAGCACTTTTGCCGCATAAGCAATCGCCTGTGCATGATTGCCGGAAGAATGCGTAGCTATCCCGTTTTTCAATTTCTCCGGAGAAAGCGAAAGGGCTGCATTCATTCCTCCCCTGATTTTAAAGGCCCCTATTTTCTGCAGGTTTTCACATTTAAAAAACAGTTCAGTGCCCGCAATATCATTGATGCTTTTATTGGTCAGTACCGGTGTACGATGAATATAGGGTTTAATCCTGGCATGCGCCTGTTCAATATCTTCTTTAGTGATCTTTTGCATATACATCTATTTAACAGCAGCAATACATTCAATTTCAATTGCGGCTCCATAGTTAAAATCCTTGCAGGGAACAATGATTCTGGCCGGTTTATGATCTCCCATAATCCTGGCATAGGTTTCATTCACCTTTGGCCAATGCGCAATATCGCTTACAAAAATGCTGATTTTGAGGATGTGCTGCAGATCGGAACCTGCCGCCAGCAGGATCTGCTCCACATTCTGCATACACTGCGTGGTTTGCATTTCAATGGAATCGAGGCAGGGTTTTCCCTCAGCATCCAGCGGGAGCTGACCGGACACATATACAATACCGTTGTGTACCGCCCCCGGTGAATAATGGCCCTTGGGTTTCACCACCGTATCAGGGGAAAGAAGCAGGATTGACATAGATTGCGTTTAGGGGGTAATTGATGCATGAAAATTACTGATTATACAGGGAAAAGCCAACTTAGGCGCCCCCCTGTTTCCCAAACTAAAATTTTGTCCGTAATCTTCCTGCCTATACATTTGCAGTCCGATGGGGGTTAGCTCAGTTGGCTAGAGCGTCCCGATGGAATCGGGAAGGTCGCGGTTCGGCGAGCGAATCGTTTTTGAAATATTTATCATGGGGGGTTAGCTCAGTTGGCTAGAGCGCTTGCATGGCATGCAAGAGGTCGTCGGTTCGACCCCGATACTCTCCACAGCTTTAAAGCCCCGCAAGGGGCTTTTTTTATGCACTATACCGTATACATTTTATATTCACCCTTATTAAACAAGTATTATACGGGGTGCTGTGAGGATTTAGATATCAGAATCCAACAGCACAATACGGGAAGAAATAAATCTACCAAGGCCGGTATTCCCTGGTCAGTCAAATACCAGGAAAAGTATCAAACATTGAAAGAAGCCAGGGCAAGGGAGGCTTCAATAAAAAAGATGAAGAGTCGAAAATATATTGAAATACTGATTAACCCAAGCCGCTAAATAGCTCAAAAATTGCCCCCCGAACTGCTTTTTCGTAGCTTCGGTTAAAATCCGTCATCCAACATGTTCGATTTTCGCTTACAGGTTTTCCATACCGTTGCAAGGCGCCTCAGTTTTACAAAAGCGGCGGAGGAACTGTATATTACACAACCGGCGGTCACCAAACATATCCGTGAAATTGAAACTCACTTTAAACTGAAACTGTTTGAGCGGAAAGGAACCAAAATAAAACTCACTCCTGCGGGAGATACCCTCCTGACACATACGGAAGAACTATTTTCCATTTATCGCAACCTCGAATTCGAAATGAACAGTTTCGCGCAACTGCACAGCGGTAAACTCAGGATTGGCGCAAGCACCACTGTTGCGCAATATGTATTACCACCTGTACTTGCTGCATTTCATCAAAAGTTTACCGACATCAAGGTTTCCCTGTTTACCAATAATACGGAGCAGATAGAGCAGGCATTGCAGAACAAGAGCATTGACCTGGCCATTATTGAAGGCCAATCAAAAAACGCGCTGTTCAAATACACGGAGTTCATCAAAGACGAACTCGTATTAGTAGCAAATGCCAATCACCCCTTATCCAAAAAGCAGTCGATCAAACCCGAAGAATTATTAAAAATCCCCTTGCTTTTAAGGGAACCCGGCTCCGGAACGCTGGAAGTGCTGGCACATGCGCTAAAGCCGTTGGGCATCAAAATTGCTCAATTACAAAAAGAAATGCAATTGGGTAGTACAGAGAGTATGAAATTGTATCTCCTGAACTCCAGCGCCATGGCTTTTCTGTCTGTACATGCTATCTTAAAAGAACTCCACCACAAAGAATGTTGTATTATAGATGTAAAGGGGCTGTCTATTCAACGGAATTTTAACTTCATACAACTGCATGGCCAACCGGAGGCCCTGCCGGATTTGTTCATGAAATTTGCCCGGCATTATAACTTCAGGTAATCAGGCATTACTTATAACGATTTCTTTGCCGGCCTGATCCAGGGGAGCTTTGTGCTATCAAAATCAAAGCTATTACCATGGATCAAGCACCGGCAATACGAACACCTGAAAAGCCCGGCAGAAGCCTGTTAGACCGCAGTTTTACTGCAAGAGAAATCATCTTTCTCGCTGCTGCGGCCTTTTGTTTATCACCGTTGATATCCCCTCCTGGTGCCCTGTTGATGGGACTGATTGCTGCCCAATTGATTGGGCACCCCTATTTACACCTGAACCATAAAGCCACTCATATCCTGTTACAGGTTTCTGTGGTAGGTCTGGGTTTTGGGATGAATGTGAACAGTGCCGTGAAAGCAGGAAAAGAAGGCATTGGATTCGCCTTTGTTTCTATCATCGGCACACTGACTGCCGGTTTTTTGTTGGGAAAGTTTTTGAAGATAGAACAGAAAACATCTTACCTGATTGCTGCCGGCACTGCCATCTGCGGTGGCAGTGCGATAGCAACCATCGCTCCTGTAATAAAGGCCGAAGAAAAACAAATATCAGTAGCCCTGGGTACTGTATTCATTTTGAACTCGATTGCTTTATTCCTGTTCCCGTTTACCGGGCACCTGCTTCACTTATCACAAACTGCATTTGGTTTATGGTCGGCAATAGCTATTCACGATACAAGTTCTGTAGTCGGCGCTGCCAGCAGGTATGGCGCGCAGGCCTTGGAAGCGGCAACTACCGTAAAACTGACAAGGACGCTTTGGATCATTCCCCTCGCGCTCATATCCGCTTTTATTTACAGGAACAAAGACAGTAAAATCAAAATCCCCTATTTCATTGGCTGGTTTATTGTAGCCGTGGTACTAAACACATACATTCCCTTTGTTCGGCAGTATGGTCATTCCTTAACCGGTATTGCCAAAGCTGGATTAACCCTTACCCTGTTTCTGATTGGCTCCGGACTGTCCGGAAAACTCTTGCTGTCTGTTGGTCTAAGGCCGCTGATACAGGGTGTGTTATTATGGATGATCGTTTCTGCAGCCACTTTATGGGCAGTAGTTGCACTTATATAGGGGCACAACTTTATTTTCCTGCCGATACATATTCCCCGCTAGCTTAAGAGCCACAACTGATACAGCCTTCTTCCATGCTGCAGGCTTGTCCATTAAGTACTGTAGGCTCTATATTGTCTGGTCCCGGAACAGTGGGGTGGAGTCCGTTCGATGACGAAACCGGACTGATCTCGCTATTCACCTGCTTTTCAACAGTAAACTGAACGGCCTGCGATGCCGCCTTCGTACGCAAATAATATACACCCGTCTTCAATCCTTTCTTCCAGGCATAAAAGTGCATAGATGTAAGTTTTGACATACCTGGCTGATCAATAAACAGGTTCAAAGACTGGGACTGACAAATAAAAGCGCCTCTATCCGCTGCCATATCTATAATATTACGCTGTTTCATTTCCCATACGGTTTTATAGAGTTCTTTGATGTTGGCAGGTATTTCGTCAATTTGTTGAATTGAACCATTCGCAGCTAAGATTTTGTTCTTTATCCGGTCGTTCCATAAGTTCAGCTCAACCAGGTCTTTCAGCAGATGCTTATTTACAATAATAAACTCTCCGCTCAATACTCTTCTCGTATAAATATTAGATGTATAAGGTTCAAAACACTCGTTATTCCCAAAAATCTGAGAGGTAGAAGCTGTTGGCATAGGAGCTACCAATAAAGAATTTCGAACACCATATTGATTTACTTCTGCTTTCAGCGAAACCCAGTTCCATCGGTCAGAAGGAGTTACTCCCCACATATCAAATTGAAATATTCCTTTAGAAAGCGGAGAACCGGCAAAACTGGAGTATGCACCTTGTGCTTTTGCAAGGTCTTTGCTGCCGGTCATTGCAGCATAATAAATAGTTTCAAAAATATCCTTGTTCAACTGTTTGGCTTCATCACTTTCAAATGGAAGTCGCAATAAAATGAATACATCGGCAAGCCCCTGTACCCCCAGCCCTATGGGACGGTGTTTCAGATTGGATGTGCGGGCTTCATCCACCGGGTAATAATTATGGTCAATGATCTTATTCAGGTTCATTGTTGCCTGGTATGTTACCTCAAATAATTTTTGATGATCAAAAACACCGCCAATCACAAAACGGGGCAATGCCAGCGAAGCCAGGTTACAAACAGCCACTTCATCCGGGCTGGTGTACTCAATAATCTCCGTGCACAGATTACTTCCTTTAATTGTACCCAGGTTCTGCTGATTACTTTTGCTGTTGGCAGCATCCTTATAGAGCATATAAGGAGTTCCTGTTTCAATCTGTGACTGCAACACAGCAAACCATAAGTCTTGCGCCTTTACGGTTTTTCTTGCTTTCCCTTCAGTCTCATATTTTGTATATAAAGCTTCAAAAGCTTCCCCCCAACACTCACTTAAGCCTGGCGCTTCGTTCGGGCAGAACAAACTCCATTCACCGTTAGCCTCTACCCTCTCCATAAACAGATCGCAGATCCATAATGCAAAGAAGAGATCTCTCGCCCGCATCTCTTCCTTTCCATGATTCTTTCTCAGATCTAAAAACTCAAATATATCCGCATGCCAGGGTTCCAGATAAATTGCAAAAGCGCCTTTTCGTTTTCCACCGCCCTGATCTACATAGCGGGCGGTATCATTAAATACCTTCAGCATTGGAATAATCCCGTTACTTGTTCCGTTGGTTCCTCCGATATAACTTCCCGTAGCCCTGATATTGTGAATAGCCAGGCCAATACCGCCGGCGCTCTGCGAAATCTTTGCCGTTTGCTTCAGGGTATCATAAATACCGTCGATACTGTCTTCTTTCATGGTCAGCAGAAAGCAGGAACTCATTTGCGGCTTAGGGGTGCCTGCGTTAAAAAGTGTTGGGGTGGCATGTGTCATCCAGCGTTCACTCATCAAATGATACGTAGCAATGGCGCTTTCAATATCTTCTTTGTGAATCCCAATTGCAACGCGCATATACATATGCTGCGGGCGTTCTGCAATTTTCCCGTCAATTTTGAGCAGGTAAGACTTTTCCAGTGTTTTAAAACCGAAGTAATCAAATGCAAAATCCCGGTCGTATATGATAGAACTATCGAGAATCTCTGCATTTTCATCAATAATCCCCATTACATCATCAGCGATCAGCGGAAGCTTCTTGCCATTGGCAGGGTCAACATAATTGTACAACCGACGCATCGTAGTCGAGAATTGCTTGGTAGTGTTCTTATGCAGATTACTGACTGCAATCCTGGAGGCCAGAATAGCATAATCAGGATGCTTTATGGTAAGTGAAGCGGCTGTTTCCGCAGCCAGACTATCCAGTTCAGTGGTAGGTACCCCGGCATAAATACCCTCAATGGTTTTCTTAGCCACTTCAATCACATTCACCATTGCACTTAAACTGTAACTGAGTTTCCCGATGCGGGCAGTTACTTTATCAAATTGCACCGACTCTTTTTTCCCGTTTCTTTTTATAACATACATAGCAGTAATCTTTTATTGGTCAATTTAAAAATCTTCTCCGGTAGAGAAAGCCTGAGAATCCTTGTTGTTCATGATACCCGCTTTCTGATAGTCGCCCACCCGCTTCTCAAAGAAATTTGTTTTACCCTGCAATGAGATCATTTCCATAAAATCAAACGGATTGGCAACATTGTAAATTTTTGAACAACCCAGCTCCGTTAACCAACGGTCGGCTACAAACAAAATATACTGTTTCATTAACCGGGCATTCATCCCTATCAAATCTACAGGGAGTGCTTCTGTAATGAATTCCATTTCTATTTTTACGGCATCTGAAATGATTGCATGCACCTCTGCTTCCGTAAGCTTTTGCTGAAGCATACTGTACAACAAACAGGCAAACTCACAATGCAGCCCTTCATCGCGGCTGATCAATTCATTGCTAAAAGTGAGCCCCGGCATCAGTCCTCTTTTTTTCATCCAGAAAATTGAACAAAAGCTTCCGCTGAAAAAGATTCCTTCAACGGCAGCAAAAGCTACAAGGCGTTCTGCAAACGTGCCATGCGCAATCCATCGCAACGCCCATTCTGCCTTTTTCTTAACAGCAGGCACAGTATCGATAGCATGAAATAACTTATCCTTATGCCCGGGGTCTTTGATATAGGTATCTATTAGCAGTGCATATGTTTCACTATGAATATTTTCCATCATAATCTGGAATCCGTAGAAACACCTGGCTTCCGGCAACTGCACTTCGCGCATGAAATTAACTGCAAGATTTTCATTTACAATACCATCACTTGCAGCAAAAAAGGCCAACACATGAGAAATAAAATGACGTTCGCCGTTGTTCAGGCTTTCCCAGTCTTTCAGGTCGCTGCTGAGATCAATTTCTTCTGCTGTCCAGAAGCTGGCTTCGTGGCGCTTGTAATGTTCCCAGATAATGGGATAATTAATCGGAAGGATTACAAAGCGATCCTTATTCTCTTTTAAGAGTATTTCATTGGTATGCTGCATCATAAGTAGTTTACAAGTGGCTATTTACTTGCAGATAAAATATATAGTGCTGAGAGATTGGGCTGCCGTAGCAACAGAAACTTTCAGTACCATGCCTTTCACCCGAAAGCGTTGTTACTCAATTGATGATCTGGCAGGTCTTCTGACTTGCTCCATTGTTGAACGCCTTCCCGAACCTTACAGTCAGTGGCATGATGTATCAACAAACTAAACAGAGCTTACAGCTACGGGGATAGTTCAGGACTTACACCTGATTCCCTTTTAATGAAATACACATTGTATTGTCAACCAGATTCCGCTGTAAAATAATAGCCTAAAAATTAATCGGCAAGAAGTTGTTATTCACTTTATGTTGAAAACGAACAGGATGCGTACCCATACTGAATGCAGGGCCAGGGTGAGTTTTTTTTTTGACAAGTGGTTTTGTGAATACAAGGGGCGCTGTATTTTTGAGTCCGCAAAACACAGTAAACATGAACGTTCAGCAGGCATATGACCAATGGTCGGAACAGTACGACACCAATCAAAACAAAACCAGGGATCTGGAAGCTGTTTCACTCAGGCAGACTTTGTCGGAGCTTCGTTGTAAGCGGATACTTGAGATCGGTTGCGGAACCGGAAAAAATACTGCATGGCTTCAAACCATTACAGATGAACTTCTGGCAGTGGATCTTTCGGATAAAATGCTGGCAGTTGCAAAAAGCAAAATCACTTCCGGTCGGGTGGCATTTCAGCAGGCTGATATTACCCAAAACTGGGATTTTGCCCGTCAGCCATTTGACCTGATTACATTCAGCCTGGTGCTGGAACATATCAATGACCTTAGCCCCATTTTGCACAAAGCACATCTTGCACTTGCGCCCGGAGGAAAGGTCTATATCGGTGAACTGCATCCTTTCAAACAGTATAGCGGAACAAAAGCCCGGTTTGATACGGCACAGGGAACACAGGTAGTTGCCTGCTTTAACCACCACATCTCCGATTTTACCGGCGGGGCACAGGCGGCAGGTTTCGAAATAGAGCTGATCAACGAATACTTTGACAACGATGACCGGCAGGGCATACCGAGAATTCTCACAATGATATTCAGAAAGAGATAACTCCTTTATATGACCATTATTTGAAAGTTAAATTTTAAGTAACTTGAACAAAGAAACAGCAATATGCATGTAAAAAATTTCGAGTTCAAAGCAAAAGTAGACAGCCTGGAGCCATATGAAACCAAGCTGTTAACACTGCACCCGATGTATCATGGATTGGATCACCAGACAGATACCTATTTTAATGTACCCAAGGGAAGGTTAAAACTTAGGGAAGGTAATATTGAAAACGCACTGATTAATTACGACAGGGCAGATGTTGCAGGATCCAAACAATCAGATGTTATCCTCTATAAACACCTTCCCGACCCGGCTTTAAAAAAAATCATGGTACACCAACTGGGCATAAAAGCAATTGTTGACAAGAAGCGGAAAATCTATTTTATCAAAAATGTGAAATTCCACTTTGACAGCGTTGAAAACCTGGGAACATTTATAGAAGTGGAAGCCATTGATCACAACGGAACATTCACAACCGAGGAACTGCAGCAACAGTGCAATCATTACTTTCAGTTTTTTGAATTAACACAAAACCAGGTAATTGACAGGTCGTACAGCGACTTATTGATTAACCTAAATTCAGAATGACATGAAAACAAACAGGGTGGAGGCATTCAGTGATGGGGTATTGGCCATCATCATTACCATTATGGTACTGGAACTGAAAGTGCCGCTGGGTACAAAATGGGAGGTATTAAAGGAATTGGTACCTGTAGTTTTAACCTACCTGTTCAGTTTCATCTATATCGGAATTTATTGGAACAATCACCATCATTTGATGTATGCAGTAGAGAAAATCAATGGAAACATCCTTTGGGCAAACCTCCACCTGCTGTTCTGGTTATCTCTCCTGCCATTTGCAACAGGGTGGATGGGGGAAAATCATTTTGAAACGAATCCTGTTGCATTTTACGGGTTTATCTTGTTGATGAGCGCAGTATCCTGGAGATTGCTGGTTCTTGCGATTATTGCATATGAAGGGAAAAATTCTAAACTTAAATTGGCTTTTAAAAAAGATCATAAAGGAAAATGGTCAATACTGCTTTACCTGATTGGAGTTGCAACGGCCTTTTTTTACACTCCGGCCAGTTTAGCGCTTTATATTCTGGTAGCTATCATCTGGTTTATACCAGACACAAGAATTGAAAAGGCATTGGAGAACAGGATATTAAACCCTGAATAAGGCACCGTTCATTTTCGTATTGAATCCTTTTCGTCAAAATCAAAATTGATATGACAATCTCCGTTCTTGATATAGCATTCAACCAGCAGAATGCCATCAGCCATATACACCCCACCCTGATGGAGATCAAGGGGCAATATTTCCTGACAGACACCGGTTACGAAGAAACTCTTCCGCAGCTCCGCTCGGAGCTCAATCAATATGGCATAGACATCACCGATCTGCATGGCATTATCATTTCTCACGACGATATTGATCATTTGGGAGCTTTGTACACCATCAAAAAAATGCACCCTTCTCTCCACGTGTATTGCAGCAAAACGGAAGAGCCCTCCGTTACCGGAAAGATGGAAGCAGAAAGACTGGTACAGGCCAGACAATTATTACAGCAATTGCCCGAGGAGCAGCAGGCATGGGGGCAGAGGTTTGTGGAACTGCAACGATCCTTTCAGCGGATTCCGGCAATCGACCATCTTCTTCAACACAATGACCTGATCAATGGATGTATCCGGGTAATTGAAACACCGGGACACACGAGGGGACATATTTCCCTTTATATCGAAGCATCAAAAACACTGATTGCCAATGATGCAGTAGTAGTGGAAACAGGGGGTGAATTGAATATAGCCAATCCCGAATTCACTCTGGATCTTTGCGCAGCCATTCACTCCGTTCAAAAAATCCGGGAGTTGGACATCAGTAAGCTGATTTGTTTTCATGGAGGAATCGTTACGGATCATATTCACCAAAAGCTGGATCGTTTAATTCACCAATACAAAAAATAAAATCATGACAGGACCAGATAAAGACATTGTTTTTCCGCTGCCACATTACAATAGGCTGTGTTTTTTAAAAAATATCATCAAAAACCCCAATATCATTGTAGGCGACTATACCTACTATGACGATTTTGAGGATGTCCACAACTTTGAAAAAAACGTAAAATATCATTTCGACTTTATTGGTGACAAGCTGATCATCGGCAAGTTTTGCATGATTGCTTCCAACCCCACTTTCATCATGAATGGCGCCAACCATCTTACAAATGCGATTTCAACATATCCATTTGCCATTTTTGGCAACGGATGGGAAGAAGCAATGAAGGGAAGGGAATATCCGAAAAAGGGAGATATCCTGATCGGAAATGATGTTTGGATCGGATACAATGTAACCATTATGGCGGGTGTAACCATTGGAGATGGCGCCATTATTGCAACCAACAGCACCGTTACCAAAGACGTAGCACCTTATTCAATTGTGGGAGGCAATCCGGCCACAGAAATTAAAAAAAGGTTCTCAGAGGAAAAAATCAGTCGTCTGCTCCTGTTGAAGTGGTGGAACTGGAGTCTGGAAAAAATCACTGCCAACCTCCCCTACCTTACAGGCAATGATCCGGATCTTCTGAAATAAAACCGAACAGCAGATTGTGTAACTTTTGTAACCCAACAAGTCTTCTGAACATCAGAACTTAGTAAAATGCAAAATAAAGACCTCAATGAACAGTATTGGAACAGTCAATACCTGGGTAATACTACAGGATGGGATATGAAACAGGTTTCCCCGCCCCTGAAAGCTTATATAGACCAGTTAACACGCAAGGACCTGCGCATACTGATTCCCGGCTGCGGCAACAGCTATGAGGCGGAATACCTGCTGAACCAGGGTTTTACCAATATCACCCTGATTGATATCGCCCCTGCCCTGGTGGAATCCTTACAAAAAAAATTTGCTGATAACCCTTCTATCAGGGTATTATTGGGCAACTTTTTTGAGCACAAAGGATCCTACGACCTGATTCTGGAACAAACTTTTTTTTGCGCCCTGGATCCGGCATTGCGTTCTGCCTATGTAACAAAGATGCACGAATTGCTGAAGACAAATGGAATATTGGCAGGTGTTTTATTCAACCGTGCATTTGAAGGCGGCCCTCCTTTTGGCGGCAGTGAAGCCGAATATCGGGAAATATTCGCCAAAAGCTTCCAGATCAGGACTTTAGCACCCTGTTATAATTCTTTTATCAAGCGGGAAGGCGCCGAGGTTTTTATGATTTTTATCAGGAAATAAAGACAAAAATATTCAGACCTTTGAGCCTGTTAAAATAATGCAAATGAAAATAGAACAGATTTATACCGGCTGTCTGGCACAGGGTGCTTATTATATCACCAGCAATGGCGAGGCAGCAATTGTTGACCCGCTTCGGGAGGTGCAACCCTATCTCGACTGGCTGGAAAAGGATGGCGTGCAACTCAGGTATATTTTTGAAACTCATTTTCATGCCGACTTTGTGAGCGGTCATCTGGACCTGAAAAAGAAAACAGGCGCCACCATCATCTACGGCCCCAATGCCGTTGCTGCTTTTGACTGCGTATCTGCAAAGGATAACGAGATCTTTCCGCTGGGCAATATTCAAATTAAAGTATTGCATACACCCGGTCATACCATGGAGAGCAGTACCTTTCTGCTGATTGATGAAAACGGCAAAGATCATTGCATCTTCAGTGGAGACACTTTATTTCTGGGAGATGTAGGCCGGCCCGATCTTGCGCAAAAAGCAGCCAATATGACCAAGGAGGAACTGGCCGGTCTGCTGTATGAAAGCCTGATGCATAAGATTATGCCACTGGCAGACGATGTAATCGTTTATCCTGCACATGGGGCAGGAAGTGCCTGTGGAAAAAATATGATGAAGGAAACGGTGGATACACTGGGTAATCAGAAACGAATCAACTATGCCCTGAACCAGCCCGACAAAGCTGCTTTTATTAAAGCCGTTACAGACGGCTTGCTTCCACCTCCGGGATATTTCGGAATGAATGTGGCCATGAACAAACAGGGTTACGAAAGCTTTGAGACCGTGTTAAACAACGGAATGAAATCCCTTGCACCGGATGAATTCGAAACGATTGCAGCAAATACGGAAGCGCTGATTCTTGATACACGCAGTAACAGCGATTTTTACAAAGGATATATTCCCCAGTCGGTTAATATTGGGTTGGCAGGTGATTTTGCACCCTGGGTTGGCGCAATGATTGTTGATGTAAAGCACCCGATCCTTCTGGTAACAGATCCCGGAAAGGAAGAAGAAGCCGTTACCCGTTTAAGCAGGGTTGGTTTTGACCATGTGCTCGGCCATTTAAAAGGCGGATTTGATGCATGGTTAAGGGCAGGTAAAGAAGCCGACACCGTCAATAGGGTTTCCGCACAGGCTTTTGCAGAAAATGTTGATGTGCATAAAGATATGATGATAGACGTGAGAAAAGAATCTGAATATGCCTCAGAACATGTGGAGAATGCCTATAATAAACCACTGGCTTACATTAATGAATGGATCAGGGATATTCAGCCTGAAACGCATTTCTTCCTTTACTGTGCGGGCGGATACCGGAGCATGATTGCTGCATCCATCCTGCAGGCAAGAGGTTACAGAAACTTTACGGAAGTAGCAGGTGGTTATGGGGAAATCAGTAAAACCGGGATCCCAAAAACAGATTTCATTTGTCAGAGTAAGACCATGAGAGTATAATACCGTAATCAAACGGCATTATACTTCATGTAATAAAGGGGGGCAAACTATTTTATTTTGCGGCGATATAAGCAGCAGGGTTCTTCACGAACTCGTCCTTGCACTCTTTGGAGCAGAATCCATATACTTTTTCCTTGTAGTGAGCTGTGTCTGAAACACCCGCACTGATTGGCATTCCGCAAATCAAATCTTTATTGGAATCGAACTTCACCTCTTTGTACAGGTCATGTACATCTGTAGCTGTGCTATCCGCATTCATAATACCTGTTTCCGTATTCTCAGCACCTGCTGCGGGGGCTTTTTTCGCTCCATCGGAACAGGCTTCAAATACAACCAGTGCAATTAAAACAACCAGGATTTTCTTCAACATATAAAACGAGTTTGGTATAAGAATACAATTATACTGCAAACTTTTTTAAAATACTTACTAAAGCTGATTTAGGTACTACCCCGCTCTGCCGCCACAAGGGCTGACCGTTTTTAAACAAAATGAGGGTAGGCACGCCCTGAATCTGGTAAGCCCCGGCTGCAGCAGGGTTTTTGTCTACATCAATCTTGATAATGGAGGCAGCATCCCCCACTTCCGATTTCACTTCCTTCAGAATTGGCGCCATGGTTTTACAGGGGCCGCACCACTCCGCAAAAAAATCTACCAGCACCGGCTTGTCGGATTGTATCATTTCTGTAAATGTCATAGGATATTTTTTAAACGGATTTATGAATCTTTTCTTCTTTTTTAAATAAACTCAACAATAAACCTCCCATCAATGCCCCGTAAAGGGTGCTGTTCAGGGGTTTGGACGTGATGGCGCAGGTACCAGAAGCGCATCCCACCAGTTTCCAGTAAAGGAATCCGGCCACAGCACCCAGTGCTGCCCCAATTAAAAACAGGCTCTTCGCTTTAAACCACTTCTTCATAACTAATGTCTTTTGTTGTATTCAGATGCGCATCTCTTTTAACGGGGGGCGTATAGCAGGCCCCGGTTCCGCAACATCCGGTATTCAACAGTGCCATACCGGAAAAAAATACGCCCACCAACCCAAAAACCACCTCCTTCGCCATCACTGCTTCAACCACAATTATAATGCCCAATACCAGTCTTAACGCCCGCATGAATGTCCAGTTACGCAATATCAGCTCTTTCATATAAGTTGTTTAAACACCAAAGTTAATGCCAGATGTATAGACCCAAAGTAACAAAGGTTACAAAAGGTCATATAACAAAATACATAACTTCAAAATATACGTAGATAAAACAGGCTTAAAATCTTAACTTAGAGCTACTAAGTACATTGTTATGCATTCACTATTGCATTTCCTATGGTTAAAAAAAATATTCCTGGCGGCTTTCTTATTCAATTGTGTAGGCTGCAGCAAGATAAATAACGAACAATACGAACAGCAACCCTTTACAAAAGATCCGCTTAAGGTATTAATGGAAGGTAATATGCGGTTTGCCGAAATGAAGCCTGTACACCCCGATGAAGACGTCTACCGGCTCAGATCGGTAACCAGGGAGCAACATCCGTTTGCTGTAATTGTGTCCTGTTCAGACAGCAGGGTATCGCCCGAACTGATTTTTGATCAGGGAATCGGAGACTTATTTACCATCAGGACGGCAGGGAACATCATAGGTAATGTTGGACTGGGTAGTATTGAATATGCAGTGGAACATTTGCAGGTTAAGTTCATTTTGATACTGGGCCATGAACGGTGTGGGGCCGTAGATGCGTTTGTTCAGGGAGATAACGCGCCCGGACATATTAGGGATATTATTGACAGTCTGAAGGCGGAAATGGAAATCAAAGCCATCCCCTATAAAAATCCCAATAGGCTGGATGATTGTGTAAAGGCCAATGTGGAACACGGAATCCGGCAACTAACCACTCAGTCTGAAATGATCAGGGAAAAAATACAGAGAAATGAGCTGAGGATAGTAGGTGGAAGATACGATCTAGATAACCTGAAAGTAGAACTCATCCATCAGTAACCAGAACAGCCAGTTGTTCTTCCGAACAGTTTAATTTGATCAACTCTGTAATATTTCAGTAAATTGACTAAAAAAGATGAAGCTATTCCTGAAATATCTTGCCATCATCCTGGTAGTTGCACTAATTGCTTTCTTTGCGTTCGCTCCCCAATTCATCGACAAATCCAACAACAAAGTCACCCTTAAAGTGGCGCATCCGGAAAAGCCGGTATGGTACGATTCCATCCCCTTCATTGCAGACCTGCATTGTGATGCCTTGCTTTGGGACAGAGATAATCTGAAAAAACACCCTTATGGCCATGTGGATATTCCCCGGATGCAGGAAGCCAATATGGCATTCCAGGCCTTTACCATTGTAAGTAAAACGCCCAGAGGGATCAATATTGAACAGAACAGCGACGAAACAGACCAGATTGCGCTCCTGAGTTTTGCGCAGCTCCGCAGCCCGGAAGACTGGTTCAGTGTTAAAAAAAGAGCTTTGCATCAAACAAAGGCACTTTATAAAACAGCAGAGCAATCCAAAGGAGGGTTCAGGGTCATCACCAGCCAGGAAAGCCTGCAGCAATATATAAAAGACAGGGCCGGTAACAGGTTATTAACAGCCGGAATGCTGGGAATTGAAGGAGCGCATTGCCTCAACAACGAGCTCAGCAACCTAAAGGAATTTTATGATGCAGGTGTCCGTTATATCGGCCTCGCCCATTTCTTCGACAATGCCTGGGCAGGATCTGCCCATGGCATGGTAAAAGGCGGGCTAACCGAAAAAGGTAAACAACTGGTGCGGGCCATGGATAGCATGCATGTGATCATTGATATTGCGCATTCATCCGCCCAAACCATTGATGATGTTTTTGCACTCTCCAACAGCCCGGTGATCATTTCTCACACCGGAATAAAAGGGGTATGCGACAACAACCGAAACCTCTCCGATAAACACCTGCTGGAAATGGGCCGGCGCAACGGACTGGTGGGTATTGGCCTTTGGGAAACGGCTGTATGCGGTACCGATGCTGCCGCAACCGCTAAAAGTATCCGCTATGTGGCAGATAAAATCGGCGTGGATAAAGTGGCACTGGGCTCCGATTTTGATGGAGCAATCGGCACTCATTTCGACGTTACAGGATTACCGCTGATTGTAAATGCTTTACTGAAAGAAGGTTTCAGTAAAGAAGATATTTACAGGATCATGGGTGGTAATGTACGCGACTTCCTGTTGAGAAATCTTCCGTCTAAATAAAGCACCGTTTAGCCGGCATGCTGCTTTGTAGCATGGAAAATGAATGAACCTCTATTAAGGGTTCATTCATCAGCAATACGGATTAGCAGCAGTTTTTCTGGTTGGAAGCATCGTTGTTCTTCACGCCTGCCTTGTCCAGGATCAGTTCCAGCGGACAAAAGCGGGTGAAAGAGGATTGAAGCAGGTTCAAACCCACAAACACGCCCAGCCACAGCCATCTAACACTTACGAAATAAGCCAGTGAAACACTGATCAGTACAAAACTGCCTGCAACGGCACGAACAATTCTTTCTTTTTTCATATTCAATTTAATTGGAGGTTTTTTCAACCGGCATTACAAATGCCCGGATCGGAAAATCGCCCGGAAATTCCAGGTTGTATTGATTAATTAATGTAAGTGCGTGATCCGCATTCTCTTCTCCGGTGAAAGAAAAGAGAAAAATAGAATCAAATTTTGCATCGCCCGAACTGAACCAATTGTCGAGCAGGTATTTATCCGATCCGTTTTTGAATCCGATCGTATCTGTGGCGCTGTACACGCGGATATCCGCTTTCTTAAAAATAGCCGCAACTATTTCTGCAGATTCCTTCAGCGCTGTTACAAATAATAATTTCATAATCGTTTGTTTATTTGGTTTTCCCCCGCATCATTTTGTAATACAGCAATGGAACAACCAGTAAGGTTAAGAATGTAGAGGTAATTGTACCGCCCATCAGCGAGATGGCCAATCCCTGAAACACCGGATCAAATAAGATGATCACCGCACCCAATACCACTGCGCCTGCAGTTAACAAAATTGGTGTAGTTCTTACCGCCCCTGCTTCTATAATGGATTGCTTTAAAGGAATTCCTTCTTTTAACCGGATATTGATGAAATCGATCAGCAATACAGAGTTCCGCACCATCACCCCGGCCAGCGCAATGAAACCAATCATGGAGGTAGCGGTGAAATAAGCACCCATCATCCAGTGGCCCAGTAAAATACCGATCAGGGAAAGCGGTATAGCTGCAAGCATCACCAATGGCACAGTGAAGTTCTGGAACCAGCCTACAATCAGCATATAAATAATCAGGATTACAGCGGCAAAAGCAATACCCAGATCGCGGAATACTTCATAGGTAATTTGCCACTCACCATCCCATTTCAGCGAATACTCATCTGTATTCGTTGGCTGGGCAGTATATTCTTCTTTCAATACCTGGTATCCCTTGGGCAGTTGAATATTTTTTAAACTATCCGACATAGCAGACATGGCATAAAAAGGGCTTTCCAGCTTACCGGCCATATCGGCCAATACATACACAACTTCTTTCTGATTCTTCCTGTAAATACTCTTGTCTTTGATCACCGTATTTACTTTTACCAGGTTTCTGAGTGGCACCATATTGCCCTGCATCCCTTTCACCTGCAGGTCCAGCACCTGATTGATGCTGCCTTTCTCTGCATCTTTGAGTTGTAATTGAATCGGAACCTGGCTGAAAGCAGCAGGCTGATTCAGTTTACCGGCTGTTGTACCGGACAAAGCGCCCTGTATGGTAGTCGTGATCTGAGCTGTTGCCACGCCATTCAGCATGGCTTTTTCCTTATCTACAGACAATTTATACTCCTGTTGATCGTCTTCCATCTGCCAGTCTACATCCACAACATCCGTTGTTTTGTTCATCAGTTGCTTTACCTGTTTGGCAATGGCAATCTGCTGTGTATAATCCGGGCCATAGATTTCAGCAACCACGGTAGACAAAACGGGTGGGCCGGGGGGAACTTCCACCACTTTGACATTGGCATTGTAACGGGCGCCTATTTTTTGCAGGGGCTCACGCATTTCTTTTGCAATATCATGGCTTTGGATACTGCGCTCGGTTTTATCCACCAGGTTCACCTGGATATCTGCAACATGTTCGCCTCTTCTTAAGTCGTAGTGCCTTACCAGTCCGTTAAAACTAATGGGGGCAGAAGTTCCCACATAACCCTGGTAGTTCTTCACCATTGGCTGTGCAGAAACATATTGTGCAATATCGGCAGTCACTGCCTGTGTTTTCTCGAGAGTAGATCCTTCTGGCATATCAATGACTACCTGGAATTCATTTTTATTGTCGAAAGGAAGCATTTTTACCGCTACCAGTTTGCTGGTGATCAGCAAAGTGGATGCAAGCAAAACAATCACGGTTCCCATGATAAATGCCCAACGCTTCCACCTGGTTTCGAGCATCGGCCTAATAATCCGGTAGTAAATTTTATAAATACCTGTTTCTTCCAGCACAGTCCCCCTGGTTTCCTCATGTGCAATTCCCTTCCTCTCTTTTTCGCGAAGAAAAATATATCCGAGGTAAGGAGTCAATGTTAAAGCAACGATCAGAGAAAGCATCATGGCAATTGCTGCGCCAATTGGCATAGGACTCATGTAAGGACCCATCATACCAGACACGAATGCCATCGGCAACACGGCCGCAACCACTGTAAACGTAGCCAATATGGTAGGATTACCCACTTCGTTAATGGCGTAAATAGCAGCCTGCAAAGGCGGCAGTTTTCGCATTTTGAAATGACGGTGCATATTTTCTGCAATGATGATGGAATCATCCACCACAATACCCGTAATAAATACCAGTGCAAACAGGGTGATTCTGTTCAGCGTATAATCCATGAAATAGTAACTGAACAGGGTCAGTGCAAATGTTACCGGAACAGAAAGAAATACCACCAACCCTCCTCTCCACCCCATGGCCAGCATAACAAATAAAGTAACCACTACAATGGAAATAAACAGGTGGAACAACAGTTCACTTACCTTATGCGAAGCAGAATCTCCGTAATTTCTTGTTTCAGAAACCTGAACATCCGAAGGAATCAGATCCTTTTTCAGGTGTTCCGCTTTTTCTTTTATTGTGGAAGAGAGCTTCATGGCATCTGCCCCGGATTTTTTTGCTACTGCAAGTGTTACGGCAGGATAAGCAGATTTAAACCGGTTTACTCCGGCTGTATCGGCCTTCCCATATCCAAAAAACACGTACTGTGCAGCCGTAGACGGAGCTTCCTCCACTTTAGCCACCTGATTCAGATAAACAGGTTGTCCGCCTTTTAACCCCACTACCAGTTTAGCAACATCATCTGCGGTATTCAGGAAGTCGCCTGTTTGAATGGTGAAGGCAGAATCATTGCGGATCAGTTTGCCCGCTTCGGTCTGCACATTACCCGACCGGATTGCCTCGGTGATGCCCAGCAGGTCTACCCCATTCAATGCCATCAGCGATTTGTCCAATATCACTTTTACTTCTCTGTTTCGCCCGCCGGTAACAGATACTTCCGCAACATCCGGAACCTTCTTGATTTCATTGGCCAGTTCCTGCCCGATCAGTTTTAACCGGTAGTCGTCGTAATTTTCTCCCCAAAGGGTCAGCCCCAGTACCGGCACATCATCAATGGCCCTCGGCTTTACCAATGGCATGGTTACACCCTGCGGCATACCATCCATATGTTTCATGATTTCGCTGTACAGTTTCACCAGCGACTTCTCTACATCCTCTCCCACATAAAACTGGACAATCAGCATGACCTGACCCTGCATGGAGGTGGAATAAACATATTCCACTCCTTTAATATTGGAAATAAATTTTTCCATCGGAGCCGCTATCTTGGTCTCCACTTCCTTAGGGCTTGCACCCGGGTAACCGATAAAAATATCGGCCATGGGAACCTGGATCTGCGGCTCTTCTTCCCGGGGGATCAGCATGGTGCTGTATCCGCCAATCAGCAGGAAAGCTACCATCAGCAGGATGGTCAGTTTCGACTGCAAAAAACCTTTTGCTATATTACCTGATAAACCTTTTTCCATTACTGATTATTTAATTTTTACCGGAGCTCCGTTATACAATCTGCCTTCTGCGGAAAGAATATACTGTTCATCCTTTGCCAACCCTGAAAGCACTTCTGCCTGATCACCCGTTGTTTTACCCAGTCTTACCCAACGCAGTAATGCGGTGTGCTGCGAACTGATGGTGTATACACCGGTCAACTGATCGCGGTTGATAATTGCTTTTACCGGAATCATCACCGCGCCTGATTCACTGGAAAGCGCTACAGATGAAGCTTTCACCGGAAACTGCACATGTACAAACATGCCCGCATACAATTGTTTGGTATCGGTAGGAATAGAAACCTTCACGATATACTGACCGCCGGAAAACTGGGAAGAAGGATTTAACTGAATGATTTTCCCTTCAATCGTTTTTGCTGCAGACGAAATTTTCAATATGGCGGGATCACCCGGTTTCAAAGAACCGATCTGGTTCTCTGAAACAGAAGCGCTCACCTGCAGGCTACCTGCCTGCTCAATGGTCAGCACCGGCATGCCCGGAGTGGCCATACTTCCCGCATCCATCATTTTCTGTGTTACAATTCCGGTAAACGGTGCTGTAACCGTGGTATAGGAAAGATTGGCCGACACCTCATTCTTCATCTGCCTGGCGGCCTCTGCTGCTGCTTTGGCAGACTGAAACTGCAGGGTTACCTGGTCAAGTTCTTTTGCAGAAGCGCTCTGTTGTTTGTAAAGCGCGGTAAAACGGTCAAAGTCCTTTTTAGCATTATTCAGGGCAGCATCTGCCTGTGCAATCATGGCGTCTGTTTGTGCGCGTTTTGCATGAATATCGGCACTGTTCACCGCAAACAGGAGCTGGCCGGCTTTTACACGATCGCCCACTTTCACCGGCATCCGGGTAATATAGCCCATTGCACGGGTGCTGATGTTCACGGAATGTGCCGCTTCGACCTGGCCACTGGCTTCAATCCAACCGGTTGCCGCAGCCCCGCCGGGGCTGGCCACCGTTACCATAACCGGCGCCTGTTCTTTCGCAACTGCTTTTTCCTCCTTGCCCGAACAACCCACCATCGCAAATATGGCAGTGAGTGCAGTAAGGGCTATTGTAATTTTTTTAAATAACATATGATCCTTTTTTGAAGTGATTTTATTGTTGGGTTGTTAAGAATTGTAAATAAGTAGCTGTGTTTTTTTGCATGAATACCGCCTGTGCTTTCAGCATCTTTTGCTGAGCCAGTTGCGTCTGGGCCATCAGCAGATCGGTGGTATTCACCAGGCCCTGCGCGTACCTGTTCTGCAGAATGCGCAGCGATTCTGCAGCCTGCTCAACCGCCTTGGTCTGCTGGCTGATCCGGTAACGGGTATCTGCCAGCTGGGTTTGCGTTTTCCGGATTTCCGCATCGCTCTTCGCCAGCATATCCTGCAACTGTTCCTGTAACTTGTTTTTCTCCAGTTGCTGGGTCGCTTTTTTATTCTTTGCCTGGTTGCCTTTAAAAATATCCCAGGACAATTGAATGCCTGCCAGGTAAGAATTGGCGCCGAATCCGAACATCGATTTATCGTTGTACTGATAGTTGGCAAAACCATTCAGCCTGGGCAGCGCAGACATGGAAGTGCTCTTAATAGCCAGGTCGTAGGCAGATACTGCAGCAGACATAGCTTTAAGATCGGCCCTGTCGGCAGATACGGTCGCTGCTGTTGCAGCAGGTACATCAATCACCACCGGTTCCGTAGTATAGATAATGCCTGCAGGTGTATTCATCAGCAGGCTGAGCTGATCGGAAATGGTTTTGATCTGTGAACGGGCTTCCGCCAGGTTGGTTTCTGCTGCTTTCACCTGAACTTCTACATTCAGCAGATCCGATTGCTGCATCAGCCCCTGCTGATAGCGGTTGTTCGTAAAGCGATGGATTTCCTGTACGGTTTTCAACGCCTCCTCCAGCACTTTCACCGCTTCGTAAGTGAATTCCAGTTGCAGATAAGTATTGGTAACCTGCATTTCTACCGCATCCCTGGTTCTTTTTGTTTGATAACCATATACCTCGGCCTGCTTTGAAGCCGCTTTGCGCATATAGTTGAGGTCTGGGTTGAACAATGGTTGCTGAACACTTAACTGCGTCATAATATTGGGTGTTGCTCCCGGGTTATTCAGTAGCGCAGGATTAAAATCGGCCTGCTGCACATTGGCCTGTTGTAGTTTAAAGCCAAAAGCATTCAGGGGCTGGTTGGTAGTAAATCCGGTATAAGACAGGTTCACCTGTGGCAACCAGATCGCCTCCGTTTGTTTGAATTGAGCCTGCGCAATTTTTTCATCATTTACCGCCAGGCTGATCTGCCTGTTTTTTTCTCCGGCCAGCCGGAGCGCATCCCCCAAAACCAGTTTCTGTACCGGCTCCTGTGCACTTGCCCCAAACAGGACGATCATGAACAGCAACAACAGTAATTTCCTTTGATATACCATATGCTTGTTTTATAGTGCAAAACTATCCTGCCCAAAACCCATACAGTGTAACTTATGTAACATTGGAAGCAGGCATTCCCTAACTTTGGTTATAAAGCAATTACAATGAGTAACCTGGAACAGCTAAAGGGAGTCTTTGAACCAGCATTATTGCAGGAGATGGAGCAGTTCGGTATTTACCAGACCTTTAAAGAGGGCGACCTTGTGATGGATTATGGCAAATACATCCGCATGATGCCAATTGTTTTAAAAGGAACGGTAAAAGTGCACCGGCTCGATGAAAATAACAATGAAATTCTGCTGTACTATCTTTCCAGCAGTGAGAGTTGCTCCATGGCCTATAGTTGTTGCGTAGAAGCCAAGAAAAGCGAGGTAAAGGCTGTTGCAGAAGACAATGTTGAACTGATTGGCATACCCCATGTTAAGCTGGACGAATGGCTTTGCAAATACACCAGTTGGAAGAACTATGTAATGAGAAGTTTCAACGAACGTTTTATTGAATTACTGAAATCGATCGAAAGCATTGCTTTTCACAAACTCGACGAGCGATTGATTGCTTACCTGAAGGAAAAACAGCGTCTCAGCGGTTCCAGTGTCATCAAGGCCTCCCATAACACCATTGCCGATGAACTGGCCACCTCCAGGGTGGTGATATCCCGCCTCCTGAAGCAATTGGAGAACAGCGGAAAAATCATCCTGTACCGAAATGAAATCAAGCTGATGGGTGGGTTCGACGCTCCTTTCAAATAATCTATAGCAGCATTTGGGTAAATTGTAGTTAAAAATCTACAATAAAAACCCCTGAATTGCGTTGTAGCTATACATCGCACAAGCAAATGCTCATGAAAAGCAGCTACAATTGGTTATTCCCCTGTTTATTGGCAGGCCTCCTGCTGGTGGCCTGTAAAAAGAATACAGATGTTCCTGCCGATTCTTCCACCGGCACCAGCACCGCCCCCCCTACCATTGGAGGAACAACTTCTGCTTTCAAGGATACCACCGATATTACCGAGGGCAATGTGAATATTAAGTTTGCGAAAACAGACGCCTGCTTCCCCAGCAATGAGATTTTCTCCTTCACCGCGGTAGCTACCGGGGTTCCGGCAAATGCAAAATATGTTTGGGAATTTGGTGATGGAAAGTCACTGATGGGTGCATCTGTGAAAAATATCTACAAGGATCCGGGTAATTACACGGTTATCCTGGAAGTTAAAAGCAATGAGGGCCAGGTATTGCACAAAGTATCCATTGCGGTGAAAGCCCTGGGACAACAGGTTACACCAACTGCAGTATTTTCCAGTGCACTGGCGGATATCAACATACTCAACAACATGACTTTTACCAGCCGCTCTTCCGTTCCGACCGGCACTATTACAGAACATTACTGGGATTGGGCGGACGGCACTACCAATACCAGTTCCAACAGTTTCATGCCTAAAAACTTTCCGCAGGTACCCGAAGACAAACTCTATCCGGTTAAACTGGTTGTAACGGCCAATTCCGGCTGTAAAGACACGGCTGGACTGAATGTATTTGTTCCTGCCATATACAATATCAGCGGAAGCTTCGATGCCGTTCAGTACGATGGGTGTACCAACGAATACTTCATCTTTACGCCCAGCTTAACCGGGGCGCCCGAAGGATGTGTATACACCTGGGATTTTGCGGATGCAACCGGATTTGTATCCGGTAATCCGGTGAAAAAATCCTTCACCTACCAGAACGATTACGATGTTAAACTAACCGTTACCCTCAAGGGAAAAATCATTTACCAGACCCATAAAGCAGTAAGGGCCTTTGGTCAGAACATCAAACCCAAAGCGCTGATGCTGAAAAATATCGTAAGTTCTACACCAACGACCGAAAAATGGGCCTTCTACAGTCAGTCCAATATTCCGCATGGTTACCTCAGCGGATACCGCTGGGAAATGCCGTTTGGGGTGGTTAACGACAACTTCAACACGATTGTGGAACAGGAATACACCAGGGCCGCTACACCAACCAACTACAGCATCAAACTGATCGTTACCGGAAATACAGGTTGCAAAGACACTGCTGTTGCCAATATTACCATACCGGCCCGATAATGCAAACAGAAACGATGAAAAGATATCCCGCATTATATCTTCTGACTGGCATACTGGCGTTGTCGGTTTCCTGTAAGAAGGACGCGGTATCTCCCATTACCGAATACCTGCAGAACACCAAAATCAAAGCGGATACGGCTGCCATCACCACAACGGTAAAAGATACCACCACCGTCGATTTCGGGGGTATTGTTGTCCGATACGAACAAAGTTCCACCTGTTACCCGGGCAGGGAGGTTTTCAGTTTTACAGCAACCGGCACCCCGCTTCCGCCGGGTGCATATTATTTCTGGACCTTTGGAGACGGGTACACCGCTACCGGAACAACTGTGAATCATTCTTACCAGGCAGCTTCTTCCTTTGTGGTGAACCTCATGGTTATGGCAGATGTTCATACGGCATTAACCAAACTTAGTTTCCCCATCAAGGCCAAGGGTCAACAAACCAGGCCTATAGCGGGTTTTACGGTAAAATCCGATTTTCCCGACAATGTCAATTACATCACTTTCAATACCAGTTCATCGGTTAATCACGGCGACATCTCCTATTATAAATGGGAATGGGGCGATGGAACTTCCATCTTAACCTCTGTGGGGCTGATCCGGCATGAGTTTCCAAGGAACGTGACCGACATCACCTACCCGGTAAAACTTACCATAACCACCAATACAGGCTGTAAAGCAGATACTACTATTGCAGTAACGATTCCTGCAGCATACCCGATCAGGGGGAGCTTCAGGGCAACCGCATCCAATGCCTGCACCAATGAATCTTTTTTATTTACGGCAGAGGCAGAAAACGTACCTGGCGGATCGGTATACGAATGGGATTTCTCCGACGGAAAAGGCATTGTTACCGGCAACCCGGTTTCTTATAAATACAAATACCCGAATGATTACGATGTAATCATGTCGGTTCGCCTCAACGGCAGGCTGATTTACCGCACCAATAAAATGGTAAATGCCAAAGGAGAAAATCCAAACCCAACCGCCTCATTTGAACAGACCCTTGTGTGGCAGAACAACACAACAGTCCACTGGCTGTTCAACAGCAGATCAACCATCCCCACAGGCACCATCGACAGTTATCAGTGGAGTTTTGGAAACGGAAATACCAGCAACGATTACTACAGTTCAGTAGAAACCGATTACCAGAAAGAAGCTACAGCTAAGTCTTATAAAGTGCAGTTGATTGTAACAGGCAATGGCTGTGCAGACACAACCAGTAAGATCATCACAATTCCGGCAAAATAGGAATTACTCCCAGATCTCATCCTTACCCGCAATCCAGCTTTTAACCGACTCCGTGGTAACAGATTTAGGACGCTCCAGCGGAAAGCCCAGTGCCCTGTCCCAGCAAAGGCTGGACAATACACCCAATGCGCGGCTCACGGCAAACAATACGGTGTAGAATTCATATTCAACAAAGCCGTAGTGCACCAGCAATGCGCCACTGTGCGCATCTACATTTGGCCATGGATTCTTCACCTTGCCCAACGACTGCAGGATCGGTGGAACTGTTTCATAAATTTTCCAAACGGTATTCAGCAGTTTGTCATCGGCCATGTGCTTTTTACCAAATTCCATTTGTGCTTCGAAGCGGGGATCGGTTTTACGCAATACAGCGTGCCCGTAACCTGGTACTACTTTACCTGAAGCCAGTGTTTTCTGAACATAACCGGCAATCTGTTCCGAGGTAGGCTCGTCGGTTCCAAGTTGCTCCTGCATTTCAAAAATCCATTTAATCACTTCCTGATTGGCCAAACCATGCAAAGGGCCCGCCAAACCATTCATACCGGCTGCATAGCTCAGGTAAGGATCGCTTAATGCAGACCCCACCAGGTGCGTGGTATGTGCAGAAACGTTTCCACCCTCATGATCCGCATGGATGGTCATGTACAGGCGCATCAGCTCTTTAAAACTTTCATCATCGTATCCCATCATATGGGCAAAGTTGCCTGCCCAGTCTAACAGGCCATTGGGATGAATATGTTCGTTGTTCCTGTATTTCCTTCTGTAGATATACGCAGCAATCCGGGGCAAACGGGCAATCAGATCCATAGAATCATCATAAACAATGCTCCAGTAATCTTTTTTATTCAACCCCTTGGCATATTCTTTGGCAAAATTACTCTCGGTCTGCATGGCCATAACTCCTACTACAAACATGGTCATGGGGTGTGCGCTCAATGGGAGTGCATCAATGGTGGCAAAGACATGGTTAGGCACATGACTTCTTCGCTGCCAAACATTGGTGATATGAGCAGCGTCCTCTTCGGTTGGCAGTTCGCCTACCAGCATCAGATGAAACAACCCTTCCGGCAAAGGCTCTCCGCCCTTGCGTGCCGTAGGCAGTTTTTGCTGTAACTCCGGAATGGAATATCCGCGGAAACGAATTCCTTCCTGGGCATCTAAAAGACTTGTTTCCGTTACCAGACCAGTGATACCGCGCATACCCTGATAAACCTGGGCAAGTGTTACTTCTCCGATCCTTTTGTTACCGTGCTCCTTGATTAATTCTTTGATTTCTGCGCTCGCTGCTTCTGATTTGGCTTTGAACTTGTCTTTGATAGCTCCCATAGCAATGTTATTTGTTAGATGCGGCTAATATGACTTAAATTAACCTTAATGTTCAAAGGTAATTGAAGTTCCAACTATAACAAAACCAATTCGGTCGGACTCACCGATTTTTGAAAAATTATTTGGGGGCCTTCCGGTACAGATAGATAACTACAAATACAAATATGAGGTTGGGAATCCAGGCCGCAATCAGGGGAGGCAGATTGCCCTTGGTAGAGAAGATGGTCGAAAAACGATCGGTTACAATGAATAAAGCGGCAATAGAGAACCCCACGGCCAGGTGCACTCCACTCCCCCCTCTTACTTTCCGGCCTGCAACAATGGCGCCGATCAGGGTCAGCAGTAACACCGTTATACAGGTAGCGTCTCTCCGGTAGCGCTCCACTTTAAGACTGTTCAGTCCTTCAGAGCCCCTGAGTTCTTCCAGGGCTATAAACCGGTCCAGCTCCGGAGTGGTCAGTTTATCCTTGGTATATTTATCACGGCTCAGATCGAGGGGTTTGAAACTGTAATTCATCTGCCGCATTACAACCGGGGTTACCTCCTCCTTCATGGGCAGCAGTTTTCGCTCTACAATGGTCTCGATCTTCCACTTGTTAACGGAAGTATCCCAACTGATATAATCCGCCCGGAGATTTTGGGTAACCTTGTTGTTTTTGATCGTGTACAGGAAAAAGGGACCGCCCCTTTTTACCGCCGTGTCATAGGAATAAATGCCCGCATAGGTAAACGAATCGATCCGCAGGTAGATATTATTACCATTGTTCAACAGGGCGGAATAACTGGAATTGGCGTCAATGTATTTTGCCTCAAAGCTACCCCTGATCTGGTTAGCCCTGGGTACCACATACTGGTTGGCAAACCAAAGCACAACTGCCAGCAAACCGCCGCCTATCCAATAGGGTCTCATCCAGCGGGAGTAACTGGTACCACTTGCCAGAATTGCTATGATTTCGCTGTTCCCGGCCATTTTGGAGGTAAAAAAAATCACTGCAATAAAAACAAAGAGTGGAAAAAGCAGGGCAATGATATGCGGAATAAAACCGGCATAGTAATCGGTAATAATCCGCTCAAGACTCAACTGGGATTTTACAAAGTCATCGGTCTTTTCGCTCACGTCAATGACCACAGCAATCACCGCAAACAAAAAGATCGCGAAGAAAAAGGTGGTGAGGAATTTCCGGAGTATGTACCAATCCAGTTTTTTCATGGGCTATACAAAGATGCACAAAAAAATACATCCATGGAGATGGATGTATAATTTACGGACTTCAAAAGATAACGGATTAATAAGCTTGGTGAAAATAGTATGAAGTCCTCTATAAGTTGAACGTTTGGTATAAAAGTTAATAAATATAAAAATTACAGAAAATTATCCCCACGCCTGGGTTAATCTGTTCTGGTTCCTTTAAATTATAATCTGCGCCTGATCACTTCAAGCGTTTCCTGCTTCCAACTAACGTAATTACCCGAAATAATATTGTTGCGGGCCTCTTTAACCAGCCATAAATAAAAGGCAAGGTTTTGTATGCTGGCCAGTTGCAGTCCTAAAATTTCTCCGGCAATGAACAAATGCCGGATATACGCTTTGGAATAATACTGGCTGTGTTCGGAAGGCAGTCCCGGATCAATGGGACTGAAATCAGTTGCCCATTTCTTGTTCCGGATATTGATTACCCCCTGGGTGGTAAACAGCATCCCATTTCTCCCATTCCTCGTGGGCATTACGCAATCAAACATATCAATACCAAGATCTATGCACTCCAGCAGGTTCCAGGGAGTTCCTACTCCCATCAGGTAACGCGGTTTGTTTTTCGGAAGATTTTCCGCGCAAAGAGCAGTAAACTCATACATCATTTCTTCCGGTTCTCCCACACTCAATCCGCCAATGGCGTTACCCGCTGCATTTTTGGAAGAAATATAATCGCAGGATTCTTTGCGCAGATCCTTATAAGTACTACCCTGTACAATGGGGAACAGGTTTTGCGTGTACCCATATTTATCGGGCGTTTCGGCCAGGCGGTTGATGCAACGATCGAGCCAGCGATGCGTCAAATGCATGCTTTTTCTGGCATAACCGTATTCGCTCGGATATGGCGGGCATTCGTCAAAAGCCATGATAATGTCGGCCCCGATGCTGCGCTGAATATCCATCACCGATTCCGGAGAAAACAGGTGCCTGCTCCCATCAATATGCGATTGAAACACCACACCTTCTTCCCGGATCTTTCTGTTGGCAGCCAGAGAGAACACCTGGTATCCGCCGCTATCCGTCAGGATGGGACGATCCCATCCATTGAATTGGTGCAGTCCCCCGGCAGCATCCAGCACTTCCGTACCCGGACGCAGGTATAGGTGATAGGTATTGCCCAGGATGATTTGGGCCTGTATATCGGTTTTCAACTGCTGTTGGGTTACGGCCTTCACGCTGCCAACGGTGCCCACCGGCATAAATATGGGTGTTTGAATCAAGCCGTGATCGGTTGTGATGGTACCGGCCCTTGCGGCAGAGCCCTGGACGGTGGTTTCGAGCGAAAAACTAAGTGCAGCCATGCGGCAAAAGTAGGGCTCTTTGTCTTATTTTTGCCGGATGATCATACCTTCTATTGTCTGGACTATCTGCTTTGGAGTATTTTGCGCAATTATAGCCATTCAAGTTTTCTATTATCTCTATTTTTTCAGCAGGCTGGCATTCTTCAAACCCCGCGCCAAAGAGGTCAGCGTAGAACATCCGGTTTCCGTGGTGATCTGTGCCCGCGATGAGGCCCATAACCTGGTAAAAAACCTGCCCGGTGTGCTGGTTCAGGATTATAAAACCACCCATGAACTGGTACTGGTTAATGATAATTCCAGTGATGAAACCAAATACATCATTGATGAATTCAAACGCTCCTTTAAAAACCTGAACCTGATCGATTTAACGCAGGAAGCCAAAATGATCACCGGAAAGAAATTTCCGCTTTCCATGGGCATCAAAAGCGCCAAACACGAAATTGTACTATTGACCGATGCCGATTGCGTACCTGCATCAGAATTCTGGATCCGGAAAATGCAGGACGGCTACGATGATGATATAGAAATTGTACTGGGTTATGGCGCTTATCATAAAAAACCCGGACTGCTGAACAAACTGATCCGCTTTGAAACATTCCATACCGCAATACAATACATGTCTTATACACTGGCAGGTACACCGTACATGGGAGTGGGCCGGAACCTGAGTTATAAGAAAAATGTTTTCCTGCGCAACAAGGGATTTTCATCGATCAATCAGATACCCAGCGGAGACGACGATCTGTTTATCAACCAGGTAGCCACTGCAAAAAATACAACCGTGGTAGTAGATCACGATACCCATACCCTGAGTGAACCCAAGAAATCCTGGAGCGAATGGATGTCGCAGAAATACAGGCACTATACTACCAGCAGATACTATAAACCCATTCATAAATTCCTGCTGGGCCTGTATTCCCTGTCCCTGTTCCTGCTGTATCCTTTAATGGTTATCAGCATCATTTTTTTTAACTGGTGGCTCACCCTGTCCGTTTATGCAGTAAGGCTGATCATTCAGGCAATTGTGTACTTTAAGTCCATGAAAAAACTGAATGAATCCGACCTCTTCCCCTGGTTTATTTTATTCGATTTCTGGATGTTCTTTTACTTCATTTTTACAGCACCTGCCATATGGAAAGCGCCCCGCAAAAACTGGAATTAATCACCAGATATTTTGATGATTTTACCGGAGAACAGTTGCAACAACTATCTTCACTGGATGAACTCTATAAAGAATGGAATGCTAAGATCAATGTGATTTCCAGGAAGGATATCGACAGCATTTACCTGCACCATGTACTTCACTCGCTCAGCATTGCGGCCATTGCCGAATTTGAACCGGGGATGAACATCATTGATATTGGCTGCGGAGGCGGTTTCCCCGGCGTACCGCTGGCCATCTTTTTCCCGGAGGTACAGTTTCACCTGGTAGACAGTATTGCCAAGAAACTGAAAGTGGTGGAAGCTGTATGCGAAGGTGCCGGCATTAAAAACATTACCACGCAACATACCCGGGCGGAGGATATCAAAAACAGGAAATTCGATTATGCGGTTTCCCGGGCAGTGGCTCCGTTGAAAGATTTGTTGCAATGGAGTATGCCGCTGCTGAAAAAACAACCGGGTGCAGCCTCAGGACCCGATTACCTGCGGAACGGACTGATCTGTCTCAAAGGCGGTGATCTTACGCAGGAAATTTTTGAAAGTGGTGTAAGGCCCAGGATGATGCCCATCGTAAAGATTTTCCCTGAGCCCTATTTTGAAGAGAAGTACATTCTGCACGTTCCCAAATAGTCATATCACAACCACAGCCGAAACGGTATCGCTTCCTGCTGTGGTTGTGATAGTATCCTGAGCGCTGTAGATTGCAGATTTCTTACTCGGGTATCACCAGCTTATTATTGGCTCTGTTCACATCTGCCAAACGAAGGCTGGGATCTATTTCAATGGAACGAATATCCTGAATGGCTCTTTCCGTAGTAAAACTGTATTCTGGATGCGTCCATCTCCATGCAGTATGAACCGTTCTGGGAATGGCATTCTCTGCAGGCTTTTCTCCGTACATCAGGTTCAAAGGAATCACATGCATTTCCTGTGTTCCATCCTTAAAAGTAATCAGCACATCCACCGGCATCGGCATCTTTCCTACCCGCTTAATGGTAACGGCGGTTTTACCTTCGTTTACCGCAATATTTCCAACAGCATAGTCGATGGTTTTGGTGCTGTTGATCCAGTACTCTTTGTACCAGTCCAACTCCATTCCGCTGACTTTTTCGGCCACGCGGATAAAATCATTAGGATTGGGATGCTTAAACTTCCAGGTATTATAGTAGGCCAGTAAAATTTTATCCCTTACCGCATCGCCTACAATGTATCCAAGCTGCTCCATGAAGATGGCGCCCTTGCTGTAAGATGCAACACTGTAGGCGTAATTGGTATTATAATGGTCTGCATGCGTGCTTGCCGGTTCTTCATAGCCGCTTTTTGCCAGGGCAAAATAGCCCTTGTAGGAACCATCGTACCAGAAATCTTTTTTGTTCCTCAGGGTAGCCATTACCCTTGTGCTGGAATAGTCGGTGAACCCTTCGTCCATCCAGGGATACAGGGCTTCATTACTGCCAAGTATCATCTGGTACCAACTGTGCATCCACTCATGTATGGCGGTGCCAATGCTGGCATTCTTAATCAGCGTTCCCATCGGATACTCCATACCCCCATCTCCTCCCTGCACAAATGTGTAGGTTTTATAGGGATAAGCCCCAAAGGTTTTAGCCATAACCGGGTAAGCCAGTGCACAGGTATCGGCCATACGCTGCCAGCGGATTTCCAGTGAGTCAACTGCTTTGTACACCACCCGGATCAACGGGCCATTGTCTGTTTTGCGGGTAATCATTTTATAGGAAGGATCTGCTGCCCACATGAAGTCATGTACATTGCTGGCGTGCCATTTCCAGGTAAGTGTAGCGCCGGTTGCCGGCATTACCCTTACTCCTTCCGCTTCATAACCAAAGCCGGTTTCGTTCCCGTTCAACAGGTCGCCCCCGGCCGTTACCATATAGTTTTTATCGATGGTAATGTTCACGTCAAAATCGCCCCACACGCCATAAAATTCCCGGGCTATATAGGGGTTGGCATTCCATCCCTGGTAATCGTACTCAACTATCTTGGGATACCATTGGCTCATACTGTAACGTATACCCTCTTTATTATCTCTGCCGCTTCTTCTAACCTGCAGCGGAACCTGCGCTTCAAAAACTACATCCATCGCAATCTTCGATTTGGGAAGCATTGGTTTATTCAATACCACTTCCAGTATGGTTTCATGTTCTTTCAGTTGTTGTGCCACACCATTCATCATAACAGAATGCACTTTCTGGTATCCGATTTCTTCGGGCGTTAATTTGCTGATGCGGTCTTTTACCCTGGAATCCCAGTCGAGTCCATCTGTTTCACGCTTGGGATTTGGATCAGATAAGCGGGTTTTACCCAGCTCACGGCTTCTTACATCCATACTGCTGTTGGGTTGAAATGCATTCCAGTAGAGATGGAAAAATATTCTGTTCAACGTATCGGTTGAATTGTTGGTGTACTCAATTTTTTCGGTTCCGGAAAAACGATTGGTTGCAACGTCCATCTTTACATCAATTCTGTACTTGATTTTCTGCTGCCATCTGTCGGGCTGAGCAAATGTCAATACACTGATGATCAAGAAACTCATCGTAAGAGTGATCCTGTTATTCATATGTCAATTTTGTAAATTGGAAGGTAATTATAAAAATACTAACAACCTGCCACGACCACTACAATTTCCCCCTTCACGGTTTTTGCTTTGAAATGGTCTGCAACTTCCTGTAAAGTGCCGCGTTTGTTTTCCTCGAACATTTTAGTGAGTTCGCGGCTAACGGAACAACTGCGGTCTGGCCCCAGGTAAATAATGAGTTCTTCCAGTGTTTTTACCAGTCGCATCGGGCTTTCATAGAAAACAATGGTACGTTCCTCCTCCGCCAGCTTTTTCAGGAGGGTTTGTCGGCCTTTTTTCAAAGGGAGAAATCCTTCGAATACAAAGCGGTTGGTAGGGATGCCGCTGTTCACCAGGGCAGGAACAAAAGCGGCTGCGCCGGGCAAACATTCCACCCGTATATTTTGCTTAATGCATTCGCGCACCAGTAAAAAAGCCGGATCAGAAATACCCGGCGTACCTGCATCTGTTACCAGCGCCATGGTTTTCCCGGCCTGCAACTGATCGGCCAGGTGTGCAACTACTTTGTGTTCGTTGTGCTGGTGATAAGGCGTAAGCGGTTTTTCTATTTTATAGTGCTGTAATAATTTGGAAGAGGTTCTCGTATCCTCGCACAAAATAAGATCCACCTGTTGAAGCACTTCCAGTGCCCGTAAGGTGATGTCTTTTAAATTACCGAGAGGTGTCGGAACTAAGTACAGCAATGGATTAAATTATAGCAATCTCATAAAACTCCATCACCGGATTGGCAAGCAGTTGTTTGCTGGCAGATTCGGCAATGGCTTTGGCAGCTTCAGGACTATCTGCTTCCACCGCCAGGGTAATATGTTTACCAACACGAACATCCTGCACAGAATGAATACCGAGATTGTTCAGTCCACCCAATACAGCCTTCCCCTGCGGGTCTAATAAATCTTTCAAAGGCATCACCGTAATCTGTACATTGTATATCATGATTCAACTTGTTTGAAGCTCAAAGATAGAATTACATAAGCAAAAAAACTGACCGAAACCGCCAGCCAGCCAAAAACAATGGCAGAAACCAGTGCTATCCCCGCCAGCAGCAGGAACGGCAGGGCCTTTTTAACGGTAAACCCATTGAACTTCATCGCCAGCATCGGCAACCTGGATACCATTAAATAAGACACGATCCCGATTAGACCGTACCAAACCCATTTATTCAGCATCAGGTTCAACAGCCATTCTTCCTGATTGTACCAATACAGCATCGGGAAAGAAGCAAACAATAAGCCTGCGGCAGGAATAGGCACTCCTTTGAAGCCATATTGCTGGCTTTTGTCGATATTGAAACGGGCCAGCCGGTAAGCGCCGGCGCAGGGGAGCAGAAAGGCAGGGAGCAGCCACAAAATAGAAACATCCAGCCCTCCCGGGTCCTGCGCAAAACAAAAACGCAGGAACTGAAAAGCGATCAGCCCCGGGGCCACCCCAAAACTTACCGCATCGGCAAGGGAATCCAGTTGCTTACCCATTTCCGAAGAAACATTCAGCAAACGCGCAACAAATCCATCAAAGAAATCTACCATGGCAGCGCCAATGATCAGCCATCCGGCCCACATCATTTTTTCCGGTAACACCACCAGGTTTTCACCGTCGGCGGCAACGGTAAGCGTAAGGCCCGGTTGCAGGATGTATACAATGGCCGTTACCCCCAGAAAGAGATTGATTAAGGTGAATATATTCGCTATCTGCTTGATCATTTTTATTGAATTGTGCCAGCGGCTATTTGCGTTTCATCAACGCTTCAATTTCGGCGGCAGTAATCGGGATATTCTTCATCAGGTCTATACTGCCGTTCTTTGTAATCCACACATTGTTTTCGATGCGGAGACCCATTTTTTCCTCTTCTATATAAATACCCGGTTCAATGGTAAACAACATACCGGCTTTAACAGGCGCTGTCCTGGTACCCAGGTCATGTACATCCAGCCCCAGGTGATGCGAAATACCATGATACAGGTATTTTCTGTAAGCCCTGTTTTCCCGGTCTTCGTTCTTTACATCGGCCTTGGTCAACAACCCGATTTTCTGGAACTGTTTTGTGGCTTCATCCCCCACTTTCTCTGTATAGTCTACCACCGTAACACCGGGTTTCAAAATAGATTTTGCAAAATTGTGCAGATGCAGACAAGCATCGTAAACAACACGTTGCCTTTTGGAAAATTTACCGTTCACCGGAACAGTTCTGGTAAGATCTGCATTGTAACCACCATATTGGGCGCCAAAATCCATCAGGATCAGCTCTCCATCGTTGCATATGCCGTTATTGCTGATATAATGCAGGGTACGGGCATTGTCGCCACTGGCAATGATGCTGCCGTAAGCAGGGCCGGTGGCACGCTGACGCAAAAAGCTGTGCATGATCTCCGCTTCAATTTCATATTCCGTAACACCGGGCTGGATAAATTGCAGCAACCTTCTGAAAGTAACTTCGGTAATATCAATGGCCTGTTGAACAACAACGATTTCTTCTTTGGTTTTGATGGCCCTCAACTCCTTCATGATCCTGGCGGCGCGCTGGTATTGGTGCAGCGGATACCGTTGCTTCATTTCATCAATAAAGCGGTACTCCCGGCTGCGGATAGCAGTGGCCTTCCGGTCGTTTTCATTGCTGTTCAGGTAAATGGTATCTGCAAGATGAATCCACCCCTGCAGCAATGCATCGAGGCTGTCTAACCATACAATGGTTTTCATGCCGGAGATGGCGGTAGCTTCTGCCGCCCTTAGTCTTTTACCATCCCATTTTTCCTTGAGTGCATTGGGTCTTACCAACACCAGCACTTCCCTGTATTTTGGATCGGGGCAATCCGGAAATAAGATCACCATGGAATCTTCCTGTTCAATACCACTGAGCCAGAACAGGTCGCTGTTCTGTTTAAAAGTATGCAGGGCATCCCCATTGGAAGGAAATTCATCATTGCTTACAAAAATGGCAATACTGCCGGGCAGCATTTTAGCTACAAATCTTTTTCTGTTACCAACAAATAACCGGGAATCCAGCGGAAGGTATTTCATGCAAAATCAATTAGACCTGCAAGATAAACTAAAATCTAACAGTAGGACATTTCACGGACTTGCCCGAGGAAGAGGGGAAAATACCATGTTTTACAATGGAAAGTTCATAGGCGCCCCGGGTACCGTTCTGGTTTTTCAGCGGAGAAACGGTGGCATCATAGTTCACAGTAATTTTCAGGTCTTTAATCTGGTACCCAACCATTGGAATAGCCGCATCCCTGTTTCTGTAATAAAGCCCCAGGATCAGTTGCTGCATACCGTCTCCGCTCAAATCTCTATTGGCGTTGAAGCCCAGCACCAGTTCACTGGCATTGCCCATACGGCTGTAATACAGATTAGGATTCACAATCCAGATATCCTGCACTTTAATACTTGCATTGGCAAAGAAAGTATAGCGCAGATCCACTGTATTGTTCGCTACAGCCGGCGCAAAGAAATTTTCTTTAGGACGGTTCAGGTGCATCACGCTGATACCAGTATTAAAATAAGCATTCTCCGAAGCAAACAGGGCATAGTTCAGTCCCATTTGCAAATCCAGATAGCTGCTTTGGTTGTATGCAAAAGGTTCATTAGACGGAATGGTGATATCGAAAAACTGTCCATTCCACTGATTGTCGAAACTCAGCTTACTCAGATCAATTCTTTTGGTAACAAAGCCTGCAGAAAATCCTGCGCTCAGCAAACTTTTATACCCCAGCATCTGGTGATAGGCCAGGGACAGGTACCCACTGGTGGAAGTAAGGCTTCCGCTGCCCGCCACATCTTTCTGGATAGAACCACCCAGTCCCATCCAGCCATTTTCAAAGCGGCTGGCAAAAAGCTTGGTGTCGCCCCAAAGGCTCATGGTTTTATATGGATTACCCACAGAGGCCCATTGATTGCGGTAGTTACCACCCACCCGGTAATCGTAATCCGGATTAAAACCGGTATTGGCGGGATTCACCACCAGGGGCGCATTAAAATATTGGGAAAAGTTCAGATCCTGCGCGGCAACACCCGAATGCAATACCAGTTGTATCACCAGGAGAACCGGCAACCGAAGGATGAATGATTGATATGACAGCGGCAGTTTCATGTTATTTCAGCAAGGTAATATCTCCTTTCTTAGTAGCTTTCTTTTTATCGGAAAATTCTATTTCAATGGTGTAATGGTATACACCCTGCGGTTGTATTTTACCATTATACTTCCCATCCCAGCCTTCATAAGGATCCGCACTGGTGTACACGATGGTACCCCATCTGTTGTAAATGCGCCAGGTCATTTTAGCAATACCAAAACCCCTAACATAAATCCGGTCGTTTACACCGTCACCATTGGGCGTAAAAGCATTGGGCACATCGAACAAAGGGTTTACTTCTACACTGATCGGCTCACAATATCTGGCGACACAACCGGCGTCATTAATGGTATACAGACATACATTATACGTACCGGTAGCATTAAAGGTATGGCGGATCACCGTATCTCTTTTTGCGGTGGAAATAACCTTACCGTCTCCAAAATCCCACTGGTAACGGACTCCGCCCGAAGACTGGTTGGTGAACTGGAATATTTCGTTGGGCTGGGATATCCGTGGAGTATAATCGTACAAAGAAGTTGGGTTGGGGCTCACCAGAATATCTTTGGTGAATGTTTTTGTTTTGTTCACGTCGCAGGTATTCAAATCTGTTACCCTGAGAGTAACGGTATGCAGGCCTGCAGTGGCATAGGTATGGGTTGCATCGCCATTGGTTGTAGCGGTGGCGCCATCTCCAAAGTCCCATTCAAAAACCTGCCCGCCGCTACCAGTATAGGTAAATTGGGTAGCAGAACCCAAACAGGCTGTATCCGCGGAAAAATCAGGTTCAAAAGAACTGGATACCCGCACAATGGCTTCGTAATAATCGTTCTCATTACAGAACAGCGGATCTTTTAACGTAAGCCGTACAATATAGGTTCCGTCGGCCGGAAATTGATGATTCACCGGAGCGTTATCCCGAATCACTTTGGGGGAACCATCTCCAAAATCCCATTCAAAGGAATTACTGTTGAATGATCCGCCTGCGGGAGGCACCGAAAGATTGGTAAATTGAAAGATCCTGTTACCGCAGGGAGGAACACTGATATAGCTGAAAGAAAGTGCGGAAACCGCATCGTTTCTTACGCGAATGGTTACATAAGAAGTATCCTGTTCATTACAGGTATTCAGATCCTGGGAAATCAGCCTTACCCGGAAGTTCCCCACGATGCTGAACAAGTGACTGATATTGGGCGTGGTAGTGGTATCGTCGTTGATATTGTCTCCGTCAAAATCCCAGAAATAAGTGACTCCGTTGGCAATAGTATCCGTAAAATTCACGGTAAGCGGTGCACATCCGGTAGAATCGCCCGCTATTCCGTTGATGGAAGGCCGGACACCGGATGAAACACCTGCAGCATCAAAAGAATATTTCACCGAAAGCATGTTGCAGTACTGGTTACCTCTTCTTTCGGCCCAGGAACCCGGATTACCCACCAGTGAAATCCTGATCGGGCTGCTTTCGCTTTCCCTTGCGCAGGAGCAGATGGTCTGATAAATTTCACCCTGCGGACTATAGCGGCTGGTGCCTCCATCCACGTGATCCGGGAAACCACCGGCCTGCCCAAAGTAGGATGCGTAAATCAGTGAATCAGCATTCTTACCCAGTACAAAGAAATAAAAGTCTGCTCCGTCGGTGCTTTTTTGATTGGCATCTGCTGTTATCATCATCCCATTCAGAGAACCCATCATATAAGAATGAAAAGACGCCCCCCCCCAACCCGAAACATACATATTTTCACAGCGGTCTACCAGGAATGCAGTCAGCGAAAGGCTCGGTATATTGGAGGCAGGGTTTCCGAAATTGGTGAAGAATACAAAAGCAGAAAGATCAGGCTTCAGCTTGGCAATGAACTGGCGGCCGTTAGCCTGTCCGGGATTGGTGGTATTGAACCTGGAATTGATCACCGGAAATAATCCGGTTGTGGTACCGGTGATATAAGGAAATCCTTTCTTGTCGAATTGAATCCCTGAAATCAGGTCCTCCCTGGGAGTTCCGATATAGGTCATTTTATTGATGGCCGAGCCATCGCTTTTAATATTGACAATAAAACCGTCTATCGAATTGGCAAGCCCCTGTTTGGTAGCAAACAGCACCCCTGCTTTATCCCCGGGCAAATCGGTGCTGGCAGTGGCACCGGCCACATAGATATCCCCATTGAGCGGATTAATGCTCAGTACAAACGACGCATCATCGTCATTACCTCCCAGCAGTGAACTGAAAATGACACTCCCCAGTGTGGGTGTAAGTTTCAGCAATACCCCGTCCTGGTAACGGCCATCGGCCCTGGTGGCGCCCGGCGTGGTTTGAAAAGCACCGGTAGTTACCAGGAAATCTTTTGACTGTGTTACGGAAGTCAGTAAAATATTTCCATTGGCATCCAGGATCACTTCACTGCGCGCATCATCACCGTAGTTTCTACGGGTAGACACAGATCCCGAAATGATACCGCCGTAATTAGGGTCTATATTTACCCCATCATTTTTTGATCCGCCGATTTTAACCGATCCGATCAATGCAGTACCGGTAGCATTCAGTTTGGTCAGTACAATATCATATTCTCCCCCGGGTCCCAGGGTTTTGAGTGCTCCGACAGTAGGGTAATTCGGAGAAGATGTTCTTCCTGCAATCACCAGGTTGCCTGCATCATCCACCACCATACTATGGGGTTGTTCATTGGCAGTACCGCCAATATAGGTAGCATACACCCGCTCGCCGCGCAGGTTGTATTTCATAATTCCCATATCGGAACCGGTATTGCTGACACCGCCCTGGAAAACAGTTTGAAAAGCACCATTGGTAACGGGAAATCCATTCTTACCCAATACGATCCCTCCGGAATAAAAATTGCCGGAGCCATCGTAAGTGGCGGTGAATCCCCAGTTGTCTTCCAGGCTGCCGGAATAAGTGAGCATGGTCTGCCGCGGATCAATCACCAGTGTGAGAGAAGGATCGTAGCTGCTGCGCATCCTGAAATACACGAATCTTCCTTTTACTTCGTAGTTGCAGTCGAGGCTTTTTTTATACCCGTTTTCCAGTACATATGTAGCAGGAATGGTTTCCTGTACTGTTCCAAGCGTGGTGGTAATCTGGAGGGAATTGTCTTTCAATTTCAATTCTTCCACCCCGTCAAAGTACATGATCACCTGGGAAGGATCACCTCCCGGATGAACAATGAGATCATATTTCAGCGATCCATCCGCAGTATAAAAGCGAACGTCGATATTCCTGTATAATTCTTTATAGGTAACGCCCTGAAAGGTTTTGCAGTTACTGGCCCATAATGCGGGATCATTCCCGATAAAATAATTACTGTAGCTTGGCAGGGGTTTATCCGGAATAATGACCGGGTTCGGATTGGCATTGATAAATTTCACCTCATAAGCGTGCGAGCGAAGGGTAACATTATTCGTACCGCCATTTTCCGGAACAGGCAGCCGGTCTTTGGAAGGAGCCTGCTCCTGGGAACGGTCTTTTTCGATATGCGCATGGAACAAACGACTGAGGCGTTCCAGGCTTGCAGCATCGTGCTGCAGCACCCGGAAACTGTTTTTCTGCAGTGCAATGGAACCCGCGGAGAGATCACTTTTAAAAAGGATCGCTTTATCCCACTGACCTTTGTTCTCCACAAAATCGAGGTACTGCTGGGCCTGCAAAGCTGCAGTCAGCAGAAGGAACCACAACAAAAAACCGGTCTTTTTCAATACAGACGTATTAATATTTTTTAATTTACGAAATTTTACTCCAACCCTGCTTCAATTTTTGGGATTGCATAAAATTTTTCAAAGCCTGGTGGCCCTCCAGTTCCAGATAGAGATCCTTTTCTACCAGTAATTCCGCCTTTTGCTTAGCCAGTTCCAGCAACCCCTTGTCATTTACAATACTGGCCAGTTTAAAATTCAGCGCTCCACTCTGTCTTGTACCCTCTATATCTCCCGGGCCTCTCATCTCCAGGTCTTTTTCTGCAATTTTAAACCCGTCGTTGGTGGCACACATGATATTGATCCGTTCTTTGGCCTCTTTGCTGGCCCGGCTACCCGTTAATAATATGCAAAAACTTTTTTCACTTCCCCTTCCCACCCTTCCCCGGAGCTGGTGCAACTGGGAAAGGCCAAATTTTTCGGCGCTTTCAATCACCATCACCGAGGCATTGGGCACATTTACCCCTACTTCAATCACCGTTGTACTCACCATGATCTGGGTATCGCCCTTCACAAAGCGCTCCATATTGGTTTCCTTCTGCTCGGCAGGTTGTCTTCCGTGAACCATGCTGATTTTATAATCCGGCTCCGGAAAAAAACTTCTCACCTGCTCATAACCCTGCATCAGGTCTTCATAGCTCAGCTTTTCACTCTCTTCGATCAACGGATAAATAAAATAGGCCTGCCTGCCTTTTTGAATTTCTTCTTTTACAAAACCCATCACATTGGCGCGGGCCATTTCATTTCGCTGCACTGTGGTAATCGGAATCCTACCCGGCGGCAATTCATCCATCACACTGTATTCCAGGTCTCCGTATGCCGTCATAGCCAGTGTTCTG
The DNA here is from genome assembly GCA_035254545.1 of Sediminibacterium sp. GTDB lineage: Bacteria > Bacteroidota > Bacteroidia > Chitinophagales > Chitinophagaceae > Sediminibacterium. Next base: position 95,640 of record DATFAP010000023.1, on the reverse strand, counting down.
GGAATAGGTGTGGCCGTCATGACCAGCACATGCGGCGGAACCGCCGCTTTTTCCCATAAACGGGCTCTTTGAGCAACCCCAAACCGATGTTGTTCATCAACAATTACCAGGCCAAGATGTTTAAACTGAACCACTTCTTCTATAATAGCATGGGTCCCTACCACAAAATGGATGGTATCGTCTATCAGGCCTTTCAAAATGCGTTTCCTTTCCGCAGTTTTGGTGCTGCCAGTTAACAGGGCAATTTCCAGCGGCATTTCCTTCAGTAATTCTTTCAGTCCGTTATAATGTTGCTGCGCCAGGATCTCGGTGGGAGCCATCATACAGCTCTGAAATCCGTTATCAGCGGCCAGTAACATACTGAGTAGGGCCACCATGGTTTTACCACTGCCCACATCTCCCTGCAACAACCGGTTCATCTGCCGGCCCCGGGCCGTATCCGTTCTGATTTCTTTCAATACTCTTTTTTGCGCACCGGTTAATTGAAAGGGCAGATACTTATTATAGAAATCGTTGAAGCAGGTTCCTACTTTTTCAAATACCACACCCCTGCTTGCATTACTACGTTGCAAACGAACCAGTTGCAATCTTACCTGTGCAATAAAAAATTCTTCAAATTTCAACCGCTCCAATGCTTTTTTGTACATCAGTTCCGATGCAGGAAAATGAATGGCAGCATAGGATTCGTAGCGGGGCAGCAGCTTCAGTTCCTGCATTATATAATCAGGCAGATTTTCCGGAAGATCCTTTGGCTGCAATAAATGCATTAATGCATAGGTGAGTTTGGCAATTTGTCTTCCGTTCAGTCCGCGGGCCTTTAATTTTTCAGTGGAAGGGTAGACCGGCTCCAGAAAATCCCTGGCACCAGCTTTTGCAGGAACAAAAACCTCCATCTCCGGATGCACCATTTGGGGCTTGCTGTTGAAGAAACCGGTTTTACCAAAAATGAGATAGTCCGAACCAATATGCAGATTTTTCTCCATCCAACTGATGCCCTGGAACCAGGTCAGCTCCAATTGCCCACTGGAATCTTTTACCTGGGCAACCAGCCTCCTGGATCTGCCGGCGCCGATGATTTCATAATGCATCAGCCTGCCCACCACCTGTATATAGTCGGTAAAAGCGTTGATATCCTTAATGGGATTCACCCTGGTCTTATCAATATGCCGGATGGGAAAATGCTCCAGAAGGTCTTTAAAGGTAAAAATATTGAGTTCCTTTTTGAGCAGATCAGCCCGAAGAGGTCCCACCCCTTTGAGGTATTCGATGGGCGATGCAAGTATGTTGGCTACAGTACTAATAGCAGATTCAGATCAGTTAAGAAGCAAATCTAACTATAAAAAAACCACCAACCATGAACCATGAACCCATTCGTATTCGTACCTTTGCAGACTATGCAAAAAGAGGTTGTTGTAAGCGGAATCCGTCCTACAGGATTTTTACATCTAGGAAATTATTTTGGCGCCATGCGCAATTATGTTCGCATGCAGAACGACTATGACTGCTATTTTTTTGTAGCCAACTGGCACAGCCTCACCACCCACCCCGATACCAGTGAATTAAAGAATGCAGTGCACCGGGTGATTGCAGAAAATATTGCCTGCGGACTGGATCCGGAGAAAGTAGCTTTGTATGTACAGAGTGATGTACCGGAAATTGCGGAATTGTATCTCTACCTGAATATGCTGGCCTATAAAGGCGAGTTGGAAAAAACAGCCACCTTTAAAGATAAAGTAAGATTACAGCCGGAGAATGTAAATGCAGGACTGCTCACCTACCCTGTGTTGATGGCAGCAGATGTGATCATACAAAGGGCTGTAAAAGTTCCCGTGGGAAAGGACCAGGAGCAACACCTGGAAATGGCCAGAAATTTTGTGGATCGTTTTAACCACCGGTATGGGGATGTATTACCGCTGCCCTATGCATTCAACTATGGATCAGAACTGCTCCGGATCATGAGTCTCGATGGAAACGGCAAGATGAGCAAGAGCGAAAACCAGATGGCCACCATCTATTTGGCAGACGACAACGACAGCATCCGCAAAAAGATCATGAAAGCCAAGACCGATCAGGGTCCTGCCGAACCGGATTCCGTAAAACCGGATTATATTCAGAACCTGTTTACCCTGATGCAGCAGGTAAGCAGCAAAGACACTTATGCAAAATTTAATGCGGATTTTAATGCAAGCAGCGCCGGAAACTGCGTCATCCGGTACGGAGACATGAAGAAACAACTGGCGGAAGACATGGTACAGTTCATCCACCCCATCCGCGAAAAAGCGGCGGCCATCCAGGCAGATAAGGAGCTCTTGCATCAACTGATCAGACAGGGCGCGGAAAAGGCCAGGGCAAGGGCATCCGAAACCCTGAAAATGGTGAGAGAGGCCGTGGGATTGAATTATTAGACATATTTTCCGGAAATCAGATTAGATTCCTTAAGTTGCAAGCTTTAAAATCAGCATAACAGAGAGATGGCAAAACCTAAAAAACCAAAACACGTAGCGATCGCCGGCAATATCGGCGCAGGTAAAACAACCCTCACAGAAATGCTGAGCAAACATTATCGGTGGATTCCCCAGTTCGAGAATGCTGATACCAATCCCTATTTGATGGATTTTTATGAAGACATGCCCCGCTGGAGTTTTAATCTCCAGATTTATTTCCTGAACAGCAGGCTGAACCAGTTACTCGATATTCAACACGGAACAGAAACTGTTATTCAGGATCGTACCATTTATGAAGATGCCAATATTTTTGCACCCAACCTGCACGAAATGGGGCTGATGAGCAAACGCGATTTCGACAACTACTACCAGTTTTTCCAAACCCTGAAATCGATGGTTCAGCCGCCCGACCTGCTGATTTACCTGAAAGCATCCGTACCGACCCTGGTATCGCAGATACAGAAAAGGGGAAGGGAATACGAAGAAAATATCCGGCTCGATTACCTGAAGAAACTCAATGAGTATTACAACAAATGGATCGATGGCTACAAAGAAGGTCAGTTATTGGTGATCGACTGCGATAAAAACAAATTTGCCGAAAACGAAGAACATTTTGGAGACATCATCAACAAAGTGGATGGCATGTTGTTTGGCCTGTTTTAATATCCCGCTAATCAATTAAAATCATGGATTACAAAGAGCTGGTACTGCATCACTCGGGAGAGCTGATTGAGAAACTGATTACCTATATCGTGAGCAAGGACCCTGTGGAAGTGTTGTTCAATTTTGAAGACAACGATCAATGGTCAATTATCTCCATGCATCAATACGAGGAAGACCTGGAAATTTCCCTGCGTCTCCATTCCACCGGAATATACGATCTCTACCTGGGCTATTATGATGATGAAGATGAATTCTTTGAAATCATACACGCACTTACGCCTGCAGAAATAGAGCAACTGCCCGAGGGGTTGAAGAAAATCATGAAGAAAGTGGTGGAAGATGAAAAGGGAATGCGTTTATCGGGCAATTTTCTGTCTAAATAATCTCTCCGAAACCGGATCCTGCTTTTAAAAGCATCCCAAAAGTAAAATGCCCCCGGTTTCCCGGAGGCATTCATGTCAGGCAATCGAACATTTTCTCTTGTTCTTAAATAATCGGAGCAGCATCCAGAATTTCGAGGGTAACCCCGGCTGCATATTTTTCAAAATTCCTGATAAATTCTTTGGCCAGCTTCACAACCGTAGCATCATAGGCAGCGGTGTCTTTCCAGGTATTGCGCGGATTTAAAATTTCAGCAGGAACACCAGGGCAGGAAGCAGGCATCATCATGCCAAACACCGGATGTTGTTCATACGCAACTTCATCAAGCGCTCCGGTTAAGGCAGCCGTAATCATAGACCTGGTATAGCCCAGCTTCATCCGGTTTCCGATACCATAGGAACCGCCGCTCCAGCCGGTATTGATCATCCAGACATTTACGTTAAACTGCTTCATTTTGTCGCCCAGCATCTCGGCATACTTACCCGGATGCAGCGGCAGGAAAGGCGCTCCAAAGCAGGCACTGAAGGTAGATTTGGGTTCTGTGACACCGGCTTCAGTTCCGGCGACTTTTGCCGTATAACCGCTGATGAACTGGTACATGGCCTGCCCGGGAGTCAGTTTACTGATCGGCGGCAACACCCCATAGGCATCACAGGTCAGGAAGAATAAGTTCTTAGGTAAGCCCCCAATGCTGGGCTCCAAGGCATTGGAAATAAAATGCAGCGGGTAGCTTACCCGGGTGTTTTCGGTAATACCTTTAAAACTAAAATCAATCCGGTTAGAACCTTCGTAGAAACCGATATTCTCAACAAGTGCGCCCGGGCGGATGGCACGGAAAATTTCCGGCTCTTTCTCTTCGCTCAGGTCAATGGTTTTTGCATAACAACCGCCTTCAAAGTTGAACACGGTTTCATCTGTCCAGCCATGTTCGTCGTCACCAATCAGCTTACGATTAGGATCGGCGCTTAAAGTAGTTTTACCGGTGCCACTCAGTCCAAAAAAAACAGCCACATCTCCATCCTTACCAACATTGGCACTGCAGTGCATACTCAATACATTTTTCTCCTGGGGAAGAATATAATTGAGGATGGTAAAAATCCCCTTCTTGATTTCACCGGTATAACCGGAGCCGCCAATCAGGATGGTTTTATGCTTGAAAGAAATAATGGAAAAATTGTGTTGCCGGGTTCCGTCTACGGCAGGATCCGCTTTGAATCCCGGGGCCTGAATGATCTGCCAGTCGGGTTCAAAATTATCCAGTTCTGCTTCGTCAGGTCTGAGGAACATGTTGTGCGCGAAAAGATTGCTCCAGGGGTTTTCATTCACCACACGGATATTCAGCCGGTAAACCGGGTCGGCACAGGCATAGGCATCTCTTACCCAAACCTCCGGCTGCTGTCCCAGGTAATGCAGCACTTTCTCTTTCAATTGAAGGAAATAGGCTTCTGCAATAGGAATATTAAAATTGTTCCAATGAACCGTATGCTCGGTAACGGAATCCTTAACGGTAAACTTATCCAGCGGACTTCTTCCGGTGAATTCGCCGGTGTGAACACAAAGGGCGCCGGTATTGTTCAAAACACCCTGTCCTTTCAGAACAGCCTGCTCTACAAGGTCTTCCGGTAAAAGCTGGTAATGCACAATGGTGGATTCCGGAAACTGAAATGTCAAAAGATTTTTCGGTTTTGTTTGAGAAGTGATAGATGGCATACACGAACATTCGTTAGTTAATTCTACAAAAGTAAGGGGATTGCCTTTTTTATCCTGCTAATCGTGTACCGGTTACACTTTGTTTGAATGCCATTTTACAGTAAGTTCTGCAGAAATTTCAACCTTTTAGCAGTAACAGTATTTCGCTACAAAAAATATGCGGAAATGATTGAATATTTTATAAAAAAAATGGTTGATTCATGATTTTTCTGCAGTTTCTGCAGGCAAGCAAGTATTTTTACCAAAATTTACAGACATGTCCGGTGCTACAGAAAGAGGGGTTATTTCCATTGCGCATCTTGAAAAGTTCAAACAGATTGTTGGTACGTCATTTGTGCTGGCCGATGAAGAGAGTCTGCAGCATTACGGGCACGATGAAACAGAGCACCTGCAATATTATCCGGAAGTAGTTGTAAAGCCTGGCAGTACACAGGAGGTGTCGGCCATCATGCAACATTGCAATGAGCACCGCATACCGGTAACCCCCAGGGGGGCGGGAACCGGGCTGAGCGGAGGCGCATTGCCCACGCTGGGCGGCGTACTTTTATCTACCGAGCGACTCAATAAAATCATAGAAATAGACGAACGCAATCTTCAGGTAACCACGGAACCGGGTGTAATAACCGAAGTGCTGCAAAATGCGGTGAAAGAAAAGGGATTGTTTTACCCACCCGATCCCAGCAGTAAGGGAAGTTGCTTTATTGGCGGAAATATTGCCGAAAACAGCGGTGGCCCCAAAGCAGTCAAATACGGAGTGGTAAAAGATTATGTATTGAACCTGGAACTGGTGTTGCCATCCGGAGAAGTGATCTGGACCGGCGCCAATGTACTGAAGAACTCAACGGGATACAACCTCACCCAACTGCTGGTGGGCAGCGAAGGTACGCTGGGCATAGTTACCAAAATTGTACTGCGGCTGATCCCCCACCCCAAATACGATTTACTGATGCTGGTGCCTTTTGCATCGCTTGAAAATGCAAGTGCAGCAGTGAGCGCCATCTTCAGGGCCGGGTTTGTGCCGAGTGCACTGGAGCTGGTGGAAATTGATGCACTGAAAATTGTGAGCGCCATGGTAGACAGCTCTGCAGTGCCTGTGAATGATTCCATTGAAGCGCACCTGATTATAGAAGTGGATGGCAACAATATGGATGTGTTGATGGGCGAGATGGAAGCGATTGCAGAACTGCTTACGCAGTTTGAAGCAGGGGAAGTGTTTTTTGCAGACGATGCACAACAGAAAGCAGAACTGTGGAAGCTGCGCAGGCGTGCAGCAGAAGCGGTAAAAGCCAGCGGTTATACCATCGAAGAAGATACCGTAGTACCAAGGGCAGAACTCCCCGCGTTAATCAGGGGCGTTAAAGAACTGGGCAGGCAATACGGATTCAAGGCGGTATGTTATGGACATGCAGGAGATGGCAATCTGCATATCCGCATCAATCACCCCACCATCAAAAACAGTTACGGCAGCCCGGAAATGACTGAGGCCCTAAAAGCATTGTTCGGGCTGGTGCACAGCCTGGGCGGTACCATCAGCGGAGAACACGGCATCGGGCTCATTCAGAAGCCCTACATGCAAACCATGTTCAGGGAAGCCACCATACAACTGATGCGCGATATTAAAAAAGCATTTGATCCCAACAACATATTAAACGCAGGGAAAATTTTTGACCAGAAAAATTAGTCCGTATCTTAACCACCATAAAGATGAAGATGAAAAAAATATTGCTTGTACTTACCGGAATAATCTGTTTCACCACTACAGCCCTGGCACAGGAAGAAGAGGCCGGTGAAAAAAAAGGTTTTGATGCAAACAGGGTATTCATCGGAAGCAGTTTGAATATCGGATTGTCTAACAGATTCTTCAACCTGGGACTCAACCCAGAAGTAGGTTACAGTTTCAACAACTGGCTGGATGCCGGTGCATTGCTGAACATCAACTACTTTTCGCAAAACGGTACTGCCTACAAAGACAAGAATTTCAATTATGGCGGAGGCGCTTTTTTACGGATATGGCCGGTGAATTTTTTGCATCTACAAATTCAACCCGAATACAACTGGATCAGTTCTACCAGAACCTACAGCGATAATTCAGGTACTTTTAAATACAAAACCGGCGCAGCCAGTTTACTGGCAGGCATCGGCTATGGTTCAAGGGAAATCGGCAGCCGATTTTCTCATTTCACCATTATGATCGACCTGTTACAGGAAATGAACTCACCCTACAGGGATAATTACACGGGCGATCCTCAACCGGTATTCCGCGGAGGATTCGGTATTTATCTTAATTCAAGAAGGAGATAATCTCTTCAGCAGAGCTGCAAACAATTAGTCTTTCCTTCCAGGCTTCGTAGAGAAATCCTTCTTTGTACATGTTTTCCATATGTGCAACCAGGTGATCGTAATAGTGGTTACAATTCAGTAAAAAGATTTTCTTGCTATGGATCTTCAGGGTATTCCAGGTAAGCATTTCAAACAATTCATCCAGCGTTCCGTTTCCGCCGGGCAGTACCACTGCTGCATCACAAAGCTCGTAGAGCAGCTTCTTGCGGGTGTGCATATCCGCAACAACCCGCAAATCTGTAATGCCCTGATGGGCATGTTCCCATTCCAGTAACACTTCAGGAATTACCCCAATCACTTTTCCGCCGCCATTCATCACAGCGTCTGCAATGCAGCCCATCAGCCCCTTGTTACCGCCCCCATATACCAGTGTAATAGCATGGGCAGCCAGGTAGTTGCCAAGGGTCATTGTTTCGGAGGAGAACAAAGGATCATTGCCTGGTTTGGAGCCACAAAAAACAGCCAGATTTTTTACTTGCATAAAACCGCATTAGGCAGCAATTTACCTGAATTATTTTTACTACTTTGCAAAATTGTTTTAACCCAGTAATTAATAAGGCCATATGTCTCCTGTTCTACTTTTTTCAGTCGTAATCGGTTACTTTCTTATTCTGCTGGCAGTGGCCTGGTATACCGGAAAAAACAGCGATAACCATTCGTTTTTTATCGGTAATAAAAACAGTAACTGGATGCTGGTGGCATTCGGTATGGTAGGAACCTCCCTGAGTGGTGTAACCTTTGTAAGCGTACCCGGAGCAGTGGCCAAAGAATCCTTTGCCTATCTCCAGATTACCATTGGGTACCTGATTGGCTACCTGATGATTGCCTATGTGTTGCTGCCGCTCTATTACCGGCTCAACCTCACCTCTATTTACAATTACCTCAGCAAAAGACTGGGGCATCGTTCCTATAAAACAGGTTCTTCCTTTTTCATACTCTCCCGGGTGCTGGGCGCCACCGCAAGGTTGTATCTGGTGGTGAACATCCTGCAGGAAGCCATCCTGAACAGCTTTAATATTCCCTTCTGGGCCACTACCCTGATCATCCTTGTAATGATATTGCTCTACACTTTTGAAGGGGGCGTTAAAACCATTGTATATACCGATACCCTGCAAACCACCTGCATGCTGGCGGGCCTGGTGATCTGTGTATTTTATATCCTGAATCAAATGAATATGGGATTTGGGGAAAGCCTGCAGATCATGGGCGAGAAAGGTTATTCAAAAATATTTTTTACCGATCCCAACAGCCGTTTCTTCTTTCTGAAACAGATCGTTGCGGGTGCGTTCATTACGGTAACCATGACGGGCATGGACCAGGAAATGATGCAAAAAAATATTTCCGTTAAAACCCTGAAAGACTCCCGGAAAAATGTGGTATCCATGGCCATTGTTCTTTCTGTAGTCATTATCATATTCCTGTTCCTTGGCGGCCTCTTGTACCTGTATGCAGACACCCTGAATGTAACGGTAACCGGCGATAAAATCTTCCCTACCCTTGCGCTGGAACATATGCCACCGTATGTATCTGTTATTTTTATCATCGCGCTGATTTCAGCATTGTTTCCTTCGGCAGACGGGGCCATTACAGCGCTTACCTCTACCTTCTGTATAGACATACTGGGTATACAACGCAGAACAGATCTGAGCCAGGCGGCACAGAAAAAGATCAGGCAGCGGGTGCACCTTTCCTTTGCAGCCATTTTCCTGTTGTTTGTGCTGGTGTTTAAATGGATAGACGATCCAAGCATGATCGGGCTGATTCTGAAAATAGCCGCCTATACCTACGGTCCGCTGCTGGGTTTATTTACGTTCGGAATCCTTACCAAAAAGACGGTAAAAGACCAGTGGGTCCCGTATATATGTATTGCGGCCCCCCTCATTTGTTTCGTTTTAGACAAATACCAGAAAATGATTTTCGGTTCTTTCGAGATCGGGCTGGAATTACTGATCATCAATGGCGCTTTAACATTTTTAGGGCTGTTGCTGATTGCCGGGAAAAAGCCGGCCACAGCAGAAGCGCTTGCATAAACCAATACATGCATTATGGAATTTTTACACCAACTGGCCGAAGCATATGCAGAACAGTTCACTTCGCCGGAGTCTGATCTGTTGGCCGGAATCAGTGAGCAAACCAGGTTACAACATCCTAAAGCTCATATGTTAAGCGGAAAAGTACAGGGGCAGTTCCTGCGCATGGTCAGCTACATACAACGCCCAAAATACATTCTGGAAATAGGCACATTTACGGGCTACAGCGCCATCTGCCTGGCCGAAGGGCTTACCCCGGACGGAATGCTTCATACGATCGAAATCAGGGAGGAGGATGCCCGGACGGCCGAGGCAAATTTTAGCAAATTCAATCAAAATAAGCAGGTAACTTTGCACCACGGAAATGCGCTGGAGATCATCGATTCCCTACCCTTTCACTGGGACCTGGTTTTCATAGATGCCGATAAAACCGGCTATATCAACTACTATGAAAAACTCGTACCCCGTTTATCCGAAAGGGGCATTATACTGGCAGACAATGTGCTGTTTCACGGACAGGTGCTGGAGGAACCGGTCAGCGGAAAAAATGCCCTGGCGATCCATGCGTTTAATGAACACGTAAAAAACGATCCGAGAACAGAGCAGGTCATATTAACCATAAGAGATGGCATCTCGTTTATAAAAAGAAAGTAGTATGATGAAATTTCTTTCCCTACTTCCCCTGGTATTTGCGTTGAGCGTAAATGCGCAGAAAGAAAAGACAGAACAATACATTCAGCAATACAGTGAACTGGCGGTACAGGAAATGATCCGCACCGGTGTTCCTGCAGCCATCAAACTGGCGCAGGGTATTCTGGAATCGCAGTCGGGTGAAAGCGACCTGGTGAAACGCTCCAACAACCACTTCGGCATCAAATGCAAAACAGAATGGACCGGCGATAAAACCTACCACGATGACGATGAAAAAGGAGAATGCTTCCGCGTTTATGCCGATGCAGCAGCATCCTATAAGGACCATTCCGATTTTTTAAAAACCAGGCCGCATTACAATTTTTTATTCAAACTGGATCCCACCAATTACGAGGCCTGGGCCAACGGTCTCAGAAAAGCTGGTTACGCCACTTCACCAACCTATCCCAAAAGCCTGATCAAAGTAATCAGAGATTATCAACTGGATCGCTTCAACCAGCTAGCGCTGGAGCGCAGTGCTGCACTTGCCGGAAACAGCGGCCCGGTTGCCCGGTCGTATACACAGCCCAACAACCCTGCGAACAAACCGGTTGTAGCCATTACCAATGTAGTGGTAGAAGAGACCATCGCGGATGACCCCGAAGCGGAAGAAGCTATCATCGAACAGGCTGCACCCGCACAGGCGCCACAGCAAGCGCCTGCCAGGAAACCATCCGGCTATCCCGAAGGTGTTTTCAGCATCAACCAATGCAGGGTAATATACGCTACCGAAGGAACCTCGCTGCTGGCCCTTGCACAGCAATATGATATCACTTTGAGTAAGCTGCTCGATTATAACGAAATGGGCAATATGGAAATCCTGGAGAGAGACCAGTTGATCTTCCTGGGGAAAAAGCAAAAAAGAGGAAGTAGCGATTATCATGTGGTAAAAGCAGGCGAAAACCTGTACGGCATTGCACAAACGGAAGGTGTAAGACTCGAAAACATTTTACAGTACAACAATATCAGCAAGGAAACCATCCCGTTACCGGGAAATAAAATATACCTGAAAGCCATCTTCACCGCCAAAGCATCACCCAACAAAAAATAATCATGTCGTTAGTAACCCTTTTCGATAAAACATTTGAACCCTATTTACCCGAAGCACTGATCCAGGAAAAAGTAAAGGAAATGGCGGCTGTAATCAACCGGGATTACACAGGAAGGAAACCTTTGTTCATCGCTATCCTGAACGGATCGTTCATGTTTGCAGCCGACCTGTTCAAGTCCATAGAACTGGAAGCAGAAATCTGTTTTATTAAGCTGGCCTCATACAAAGGCGCCAAATCTACCGGCAATGTGGTTACAGCCATAGGTCTGGATGCGGATATCAAAGGAAGGGATGTCATTATTATTGAGGATATTATCGACACGGGTAAAACCCTCCATGAGTTCATACCACAACTGCTCAACCAGCAACCCGCCTCATTGAAGACTGCGGTATTATTACATAAGCCGGAAGCCACCCGGTTCCCAGTCAATATCGACTATTGCTGTTTTTCCATCCCCGACAGGTTTGTACTCGGCTATGGCCTGGACTATGACGGGTATGGCAGGAATCTGAAAGAAATCTACCAGTTGAAGGGCGCAGAATAAGCCGGGCAGGGTCTTTTGTACAACAAAACAGGGCATTTCAGCGTTCGATGTTAAAGCGTTGCGAACCAATGAAAGAGGTCATATGGCTATACCTGTTGCTGTTGACGGTCCAGGCTGTAAGTGGCCAGTACTATCTCCGGGGAGAGGTCAGGGATCAGTCCGGTCGTACGTTAAGCGCTGTTAAAATCAAGTTGAAATCGAAGGGGAGCATTCCGTATGCCAGCGGGCATGATGGCAGTTTTGGCATCCTGGTAGCCGTACCGGTAGACAGCATCCACCTCTTTCTGCCAGGGTATGATAGCTTTGCCGCATCCATTGACACCCGCAGGTACCAGGTACTTCAGCTCAAAATGCTTCCTGCCACCGCACAGCGCTACAACCGGAAACCCAATTCGGTGATTCCGCATGCAAAGCGCGGAAATGACTGGCAGCGATCTGTTTTGGGAGAGCGTTACAGCACCCTCAGGGAGAATGATTTCACCAGTACGCAGCAATACCCCGAAACAGGCTATTCGCTCAATGTAGACAAAGCCTCCTACAGCAATACAAGAAGGTTTCTGCAGCACGAAATGTATGTACCGCCCGATGCCGTGCGCATTGAAGAAATGCTGAACTACTTCAATTTTAAAGAACCCGAAGACACGTTGCTGACTGGTAGTTTCCGATGCAGAACTGTGGTAACCAACAGCCCATGGAACAACCACAATAAACTCTTATTCATCAACCTGATCGCGCCGCGACTGAACCTGGACAGCGTCCCTGCATCCAACCTGGTGTTCCTGATAGATGTTTCCGGGTCCATGGATCAGCCCAATCGTTTGCCCCTGCTGCAATCTGCCTTTAAACTACTCGTAGATAACCTGAGAGCAAAAGATACCATCAGTATGGTTACCTACGGAGGCAATGTAGTGATTGCGCTGAAGCCGACATCCGGCGCCGAAAAGCAACAGATCAGGGATGCGATTGATTCTTTATCTGCCTATGGAGATACCCCCGGAGAAAATGCTATACGCGTAGCCTATTCCATTGCCAAAAAACAATTCATCCCCGAAGGGAATAACCGGGTAATCCTGGCCACCGATGGCGATTTTAATGTAGGCCAGGCTTCAGAAAAAGAGCTGGAAGAACTGATCAGTTCTTACCGGAAAACAGGCATTTACCTCACCTGTTTGGGTGTGGGCATGGGCAATTATAAAGACAGTAAACTGGAGTCCCTTTCAAAAAAAGGAAACGGAAATTTTGCCTATATCGACCAACTCCGGGAAGCGGAAAAAGTAATGGTCAAAGAATTTACGCAAACCATGTTTGCCGTAGCAGATGATGCTTTTGTACAGGTGAGGTTCAGCAGTCAACGTGTGCAGTCTTACCGGTTAATCGGCTTCGACAACAAGAAGGATGCGGAGGCAGATAGTATCAGCGGGCTGGAAGGCGGAGAAGTGGGCAGCGGTCATGGAACCATGGCCGTATTTGAACTTGCGCCCCGGCTACCGGCCGATACCCTTACAGAAGAGGTACTCGCCGGGATTCAGCTTCAGTACAAAAAGCCGGGCGACCCCAATTGCAGGCAGCAACATTTTACCGTTCATGATACAATGCAGTTACTTGACAGTGCAGAAAGCAGCTATCGTTTTGCCGCTTCCGTTGTTGCATTTGGCCAGTTGTTGAAACGATCGGTGCATATCGGGAAATACGATTATGAACAGCTATTACAACTGGCAGAGGGCGCCGTAAATAAAACGGATCAGTTACAGAATGAATTCCTGATGCTGATCCGCAAAGCCATTAAAGTATACAGACCTGAAAAAGAAAAAAGAAATTAACTGAAGGCTTCTTTTACACGATCAAAAAAGCTCTTCTCTCCTTTTGCAGGATGTGGTTTAAAATTATCGCTCTCCGCCATTTTCTCCAGCGCCGCTTTCTCCTCAGAACTAACCGACTGAGGCGTCCATACATTCACATGAATTAACTGATCCCCCCTGCTATAGCCCTGTACTTCAGGGAATCCTTTCCCTTTCAGCCGGAAGATTTTTCCGCTTTGGGTGCCGGCCGGTATTTTAATTTTTGCCCTGCCGTCGATGGTGGGCACTTCTACATGTGTGCCAAAGACCGCATCGGGAATAGATAGGTATAAATCGTACGCAACGTTTAATCCGTCGCGGTGCAATTCACTATGCGGTTCTTCCTCGATCTGAATAATCAGATCACCGGGAGCGCCGCCCCTTGCGCCTGCATTTCCCTTACCACTCATGCTTAATTGCATGCCTTCCTGAACGCCTGCCGGTATTTCAATGCTGATGGTTTCTTCACCATATACCCTTCCATCGCCCTTACATGCATTACATTTAGCGGTGATAGTGGTACCCTCACCGTTACAGGTAGGGCAGGTAGAAACGGTCTGCATCTGCCCGAGGAAAGTACTGGTCACTTTACGTACCTGCCCGCTTCCGCCGCAGGTAGCACAGTTCTGAACACTGTTTTTATCTTTCGCACCGCTTCCGCCGCAGGTAGTGCAGGAAACATGCTTTTTAACTTTTACATTCTTGGTGACCCCCTTCGCAATTTCTTCGTAAGTAAGTTTCAGTTTAATGCGAAGGTTGCTTCCGCGCTGCCCTCTGGCCCTTGTACCACCGCGGCTTCTGCCGCCACCGCCGCCAAAGAAGCTGCCGAACACATCTTCACCGAAAATATCGCCGAACTGGCTGAAAATATCATCCATGTTCATATTAGCGCCATGATGGGCGCCACCGCCGGTTCCGGGACCAAAAGCCGCATGACCGTAACGATCGTATTTGGCTCTTTTATCCGCATCGCTTAAAATTTCATACGCTTCTGCCGCTTCTTTAAACTTCTCTTCAGCCGCTTTGTCTCCGGGGTTACGATCCGGGTGGTATTGCATAGCAGTTTTGCGGTATGCTTTTTTAATTTCATCCGCAGTAGCAGACTTACTAACCCCAAGTATTTCGTAAAAATCTCTCTTAGTCATAATAATATTGATTGCGGATTATTTGCCTACTACCACTTTCGCAAAGCGGATGAGCTTATCGTTCAGGTAATAACCCTTGATAACTTCATCAATTACCTTTCCTTTCATCTCCTCTTTCGGAGCCTGTATTTCCGTGATCGCTTCGTGCTTTTCCACATCAAAATCGGAAGACAGGGAATCCATTGCTTTCAGCCCTTTTTGCTGCAAAGTGGATCTCAGCTTATTAAATACCAGTTGAATGCCTTCTTTTTGCAGGGAAATATCGTCAGAACCAGCAAGCTGTTTTTCGGCCCTGTCGCAGTCGTCCAGTACATCCAGCAACGATTGGATAACGTCTTTCCCGGCGGTTTGAATCAGTT
Source organism: Sediminibacterium sp. (assembly GCA_035254545.1). Classification (GTDB taxonomy): domain Bacteria; phylum Bacteroidota; class Bacteroidia; order Chitinophagales; family Chitinophagaceae; genus Sediminibacterium. The sequence continues at coordinate 80,444 of DATFAP010000023.1, read as the reverse complement.
CGAGGCGCTCTTTGGCGGTTCGTCTCCTGAAATTGTCGAATTCAGCCATCAAACGGAGATATTTGTCTTTTTGCTCCTGTAATTCAGCCTCCAGCTTCTCCACAACTGACGCTTCGGCTACCGGCTCGTTCAAATGGGTAGTTCCGGCTGCATTTTCGTCAGCATTAATATTCACACCATCCATTTTTTCAGCAGATTCTGTGTTATTCTTCATTTCTTGTTCTTCCATGGCGATAATTGATTGATTCCCTAAGGAGGCAAAAATTTTGCCATGCAAAGAAAAGGGAAAAATTGGCAGTCGGCGTCTTCTTATATTTGCCGGATGATCAAGGTTTACCTCAAAAAGAAGATTGCTCCCAGAATAGCCAACGGACACCCCTGGATTTACGGAAACGAAGTGGACCGGGTAGCCGGGGAGCCCGAAGCGGGAGATCTCGTGGAAGTACGGTATGCCGACGGTAAGTTTGCCGGAATCGGCTATATCAACCCCAAATCCCAGATCCAGATCCGCCTGATGACCCGCAGGCCGGAAACGATCAACGAAGACTTTTTCCTGAACAGAATCCGGTCTGCCTGGAACTACCGGAAAAAAATCGGGTATACCGAAAATTGCCGCCTGGTATTTGGAGAGGCCGATGAAATGCCCGCATTGATCATCGACAAGTTCAACGATTATTTTGTACTGCAAACCCTTTCATTGGGGATGGACAAATGGAAGCCCGCTATTGTAAAAGCCCTGCAAACCATTTTCTCCCCCAAAGGTATTTATGAGCGCAATGATGTGCCGGTCAGAGCACTGGAGGGATTGGAACAGCAGAAGGGCTTTTTATCGGAACCCTTCGATACCAATATCATTATCCGCGAAAACGGGCTACAATTTCATGTAGACCTGGAGAACGGGCAGAAAACGGGTTATTTCCTGGACCAGCAGGACAACCGCAGAGCCATACAGCATATCGTAAAAGATGCGGAAGTATTGGGAGCTTTTACCTATACAGGAACCTTTGAAATACATGCCGCACATTACGGCGCGAAATCGGTACTTGGCATTGATATTTCGGAACAGGCGGTGGCCCAGGCCAATAAAAATGCAGCCCTGAACGGGCTCGAAAAAATTGTTCATTTCGAGGCCATGAATGCATTTGATGTACTGAAGGATTGGGGGAGAGAAGGAAGGCAGTACGATGTGGTGATGCTGGACCCGCCGGCATTTACCAAAAGCAGAGACAGCATTGGTAAAGCAGTGACCGGTTATAAAGAAATCAATTTAAGGGGAATGAAACTGCTGCGAAACGGGGGATTCCTGGTTACGTCCAGTTGTACCAACCTGGTACCACCCGATCTGTTCCTGGAAACCATTCATATGGCGGCAAAAGATGCCCGTAAAAAAATCAGGCAGGTCACTTTCAATGCACAGGCGGCCGATCACCCGGTTATCTGGGGAATGGACAATACCAATTATCTCAAGTTTCTGATGGTGGAAGTAACCGACAGATAATCCGGAGAAAACCGAACCACTAACGCACCACCTGAAATTTTCCGGATTCAATAATTCTTCCGGACCGGTCGCGCAATTGAAAAATATAGAGCCCCCGGTAGTAGTTGTCGTTGAAGTAAATGGTGATACGGGGGGTGTTCACAACCGATGCAGCCATTTTACGCCCGATGAAACTATAGATTTCCAGCGTAAAGGATTTATCAACTGATTTGTCGAATTCGAAATGAATAAACTGGGTGGCGGGGTTGGGATAAAACCGCTGGATCTTCAGCGCAGTTTCGTTGCCAGATATACTGTTATACCCAGGATCCGTAGCTCCGGTAAAACTACCACAGAACAGCAGGATGGTCAATAACAGGATAGCGTAGATTTTAGGCATGCGGTCTATTCTTCCGTGAAATTAGATAAATAGGTCATTTCTGCCAAAAAAAGACGGGCGCAGCCCTTCCAAAAAGAAGAACTGCGTCCGTATGCAACAACTGAAAACAAACTAGCCCAACTGAGCCAGGGTAGCCTGGATAGCAGCGAAATCGGGGAGATCGCCGGGGGTAGCACAAATTTCAGCATATTGAACAACCCCTTCCTTGTCTACTACAAAGGCTGCTCTTTTACTTACACCCTGCATTTCAAAAGCAGGAAAGGTTTCGTATAAAACGCCATAAGCGGTAGCCGCTTCTTTATTGAAATCGCTTAATAATGCAAAGTTCAGGTTCTGTTCTGCTTTAAACTTATCCAGTACAAAAAGAGAATCAACAGAGATACCAAATACCTCTGCATTGGCATTGTTGTAAACGGCAATATTATCGCGCACATTACAAAGCTCCGCGGTACAAACGCCGGTAAATGCCAACGGAAAAAACAGGATGACTACGTTTTTACCCTTCTGCCCGGAGAGGGTTACTTTTTGTTTTTCTGTATTGAACAAAGAAAAATCAGGTGCTTTTTGTCCTTTTTGGATGCTCATTGTTATGATTTAATTGATACTAAAATGTATTTAAGACCGCAAAAATAGAACAGAATACGGCACAAAAAGTTTTGTCAGATTACCATTTCCGGAACAAAATCAGGAACCGACAGTTTACCCGCGGTTTTGGAGATGATCTCCTCTACGGATACGTCCGGCGCTCTTTCTCTCAGCAGGAATCCATCCGGTGTAACGTCCAGTACAGCGAGTTCGGTGACCACTTTTTTAACGCAGCCAATGCCCGTTAAAGGCAAACTGCAGGCAGGCAGCAACTTACTCTCCCCTTTGGGGTTGGTATGCATCATGGCAACAATGATATTCCTGGCGCTGGCAACCAGGTCCATAGCGCCGCCCATACCTTTCACCATTTTCCCGGGGATCTTCCAGTTGGCAATATCTCCCTGCTCGCTTACTTCCATAGCGCCAAGAACGGTGAGGTCAATCTTACCTGCGCGAATCATACCAAAGCTTTCCGCACTGTCAAAAAAAGCGCCGCCGGGAATCACCGTAACGGTTTCTTTTCCCGCATTGATCAGGTCCGCATCTATGGCAGCCTCTTCAGGATAGGGTCCCATACCCAGTATACCATTCTCGCTCTGAAAAACAACCGTCATCCCCTGTGGAATATAATTGGATACCAGGGTCGGGATTCCGATGCCCAGGTTCACATACATGCCATCCTTCAACTCCTGCGCAATGCGTTTGGCTATTCCGTATTTATCGAGCATGGTTTATAATTTTACGGTTTTACGTTCAATTCTTTTTTCATAAGGGCCACCCTGGAAAATCCGGTGAACATATACACCGGCAACATGTACATTGTCCGGATCAATCTGTCCGGGCTCCAGCAGTTCCTCCACTTCAGCAATGGTGATGTTTCCAGCCTTTGCCATGGAGGTAGAAAAGTTACGGGTGGTTTTCCTGAACACCAGGTTACCGGCCGTATCTCCCTTCCAGGCTTTCACAATGGCAAAGTCGGCGTGCAGGGCTTTTTCCATCAAATACATTTTCCCATTAAATTCACGTACTTCCTTACCGGCGGCGATTTCGGTACCAAAACCAGCCGGAGTAAAATAAGCAGGGATACCCATCCCGGCCATTTGTATGCTGGTAGCCAGGGTGCCCTGCGGCACAAGATCTACTTCCAGCTCACCACTAAGTAGTTGCCGTTCAAACTCGGCGTTCTCTCCCACATAACTGCTGATCATTTTTTTGATCTGGCGGGTTTTTAATAAGAGGCCCAATCCAAAATCATCCACACCGGCATTGTTGGAAATACAGGTTAAGCCGCTGATACCACTATGTACAAGCGCACTGATGGAGTTTTCCGGAATTCCGTTCAAGCCAAAACCACCCAGCATAATGGTGGCACCATCGGGAATATCCGCAATGGCTGCAGTTGCCGATTTAAAAACTTTATTCATACATTATTGGGGTTGAGGTGTTGCAGTACTTTTATTGAGCAGATCCCGTTGTCTTCTGGACACTGCGTCAACAGAATCAATCAGTACTTTAAAAGCATCGGGATGCGCCGCATAATATTTATAACTGGAATAGAACTGTTGTTTGGTGGTGTTATAGGCCCGGAAAACCTGATCATAGAGCCGGAGGTTTTCGTATTGATACCGGTTGATGGTATCATTGGCCACAAGCCGGTTGTAGTATTCATCGGCCTTCATGATATCCCAAAGCATCAGTTTCATTTCGCTGATGGGTATAATATTCTCAGGCACTTTTTTTTCGTTACCGTCACAGGCAGTGAAAAAAAACATCAGGCATATGATCAGGTATTTGTTCACTGTAGTTCCTGTTTGTAACGATTTGCATTCACCACGTCCAGCACGTTGAGCAGGGCAATGGCTTTTTCTTTTTCCTGGGGGCTTCCTTTCTTAAAAATGCCAATCAGTTCCAGCACTTTACCCTGCATAAAAAATTGAAGGATCATGGTGTTGGGGTTTTCTTTCTGGAAGCCTTGCAGCTTTTCCAGTGCCTGGAGCATATTGATCCTGGCTTCTGTTTCATTTTCTACCAGTTTGTCCAGCCCCGAACGATAATAGGTATACAATACATCATGAATGACATTGTACCGGCTATTGGTCAGGTTTTCATTGAGCCAGTACCGGTTCCTGAGCCCGTCGAATACTTTCCAGCCGCTGATGTTCCTGCCTTCAGGAGCATTGTTCACAATATGCTGGGCTTTCCGGAAATACATATCCCCGCTTTTGGGAGAAAAGGAATCGTAATCGAGCCCAATCAGCATATAGGTATAATAAGCAAATACAGCAGTTAAATTAGCCGCGCCGGCCTCTGTACCCTGCACCCGGTTTTCATTGAACTCCACCGGCTGAAATTCAATGTAGCGGAAGGTAACATCAGGATCAATATAATTCACCAGTGCAGCCTGATAGGAAGCGTTGTAAACGGGTCTGGCCGCCTGAATGGTGAGGGAAGCCTTGTACAAATTGGTTTCAACAATGCTCTCAATATTCAGGATAAAACTGCATTCAATTTTCTCCTGCTGACCAAAAGCGTCGCCGGTCCATTTTCGGTTGTTCATCAGGTTATTCAGTTGCGACTGAAGAGTGGTGAAGATTTTCTTGTCTACTGTAGAGTTTACGCGGCCTGCCAGCACAGTTACCTTGGCTTTCAATTCCTGGGCAGACACGGAAAGGCTTATAACAGAAAACAGGGTAAAGAATATGAACTGTTTTTTTCGCATCGTTCAAAGGGCCTTAGGCTCCCGCAGATCAAAGTAACAAAAAACGACAGTAAAATACTGTCGTTTTCAATGATTTCGGAAAGATTTAGCTTATCGGAATAAATCGGTATCGTTGTTCCTTCTGTGGTATACTTTCCCTTCCATAAATTCCTGGGTAGCCAGGATAGCCGGGTTAGGCATTTTCTCATAGGCCCTGGAAATCTCTATCTGCTCTTTATTTTCATGGATTTCTTCCAGGCTATCTGTATGGCTTGCAAATTCTTCCAGTTTATTATGCAATTCCTCGCGGAGGGAAATATTGATCTGGTTAGCCCTTCTTGCAATGATTGCAATAGACTCATACAAATTCCCTGTTTTTTCTTTTATAGAAATCAGGCTTTTGGTTTCTACCACACTGGCTGTGTTGGCACTCATTTGCCTTCTTAATTTGCTCATTTTTTGCCGGTTTTAAGTATGTTAAGGGTTTGTGTTTTGTATTTGTTCACCTCTTCGAGGTATTTACTGTCGTTAAAACGATCGTTGAACTCGCCGCATTCCGCCAGCACTTTTTCGTAGCGTTCTTTCTGTTTCTCTTCGTAGCTCATCTCAGCGTATTTAAAATACGATTTGATCATGAGCAGTTTGTATTCATCCGATTTTTTTGAGTCCGGAAAATTATCAGACACATTTCCGAAAGCGATAGCGGCAGCTTTATAAAATCCGAGATTATAATAGAGCTGGGCGCTTTTAAAATCTTTCAGTTCCAGTTTTTCTCTGCAGAGATCAATTATTTCTGAAGCATCTTTTACCCTGGGAGAAGTGGGGTGCGTGCTGATGAAAGCCTGCATCAGCCCCATTGTTTTATTGGTATTGGTCTGATCCAGTTCCACTTTGGGCGACTGTTTAAAAAAACAGTAAGCGCGCATGTATTCGCACTCTTCACTTTTTGTACTTGCAGGGAAGTTCTCCACAAAGGTTTTGAACATATTCTCCGCATTCAGGTAATCCCTGTTGTAATAATAAGAATAGGCATACTTAAAATACATATCCTCGTAACGGGTAGTCCCTTTCAGGTACGGAAAAACATCTTCAAAGAGCTTTTGCGATTCCTGGTACTTCTTATTAGCGTAGTACTGCTCCGCCATTTTGTACTTGTACTCGTAATCCTTACTCTTCATAATCTTCGTCAGCTTACCGGTACAGGAAAACAGCAGAAGGGAAAACAATAAAGAAAATATTAGAATCCTACCCATAAAGTTGGCGAAATTACGTATAAAAAGGCAATTTATAAAGGAGAATTGGCAAAAATACCCCCACCCTAGTTAATTAATAGCTAAAAAGGCCGTCCCGCGGTGAGCAGGACAGCCTTTATATTACAACTTCAGGTGACAATTACTTATTATCACCCTCTCCTTCCTGCAATTTAGCTTTGATCTCCGCCAAAGCACCTAAATCACCCAGAGTGGCTTTCTCTACCTTGCTCTGGATGTTTTTCACGGCTTTCTTGGTATTGTCAGACTCAGCTTTTGCTTCTTTCTTCGCAGCTTCTTTCTCTTCTGCAATATGCTGTTCCCAAATACGGGCGTGACTTAAAACAATGCGTTTTTCATTGCGGTCGAACTCGATCACTACAAACTGAGCAGTTTCATCGGCTTTAACCTGGGTGCCATCTTCCTTGTTCAGGTGACGGTTAGGGGCAAAACCTTCTAAACCATACTGCAGTTGTACCAGGGCACCTTTGTCGTCCTTGCGGGTAACGGTACCTTCGTGGATAGAACCGATAGCGAATGTTTCTTCCAGTGCATTCCAGGGATCTTCTTCCAGTTGTTTATGTCCTAACTGTAATTTGCGGTTTTCCTTATCAATGCTCAGGATAATGATGTCGATCTGATCACCTACTTTGGTATAATCCGTAGGGTGATTGAAACGCTTCAACCAGCTTAAGTCGCTGATATGGATCATTCCGCCGATACCTGGCTCCAGTTCAACAAATACGCCATAAGGAGTGATGTTTTTCACCAGGCCTTTGTGCTTGCTGCCTTCAGGGAATTTGGTTTCGATGGTATTCCATGGATCCTGGCTCATTTGTTTGATACTCAGGCTCATTTTGCGGGCGTCTTTATCGAGGGTAACCACTTTCGCTTCATGCTCATCTCCTAACTTGAAGAATTCTTTTGCATTAATCGGCGTGTTAGCCCAGGTAATTTCAGATACGTGAACCAGACCTTCAACACCAGGCTGAATTTCGAGGAATGCACCGTAATCTTCAATATTTACCACTTTACCTTTTACAACAGAGCCTTCTGCAAGGCCTTCAGGCAATACATCCCATGGATGCGGAGTCAGTTGCTTCAGACCGAGGCTGATGCGTTTCTTATCATCATCAAAGTCCAGTACCACCACCTGTAATTTCTGATCCATCTTCACCACTTCACTTGGGTGAGAGATACGGCCCCATGAAATATCAGTGATGTACAGCAATCCGTCTAATCCACCCAGGTCCATGAATGCACCGAAGTCGGTGATGTTTTTCACCACACCTTCCAGTACCTGGCCTTTCTCCAGTTTACTCATGATTTCAGCACGTTGTGCTTCGATATCACTTTCAATCAGGGCTTTGTGAGATACTACAGCGTTCTTGATGGTTTCGTTGATTTTAACCACTTTAAATTCCATGGTTTTACCTACAAACTGATCGTAATCAGTTACAGGCTTCACATCAATCTGAGAACCAGGCAAGAAGGTTTCCATTCCAAATACGTCAACAATCAAACCACCTTTGGTTTTACTGGTAACAGTACCTGTAACAACTTCTCCTGTTTTGTGAACTTCCACGATCCTTTCCCATGCACGGAAGATTCTTGCAGACTTACGGCTTAAGTGAAGATTACCGGAACGGTCTTCTTTTTCCACCACCATTACTTCTACTTCGTCACCAACTTTCAAACCGGTAACATCACGGAATTCATTGAGAGAAACCAGGCCATCGCTCTTAAAACCAATGTTGATTACAACATCTGTTTTGGTTAAAGCAACTACCAGTCCTTTTACAATTTCCCCGTCTTCGATCTGGATGAAAGTGTTGTCGTACACTTTGTCGTACTTAACACGTTCTGGTTCTGCATAATGACTTACGTTGCGTTTGTCAATACTCCAGTCAAAATCGTCGTGCGCTGTTTCTACTACAGGCGCAGCTTCAGGTGCCTTTGTTGTCGCAGTAGGAACTTCAGCAGCGGTTGGGGCTGCAGCGTTCTCCTGAGCATCTGCGTTTAGTTGTTTGTGAATCAATTTCATACAATAACCCGATGGTTTTAATCGGGCGGCAAAGGTACAAAAAATAGGAAAAAGTACACTATCCGGGGGTACAAAATATCGGATAGAAGGCTATTTATCGGTAAAAGCCGCTACAAAATGCCGGAAAACCCGCTTGAAGCCCCCCAAAAAAGGAGGGATTCCCGGCAAAATGCAGACCGGAGGGCGGGCAACCACCACCACCGGGGTCAGGCCGGAAAAGGGGCTATGACTGAATATAGATCTGCAACTGCGAGATGGTTTCCTCCTGGTTCAGGATGGTTTCGGTCACCACATCGTTCATGGAAACAATCCCCACCAGTTCGTCCTCCACAATAACCGGCAGATAACGGATATGATGAAGCGACATTAACTGCATGCATTTCTCCACCGTATCGCCGGGCGTAACCGGGGGAAAATCGGTGGTCATGATCTCGGCTACCGAGGTATCGCTGGAGTTGCGGCCTTTTAACACCACTTTACGGGAATAGTCTCTTTCGGTGAGGATGCCCACAAACTGGCTGTTGCTCACCACTACCAGCGAGCCAATATTCTGTTCAGCCATCAGTTGCAATGCTTCAATCACATTGGTCTCGGGAGAAACCATGGCAACCCGGTTTCCTTTTCTGGAAAGGATATCGCTTACTTTTCTCATAACGGCACGAATTTGCATTAAGTTACCACAATTCGGAAAATTTACCAATAAAAAATCCCCCGGGGCTGGCCCCGGGGGATTTTTCAATAATACATCAAAAACAATTAATCGGTTTTTAAGGCTTTGTCTATCAGGAACAATAAATTGGTTCTGTGCGCCCTGGTTGCTTCATTGGAAGAAACCGCAGCGGCAATTTTGGTACGCAGCTTTTTGAGCGTGTACAACGCCGCAGCCTTCGATACATCATCTGCAGTGGATTGCTGTGCGGTTAATCCGGCAACACCCTTCACAAACGCTGTTTGCAGGTACTGGCGATGCACATTTACATTGCCATTGATATCGGCATCAAAAATACCTTTCACCAGATCAGACATTACATCTGCAACAGGGTAACTGTTCCCATACAGACCGGTGTTGGTAATCCGCTGCAGGGTAGCAGGATGCAGTATATGTGCCAGCGCACCGAAAGCCTGCAATCCCAGAATGGTGCCGGTTACTTTGTAATCTTCCCCGTTGCCCGGCTGATTGAATCCGCGGCGTTGCATCTGCAGGTAAGGGAATACCTGTGCATCCACGTCAAACGCACCCGGCGCAAATACATATTTGTTCAGTACATCCATGGCTCTTTTTTGCGTAGCAACAGGTGTTGGCGTGTAAGGCTTGCTGGAAGAACGCTGTTCAGGGAAACTCCTGTCGATGTATACCCCGCCGATGTAGCGGCTCACCGCATTGATCATGCTATTGCGCTGACCATTTAAAGAACCGTATCTGGAGCGGAGTTCCGCATAAGACTGGCCAGGCTTACTGTATTTCTGTAACAGCCTGCCCATTACCACGTTCACCAGTTTAAAGCGCTCTTCGGCATAAGCGATGGCATCGTTGGTAAGATCGTTCACATTCACCCTGGGGTCAATGGCTTTGCCCGGAGCGCGCATATCATCTCCATCGTTACCAAAAGCGAGTTTGGGGTCGGTGCTTCTGGACAGAATTTTATTCAGCACCAGTTCCTCTCCTGCTTCTGTAGAAGGCGTATATCCATACTCAATGGCCCAGAGATCATAAGGGCCGGCCTTGGTAGTATAATAATCCCCCTGCCTGCTTCTGTCTAAAGAAAGATTGATGGCAGGATAATCCATCACAGAGCCAATCAGGCCAATGGAACGTGTAATGGAAGTATTATTGATTTCCGCAGGAGACAACATCTGGCTGCTCTTCATATTGTGATTGAGTCCCAGTGTGTGGCCCATTTCATGCATGATCAGGTAGATCAGAAACTGCCGGTGCATTTCTTTGATGGATGTTTCATCTGCGTCCGTTGCTTCCAATGCGGTAAGTCCTGTTGTGTATTGCGCTTTTAATGCACCACCAATGGTACAGGCAGCCTGCTGATTCATTTCCACACCCGGCAGGTTGAGTTGCGGAGCCGGACTGCCGTTAAAGAGTTCATCACTGATTGGCGTAGCGCTGCCGGAGAACCACTCTACCGTAATGTCTGCGCCCAGTATCTGGCCAGTGCGGGGGTTGATGAAACTTGGCCCGATAGCGCCATATTGTGGTTGTGCAGAAGAAACCCATCGAATCACATTGTAACGGATATCAGCGGGATCCCAGGCAGCATCGTCGGGCATGATTTTCATCTGCACGGCGTTTTTGAAACCGGCTTTTTCAAAAGCCTCGTTCCATTTCAATCCGGCTTCCAGAATCACCTGGCGGTATTCGTACGGAGTGGTGTTTTCGACCCAGAACACAATGGGTTCTTCCGGTTCGCTGAGTGCAGCGGAAGGATCTTTCTTTTTCAGGTTCCAGCGATTGATCATGTCTTTGTAAGGAGTGGGACTGATGCTGGTCTGGTTGTTTCTTTGCTGCATAAAATAACCCACCCGCGGATCATCCCTCCTGGAGCGAAAATCGTTGTTGGGCATTTCAATGAAGCTGTGCTGCATCCGTACGCGCACATATCTTACATCCGTAATATCGGGGCCGCCGGAAGCAAGCGTGGTAGGGTTATCGTAAGCAAGGTCTACCACCACATCGGTATTATTGGGGAAAGACCTGATGTCGGAATATTTGGATTTGGCAGGATTTAATCCACCCAGGTTAAAGATAAAAGCCGTCAGGGGGCTTGGCGCCAGAATAGGTTTTACAGGATCCAGTTTTTCGCTGAGGAACAAACCATCTGCGCTTACCAGGTAACCCTCGGCATCTTCCACGCTGTATTTGTCATTGTAAAAAACAGTTTCCGGTTTGTCTACTGCTGCTGTTTTACTAACCGGATTACTCCGGTCGTAAAAGAAACCGGTATTCACTTCTGCAAATTCAATTTTATCGAAGGCTTTGGAGATTTTAAACACAGAGGTTGCCCGGTGCATGCTCTGATTTAAGAACAAAGAAGTAGGCCCGTTAATGGAAAAGCTCTGATAAATAAACTCTTTTTCCAGTTGTGATTTCCGGATATACATCTGGATACTGCCGGTGGTTGTATCCTGATACAGGGTAAATAACCCCTCCATCTTTCTGCTACCCTTTGTTTTGTCGGCAACAGTCGGCTTTTTGGCAGCAGCTTTGCCGGTATCAGCGGCAGGTTTCCCGTTAACGGGCACTGCCGGCTGTTGTGCGTGTACAACGGAGGCCATGAACATCATTGCTATTCCAGACCCCAGGAAATATTTATTCATAGTAATTATTTAAGAACAACAAATTAATTGATTTCCTGCTAAGACCAGCTTTAGGAGGCCAAACTATGATAAACGGTCATTAAGCCTTGTGGCAATGGTTGTAGCGGCTATGAATGCACTGGTCCAGGCGTTCTGAAAGTTGAACCCACCTGTAATTCCATCCACATCCATTACTTCTCCGGCAAAAAAAAGATTGGGAACTTTTTTACTCTCCATGGTCTGGGGATTGATCCCGGAAAGCGCAATACCTCCCGCTGTTACAAACTCCTCTTTAAAAGTGGTTTTACCGCTAACCGTAAACGGGAAGGCTGTGAGTAGCTGAATCAGCTTATTCTGCTCCTTTCCTTTTAGTTCCGCCCAGCGGGTGGCTTCCGGAATATTACATTGTTCCAGCAAGTACTGCCACAGACGACCGGGCAACCCAAAAGGATTTCTGTTCAATATTTTCTGTGCCGCAAACTGTTCGCGGTAACCGGTCCAGTCTTGCCGCAGATCTGCCTCGGAGCAATCACCCAGCCAATTCACCAGGATATTAAACTGATAATTTGTTTTGCTCAGCTCCCTTGCGCCCCAGGCGGAGAGACGTAATACAACCGGGCCGCTCAGTCCCCAGTGCGTAATTAATAAAGGGCCCCGCTCCTTTAATTTGGTTCCGGCAATTTTAACCACCGCATTGGAAACAGACAGGCCCATCAATGCAGTAATCGGATGACGCGGAATATTAAAGGTAAATAAAGACGGTACCGGTTGCTCAATCTCATGGCCTGTATCCTTCAACCATTGAAACATCGCCGCTTTGGAAAAACCTCCACAGGCCACCGCAACAAAATCGGCCGCAATCATTTCCTTTCCGGTAATATGGATACGAAATGTATCGGCTATTGTTTCAATCCGGTTGACGTCGGAGTTCAGGCGCACATCTACCTTATAGGCATCGGCCTCTTTTAAAAGACAGTTGATAATGGTCTGGGAATCATTGGTCACCGGAAACATCCTTCCGTCGGCTTCCGCATGCAGTTGTACCCCTCTTTCCGAAAACCATTCAATGGTATCGTTTGTATTAAACAGATGAAAAGCTTTTTTCAGAAACTGTTCTCCGCGCGGATATTTTTTAACCAGCTCGGGGATGCTGAAACAGGCATGAGTAACATTACATCTTCCACCGCCGCTTACTTTCACTTTCGATAAAAGCTTCCCGGTTTTTTCGAGCAGGATCACGTTGAGTTGCGGGTTTAGCCTGGCAGCATTTACCGCAAGAAAAAATCCTGCAGCGCCACCGCCAATGACCACCAGTTTTTTTGAATGCATATTATTTGATCATCATGATGGCAGCCATTGTTTCAATGCCATTCCAAAAATTCTGCAGGCGGATATTTTCATTTTCCGCGTGCTGGTTATTATCGTGATTGGCCAATGGAACCGTAATCGTATTTACTTTCAGGAATTTTTCAAAGAGGAACAGGGGAAGGCTTCCACCCAGCGAAGGCACCAGAATAAGGTTGCCTGCAGTGGTCTTTCTTACCGCAGCAGCAACATCTTTTGCAATGGGAAGATCCATCGGGGTACGCTGTGCATTGTATCCCTCCTGTTTTATTACACGCGCAATTTTTGGATACTGCGCTCTTTCTGCATCTGTTGGCTCATGGGCAGTTACATAAAAGCCCTGCGTTTTAATAGGATCCACTACCCTTTGTTGCTGAACCTGCTGATCATTGCCTATGTTGCGTTCGCGCATGAGTTCCATGATAACTGCCGCATTGCGGGCAATATTGTTTTCATCATCGGCTACATTGGGGATCGACAGAAAGGAAACATATTGCTTCAGCCACTTGTGTTCGGAGGCAGCTCTTACTTTTCTCATTGCAAGAATTTCAGCGGATTGGGCATGGCTTCCAAGGGAAGCAGCGAGTAGAGAAAAGGCTAGCAGCAATTTATTCATGGCAATCTTTTCCCTAATATAGGTAAACATTAATAATAAGAGCTATTGAGGTGCGGATTGGCTTTTTCCGCAGCTTCAATAATGCTATAATCAGACAAAATCAACGCCTTGTTGCGCTTAATGCAAACATCGTGTTCAAAGTGCACGGAAGGTTTGCCATCACGGGTCCTGATCGTCCAGCCGTCATCATCGGTATAAACATCTTTGGAGCCCAGGTTAATCATGGGTTCAATGGCCAGCACCAGGTTTTCTTTCAGCTTAGGGCCTGTACCGCGTTTACCGTAATTAGGAACCTGCGGATCCTCATGTAAACTTCTGCCAAGGCCATGCCCTACCAGTTCGCGTACCACGCCATAACCATGCTTGAATTCGGTGTGTTCCTGGATGGCATAAGCAATATCGCCAATGCGGTTATTGACAATGGCTTTTTCAATTCCTTTGTACAGCGATTCCTTGGTTATTTTAACCAGTTCAATCACTTCAGGGGCGGCATCGCCTAAAATAAAAGTATAAGCATGGTCTCCATGCCAGCCGTCCAGAATTACCCCCATATCAATGGAAACAATATCGCCGTTCACCAGTGGAGTATCGTTGGGGAAACCATGAACAACCACATCATTCACAGAGGAACAAATGGTAAAGGGATACCCCCTGTAATTTAAAAAGGAAGAAACAGCATTGTGCTGCTTAATAAAATCGGCACATATCTGGTCAATCTGGCGCGTTGTCATTCCTGGTTTCAATACTTTAGCAACTTCAGTAAGTGTTTTACTTACCAGTACCGCCGCATCTTTCATCTTTGCTACTTCCGCTTCTGTTTTGTAGATAATCATATTATTTCTTCTGGTCATAATGTAAAAAAATAAACCTGTTCAGCTTGGCCAAACAGGTTTACAAAGGTCGTAATAATTTATGACTAAATAGCGGAAGAAGAAACTGTTTGTCTTCCCTGAACTCTTCCGCTTTTCATTAAGCCATCATATTGTCTCATTAAGAGATAGGTTTCGATCTGTTGCAAAGTATCCAATACCACACCCACCATAATCAAGAGGGAGGTTCCTCCGAAGAAGGTACTGAAACCCTGGGTAACGCCTAAACGTTGTGCAAAACCGGGCAGGATACCAACCAGTGCCAGAAAAATAGCGCCGGGCAAGGTAATTCTGTCCATGATAGCACCAATATAGTCGGCAGTAGGCTGGCCGGGTTTAACACCTGGAATAAAGCCGTTGTTGCGTTTCAGGTCCTCCGCGATTTGTTTGGGGTTAAAGATCAGTGCGGTGTACAGGAAAGTAAATCCGATCACCATAACAGAATAAATAACCATATACCAGGCATTGCTGTGATCATTGAAAATCTTAACAATACCCTGAGCAGAATCGAGATTGGTAAAAGAAGCCAGCGTAGGCAGGAACATGATTGCCTGGGCAAAAATGATCGGCATAACACCGGCGCTGTTTACTTTAACGGGCAGGAACTGACGGGCGCCGCCGAACTGCTTATTACCAATGATTTGTTTTGCATAGTTCACCGGTATTTTTCTTACCCCCTGCACCAGTACAATCAATCCCATGATGATGGTAACCAGGATGGCGATCTCGATCAGGAAGATCAGCAAACCACCGCCGCCGCTTACTCCTTTGGCACCAAATTCCTGGATAATAGACTGAGGCAAACGTGCAAGGATACCCACCATAATGATGATGGAGGTACCATTGCCCAAACCTTTGTCCTGGATTCTTTCACCGAGCCACATAACAAACAGGGTACCTGCAGTTAAAGTGATAACGGTAGAAAACCAGAAGAAATCTTTGTATGCAGGAAGAATGGCTTCTGCATAACCGGGACTATTTAAGTAGGCAACATAGGCGCCCGCCTGAAAAGCAGTAACGATCACTGTCAGGTAACGGGTCCACTGGTTGATTTTTTTACGGCCACTCTCTCCTTCTTTCTGTACTTTCTGCAACTGGGGAACCAGGATGGTCATCAACTGCATAAAGATGGAAGCAGAGATATAAGGCATGATACCGAGTGCGAGGATAGAAGCCTGTGAAAAGGCGCCACCTGCAAACATATCAAAAATACCCAGCAGACCATTGCTTTTTGAAGCAGCCTGGGCAGCTTCAATCTTATTGGGGTCAATGCCGGGAAGTACGATATGCGTACCAAATCTGTAGGTCAGAACCAGGGCGAGCGTTACAATAATTTTATTGCGCAGCTCTTCGATGGTCCAAATATTCTTAAAAGTCTGAACTAATTTTTTCACTTAGCTTAATTAAATGGCGTTAAAACTCAAGAACCAAAAAGACGCATACTGGATGCGTCTGGCAATTTACAATAAAATTACTTGATAATTTCAACTGTACCGCCGGCAGCTTCAATAGCAGCTTTTGCTTTTTCGCTGATCGCATTGATCTTAAAGCTCAGCTTGGCTTTTAATTCGCCGTTCGCCAGGACTTTAACACTGTCAGTGCGGTTAATCAAACCATTAATATAGAGATTTTCCAGGGAAATTTCGGTGAACCCGTATTTCTCTACCAACTGATCCAACTGACCGAGGTTAAATACTTTGTACTCAATGCGGTTGTTGTTTTTGAAGCCACGTTTAGGCACACGACGCTGGATAGGCATCTGACCACCCTCATGGGCCATTTTGCTCTTATAACCGGCACGGCTCTGACCACCTTTGTTACCTTTAGTAGATGTACCACCCTTACCGGATGCTTCACCACGACCTAATCTTTTTTCTCTTTTTACGGAACCTTCAGCAGGTTTTAAATTGTGTAATTTCATGTTCGTTGATTTTGAACTTACGGGGTATCACCCCTCGCGTTGTTAGTAAATAGGTAACAATTAAAAATCAGCAGTCGGGATTATCAGGGATTAAACTGACAATACATAACTACTGACTAATAATTTTATAAATTAAGCGATCTCTTCAACCTTCACCAGGTGGCTCACCTTGTTCACCATGCCGAGGATCTGAGGAGTTGCTTCAACTTCTTTAGTAGCGTTTAATTTTCTTAAACCCAGGGCAATCAAAGTTTGCTTTTGACGCTCGGATCTGTCGATACCGCTCTTTATCTGTGTGATCTTAATTTTTTTCATAACTCTTATCCGTTAAATACTTTACTCAATTTAATGGTACGGCTCTTAGCCACCTGAACAGGCTCTCTCAGAAGGCTTAGTGCCTTGATAGTAGCTTTAACCACGTTGTGCGGGTTAGCAGAACCAAGGCTTTTTGCCAATACGTCGGTAACGCCTGCGCTTTCGAGAACAGCACGCATGCTGCCTCCCGCAATTACACCGGCTCCGTGTGCAGCAGGCTTGATCAGTACTTTAGCAGCACCGTCTTTTGCCCACTGTTCGTGAGGAACAGTACCGTGCATGATCGGAACTTTAACCAGGTTTTTCTTAGCATCTTCTATTCCCTTAGCAATAGCTTCCTGTACTTCTTTTGCTTTACCGAGGCCCTGACCAACAACACCGTTCTCGTTACCCACAACTACCAGTGCAGAAAAGCTGAATGTACGACCACCCTTTGTGGTTTTTACCACACGGTTAATGGCAACTACTTTATCCTTCAGTTCGATGTCGCCACCCGCTTTTACTTTATTTACGCTTACTTTAGACATTTATTGAGCGATTAATTGATGTTAGCAAATTAAAATTGAAGTCCACCTTCTCTTGCTCCGTCAGCAACAGACTTCACACGTCCGTGATAGAGATTTCCACCTCTGTCAAACACACATGCTTCGATACCGAGTGCCTTTGCTTTCAGTGCAATAGCAGCACCAACCAGTTTAGACTTCTCTATTTTAGTAACTTTTTGTGCAGCGATGTCTTTCTCGCGGGAAGAAGAAGCTACCAGTGTAACTCCATTATCGTCATCGATTAACTGCGCGTAAATCTCTGCATTACTTCTGTATACTGCCAGGCGGGGCTTTACAGCGGTACCGGCAACTTTTTTACGGATGCGGTATCTGATTTTCTGCCTTTGAATTAGTTTACCCATTTTATTTTATTTGTATCCTCCGATACGGCCGGAGGCGTTGTTGATTAGTTATTATTTACCTGCTGATTTACCTGCTTTTCTTCTCAGTATCTCACCGGCGTATTTAACACCTTTTCCTTTGTATGGCTCAGGCTTACGCAGACTGCGCAATTTGGCTGCAACCTGACCGATCAGTTGTTTATCGATTCCTTCGAGGAATATCTTAGGGTTCTGACCTTTTTCGGTGGTTGTTGAAACCTTCAGTTCGCTGGGAACCTCAATAATGATATTGTGAGAATATCCTAAAGCCAGGTCGAGGATATTACCGGTATTAGCGGCTTTAAAACCCACACCCACCAATTCCAGTTCTTTTTTATACCCTTCGGTAACACCCTTCACCAGGTTAGCTACCAAAGCGCGGTATAAACCGTGCATAGCGCGGTGACGAATCTGGTCTGTAGGACGAGTGAAAAGGATCTCATTGTCTTTCAGCTCAATGGTGATATCTCTGTCAATAGCCTGCTTCAATTCTCCTTTTGGCCCTTTAACAGCAATTATGTTTTCAGCATTCACTGAAACAGTTACACCTGCCGGAATAACGATCGGTTGTTTACCTATACGAGACATAGTCGATTTTATTTATTTATTATGAACTGAGCTCCGTGTTCAGCCACGACTAAGAGGCTTAATTGTCGGAACAGATTAATTATGAAATATAACACAACACTTCACCGCCAACATTCTGCGCTTTTGCCTGCTTATCGGTCAGTACACCCTTAGAGGTACTTAAGATGGCCACGCCCAATCCATTGATTACACGCTTGATTTCAGCGGGCTTAGCATACTGACGCAAACCCGGACGGCTTACTCTTTCCAGAGAACGGATGGCAGGTTGCTTGGTAGATGGATCGTATTTCAATGCGATCTTGATCAGCCCTTGCTTGTTGTCATCTTCGAATTTGTATTTCAGGATATAACCCTGATCGTACAAAATCTCTGTCAGGCGCTTCTTCAGATTAGAAGCAGGAATTTCAACCAGTCTGTGACCAGCCAACTGAGCATTACGAATTCTGGTTAAGAAGTCTGCTATAGGATCAGTTACCATATTATTTTTATTATACTAGTTCTAAATTTTGTTTATCAAACCGGAATATTACCAGCTTGCTTTTTTAACACCAGGGATCATTCCGTTCAAAGCCATGTCGCGGAAGATTACCCTTGACAGACCAAAGTAACGCATGTATCCTTTAGGTCTTCCTGTAAGCTGACAACGGTTCTTTAAACGTACCGGAGAAGCGTTCTTGGGAAGCTTATCCAGCGCTGCATAGTCACCCGCTTCTTTCAGGGCTGCACGTTTTTCAGCATACTGCGCTACCATCTTTTCGCGCTTTCTTTGTCTGGCTTTTACTGATTCTTTTGCCATAATGTTGTAAAATTCTGTGTTTAATTAATCTTTCTTGGTTCCTTTAAACGGCATACCCAGTTCTTTCAGCAATTCATATGCTTCTTCATTGGTGTTTGCAGTTGTAACAAAAGTGATATCCAGGCCGGTGATCTTATTCACTTTATCGATATCGATTTCAGGGAAAATGATCTGCTCGGTTACACCCAGGGTATAGTTACCTCTACCGTCAAAAGCTTTATCGCTGATACCTTTGAAGTCACGTACACGTGGCAGGGCTACTGAAACCAGTCTGTCGAGAAACTCGTACATTTTCTCTCCCCTCAGGGTTACGCGGGCGCCGATCGGCATTCCTTTACGCAGCTTAAAGTTGGAGATATCTTTTTTAGACATGGTAGGAACAGCTTTCTGACCAGTGATGGTGTTCAGCTCTTCTACGGCAATATCAACCAGTTTCTTATCTGTCACCGCTCCGTTAACACCACGGTTGATACAGATTTTTTCCAATTTAGGAGCCTGCATTATAGTTTTATAAGCAAACTTCTTCATTAAAGCAGGTACAACATCCTTGCTGTATTTCGCTGCTAATCTCGGTGTATATTTTTCAGTACTCATTATTTGATTACCTCCCCAGATTTTTTAGATACACGTATTAATTTACCATTTTCACGGGTACGCTTTACTTTAGTTGGCTCACCTTTCTTGGCATCCCACAACATTACGTTGCTGATGTTGATCGGAGCTTCAACTTTTACAATACCACCCTTCGTGTTCTGTGCAGATGGCTTAGTGTGCTTGGTAACAATGTTCACACCTTCAACAACTACACGTCCTTTATCAACAATCACTTCCAACACTTTGCGTGGCTTTTTCAAATCCTTGTCATCTCCGGTAATTACCACTACGGTATCACCTTTCTTGATGCTGAATTTGGCTTTAAATCTTGTACTCATTTTATTTAGCTTTTAGCTTTTTTTATAATACTTCAGGAGCAAGAGAAATAATCTTCATGTAACCCTTATCACGCAACTCTCTTGCTACTGGTCCGAATATACGTGTACCGCGGGGCTCATCTGCGTTGTTCAACAACACTACTGCGTTGTCATCAAAACGGATATAAGAACCATCTTTTCTGCGAAGCTTGTTTTTGGTACGAACAATTACCGCTTTGGAAACCGTTCCTTTTTTAACGCCACCTGCAGGGATTGCATCTTTTACCGTAACAACAATTTTATCGCCGATCTTAGCATAATCCTGTCCGCTGTTACCCAGTACTTTAATACAGAGCACTTCTTTTGCACCACTATTGTCAGCTACGTTTAATCTGCTTTCTTGCTGAATCATTTTATTTAAGCTTTGGGCTCGCAGCATTGTTGCTTTGAGCAGTTTTTACTATTCTTTGTTGGGCTGGTGTATTTACAACAGCTTAACCTTATTTCGCTTTTTCAACTACTTCAACCAGTCTCCAGCGCTTTGTTTTACTAAGCGGACGGGTTTCCATGATCTTCACTACGTCACCGATAGTGCACTCCCCTTTTTCATCATGAGCATGGAACTTGGTCGTTTTCTTTACGAACTTACCATAGATAGGGTGTTTTACTTTTCTTTCAACCGCAACAGTGATGGTTTTATCCATTTTATCGCTGGTAACGATCCCTGTCCTTGTTTTACGCAAATTTCTTTCAGCCATTGTGTTTAATTTATGGTTTAAATACCCATTTCTTTTTTCTTCAATTCCGTTTTCAAACGGGCGATATCTCTACGAAGACCGCGGATATTCATTGGATTTTCCAATGGAGAGATTGCATGAGCAAACTCCAGTTTTTTTAATCGCAACTGATCTTCCTGGATCTTAGCCTTCAGATCTACTACTGTAAGATCTTTCAGGTTTTTGTTGAATTCGTATGTTTTTTTATTAGCCATTGCAATTTCTTTTTTTGGTTATGCTTGCAAATCTCTTCTTACGATGAACTTCGTAGCGATTGGTAATTTTTGTGCTGCCAGGCCCATTGCCTCTTTTGCTACAGCTTCAGTTACACCATCACACTCAAAAATGATGCGTCCTGGTTCTACAACTGCTGCCCAATACTCAGGGTTACCTTTACCCTTACCCATCCTCACTTCCGCAGGCTTGTGGGTGATCACCTTGTCAGGGAAAATTCTGATCCATACATTACCCTCACGCTTCATAGCACGGGTCATTGCCTGACGGGCAGATTCGATCTGGCGGTTGGTCAACCAAATTGGTTCCAGTGCCTTTAAGGCATAAGATCCAAATGATATAGCAGTTCCACGCTTTGCCACTTCGCGAATGCGTCCTTTTTGCTGCTTCCTATGTTTGCTTCTTTTCGGCTGTAACATTTCTTAGCTTTTTAGTCGATGGTCCTGAGACCATGGTTATTACAAACTGTAATTATTGCTAACTACTAATTGTGATTGATTAATTTCTGCGTTCTCCTCTTCCTCCGCCTCTCCTGTCGTCCCTTCTGTCACCACCGCCTCTTCTGTCATCGCCGCCGGTTCTTTCTCTTCTGTCGCTCATATCGTTCTTACCGCCAACAAAGTTTGGATTCAGTTCACGCTTACCCAGTACTTCACCTTTACAGATCCATACTTTGATACCGATCTTACCGTATACAGTCTGAGCAAATACATTGGCGTAGTCAATATCCATACGGAAAGTATGTAATGGAGTACGTCCCTGTTTGAACTCTTCGCTACGGGCAATCTCAGATCCACCCAAACGACCGCTCAGTTTAACCTTGATACCTTCTGCACCCATGCGGAGTGTAGAGGCAATGGCCATTTTGGTTGCACGTTTGAAGTTGATACGGTTTTCGATCTGGCGGGCAATGGTATCGCCTACGATAGTTGCATCCAGTTCCGGGCGACGGATTTCCAGAATGTTGATCTGAACGTCGTCTTTGCCGGTCAACTTCTTCAGTTCTTCCTTGATACGGTCTACTTCATTACCACCTTTACCGATAATGATACCTGGCTTGGAAGTATGAATGGTTACAATCAATTTACCCAGTGTACGCTCAATAACAATTTTTGCGATACCACCTTTGTTGATACGGGCACTCAGGTAGGTACGGATCTTATGATCTTCGATCAGTTTGGATGCATAGTCTTTCTTACTACCATACCAGTTACTGTCCCATCCGCGGATGATGCCTAACCTGTTACCAATTGGATTTGCTTTCTGACCCATATAATGGTTTTACTAATTAGTTTTAGAATCTACGATTAATGTTACATGGTTGCTGCGCTTACGTACTCTGTAACCACGGCCTTGAGGAGCCGGGCGCATGCGCTTTAATACTCGTCCGCCATCAACAAATACGGTTTTTACAACCAGACTGCTGTCTGCAGCACTTGCGCCATTGTTCTTCTGCTCCCAGTTACTGATTGCACTCTTCAGCAATTTTGCCAATGGAGTGGCATTGTGCTGAGGATGATGTTCCAGAATAGCCAGGGCTTTCTCCACTTCCATTCCACGGATCACATCGGCTAACAGGCGCATCTTACGCGGCCCTGTCGGATAATTGTTCAGTTTAGCTACTGCTTCCATTTCTTTTTTGTTTGAATCGGAGTTGAATGGGGGCAAAGATTTATTCCGGCCCTCATGTTACTCCAGACTGTTTATTTTTTAGTTCCTGCGTGTCCTCTGAAGTTTCTGGTAGGGGCAAATTCACCTAATTTGTGACCTACCATGAATTCTGTTACATAAACCGGGATAAACTTGTTACCGTTGTGCACAGCAAAAGTATGTCCAACAAAGTCGGGGGTAATTGTGCTGCGGCGGCTCCAGGTTTTGATAACATTCTTCTTCACCTTACCATCGTTGATTGCAACAACTTTACCTTCTAAGTTTGCGTCTACGTAAGGACCTTTTTTAATCGAACGACCCATAATTATTTTAGTTTACTGGTCTATTAGTTTATTTGTTTACTAGTCAACCGGCTTTTGAAATTACTTTGCCAGTTTTTTACCGTCTCTGCGCTGGATGATCAGCTTATCGCTACCTTTTCCTTTAGTACGAGTCTTCTCACCTTTTGCATACTTACCGGTTCTGCTTCTTGGATGACCTCCGGAAGCCCTACCTTCACCACCACCCATCGGGTGATCTACCGGGTTCATTGCAACACCACGTACACGCGGGCGGATGCCTTTCCAACGGTTCTTACCGGCCTTACCGGCGGTTTCCAGGTTATGATCGCTGTTGGAAACAACACCTACGGTTGCATAACAGTTGATCAATACTTTTCTCAGTTCACCAGAAGGCATTTTCAATACTGCATATTTTTCTTCCTTGTTGGCCAACTGGGCAGAAGCACCTGCACTTCTCACCATTTTACCACCCTGACCAGGCTGCAGCTCAATGTTGTGGATCATAGTACCCAGGGGCATATTCTTCATCAACAAAGCGTTTCCGATTTCCGGAGCAACCTCATCACCGGCGATTATAGAAGCACCCACCTGAATTCCCTGTGGAGCAATGATGTATCTTTTTTCACCATCAGCATATTGCAGCAAAGCAATAAACGCTGTACGGTTTGGATCGTATTCGATAGATACTACTGTAGCAGCGATATCTCTTTTGTTACGTTTGAAATCGATAATACGATAGTGTTGCTTATTACCACCACCCATGTAACGCATTGCGCGACGGCCCTGAGAGTTACGTCCGGCGGTGTTTTTCTGAGGCTCCAGCAAGCTCTTTTCAGGCTTGTTGGTAGTGATTTCAGCATAAGCATTTCCAATTCTCCAACGTGTTCCTGCTGTGATTGGTTTGTACTTTTTTAGTGCCATTTCTTATTTGTTTAATGCGGACTTTTCAGCTCCGCGGCTATAAATTAAATATTTGCGTAAAGATCAATTGTTTCGCCTTCTGCTACAGTTACAAATGCTTTCTTGTAAGCAGATTTCATACCCTGGATAAAGCCGGCTTTTGTATAACGGGCTTTGTTTTTTCCGGGGGCAACTGCAGTATTTACATCAATAACATTTACACCATAGAATTCTTCTACTGCTTTCTTGATCTCTAATTTGTTCGCCTTACGGTTAACTTTAAAAGCATATCTTCTCAGGGAATCCTGCTGGGCATTTGCTTTCTCTGTTAAGATCGGCTTTATTAAAACTTCTGACTGTCTCATTTTTTATTATTGAAACGTTACTTAAATTAAGCTTCTACTCCTGCCTCGTCTTCTGCGAAGATTTTTGCAGTATTTTCTGTAATAACCAGTACATCGGCATTCATGATGTCGTACGTATTCACATCGGCCAGTAAAGTGCTGGCGATATTTGGCACGTTACGGGTACTCAGGTACAGGTTATCATTGTACTCAGGTAAAACAATCAGCGCTTTTTTATCAGCCACTTTCAGGTTACCCATGATTTCAACCATCTGCCTGGTTTTAGGAGCAGCCAGGCTGATCTCTTCTACCACTACAATTGCACCGTCTTTGGCTTTATGGCTCAAAGCAGAGATCTTAGCGAGATCCTTCACCTTACGGTTCAGTTTGAAATCGTAAGCATGTGGTTTTGGTCCGAAGATGGTACCACCACCCTTGTATAAAGGGTTACGGATATTACCTTTACGGGAGCCACCGGTTCCTTTCTGCTTGTGTAATTTGCGGCTTGCACCCTGTACTTCGGCACGGGTCTTAACCTTATGTGTACCGGAACGGCGCGCAGCAAGATATTGCTTAACAGCCAGATAGATTACGTGGTCATTTGGCTCAATACCAAAAATTTCCTGCGGTAATTCTACCGTTCTGCCGGTTTTCTGTCCTTTTATATCTAATACATCTACTTGCATGATCTTTCAATTAATCGTTCTGTTAAACGGGTGATTATTTCTGGATTAAAACGATAGAACCGTTATGACCCGGCACGGAGCCACTGATCAGGATATAGTTCTTTTCAGGAAATATTTTAACCACTTTCAGGCCTTTCATCTTAACACGGTCACCGCCCATACGACCAGCCATTCTCATCCCTTTGAATACCCTTGAAGGATAAGAAGAACCGCCTACAGAACCCGGAGCACGCTGACGGTCATGCTGACCATGGGAAGCTTCACCCACACCGGAGAAACCATGGCGCTTTACAACACCCTGGAAACCCTTACCTTTTGTGGTACCAACAACTTCAACGCTGTCACCTTCTTCGAAGATGTCAACGGTTACAGTGTCGCCCAAATTCTTTTCTATGGAATAGTCACGAAATTCTTTAACGAATTTCTTAGCAGCAGTCTGTGCTTTAGCGAAGTGATTTAATTCGGACTTAGTGGAGTGCTTTTCTTTCTTGTCGCCGAATCCTAATTGAACAGCAGTGTAACCATCGGTTTCCTGTGTTTTGATCTGAGTCACGGTGTTTGGACCAGCTTCGATAATGGTGCAAGCAGTTTGCTTACCATCAGCGGCGAAGATGCTGGTCATCCCGATTTTTTTACCAATAATACCTTTCATCGTTTTGCGGTTTATGCCCCGCTCGGTTATGAGGACATTCCGCCGATGAAGCGGAATTCAATCCTTGTCTGCTGCCGACCTTTTCCGTTGTTTCCCGATCTGATCGGGAGAGGAAGTACCGGAAGTAAACAAACCTCGAAGGGCCTGTTTATATGTACCTCAACACTTTTGCGTTGAGCTTTTTCTATTACTCAGAGCTGCTTTCTTTCCCAGGGGAAGTTGGCAGATGAACTATGTGTTTAATAAGAACTACTATTTCCTGTGCCCTTGGGCTGCCGGAAATCAGGCTTTGATCTCAACTTCCACACCGGATGGAAGATCCAGCTTACTCAATGCATCCACAGTTCTGGAAGAAGAAGTGTAGATATCCATCAGGCGCTTGTGCGTAGCCAGTTGGAACTGTTCACGACTCTTCTTGTTCACGTGCGGAGAACGCAATACAGTAAAAATTCTCTTGTGAGTAGGCAAAGGAATAGGACCTGTTACTACTGCACCTGTACTACGTACTGTTTTTACGATCTTTTCTGCAGATTTATCTACCAGATTGTGGTCGTAAGATTGTAATTTAATTCTGATTCGTTGAGACATAGCCAAAATCCAATTTTTACGTTGGGGTTGCAAAGGTAAGTACCCGCACCCGAACAGACAAGTTTTTTATATTTTTTTTGAAACTTTTTTTGAGGTTTACCCAATATTTTTTCTTTTTTTCCGATAAATCCTTCCTCGCAGGCAATTATATATTAAACATACATAATACGTATCTCTCCTCGCACTACAAAAAATCCCGTCCTTGGGAAAGGACGGGATCCGATTATATAGACGAAATGAATTATTCCTCAATCTTCACTTTACCCTTGCTCTTCGCAATCACTTCTTCAGCGATATTGTTCGGAGCCGGAGCGTAATGAGAGAATTCCATGGTAGAAGAGGCGCGACCGGAACTCAAAGAACGAAGTTGGGTTACATAACCGAACATTTCGCTCAATGGAACTTTTGCCTTGATCACCTGCAGGTTGGCGCGGCTGTCCATACCTTCCAGCATACCGCGACGACGGTTCAGGTCTCCTGTTACATCTCCCATGTACTGATCAGGTGTCAATACTTCCACTTTCATGATAGGTTCCAGCAGGGTTGGTTTTGCTTTACGGCCAGCTTCACGGAAAGCTGATTTGGCACATAATTCAAAGCTCATTGCATCAGAATCCACATCGTGGTAGCTACCATCAAATACGCGAACCTTCATATTGTTTACAGGATATCCTGCCAATACACCGGAAGTCATGGAAGTTTCAAAACCTTTTTGGATAGCAGGAACAAATTCCTTCGGAATAGATCCTCCGAAAAGGTCGTTTACAAACTGGAAATGCTTTCCTTCATTCTCTTTCAGCCACTCTTCGTCGGCAGGTCCGATCTCAAATTGAATATCGGCGAATTTACCACGACCACCAGACTGCTTTTTCAGTACTTCTCTGTGTTCTACAGATTTACCGAAAGATTCTTTATAAGCAACCTGAGGAGCGCCCTGGTTTACTTCCACTTTAAATTCGCGACGCATACGGTCGATGATGATCTCCAGGTGCAATTCACCCATTCCACGCAGGATGGTCTGACCGGTATCTTCGTCGGTGTTCACGCGTAAGGTAGGATCTTCTTCGACCAGTTTGGCAATGGCCATACCCATTTTATCAACGTCTGCCTGTGTTTTAGGCTCAACGGCTATCGCAATCACAGGCTCAGGAATGAACATGTTTTCGAGGGTGATCGGATGATTCTCATCGCAAAGGGTATCACCGGTTTTAATTTCCTTGAAACCAACCGCTGCAGCAATATCACCTGCTTCGATAAAATCGATCGGGTTTTGCTTGTTCGCAAACATTTTCATGATACGGCTGATACGCTCTTTCTTACCGCTTCTTACATTCAATACATAAGATCCTGCATCCAGGTGGCCTGAATAGCAACGGAAGAAGGCCAGGCGGCCTACGAAAGGATCGGTCATGATTTTGAAAGCCAGGGCTGCAAATGGTTCTTTTGCATCAGGCTTACGGGTGATGGTTTCACCGGAATCAGGATCGGTACCTACGGTGTCTTCTACATCCACAGGAGAAGGCAGGTAACGGCAAACTGCATCCAGGGCAGTTTGTACCCCTTTATTTTTGAAAGAAGAACCACACATCATCGGAACGATGCTCAGGTCAATACAGGCTTTGCGGATGGCTTCGTGCACCTCGTCTTCAGAAATTGAATCCGGATTGTCGAAGAATTTCTCCATCAGTTTTTCATCATATTCGGCAACTGCTTCGATCAGGTTCTGTCTCCACAACTGCACATCTTCCAGCATATCTGCAGGCACAGGAATTTCATCGAAGGTCATTCCTTCTGTTTCGTTGTGCCAAACAATACCTTTCATTTTAATCAGGTCCACCACGCCTTTGAAATTGTCTTCGGCGCCGATGGGTAACTGCAATGGAACAGCGTTTGCTCCGAGCATTTCCTTCACTTGTTTAACCACATTCAGGAAGTCTGCACCGGCACGGTCCATCTTATTTACGAAACCGATCCGAGGAACCTTGTAACGGTTCGCCTGGCGCCATACGGTTTCAGACTGAGGTTCTACACCGTCTACAGCAGAGAACAGTGCAATCAAACCATCCAGTACACGCATAGAACGTTCTACCTCAACGGTAAAGTCTACGTGTCCGGGAGTATCGATGATATTGAAATAGTAGCTTTTGGTTTCCGGAGTTGCCTTGCCTTTATCGGTAGGGAATTTCCACTGACAGCTTACAGCTGCTGAAGTAATGGTAATACCTCTTTCTTTTTCCTGCTCCATCCAGTCGGTGGTTGCAGCACCATCATGCACTTCCCCGATTTTGTGGGTCATGCCTGTATAGCGCAGAATACGCTCAGTGGTGGTGGTTTTACCAGCATCAATGTGCGCGGCAATACCAAAGTTTCGTTGAAATTTCAAATCAGCCATAAAGAATTCTTGTTTTTTTAGAGGCCGCAAAGGTACACATTCTACCGAACCAACAAAGGGATAACCGGAATTTATTTAGCCTATTTACAACCGTTATACCTGGTTACCGCATCGGCCAGTTTCGAGAAATCCAGTTGCCTGGCTTTGATTTCTGCAACAACTGTTGCACAACCGGCAAAGAGTTCGGAAGCAACCTGTTCAAAGTTATCGGCCGATACCAGCTTAAACTGCTCACCGTTTGCAAGCTGAATATAAAAATCACCGATGCCGCCTGGCAGGGATGTGCTGCTAACTGCCTGGGAACCATTATAAAACACTTTACCATTGTTAGCAGTAGCCCTTTGCAACAGGCTGGCCCTCTCCCCTTTTACCAAAACCTGGTAAAAATCACTGGCATAGGAAATATAGTCTTCGTTGTTCACCCTGAAACCAGAGAGGTCGTTGGGGCTTAGTTGCTCTTTTTTTCCTGCAGCGGGGGTAAATAAAATCACTCCTCTAGCTTTGAACAGGGTTTTAATGGTACCGGAAGCTGTTTCGTTGTTCACCCGGGAAATATTACCGGGTAATAAATCAGTGGAACCTTTGGGTTGGGAAAAACCGGTCAATGCCACAGCAATAGCCAGGAACAGTAAGAAACTTGCTTTTTTCATGATGTTTATTTTAGGTCATTCAATATTTTACTTACTAATAAGTAAGTATCTGGGTTAAAAAAATTACTTTAGTAATTGGTCTACAATGGCTTTTTCGATGGCACTAAAATCGGCCTTGCCTGTAATCCGGGCCAGTTGCACACCTGCAGCCAGGTTGGTCATGATCAGGAGCGCCCGAACCCTTGGGGCTTCCGGGAATCTGAACACCCCCTCTTCTTTACCCTCCTGCAATGTTTTCTCCACCATCCCGATCACCAGGTTGATCAGCTCTGCCACTTTTGCCTTTACAGATTCAGGAAGGGTATTGTAATCGGAGGCAACCGACCCGATGATGCAAATACTGTCCTGACTGGTTAATACCGAATATTTGGCAATAAACTGCTGTAGTTTTTGGCAGGGATCCAGGTTGGATGCGGCCAGTTGTTTTCCCAGGAGCAGGTATTCGCCGATATAGGTTTCCATAACATCGGCAAGCAGGTCTGCCTTGCCAGGATAGTGATAGTGAATGGCCGCGTTTTTGATATCCAGCTTCCTTGCGATATCGGCATAACTGAACGCATTGTAACCAAGTTGTCGCATAAGATTCCGGGCAATAGACAAGATGGAGGATTTAGTATCGGCTGGCTTCTCACTCATTTGCTTACTTATCAGTAAGTAAGCAATTTAGGAAATATTTTTATTCGCCCGGTATTTGGGCAAAAAAAAGCCCCGGAATATCCGGGGCCGATATATTTCTTAAAAAAGATTAGATCTTAAAGTGAGAGAAGGCTTTGTTCGCTTCTGCCATACGGTGGGTATCTTCTTTCTTTTTGAAAGCGGCGCCTTCACCTTTTGCTGCTGCCATGATCTCATTGGCCAGTTTGTCGGCCATGGTACGACCGTTTCTTTCGCGGCTGTAGCGGATCAGCCACTTCATGCTCAAAGAGATTTTACGGTCAGCGCGAACCTCAGCAGGAATCTGGAAAGTAGCACCACCAATACGGCGGCTTCTTACTTCAACTGCAGGAGTCACATTCGCAATCGCTTTTTTCCAAACCTCGTATCCGTCTTCGCCGGTGGCTTTGGAAACCTTATCTACAGCATCATAAAAAATGTTGATTGCGGTACTTTTCTTACCATCCCACATCAGGTTATTGATAAAACGGGTAACCTGCTTATCGTTAAAACGACCGTCCGGTGCTAAGGGTAACTTTTTGGCTTGTGCTTTACGCATTGTTTAATTTTTATAAAAGGCTGAACATCTTCAAGTATTAAAACTTTACTCAGCCTTCATGAGGAATAGATTATTTCTTGGCTTTTTCTTTCTTGGTACCATACTTGGAACGGCTCTGCTTACGGTCTTTTACACCGGCAGTATCCAGACTTCCACGTACAATATGGTAACGTACACCTGGCAGATCCTTCACACGACCACCACGGATCAGTACGATGGAGTGTTCCTGCAGGTTATGCCCTTCACCCGGAATATACGCAATCACCTCGATTTTGTTTGTCAAACGCACTTTAGCCACCTTACGTAAGGCTGAGTTTGGTTTTTTAGGAGTGGTAGTGTATACACGAGTACAAACACCACGACGCTGAGGACATGCATCCAAAGCCCTTGACTTACTCTTAGCCCTGATAATTTCGCGGCCCTTTCTAACTAATTGCTGTATTGTAGGCATTATAAACCATTTAAAATTTCGGACGGCAAAGGTAATGGCTCTGACTGAGAATCCAAAATGTTTTGAAAAAAAAGTATTTATTCCCTGTAAATACCCCGTTTTTTAACCCATTCTGACCAACAGGCTTGTGGATTTCGCCCCAACCCTGTTATTTTGAACCTGTAACCCCGCATCCACTAATACAATGAGGCTGCGAAAGTATTGTTTTTTACTGTTTCTGGCGGGTAAAACAATTGAAACACCCGCCCAAGAGGCAACAGGAACCGGTTATCTGCAGAAAAATACGATCTACCGGCAAAATTTTGATGAACTCCCGGCATCGGGAACTTATGTACTCAGCGGTAAAGGCCCCCACCTGCTGACCTCCCCGCCTGTCGGGGCTGGAGAAACCGATGGATGGATGTTCCGGCAAACCGGGGGAACCGGCAGCAATGCGGTATTCCTGGTGGGATCCGGAACAGGCACGGGTCAGGGAGTGTACAGTGCAGGAAGTCCGGGCAGTACAGACAGGGCCCTCGGCACGCTGGCCTCCGGTTCGGGCAATTATAGCATTGGCCTCGTACTGATCAATAACACCGGTGCGGTGTTGAACAGCATTAGCGTTGCTTTCATTACAGAACAATGGCGAAAAGGAGGCTCCGGAAAACCCAACCGGTGGACCTGCAAATACAAGACCGGGCGGATGGAGCAGATTGATCAGGATGGCTTGCAGGAATTAGCCTTGCTGAATTTCAGTTCAGTCGTCAGCAGTACGGGTGCGGGTAGTCTGAACGGGAATCTCCCTGCCAACCAGGCAAAGATTAGCCAAACCGTTCGCATCAGCAACTGGAATCCCGGAGAACGATTATTGCTTTGCTGGGAAGATGCAGATGAATCCGGTAGCGACGACCTCGTAGCAATAGACCAGTTTGAGTTCTCCGCAGATTATGCCGAGCCGGAACCCGTATCTGTGCATGAATTCCTGCGCCTCTCCGCTCCGGCAACCAATGCAGATACCATCCGCTATAGCATCCGGTTCGATGGAAATATTTCGGGGTTAACCACCGGCAATTTTTCCCTGCAAACAACCGGGCTGCGCAATGCCGCCATCACCCGGGTGGAAGGCAGCGGAACCGACTATATGGCAACCATTTTTACCGGCGAAGGAACCGGATGGCTGCTGCCAGGTATTGCCAACGACAGCAACCTGGTACCCGGGTTACAACAGGTGCCATTTTATGCCATCGACTCGCAATGGATCGATAAAACGGGGCCGGAGATTGTGCAGGTGTATATTCCGGACCGGCCCATGAAATGCGGAGACAGTGTTCCTCTAATCATCCGAATTGCAACAGAAACGGGCCACTGCAGTTTATGGCAGGGCAGCCTGCACCAACTGCCTTTCAACGGTTTCACAAAAATCAACGACAGCACCTGCACGGCGTATATCAGGCTGCCCGATACAGGAACGGACCTGACCGCAACAGAAAATATTGCAACAGACATTCAACTGCAGGATTCGCTTGGCAACAAGGGGAAGCCATACCATGCAGACATTGCACAAGGAAATGATCCCATTGATATCAACCTGCCACAGCAGGTGTCTTTTTATGCCAATACAGATAGCCTGTTATATTCAGGGGATACCCTTCAACTGGTGCTCCGTTTCAGCGAACGGGTAATGCCTGCGGCCGACACCGCTGCTGTTTTTATTCCGGTAACCATTGGCAACCGAATCAGGAATATTGTTTATGCCGGAGGCAGCAACAGCGATTCACTATTGTTCCGCTATGTGATTCAACCCAATGAAAGCGACAAAGACGGAATCCGGATATCCTCCGCTTTTTCAGAACAGACATTACCCATCACAGACCTGGCAGGCAATCCCGCGCAATGCAATATTCAGTCCGCCGCAATCCGGCATATCAGGGTGGATGCCATTGCACCTGAATTTTATGCGGCAGCCGACACCCTTATTGAACTATGCGCAGGTACGCAGCGTTACAGGCTGGACTCTTTACTGAAAGCCCGGAACAAAAGTCCGGAAGAAGTGCTTACCTGGCAATTGTATCATGCCCCCAACCAGGTAAATATTTCAAAACCCACCGATCAGCAATACGGCAGTTCCTCTACCCTGCTACCACAGAATATTTTCTATGAAAACCAACCCGGATACACAGGAGTCGATTCCTGTGTATTCCTTTTAACAGATGGTGGAAATACTGTTTATAAAAAAATCCGTTTTCAGATCAACCCGCTCATAAACGAGAACCGGATTGAAGGAGAACAGGAAATCTGCAGTAGCTCTCTCCCTCAATTGCTGATCGGTTTTGATTCCGGAACATCCGACAGCAGCTCCGTTTTTTTATGGGAAAGCAGTACCGTTTCGGACAGTATCGGATTTGTTGCAGCACCGGGATTGAACCGTGAAAAAAATTACCAACCTGCTGCAATCACCAAAACCACCTGGTTCAGAAGAAAGGGCATAAATGGCGCCTGTACCGGCTTTTCCAATATCCTTAAAATTCAGGTGAGGACTAAAGCATTCTGGACCGGAGATGCCGATAACGACTGGCAAAATAAAAACAACTGGTGCGAAACAGCATTGCCGGCAAATACAGACAGTGTATACATTTCAGCAGCATGCAGATACCAACCCGGGATCCGTACAACGGCGGGGTGCAGTGTTTTGGTATTGCCCCGCAACACCACACTTACCATTACCGGAACTTTACAGATCGGCCAACAGATCCTGAGCGATACTGCTGCAATCAATGCATCCAACGGCAGCATCATTTTAAACGGAACCCACGTACAGGCGTTCAACGGCGGTTGTCTGAAAGAAAAGACCCTCGGGCAACTGATCATCAGCAATCCTTCGGGCGTAGTACTTACAGATACCCTCAGAATCAACCGGTCGCTTCAACTCCTGCAAGGACAGTTGCAAACCAACAACCGCTTACACCTGAAATACGGCTCTTCCGTTGGAACCATATCCGGCGGAGCGTCCATCAACGGAACCGTATGGGCCGGGCATCCGTTCGGCAGGTACTACACTCAACCACTCCTTGCCGGGCATCCGTTCAACAGTTCTATGATTGATACTATGCCCAACAATACAATGAAGATCTATTACAATGACCCAATGATTAATACCGATTCTTTCAGTATCTGGCAGAACTGGAAAGCAGAAAGTCAGGATCCGGGATCGCAGGTGAACCGCTGGAAACCCTACCAGGGCGTGCTACTGAAGCCAGCCGGAACAGGCGATACTACGCGCCCAAATGATCCGGTTGTACCGGCACTATTCAATGGCGCACTCAACACGGGATTACAGAAAATTCCTTTAAAGCGAAATGAATATGCAGGGTTTAATGTGATTGCCAATCCTTTTCCTGCACCGGTAGATTTATCTGCGTTCATCAGGGGCAACAACACAGCTCCATATTACTGGATATGGAATAAAGCGCAGGGAATGCAGGGAGGGTTCCTCCCCCTGCCCTCCACACAATCCTTTGTGGTTAATCCATTTGAAGCCTTTATTGCCGCCTGCATCGGCAGCAGCGAAGACCTGTTGCAGGTACCGGAAGAAAGTAAAACCGATCTGTGGAACGGGGGAACCAGGCCTTTGTTCCGGGAAGAAAGAGGATACTTCATTGAACTCGGCATTTATTCCGGACAACAGTTTTGGGATCGCCTGGTATTGCTGGAAAACCCTGGAACAAAAAACGGATTGGATTCTCTGGATGCTTTGAAACTGTACAATCCCGATCTGAATTGTTACAGCAGGAGCAGCGACGGAAAAAAACTGGCAGTGGATGCCAGGAAGCTGGATAGTGCAGCAAGAATTCCCGTCTTTGTGGAAACAGACCTGAACCAGCCTTTCTACTTTAAAGCAGAACAGGCTTTTCTTCCTGCCAATAACCAGTTGGTGTTATACGACCGGTATACCAATCAATGGATGCCCCTCCAAAAAGACAGCATACTTCATTTCAGTTTCTACGCCGATTCGGCCAGCAGAATGGCCGGCCGTTTTGAAATCAGCCGGCTGGTACCCAGGGGAGATCTTGGTCGGCTGATCCGGAACCTTACCGTAAAACTGTTTCCCAATCCGGTCGGGGATTGGTTAACCGTTGGGTTTGAGGCAAACACTGCAGGCCCGGCTACATTACAGATATACACGCTCCCTGGCGCACTGGTTAAATCGGTAAGCCTCGGCAACCTGCAAAAAGGGACGGTGCAGGTTTCACTCAAAGCAATAGCGCCAGGTTCCTATCTGTTGCAACTGATTTGTGGAAGCCAGCAGAAAACCATTCCCTTCTTAAAACAATAAATGCCCCGGTGGGGCATTTATGTTATAGCGTTATGAAGGCAATCAGATCTTGTACAACCAACCATGTGTATCCGCAGATTTGCCTTTACGGATGGCATCCAGGCGCTTCTTGAGTTCAGGCGCAACGGTCCATTTGTCCGTATCAAAATTCATGATGAAGTCTTTGTAACGCAATTCCTTAATCAGGGAAATGGTGGCAGCGGTTCCGGTTCCGAATACTTCGGTAAACAGGCCGGCTTTATACGCTTCGATCAACTCATCTATACTGATGCGTTTCTCCGCTACCTCAATGCCCATGTCTTTCAATACCTGCAGGGAGCTGTTACGCGTTACACCCGCCAGGATGGTACCTTCTTCCAAAGATGGTGTAATGGCAACATTGTTCACAATAAAGAATACATTCATCATACCTACTTCCTGCAGATACTTGTGTTCAAATGCATCGGTCCAAAGTACCTGATCATAACCCAGTTCACGGGCTTTGGCAGTTGGGTACATGCTGGCTCCATAGTTACCCGCATTCTTGGAGAAGCCGACTCCACCGGCAACGGCACGGGTATATTTCTCTTCCACATAAATACGCATCGGCGCACTGTAATACGGACCGGTAGGACTCAGGAGTATGATGAATTTATAAGTGTCGGAAGGCTTAACCCCCAACACGGCATCTGTTGCAAACATGAAGGGCCGGATGTACAAAGAATGGTCTTCGTAAGCAGGCACCCAGTCTCTATCGAGGTCTATCAGGGCCTTCATTCCCCCCATAAAGATTTCCTCCGGCACCTGCGGCATCTGCATTCTTTCTGCAGACAGGTTGAATCTTACAAAATTATCATGCGGGCGAAAAACGGAAACATTATGCTGATCATCCTTATACGCCTTGATTCCTTCAAAAATAGACTGCCCATAGTGCAGGGCCGCCAGGGATGGTTCTAACTGCAATGCCTGGTAAGGCATGATTTCCACACTTTTCCAGGCTCCGTTGGCATATTCCGCTACCAGCATATGGTCTGTAAAATAACGGCCAAAAGGTGCATGCTCCAACGGCTGATCATTCAACCTCGAACGGGTTGTTCGTTTAATGTTTATGTCCATCACTGCGCTCATAGTTTTATATTTGGTGCAAAGAAACAAAAAAATAAAAAGCTAACGATTGTTAATATTGCAAAAGCGAAAAATTAATGCAGAACATATTACCGGATTTTGTACTAGCTGATCTATATCCCAACAGTTTGGTGCTGGTGGAGGGCAATCCTGCACCTCAGCAGGCAGTGGTTGCCGAAGCAGCACCAGCCTCAATGAAAGCATCAACAGCCTCTACCGAAACCGTACCAACACCGGAAGCTGCAGCCCCAACAGCGCCAACGGCAACTGCAGCAGCAATGGCAGAAGCAACCCCAATCATAAAAGCTGCAAAACCGCAGCAATGGTTTCTAGGCAACAACGGTAAAAAAATTACCATACTGGTCAATGAGCCCGATGCCGTACACCTGAACGAAGAGCATCTCAACTTTCTTACGAAGATCCTGGGCGCCTGCCAGTTGAACATAGGAGATGTTGCCATTGTAAACACGCTGCAACAATCCGTAACGATCAATGAAATCAATAAAACACTGAATCCGGAAGTATGTATCCTGTTTGGCGTTGAACCCGAAAACATCCAACTGCCCTTTACGGTACCCTATTACCAGGTACAACAATTCGGGCCTACCCTTTTTTTACTGGCACCTGCTTTCACTGCATTCAATGAGGAGGCCGCAGATGCCAAACTGGAGAAAACCAGGTTATGGGTCAGCCTAAAAAAAATATTCAATCTCTAAATATCCTTCATGCTGATCACCGAATTAATCTTTGCTACCAACAATGCCAATAAAGTAGAAGAAATCAAAGCTGTTGTGGGAAAACAACTGGAAGTGATTTCGCTGAAAGATGCCGGTATCGACATCGATATACCGGAACCCCACGATACGCTGGAAGCCAATGCCTCCGAAAAATCTTTCGTGATCCACACGCTGACCGGCAAAAACTGTTTCAGCGAAGACACGGGGCTGGAGGTAAGTGCCCTGAACGGGGCGCCGGGTGTAAAAAGCGCCAGGTATGCAGGTGACGGAAGAAATTTTCAGGCCAATATTGATCTGTTGCTGAAGAACCTCCATGGACAAACCAACAGAAGCGCGCAGTTCAGAACAGTGGTATCGCTGATTTGGAACGAAAAAGAATACCTTTTTGAAGGCATCTGCAAAGGGAGCATCCTGCGGGAGCAAAGCGGTGCGAACGGATTTGGCTATGACCCGGTATTTGTTCCGGACGGCGCATCCAAATCATTTGCAGCAATGAGCATGGAAGAAAAAAATAAATACAGTCACCGAAAGAAAGCCATCAGCCAACTGGTAGCATTTTTGGAGCAACACCTTGAATCATGAACAGAATAAAACTCAACCTGCCCGATCTCTTTTCGTTCAGTACCAATATGCAGATCCGTGTTACAGATATCAACTACGGCAATCATGTGGGCAACGATACCATCCTGTCCATCCTGCAGGAAGCCCGGCAACAATTCCTGGCGTCAAAGGGTTATACAGAACTGAATGTGGAAGGGTACGGTCTGATCATGGCCGATGCGGTGGTTGAATACAAGAAAGAAATCAAATACCCGAACAATATATTGGTGTCTGCACATGCACAGGATTTTGACAAAATGGGCTTTGATATTTTTTACAAGATTGAGCTGGTCGGTCCTGAGGGGCCTGTACTTGCAGTGAAGGCAAAAAGCGGCATGATGCTGTACGATTACAGTGCACAGAAAAAGGCATCAATGACCGAAGAGATCATTGCAAAACTAAGCTGAGTTCCAGATTCTCCAGCTCTCTTCGGCCTGCAACACCAACATCTCATAACCATTTTGCGTAGTGGCGCCCTGCGCCTTCCCTTTACGAAGAAAAGCGGTTTCCTCCGGATTGTAAATAAGGTCGAACAAATGATGGCGACCGGTGATGAAGTGATAAGGAATTTCAGGGAATGCCTCCACGTTGGGATACTGACCAACCGGTGAGGTATTGATCAGCAGCGTATGCTCCATCATCACATGTTCATTGAGCTGAGCATAACTGAACTGGGAGATATCCGGGGTTCTGGATACCACGGTATAACCGATTCCCATGGCCCCCAGTGCATAAGTAACCGCAGCAGAAGCGCCGCCCGATCCAAAAACCAGTGCGCGT
This sequence comes from Sediminibacterium sp., assembly GCA_035254545.1. Classification (GTDB taxonomy): domain Bacteria; phylum Bacteroidota; class Bacteroidia; order Chitinophagales; family Chitinophagaceae; genus Sediminibacterium. Next base: position 42,028 of record DATFAP010000023.1, on the reverse strand, counting down.
GTATGATGCGATTGCAAAAATGGTTCCAGTGATTGCCGGAACCCGGTTACATCGGTATTGTATCCGTGCAGTTGTCCATTGACAAGGTGCACGCAGTTACAGGCACCCATCTGCTTCACCGCATCGGTGGCATCGTGTAAGAATCCCAGGATCTGCTTCTTATACGGAATGGTAATATTGAAGCCGCAGAGACCGGGATGAGCCGCCATGGTTGCAGGAAGCTGGTCAATGCCCGGTATGGAAAAATTCAGGTATTCGGCGTCGGTAATACCCAGTTCATTGAACTTTTGGGTAAAATATTTTTGCGAAAAGGAATGTGTCAACGGGTAACCGATCAGGCCAAATGTGCGCATGCCTTATTTTTTATCGAGATATAATTCAAAAGTATCACCTCTTAAACCAATGCGCATGGCTTCAAGCGGAATCACTTCATTGGGCGCAATATTTCCCAGGTTTACATTGCAGCCGATCAGTTCAAGGAAGTAGAGTTGTTGCGCTTTCTGCGGCGCTTCCCAGATGATTTTCTCCGCAGGAATCTGTGTAAGAATTTCCTGAACCAGGCCTTCCCGCACTTCTCCGCTTCCCCTGTAAATACCCACATTACCCGCTTCACGGGCTTCCGCAATAACGTAAGAAGAACCGGCTTCCAGTTCTGCACGCATCTGCTCAATCCATTTATACGGCGGAATAATATGAGTTGCATCCTTGCTACCTACCTCACTTAATACTGTGGCATGTTTGGTCAGCTTCTCGATATACCCGCATTTTTCTGCGTGAGGAATGCTGATGGAACCATCACTTACCTCAATATAGCGGATCCCGAAATTTTTACACACATTGACATAATCATCAAACTGGTTCCTGATCAGGAATGCTTCAAACAGGGTACCACCGAAATAAATCGGAATATTATAGGTCTGGTAAACTTCCAGTTTTTCTTTCAGATTGGGCGTAACGAACGATGTTCCGAATCCAAGCTTTACAATATCTACATAAGGACCGGCGATACTCATAAAATCCTTCACCTGGTTAATGCTCAGCCCCTTGTCCATCACCATTGTTAATCCGGAATTACGAGGTTGTTTTGTTCTCTCCGGAATCTGTGTCAAGTTGAAATTCATCATACCGTTTCTGTTTATTCGGGGGCAAAAATACGCTAAAGCCATCAATCTGCACTTTTCAACAAGCCTGGCACGTCGAAATTAATTGCTAAATTTTTTTACCTTTCTTGTAGCGCGCAATAATATCGACCACCTGGTTATTCTGCAGTATACCCGGATTCAGTTCTATAAATTTCCTGAGCAGTTTGGGCGATTTCTCCATTCCGTTTTCCAGCCGGAGCAAAGCCTCTTTTGATTTGCCCATGGCAAACAGGGCCGTGCTGGCATAAAAATAAAACAAGGGTTTGCCATCGGTCGATTTCAAAGCGGCAACACTTTGTTCCAGCGCTTCTGCAAAGAGTTCTGCCTTGAGCAAACAACGAATCAGCGCTTCCCAGCCCGCCGTGTTTCTGGGTTTATGACGAACCACCGTTCCGAAATACTGGATGGCATCCCTGAACTTATTGAGGTGCATCATGCACTCTCCCATGGCCAGATTATATTCGGGTACAGCGCGATGAATACGCATGGCATTTTCCAGTTGCTTCACGGCGCCGGACCATTGTTCTTCCAGCATATAGGTCACGGCAATTTTATAATGCAGTTTGCTGTCGTCGGGATTCAGGTGAACGGCTTTTTTATAGTTGAACCTCGCCTGCGCAAATTTGCCCATGCGGTGATAACAATGCCCGATGGCTTCGTAAATCACATCTTCCGGGCGGGTTAGTTCCAATACCTTTTCAAGCACTTCAATCGCTTCCTTGTATTTTCTCAGCCGCAGGTAAGCATCACCCATGTTCCGGTAAGCATAATCAAATTTTTCATCAATGGCTACCGCGTACTGATAGGCATCGATGGATTTTTCGTAGAGTTTAATCCCCTGGTAGGCCGCCGCCAGGTTAAACCAGGCCAGCTCGCTGAAAGGATGTTCTTCAATGATCTGCTGATGGAGCCGGATACTTTCTTCGTTGCGGCCGGTAAAATCGGTCCAGAAACAGATCTTATACAGGGCTTCTTCGTTGGTAGGGTCTGCTTCCAGGATCAGCTTCAGGCAGTCGAAAACCTTATCGAACTCCTCATAATCATCGTACACATCGGCCAGCTCGAACAGGAGGTCCAGCCGCTCGTCGCCCTCAAACTGGGTTAAAGCGGCTTCCAGCAGCTCCACAGCTTTGGGTTGCAGGTCGAGGGCCAGGTAGGCATCGGTCTTCAGAATGTACAGGTTGAGATCGGTACTGTCGTAGAGTTCGGCGGTTTCCAGGATATCCAGGGCTTCCTGGTATTTCCGGGTGGCCAGCAGCAAATCGGCCTTTTTGATCATCAGACTGGCAGAATAAGGAAATTGCTCCAATGCGGTCTCTGCGGCCTCCATGGCTTCGGGGATATCATCCTTTTCGTCATAGTAGTCAATGATCCGCTCAAAGGCATCTTCCTCTAAAAAACTGTGATTTCTGCCGTGTTTAAGGTTCTGGTACTGAATGATCAGTTCCTTTAGCTCTTCACGATCTTCGCGGTAGGGATTATCTCGCATTGGACGTTTGTTATTCTAATTTAGCCCATTCAAGGGAACTTTCTAAAAAATTTATCAATTTTCAGGCCATTATTCACGATTGTTAATAAAAATTAAATATTTGAATAGTGAGGAATATCCCTATCTTCGCAACGTGAAGAGTATGTTAAAGCATAAGAACCTTTGTTTGGCGATTGCACTTGTGTTGAGTGCCAATCTGACTTATGCTGCCCTTTCCTTCACCGGAATTGTGGATGAAAGTACCAGGAACAGCAAGTATTCTCTTCGCAATCTCAACAAGTTCTCCAAAAAAGGACTTTCCCTGAACGCTGTAAAATTGAGCCTTCAATACAAAGGACTTCACGTTCCCTCCAACGCCAATACGCTTCAGAACAACGAGGTAAACAGCATGTTACACTACGAAAACGGGAACACCACTTATATATACCCCTATAAGTTTAAAGTGAAAGTTCCAAAGTTCAAGACACCTGCTCCTCCCGTTCGTTAATTTTTTACCGGTTTAATTCAGTATCCTGTATCCGCTGGAGGGGATATCGAATTTTGATGCCTGTACAGGACTCAGGTTGATCTTTGTTGCGGTGTAAGTAATGGTTTGCCCGCCTCCTTCCGTGGCTTCGTATTCCAGCACAAAACCCGGAATATCTTTGAACTGGTATTCAAACTCCCTGACAGAAGGTGCAATGGTAGTGGAATAGAACACGGTGAACTGGCTGCCATTTTGCAGCTTGAGAACAGCCTTTTTACAATCATAGCCCAGGATATTCCTGGTTTCATTCAAATAAGATATGGTCATGCCACTGAATTTACTATTCTGGCTTACCCAGTCCTTGCGGCTCAGCCTGGTCATGAACTTATTGATGCCCATCTCGCGAAGGATCACTGCATTACCCGTACTCTTATCATAAATCAAGGTTTGCAGAAAGGAGGGGCTGATCAGATCTACCCGGCTGTTATTTCCCTTGATATAAACCGTTTTGGAACTGGACTTTAATAATTCCGCGGCCTCCGGCTCGGTTTGCCCGGAAGCGGCCGCCTGGATACTGTATGTAACCGTACATTCTGCCACCACACGGGTTTGGGCAAACGCATGCCAACCACCCGTCATCAGCAATACAAAAAACAGTAACTTTTGCATAATTCATCAGTTTACATCAACAAAAAACCCTTCCGTTTGGGAAGGGTTTAAAGTTAGCCACTATTTTTTATTTGTTTTGTTTTTCAAGTCCTGTACTTTTTTCTGGCTCTCCATCATCTGCTCGTAGCGTTCCTGCCATTTGCTCTTGGTCTTAGGCGTTTTACGCTTCTGCTCAATCTTTGCCAGGATTTTATCGTGATCGATGATGTAGTTCTGGATCACAAACTGCAACAGCAAAGTAATGATATTGGAAACGGTATAGTACCAGGTAAGCGCCGAAGGCAGGCTGTTGAAGATGAACAACAGCATGAACGGGAAGATATAAGGCATGTACTTCAAAGCAGGGTTATCCTGTGTAGGAGTCATACTCATATTATAAATGGAAATCACGAAACTGGTGATCACCGCAGTAATGGTAAACAAGCTGATATGGTCGCCAAATGCGGGGATGGAAAAAGGCAGGGTAGCAATGGAATCATAGGAAGAAAGATCCTTACTCCAGAGGAAGGCCTGGCCTCTCAGTGCAATATTAGAATTAAAGAAACTATACAGAGCAAAGAAGATCGGGATCTGCAACAAGGCAGGAATACAACCACCCAGCGGATTTACCCCGGCTTCTCTGAACAGTTTCATCTGCTCCATGGCAAAACCCTGCTGATCGTCGCCGAATTTCTTTTTCAGTGTATCCAGTTCAGGACGCATGGCTTTCATCTTGGCACCGCTGAGGTAACTGCTGTAGGTAAGCGGAGCAGTAACCAGGCGAATGAACAGTGTCAGCAGCAATACCACCCAACCATAGTTGGTTACGAATCCTGCAAAGAAATCGAACACTTTCATGATGATGTACTTGTTGATCGGGCGAACAAAAGAGTACATATCCCTACCCAGGTTCACGATCTTATCCATTTCAGGAGCCTGTTTTTTCAGGAGCTCATAATCGCTGGGGCCAATATAAAAATGGAAAGGAATACTGATGGCAGCAGCAGCCGGAACCTTCATCTGCAGGTTAGCTGTGGTGGTGGCCAGGTGATGGGTTGTATCTGTTTTACGTTCCCACTTTACATCGCCACCCGTAAAACTGTTATCGGCAATCAGGGTGCTGCTGAAAAACTGCTGTACCACGCTCAGCCACTGAACCGGCTTGCCAAATGTATGTTCTGTTTTGGAGGAGATATAATCAAAATCATTGCCTTCGGAAAAACAGATATTGGACACCTGCCTTTCATAACCGGCAGTACGTTCCATTTGCGTGGTAGCTACATTCCAGTTGAAGTTCAGGGAATTGTTGGTCAGCAACTGATCCGCTCCGTTCAGTTGAAGTTTCCAATCGATGTTGTATTCATTGGGCTTAACGGTAAACTCGTGTACCACCCGCTGTCCGTTGGCTCCATCAATGGAGAACTTCACGATCTGTGTACCCTGCGCACCTTTCTCCACCACAGCCACATTAAAAAACAGGGACTCGGAACGGGCGCTCTGACCAGCGCCGGTATTGATATTGTAGCTGATGCTGCTCTTATCGGATAACACGACCGGATTACCGGAACCGTCCTTGTATTTTTTCAGTAGAACGCTCTTAATCTGCGCACCCTTATTGGTAAAAGTGGCTTTCATAACCTCATTCTCCACCACAACCAACTGCTCCGTACCCATGGCAGCATCGGTGAAATTACCGGCAGCCGCTTTTCTGACTGCGGTATCTCTTTTTAAAGAGTCGAGTTTGGCGGCAACAGTATCCTGTAATTTAACTTTAGCAGCGGTCACTTTTGCCAGGGAATCCTCCTGCTGCTGCTTCAATTTAAGTATGGATGATTGTTGCTGTCCGGTGTACCAGAAATACAAAATAAACAATGCACCAAGCAACACAAACCCAATGACCGAATTCTTGTCCGTCTTCATACTAAATTTTATTGAGCGGCAAAGGTAGTATTTGGAATGAGAACTGGGCGTTTCCTGAACAAATTGGTTAAAATAGGCCAAAATATCGTTCCTTTGGCCTTCCAACCAACCACCAACCACGTTTTAACCGGTTTAAAAGCAGAACCGGCAACGGATAACCCGATCAAATCGTTATTATGGTGGTCAATACATCCCCCTCCCGCAGAACCCGTTTTCTTTGGTGGCTTTCCACAGCAGATGAGCAGTTATTAGCCGATTGTACTGTAGACCGGGGCAGGTACGCCATCATCGGAATGCTGGTGCTGGGCACCTGGACCTTTGCCACGCTGGCCTGGGCCTATTTTTTCAGTACGGTGGTGGCAAGTGTGTATACGGCCATTTTATTGGGCCTGCTGATGGGGTGGATCATCCTGCAGATAGACCGGGCCCTGATCAAAGGCATGAGAAAGGGCAAACAAAAGTTCTTACCCCTGTTGTTCCGGGGATTGCTGGCCGTATCCATCGGGTTGTTTATGGCGCAGCCCGCCCTGGTATTTTTATTTGACAAGGAAATCAACCTGCAAATATCTCTGGACAACGAGGTTCGGAAAAAGGAAAAAAGAAGCAGGCAGGATAGTGTATATGACGCAGAACGATCCACGGTGCAGATGCGAAAGCAGGCAGCGGAAGCAGAACTGAAGAACCGGTATGCCGAAGTAAGCAAAGCCCGGGAAGCATTTATCCAGGAAGCAGACGGAACGGGGGGCAGTAAAAAACCGGGGCTGAAAACCATTGCACAGGCCAAACAATCCGCCTACCAGCAACTGGACCAGGATTACCGGCAAAGGGCAGCCGAACTTACACCGGAAATAGCCCGGGCAGACAGTATGCTGAAAGCTATGGAAGCGCATATACAACAGGAGCAGCAATCCTTTGCCTCTCTACTGAACAATGGATTCATCACCCGAATAGAGGCGTTGAACCACCTGATAGAAAACAGCAATGCCGTAGCATTCCGGTATTATCTGCTGGTGGCCATTTTATTGTTGATAGAATTAATGCCCGTACTGGCCAAACTGTTGCTGCCAACAGGAACCTATGAGTTGAAGGCAGAACTACAGGAGGAAATAGAAGCCATCACCCAACGCACGGCATACGAACAGGATACAGAAATGATCCGGCATTTCTTTGCAGAAGCCGCCGCCAAAAGGAAAAGCAGCATACAGCAGGAAATCGGGGAATGGGAGCCCGCAGCAGAAAATCCGTTCAGTGCATTATGGGAAAAGGTGAAGCGAAGGTTGCTGTAAAACAGCCACTTCATAAGCTATTCAAAAGCCGCTGCCATCAGGTCTTGTTCTCGTGATGGAATTTCATATTTTTTTGCAAGCTTATTCCAGTTGCTTACCACAGCCTTAACTTCATTTACCATCTTTTTGGCCATTTCAAGTTGAACCCTAAAATAATGAGCTACTGAAAGTGCAAGTTCAAAATCAAGCGAATTATCCGTTTCAGAAATATTTAATGTAAGCCCTCTTCCAAAATATACCGGGTTAACATCGTAAGCAGGAGAAAGTAACCACCCGCCAGGGGAAAGAAGAAATCCATGGTTTCTAAGATGATCATCGGTGTTTTTTATGGCGATGTTAAACACGATTCTTTTCCAAAGTTCGCGAAGATCCTCATCCACATTGCCTCCATTTCTCATAATAAATTCAGCAAGATCAAGATAAGAAACACCCTCCACACCATCTGTATGTCCAAGAAGGGTCATAGCAGAAGCAAAATGAATACGACTACCATCTATATACCTGTCGAATCTGCTGGATAAATAAGTATGATGCTCGTTATTAAATTTTCTGATCAGTGAATTTGGAGTACGAATTCCAACGGCCCTCTCCATGTCAGCAGCAACCATTTCCCAGGCTCCAATATTAATTTGGTCTTTAACACTAGGAAATTTTGCTATCCAGAGCGTTCCGTCAGGCCCGGTTACACTTGCCTTAGGGCGTGCGCCACCCAGTGAAGCTCCCGGGGCCAATAGTAGTTGATCCATTTTACCATATCTTCATCTTTCAATTCATTGTTTTCTAGTTGAAGGCTTGCAAATTCAAGTTCACGAAGTGAGGTCCAAGGTGGAGCAGCTATCTCCATATTGTCATTTAGAAAAGGGCCATTTGCTTCTTTTTTAAATCGAAGCGCTCCCATTCGGTGTAAATCAAAAACGCCAAGCAGATAATCCTCCTCATAAAGATTTTTTATTTTTCGATTTTCCTTTTTTGCCAGAATTGCTTCCCTTCTATCCATTAAAACCCGCCCCCATCGATCTGGTGAGGAGTCTAAAAAAATTCCGAAGTTTTTTTTCTCTCCGGGGAGATATTGAGGTCCGCTAAAAAGTTGGAGATCGGGATCTAAACTTTGAGCCGGCCCATTGTTAATCCAATCATAATTATATACAAATGAGAATATTTCACGCCCTTTTGTATGAGTAACTGACAATGTTCCCATTAAGATTGTTTCTTCCAATCCCTTCCAATCTGCGTATACGAATATGTCCATAAACTATTTCTTTTTGGGTGACCTTTTCTTAATAATCAATTTCGTGTCCTGCAGCTTTCTTCCTAATTCATCATCATTGGCTACGGCAAGGAGATCTTTTTCAAGTCCTAGCACAAACAACGCCTGAATATATCCCGCCATTGAAACATTAGGACTTCCCTGCTCTATCTTTCTCAATGTGGTACGGGTAAACCCGGCTCTTTCAGCAACCTGTTCAGCACTGAGTTTTCTACGCAGCCTTGCCAGCTTAATATTTTCACCTAAGGCGGTTAAAATATGCGCCAATTTAGGCAGTATGGTGATCCCTTTATTATTCATAATGGATAATATAATGTCCAAATATAGTAATAAATGAGCATTATAATGATCATTATAGAAATATTTAACAAGAGCCCAGTCCTACAAGTTCTCCTGACATAACACCTAGTACCCCCTCTATACTTGCATTACAAAAGAATTTATCCGCTAACAGTTGACTGCTGGCACAAAAAAAGCCTCCCAAAAGAGAGGCCTTTTCATAAAAAACAATCTGCTCTAATTATATCACTGCATCTTTTGGCGCAGTGGTTTTAAGAGAACTTTTCGTTTCATTGTATTTTTTTGCTGCATCAATGAATCCTACAAACAAAGGTGCAGGGCGCTCAACAGTGCTCTTTAATTCAGGGTGATACTGTACGCCGATAAAGAACGGATGATTCGGCAATTCAATGATTTCAACAAGTCCTGTTTCAGGATTTTTACCGCTGGCTACCATGCCGGCTGCGAGGTACTGATCCAGGTAATCGTTGTTGAACTCATACCGATGCCTGTGCCTTTCGGAGATATGGGTTTCCCCGTAAATGCGGTGTGCAAGCGTACCGGGAGTGATCTCGCAGGGATAAGCGCCCAAACGCATGGTGCCGCCCATCATTTTGATCTTCTTCTGTTCTTCCATCATATTGATCACCGGATGAATGGTATTTGGATCCATTTCCACAGAATGCGCTTCCTTCAATCCCAATATATCTCTTCCATATTCAATCACAGCCATCTGCATTCCCAAACAGATACCGAAGAAAGGAAGCCCACGCTCTCTGGCATATTTTACCGCAATGATTTTTCCTTCTATACCACGGTGCCCAAAACCCGGAGCTACCAGTAATCCGTCAAATCCCTGCAACTTCTCCGCAACATTTTCATTGGTAATAAATTCACTGTGCACATTCACCACCTGCACTTTCACTTCATTCATGGCGCCGGCATGTACAAAGCTTTCCAGGATGGATTTATAGGCATCCTGCAGCTCAATATATTTCCCGATCAAACCAATGGTCACCTTGCTCCTGGGATATTTCAGTTTATCGAGAAATCCTTTCCATTTATCCAGGTTGGGCTCACCGTAATGGGTAATATTCATTTTCTTCAGGCAAATGAGATCCAGTTTTTCGCGCAGCATCTCCAACGGCACTTCGTAGATGGTGCTGGCATCCATTGCTTCGATCACCGCCTCCTGTTTTACATTACAGAACAGGGCAATCTTACGTTTGATTTCGTTGCTGAGCGGCTCTTCGGTTCTGCAAACCAGGATATCCGGATGCACCCCTGTTTCACTTAGCATTTTTACACTGTGCTGCGTTGGTTTTGTTTTTAATTCCTTGGCTGCCTTCAGGTAAGGGATCAGCGTAAGATGAATCACCATCAGATCTTCTTCGGGCAACTCCCACTGTAACTGGCGCACGGCTTCTATGAAAGGCAGGCTTTCGATGTCGCCCACCGTACCGCCTATTTCGGTTAATACAATATCATATTTGTCGTCCTGGCCCAGCAACAGCATCCTGCGCTTGATTTCATCGGTGATATGTGGAACCACCTGAACGGTTTTTCCCAGGAAGTCTCCCGCCCGCTCTTTGTTAATCACGGTCTGATAGATCCGGCCTGTGGTCACGTTATTGGCCTGTGAGGTATATATATTCAGGAAACGCTCGTAGTGTCCCAGATCCAGGTCTGTTTCTGCACCATCTTCCGTTACATAACACTCCCCATGCTCGTAGGGGTTTAATGTACCCGGATCCACATTGATGTATGGGTCAAATTTCTGAATAGTTACTCTCAGCCCTCTTGCCTGTAATAACTTGGCAAGCGAAGCCGCAATAATTCCTTTACCTAAACTGCTTGTTACTCCACCGGTAACAAATATAAATTTGGCCATAACTGGGGTTATTAGTTCTTCCTCTCGGAAGCGTCAAAAAGAACATTAAACAGACCTTGAAAATGTGAACTGAAATAGTTCTGAGGTCGTACAAAGGTACAGTAAAAAAACTATCTGCAAAATTCTCCGGAGCATTTCAACCAAAACTGGCGCAAAGTGTTAATTTAACGTGTACATCTTAAAGAGGTCAATATGAAAAAACTTTTACTGCTCACATTTTCAGCGTTTTGCACCGCTGCATTCCTGGGTTATACCTACAAGGTTCCGTCCCCTGTAATTGGTACTCAGGGCTGCTATGAATCCTGTTTTACCGGAGATGTAAGGGAGCAGTTCAAAGCAGAAGCCGCCACAATGGCTTTTGCAGCCATGCACGAAAACCCGCGCGCTTACCACCTGGAAAATGCAACCGGAACCACCATCCGTTTTCCTGCGCCCGATGGAACCGAAGCTTCCGGTTACCTGATCAAAAGCAAAAAGAAAACCAACAACTGGATCCTGGTGATCCAGGAATGGTGGGGACTAAACGATCATATAAAACGAGAAGCTGAAACACTGGCTGCCGAACTGGGCAATGTAAACGTACTGGCAATTGATATGTACGACGGTAAAGTTGCCGCCACCGCGGACAGCGCCATGAAGCTGATGAGAGGAACCAATACCGCCAGGCTGGAAAGCATCGTGAAAGGCACCATCGGCTATGCCGGTTCCAAAGCAAAAATTTTCACCATTGGCTGGTGCTTTGGCGGAATGTGGAGCTTACAGGCCAGTATCCTGGCAGGCCCTCAGGCAGCCGGCGCCGTGATGTATTACGGCAGACCCGAGAACAACCTGGAAAAGCTGAAAACCCTGAACTGCGAAGTGATCGGGTTCTTCGGCAACCTCGACAAAAGCCCTGCGCCTGCCGTGGTTAACCAGTTTGAAGCGGATATGGCTGCTGCCGGTAAAAAACTGGTCACCCATAAATATGAAGCGGGTCATGGTTTTGCCAATCCAAGCAATCCCGGCTTTAATAAGGAGGCCACGGCAGATGCACACGCTAAAACGCTGGCTTTTCTGAAAGCCCGTTTATAAAGGGTTGCCCCGCCCCCCTTTATCACATACTCAGGAAACATACAGGATATTTTGAAACCCGGCTGAATAATAGTATTATTATAAAAAATAGTATCATGCAAAAGTCGATTCTTTCAACAGGTCTTGTATGTTTCTTTGCATTGTATACATCTGCCCAAACAGTGAGGCCCGTCAACAATCCCGCTACCGGTAACGGTGCACTTATCAACGCAAGAGAAGTGGGCGACCCCTCCCTTTCCATGGGAAAAAACCCCTCCGGATCCACCCCTGTTAAAGGAAGCAACACCCCTTTGCGCAATGACCCGGGTGGTTCAGGACAGGCATATGGTTCGGGATTTCAACTTTCCGCTTTTACCCCTGCAACACATTTTACGGATCATATTGTACTTTCGGAAGTGAGTCACATCAAACTGATTGATCTGCGGTCCGACCCGACAAAAGTTGGCTATATGCCGCTGAATATTTCCCTGAAAAGAAAAGGTATTCAGGCAGTTGGTGTTCAGATACAACGATCTCCCTTTAAATGGCTTTCTGAAAACTTTCTGAATACGCATGTTGCTACCGATAGCAATAGCAAAAGGCAACTGGTCCTGGTTTTGAAAAAATGCTGGTTCTCGCAGAATGCTACTGCACCATACCAATCCGGCGATGCGGCGTTAATCACTACGCTGGAATACAGTTTTGACCTGTTCAGTTCCGTGGATTATGGTTATTATCCGCAGCGAAAGATCTCCGGATCGGTGTCTGCACCTTACAATAAAGGAAATGCCTATAACGTATTACTGGATTCTCTGTTAACGATTTTGCAGCACAGTGCATTCAACAATCAGTACGCCGAAAAAGAAACGTCTGCCAACAGGATTGCCCCTGCCGATTTCAATGAATATTACAATGCGCACAAACAACAAATTGCTGCTACGGCCACTGCACCCAGGGGCATTTATCTCTCTTATGATGATTTCCTGAAAGGCAGGCCTTTCAGTGATACAGTAGAAGTAATCCACCAATACGATAACTCCGGCAAAGCGGCGGTATATGCCTGTGAGCTTACGGCTATTAAAAACAGCATTCCGCAATCCTGTAACAAAGCATGGGGATATTACGACGGCACATCTTTATTCCTCAATACCGGCAACGGCTTTTATATCCGCTTGTTAAGAGCCGGGTACAATTATGTGTTCTTCAACCTGAATAATATCAGGGAAGACCGGATCAAATCCGGAACACTGGCAGATATACAAATAGGGAAATCTTCCTATGAAATCATTAAGGAATATTCCAGGGTTACACCGCTCACCTATCAACTGGATATGGAAACCGGAACCCTGTATTAACTACATATCGTTGACGATCTTTTTGTAACTGGTTACAATTCCCTTGATCAGAGAAGAACTGAATCCCTGGTGCTCCATTTCATTCAATCCGGCAATGGTACAACCCTTGGGGGTGGTAACCTTATCTATTTCCTGTTCGGGGTGTGTATTTTTCTGCAGCAGCAATTCTGCTGCACCCTTCACCGTTTGAGCGGCAATCAATGATGCAGTGGCTGCGCTGAATCCAATCTCAATACCGCCTTGTATATTGGCCCTGATGTATCGCATGGCATAAGCCGTGCCACAGGCACCCAGTACGGTTGCCGCATCCATCAGCTTTTCTTCGATCACTACGGTTTTACCCAACTGGTTAAACAGCGCCGATACAAAATCGGTTTGCGCTTCCGTAACCGCCTTACCATTGATGCAGGTCATGCTTTCCTGGATGGCAATGGCCGTATTGGGCATGGCCCTGAACACCGGGAAATCGGTTCCGGTGATCTCCTGAATTTCATCAATCCATACACCGGTCACCACACTCACCAATACCTGTTTTTCCTTTTTCAGAAAGGGTTGGATCTCCGCCAGCACATCCTTGATCTGAAAGGGTTTGATGGCCAGGATGATCCAGCTTGCTTTGGCTACCGCTTCGGGGTTATTGGAACTAACCTGAACACCCTTTGCCGCCAGGGCCGCCAGGGTGGCCGTATTTCGCTTGGTAACAATGAGTTCTTCCGGCTTACAGAATCCACTGTTCACCAATCCCTCTGCCATTGCAGTACCCAGGTTTCCTCCTCCGATAATTGCGATTGTATTTGCCATAATAGTGCTTAGTAAAGTTGATTGGTTGCCAGGTAATTCCGCACATAATCATCCACGCCTTCTTCCAGCGAATAGAATTTCTTTGTGTAACCTGCCTCTTGCAGTTTGGTCATATCTGCTTCTGTAAAATACTGGTACTTGTCCCTGATATCCAGCGGCATATCTATGAACTCAATTTCAGGTGCAAGGTCCAGTCCTTTAAATGTGGCGTTCACCAGGTCGGTGAAGGATCGCGCCTTTCCGGTTCCTAAATTATAAATGCCATTTTGGGTTTTGCTCCAGCTTCCTTGCTGCACCATGGAATCAAAGATCCAGAAGATCACTTCCGTTACATCCTTTACATAAATGAAATCACGCAGTTGCTCTCCGTCTTTAAATCCTTCTTTATGGCTTTTGAACAGCTTCACCACTCCATTGTTGCGGATCTGGTTGAAGGAGTGCCAGATTACACTGGCCATTCTTTCTTTATGCGCTTCATTGGGCCCGTACACATTGAAGAATTTCAGGCCGGCCCAGTATGGAGGTTGTTGTTCCTGGCGGATAGCCCATTTGTCGAACTCGTTTTTACTGATCCCATATGGGTTTAGTGGTTTCAACTGATCAATGATCGCATGATCATCTTTATAACCATGCTCCCCTGCTCCGTATGTGGCTGCGCTGGATGCATAGATCAATGGCACCGCATGCGCTGTACAATAGTTCCAGAGATCCTTGGTATAGTTGAGGTTCAGGGCCTCGTGAACGGAATAATCAAACTCTGTGGTATCTGTTCTGGCGCCCAGATGTATCACGGCGGATAATTGTGGACGGTGTTCCTCCAGCCAGTTCAGCAGATGGTATCTTTCTACAATGACCTCAAATTGTTTGGACTCCCAATTTTTCCTTTTTGCTTCTACACCAAAATCATCCACCAGGATCAACCGGGTGAACCCTTTCTCGTTGAGAAAGCGAACCATGCAACTTCCGATGAATCCTGCTGCACCGGTTACCAATATCATTTTCTGATCAGCCATAATTTATTGCATCATGTTTTCGATAGCGGTATCATAACTGCTTTTCCAGTCGCTGACATGGCCCCAGTTTTCTTCCTGTACTTCTATATTACCGGAGGTAACGGTGCCCAGCACGGTGCAGGCAATACCTGCTTTTGCCGCATCTGCCAATACCATATTCAACATCTCTGCCGCTACGGTTACAATAGCTCTTCCCTGTGCTTCTCCAAACCAGTATGCATCTTTCCTGATGTCTACTGCAGGGTTTACGGAAAATCCTTTATTACCCGCATACCCGCTCTCCAGCAGAGCTATTGCCAATCCGCCTTCGCTCAGATCGTGCGCACTTTTGATTTTTTTCTCCTGAATCAACGAATAGATCAATTGTTGTGTATTGTATTCTTCGTCGAGGTTGAAATAGGGAGCCGGAGAATATTGCACGCCTTTCAGCTTGTGCAGGTATTCACTGGAGGCAATATCGTTGTGTTGCTGCCCGATCAGTAAAATGGTATCGCCTGCATCTTTAAAATGGAGGGTCATTTTGGTATTCACATCATCCAGTATACCTACCATACCAATGGTGGGTGTTGGATATACAGGACCATCGGGGTTCTGGTTATAGAAACTTACGTTTCCTCCTGTTACCGGTGTATTGAATTTCTTACAGGCATCGCCCATACCGGTTACAGCCTGTACAAACTGGAAGTACACTTCCGGATCGTACGGATTACCAAAGTTCAGACAGTTGGTAACACCGATTGGTTCACCGCCGCTGCAAACAATATTACGGGCGGCTTCTGCCACAGCAATCATGCCACCGATATAAGGGTTGGCATATACGTATTTACTGTTACAGTCTACCGTCATAGCCAGTGCCTTGCCGGTTCCTTTGGCCAATACAACCGATGCATCGCTCGGTGCATTGGTGCTTACATTGGCTGCACCCACCATGCTGTCGTATTGCGTATACACCCAGCGTTTGCTGGCGATATTGGGCAATGCATTCAGCGCTGCAGCAACAGGACGCAGTTCATCCACATCTGCCACATCCGCAATGGAGAAGGCATTGATCTGATCAAAATAGGCCGGTTCTTTGTATTCTCTGGTGTACTGCGGAGCGCCGCCGCCCAATACCAGCTCATAAGCAGGCAGTTCAGCTTCCAGAACTCCATTCATATAGAACTTCAGCAAACCATCATCTGTTACATAACCAATGGTGCTGGCGCTTAAATCCCATTTTTCAAACACGGCTTCCACTTCGGCCTCACGTCCTTTTTCCACCACCATCAGCATTCTTTCCTGGCTCTCACTCAGCAACAATTCCCAGGCTTTCATATTCTGTTGACGGGTGGGTACTTTTTCAAGATCAATGTGCATACCCACTTCTCCCTTTGCACTCATTTCTGCAGTACTGCAAATAATTCCTGCAGCTCCCATATCCTGCATACCCACCACAGCGCCGGTTTCCAGCACTTCCAGGCAGGCTTCCAGTAATTTCTTTTCCTGGAAAGGGTCGCCCACCTGCACGGCCGGAAGTTCCTGCACACTGTCGTGTGTGATGTCGGCACTGGCAAAACTTGCACCACCGATTCCATCTTTACCGGTAGCGCTTCCTACATAAATCACCGGGTTTCCGGTGCCCTTTGCCGTAGCGCTGACCATTTTATCGGCCTTCATGATACCCACGCTCATGGCATTCACCAGTGGATTGGTATGATAACAATCTTCAAAATAAACTTCACCGCCTACAGTGGGTACGCCAAAGCAGTTGCCATAATGTCCAATGCCTTTCACTACGCCAGACAGTAAATGTTGTGTTTTTTTATCTTTCAGGTTACCGAATCGCAGGCTGTTCAGCGAAGCGATTGGCCTTGCGCCCATAGTAAATATATCCCTTTGTATTCCACCTACACCGGTGGCTGCCCCCTGAAAAGGTTCGATGGCGCTGGGGTGATTGTGGCTTTCAATTTTGAATACCACTCCAAACCCGTTCCCCATATCCATAAGGCCCGCATTTTCCTCTCCCGCTGCAACCAGCATTCTGCCGCCATTGCGGGGAAGGGTTTTTAACCACTTAATGGAATTTTTATAACTGCAATGTTCACTCCACATGCCACTGAAAGCACATAACTCGGTAAAGTTGGGAGTACGCTGTAATTTCTCTTTAATCAGCTCAAACTCTTCTTCTGTAAGACGGAGCTGTTGGGCGGTTTTTACGGTGATTTCCATATTGCCGCGAAGTTAAGAAAGTAGCCGTAAGGCACCATATGAAGTTTTGGACCTTACGGCTACAATATGTTTATAAACTGCTAAAAAACTAGAGCCTGGTTACTTTTCCGCTGCCGGCCGAATGTTTCACAATATCCCGGGCATTTCCCTTATAATATACATTTCCGCTGCCCAGCACGCTTACCTCCAGGGTCTGATCCGCATGTACACGGCTATTTCCGCTACCGGTAACATTGATTTTTACCCGTTGCGCCACCAGTTCGGTGCATTCCACATTTCCGCTGCCGCTGATGCTCACATTTACCTGTTCAGCCTTTCCTTTCAGGATAACCTTGCCGCTTCCCGCGATACTGATCTCCGCCTGTTTTACCTGATCAAAGTTCAGGTTAATATTGCCGCTGCCGGCAATACGGAACCATGTTTTACCTTCATTGCTAAAATTACCCGAACCATCTATATTTCCACTTCCCGCTACAGAAAGCCCTTCGAGCCGATCCACCGTTACATAAACAGTGATCTTGTTGCTGCTGCGGATACTTACATAATTCCTGGTACCGATTTTTAGGGTATTGTCCTCTACTTTGGTTTCGATATACTCCAGCAGGTTGCCATCCGCTTCTACCGTAACGCTGCCCGGCTTACCATAAGCCAGTTGTACATTCATGGAGCCTGCAGAAGCCACGGCTTTGAAATTGCCCACAGACCTGGTTTCTTTTTTCAGATCCCCGTTGCCGGTAACCTTTTCAGAACGTCCCCATTGTGCTGATGCGGCGAGGGTTACTACCGAAAACATCAATGCCAGTATTTTTTTCATATATCTTGTTTATTTATAATTGAACGCAGATGCTTCAAAAAAGTTACAGGTAAAACTGCAAATTATTCCGGATAGAAAAACAACTGGTCAAATATTGAACTCGATCATGAATTTTACCAGGGCGGCCGGCGAATTCAACTGTAGTTTTTGCATGATGTTTTTGCGGTGCGTTTCTACAGTGTAGATGCTTAAATGCAGTTTTTCCGCTATCTGCTGGTTGGTGAGGGTTTGTTTGAGGTAGTACAGGATCTCTTTTTCTCTTTTGGTGAGATCGTATTTGCGGAGAAAAACATCCATTTTCCGGAACAATTCCTCCTGGTCGTTGGCCGGTTCCACTTCAAACACCTGCTGCCCTTCACAGACCCTTTTAATGGCGCCCACCAGCGCTTCGCGGTTGGAGTTCTTCAGGATATAACCATCTGCTCCGGCAGCGCGGGCTTCGTTCACCAGTTTATGATCGCTGTAAGCGGAGAGCATCAGCACTTTCACAGAACCAAAAGACTGCTTGATGTATTTGATGGTATCCAGTCCGTTCAGGTGGGGCATATTCACATCCAGTAAGATCAGGCTGGTCTGCGGCTGCTGGGTAAGCAGGTAGAGCAATTGCTTTCCGTCGTTGGCTATTCCGTTGATGGCAAACTGGGATTCACTGCTCAATATCATCTTCAACCCTTCTACAAAAAGAGGATGGTCATCCGCAATCATTAAGTTTATCTGCTGGCTCATAAGTTCGGTCGTTAAGATACGCTATTTATCATAAGGAACAAACATAGGCCCGGCAAAGCAGGGATATGTCCTTACTTTATAAACACCCTTCTCGTAATAGGTTTCCGCCCAGCAGTACTTAGATCCGGGTGTATCATCGTTGCGCATCTGTGGCACATACCACAATACAAGGTCTGTACTGGAAATATTTTCTGGAGAGGGTTCAATAAATTTCTCCGGCCCCTGTTGATAATTGTTGTTGCAGCAGGGCCCAATCGTAACCAGGTCCGCTTCGCCCTCATCTTTGTTGAGGTGATTTTTGGTTACATACAAATAAGCATTATCACCTCTTCCGCTGTCTTTAAACTGCCCTCTTCCCGGTTCAATATAAAATCCTTTTCCGGCGCCGGTTTCCAGCCTGTACTGGTATCCTTCTTTAGTATATGCGGTGGCCGGTTGCTGCAATTGCCATTGTTCTTTTTTCCACTGGCTCCATTTTTCATTGCCCCATTCGTAAAAAGATTGCTGGTTTCCTGCAAATGAAATCCGGAACACAGGACGATACACGCCATTATTGCCGCAGCCCCTTCCAAGGCTTGCGCAAACCACCCTGAACCTTCCGTCGTTGTAAAAGAAAAAACGCTGTGAGTAACTGTAATTGCAGGCTACGGGCCATAACTCACTGAAAAATTTCTGTTCCAGCATAAAACCCACCGTACTATCGCCTTCCACGATCTCTGCAATTTTGGGAGGGTCCGTTGCCACTACTGCAGACTGGCTGAAGATCGGGCAACCCACTGCATCACTGTATCCAAAGCCTTCTGTTCCGGAATAGCTCACATGCCAGTCTACCAGTTTGGCGCTGTTCAACACCGGGGTGGATTTATAGCTCACATTGCTCACCATCAATCCATCTGATGCCGTCAGAACATAGTCTAACTTCCAGTTGCTTTTCTGTACGGTGTTTACCTGTTCGCAATAACAATCTGCAATATTTTCATTCTGTATCCTTCTTTCGGTGACTACTATCTGGTCTGCATCCTTGCCAACATTGGTCCACCGGAGTCCTACCAGTTTATGATCCGTCAGATCCACGATGGCCCAGAGTGCGCGATTCCCTTTCACAAAAGTGGGTGCCACACAAAGATGCCTCGACCGCTCGCATTTGGTTCTGTTGAGTGCGGTTTTGGTATTGGCCATCACCGGCATTTCCTGTGAGGGTTTAAAACCCAGGGCCTTTTCCACTTCAGGCGCATTCACGGCAATCTGCACGGCCAACCGCTTTAAGCGGGCCGGGATATCGGGTTGGGTTTGAGGAAAATGATCCACGCTCAGCAGGCGGTGTGTAAAAACATCCACCAGCCCGATGGTGGTCAGGTTCAGCGCATAATTGTACATCTCCACCCGCATCATGGTGCCCGGTAAAAACTTCATTCCTTTCCGCAGATCACCGGGCCTTGCAGGATACACACCAAAGATTTCGTTCCACAATGGCTTGCGGGTATTTTTTTCCCAAACATATTTGGTGAACAAACTGTCGGCCAGCGCTACCTGTTGCGCCAGCATGGTTTTTTCATCGTCCCGGTCTGTGTAAAATTTTACCGGGATCTTTTCTTTCAGAATCGAATCTACCTGCCTTTTTCTCTCCTGTATATAAACAGCACTGTCTTGCCGTACAGGCTCCAGTATGCCGGGCTTGTATTCGCCCAGGTATACACTGTTGTTTGTTTTCTTTTTAGGGGAGGTCGTTTTTTTTTGCGCAGTAGCAGTGCCGCTGATTGCTACCGCAAGCACAAAACAAAACCAATAAGGGAAACCTGCCTTCATACTATTGATTAAAAGGGTTCATGATGGAGTTTTTTTTCAACAAACCGCTGTCGGTTAAAGCGGTTAAAAATGCAAGCAGGGCCTGCCTGTCTGTCTCCGGTAAACGAAAGCCTTTGATCAACGGGCTTTTGTTTACATTGGCAGCGCCATCGCCACTCCAATCTCCGGAAGAAATCTGCCTTCCTCCCCGCTGATAAATACTGAGCATTTCGTTGATGGATGCCACAGAGCCGTTGTGTGTATAAGGCGCTGTCAGCAGCACATTGCGTAGGGAAGGTACGCGAAATTTACCCTTGTCTGCCTTGTTTTTTGTGATGCTGTACAGCCCCTGATCTTCTTCCGGATACGCGCCTTCCCGATCCAGGTTATACAAGCCCGTATTATAATACGCAGCGGGTTTGCCGGTGGGTTGCAGTGTATGACAACTGCTGCAGGCCAGTTCGGCCGAATTAAAAAGCTGCATGCCGCGAACAGCTTCTGCCGAGAGTGCCTTCCTGTTTCCGCGGAGATACCGGTCGTAAGGCGCATCAAAAGAAACCAGTTGTTCTTCGAAAGCGGCGATGGCCCGGATAATATTGCCCCTGTTTACCGGCGCGGGTTCTCCGGGAAATGCTTTTTGAAACAACTGCCTGTACAAAGGTAAATCCCCGATCCGGTGCAGGATCTCGGATTCGTGTCCCTTCCAGCCCAGTTCGCGCGGGTGTTCGTTGTACAAAGGGAAATTCATTTGCTGTTCAAAACTGCGGATGCTGCTGTCTGCCCAGGTAAGTGCCTGTTCGTATCGGGCATTGATCAGCGATGGGGCATTGCGTTTTACATTGTAGCCATCTGCTCCGGAAGAAGTGCGGTAACCATCGGAAAAAGCAAACTGCGGGTCATGGCAGGAGCTACAGGATTTGGTGAGGTTGTACGACATCCTGGTATCATAAAAGAGATAGCGACCCAGGGTTATCCTGTCGGTAGCAGCAGAATAGACCGTTCCGGAAAATAGTTCCGTCAGTCCCGGGCCCATGCCAGCAAAAAGCAACAACAGCATACCGCCAACGATTCCTTTTTTCATACTCCTAATTCAGATCGTACAATTCCCATTTCTTTAGCTGGTTATTCCACCGGAAAGAATAATTCGTTTCCGGCTTTTCACTGGAGGCCTGCAGATTGTAATTGAAAGCTACTCCGCTGACCATCATGGTTCCGCCTGCAAATTTAATCTTCCTGGCTTTATCATCTCCCCTTGGCCCGTATCCTTCGAGCGAGAGTTCTTTCCGCATTTGTTTGCGGATAAATTTCCCTTCGGCAGTAAGGGGCAATGAATAAATTTCACCGGTTCTGGTTCTTCCGAAATACAGGCGTTTCTGGTCTTTTTCGTCGTAGGCAACGGTAAGCGCCATAGCATCCTTCCCTTTTAAAGTATCTGCAATTTTTCGGGTAGCGACATGAATGGAATAGATCATTCCTTTTTCGCCGTACCTGTCTGAGCCCGAAACAGTGGCCGCCAGCAACAGGTTGGCCGTGCAATCGTAAGTAATCCCCAGCAGCCCGTATGGATTGCCCAAAGAAGATTTTGCCACATAAGGAAGACTGAGCCATTCTTTCATGAACCCGGTATATGCATCGATCCGGTAAATGGTATTGAGTTTTCCCTTTGGGTTATACAACATAGAAATCAGCGGTGTGGGAATACTGTACGCATTGCCGTCTTTGTCAAATGTGATGGAAGACAGGTAGCCCGCCGATTGCCAGGATGGATGCTGATAAACCGATCGCTGCGGCGTTTGCGGAGTTGGGGCTGTTTGTCCGGCCTGCTGTTCAAACTGAACCAGCACAATCCCCACCGTTTTCTTCTCGGAAGTACTCAGGGCCGTCCACAAAGGATCATATCCCAGGGTCCGGATAAAGGCCGGTTCCTGCTGGCATGGTTTTATTTCGCGCTGGGCCTGTACATTTTTTCCCAAAATGAGAATAAGCATACAAACCAGTTTGTATATGTGATGATTTATAGGGCTTTCAGCAAACATTAATATACAGTTTACACAATTATTTTATACTTTTATCATAGGAAAAACCGTTAGAAAAAAGGGGGTTTCTCAAAACTGGATTCTTGTGAGTAAAACTAACTAAATATATTCAACCATACGTGTATGAATCAACTTTACGCAACCTCAACACAACGCCATTTTAAAAAGGGATTTTTTTCTGCGTTGTTTGCCGCATTGATTACTGCTGCACCACAGTTGCTGCATGCGCAGGTCAGCGGTATTATTTACAGAGACTTTAATGCCAATGGCACCAAAGACAACAGTGCTGCTTATAACGAACCGGGCACCGGAGGCGTTACCGTTAAAGCCTATAATGCTGCGGGCATATTGCTTGCTACCACCAGTTCTGCGGCCAATGGATCCTATGCATTTACGGCATTGGAGATTCCCGCTGCAACAAAAGTAAGACTGGAGTTCTCCGGATGGCAGTCTGCAGATTTCCCTTCTGCATTTGGTACCGGCAATGGAACCAGCGTACAGTTTGCCACGGCACCGGCAACTGCTGCTCATTTTGCCATTAACTATCCCGGTGACTATATAGACAACGCCAATGCAAGGATCATTCTTCCTTCTTACGCCAACGGAGACAACCAGGTGAGCACGGGCAATTGGTGGGATGCTAAAGTTGCAGACAACACTTATGCATTTAACTATGGTGCGGCAGGCACTGCAAGTGTAATCAGCGATATGGGACAGACCGGCGCCGTATGGGCCACCGCCTATCACAGAAAAGCAGACAAAGTATTTTATGCTGCGTTCGTGAAAAGACATGTATCCCTCGGACCTCTGGGCATCAATGGCATTTATGTTACCACCGGCGCAAGAGCCGTAACCAATAAAACCAATACCGGCAATTTTGTAAACCTGAATGCCATTAACCCTGCATTTGATGCAGGTTCTTTGCCAGGCAGAACTTTCAGCCCGGGCAATAATGATAAAACCAAGGCCAACAGAGACGATATGAGTGGCGGCAATGTATTTACCGAAGTGGGTAAAAAAGGGATCGGCGGTATGGCCATTTCAGAAGACGGAAAATATTTATACCTGATTAACCTGCACGACAGAAAACTATGGCGTGTGGAAATTGGCGCAAACGGAACCGCACCCACACAGGCTTCACAGATTGTTTCGTACAATGCATTTCCTGTTACAGCCGGCAACAGTACTTTCAGGCCCTTTGCAGTTAAATTTTACAGAGGTGCCATTTATGTAGGCGGAGTACTGGATGGCGTAAAGCCGGACAATTCTGCTGTGGACAGATCCGAATTAAAAGCAGTAGTACTGAAAGTAGATGCAGGCGTTACTCCTGGTACGGAAACATTCAGTACCGTGCTGGATGCACCACTGACCTATCAGCGCAAAGCCAACATGAATACGGGCTTTGGCGTAAATAAAAATACCAACTACATCGACCCGAACGGAACCATTGCAGCCGCTACTTTGTGCCAGGGTGCATGGCATCCATGGGTCAGGAACTTTGCGGAATTAACCGTTACCGGAAACTCAGGTACGGCTATCTATCCGCAACCCATGTTCACTGCAATTGAGTTTGATCCTGCCGATGGTTCCATGATCATCGGAATCACCGACAGAACAGGTCATCAGACCGGTAATCAGAATCTCAGTCCTGCCGGCGCAACCCTCTATACTGGTAATGCCGCCGGTGATATCCTGAAAGCCGCTAATAATGGTTCTTATACTGCGTTTACCCTGGAGAGCAATGGTAACTCCGGCGCCAATACCACCGCCGGTGCAGGTAATAACGAAGGACCCGGTGGCGGTGAATTTTATTATACTGACCGCTATCAGAATGGCGGTGTAAGTGATCCGATGGGTATCGGCAATACAGCCAATGGCGCCAATGCAGGTGTTTCTCACGAAGAAACCAGTACCGGAAGCCTTGCTGTTTTTCCTGGTAAAGAACTGATTGCAACTGCATTTGACCCCATCGATAACTGGTACACCGGTGGCGTAAGATATTACTCCAATACAAATGGTATTGCTCAAAACGGTAAAGCCCTGTACATGGGCAACGATGTAAGTCTCTTTGGTAAAGCCAATGGTCTCGGCGACCTGGAAATCATTTCCGCGCCTGCCCCTATTGAAATCGGTAACCGCGTTTGGTTCGATACCAATGGTGACGGCAAACAGGATGCAGATGAACAACCCATTGCCGGCGTAAGCGTGCAACTGGTGCTTGGTGGCACTGTAGTGGCTACCGCCGTTACCGATCCTGTCGGTAACTATTATTTCTCCAGCGATGCCAACAGAACTTCCACTGCTTCTGCCAAATATGGTTTAACACAACTTCAGCCCAATACCGATTATATCATCCGCATTCCAAATGCCAAAGGTGCCAGTGTACAAACGCCGCTTACCGGTTATGATTTAACCGTAGCCAACAATGGCGGAATGGATGCCAATGCAGACGAACGTGACAGCGATGGTCTGATGAATGCCGATGATGCAGAGATTGCAGTGACCACCGGTGTGGCAGGAAACAATAACCACAGTTATGACTTTGGATTTGTTACCTCCGGACCTGTTGGCGGCGGTAGTGGCGGTGGAGTGGAAAGCAAGAGCCTCGGAGATGCTATTGCCATCCGCACAATCAGCAGGGCTCTGAACAATGAACAGGGACCGGTAGATTACAACAAGCTGGAAAGAGCCGACAACCGGTCTGCTGCCCGCATCAACAATGTAGGTACTCAGTTGAAACTGGCGGATATCCTGCCCAATAAACTGAGCAATAATGCATACAAATCTTATATCAGTACACCCAAAGACATTATCTCCATCACCAATGCAAAAGATATTCTCTCCATCGACTTTGTGAAGGAAAACATTTCAAAAGCCGTTGCATTTGGTACACAAACAGCAGGAGAAGTGTACGACCACACCAAGGCCATCTGCGACCGTTTGAAGGGATATGAATTAACCGGAATGCAGCAAACACAGGTGAAGGGTGTAAACATGGTCCAGTACAACCTGAAAAACAACAACGGAGATATCGAATACGCCATGAGTTTCATTATTGGTGCAAAGAATGGCAGGAACAGTTATACCATCCAGTCTAACTGGTTGAACAGAGACTACACCATTGATGAAGTAATGTACAATATTCAGTTATGGGGAGGTTCTCCGAGCCTGATACTGGAAATGGCCGGCGATATCATCTCCCGTTTGCAGGCAGGTATGCCTGTTCAGGAAATCAGAAGCAATGTTGGCCTGCCTAAAACATATATTACCAGTGGTGAACGCGTGGATGAGAATCTCAGCTTAACCATCAACAATACCCTGAGCGCTACCAACGGATATTTTGAAATCAAAGACAGGGCCAACGAACAAACCACCGGTACCGTAACACGCACCGTGCCCTTTACCCTTGCCCCAAATGGCATCAGCACAGTAAAAATTTCCAGCGGCGACCTGTTTGAATCTACCATCAGCCTCTATGTCAACGGCATGATTCAGGATGAGGTATTCATGGCAGACGGTGCATGGGGAGTGAATTACAATGCGGCAACCACCAGCATTAAGCAATTTACAGTTACCAACAGCAGGGACACAGTTCCGCAGAACGCATTCCCTGTATTCAGGAATGCATCCGTAAGCGGTAGTACACCGGATTATATTACCGTATACAAACTGTTGAGAGGTGGCGGCGCGCCGCAGGATTTAACGGCTTTTAAATCGTTGAAGTTCACTGCAGCGGGTAATTCGACCATTACCATTACGCTGGTGAAAGAATCCATTGCAGAGTGGAAGAATCAGTATACCCTGCAACTGCCGGTAAGCTCAACTCCGCAAAACTATGCGCTGGCGCTGAGCGACTTTAAATCTGCAGGCATCAATACCGATATAGATCCTTCAGACATCACTTCTATGGTGGTAGCCATGAGTGCAGCTTCTCCCGGAAGAAATACAGCGGTGGAACTTTCTTTAAGCAATGTATCGTTCAGCAAAGAAGATGTTGCCTACCTGAGAACCCTGCTGGCCAGGGATGTAACCCCTTATCCGAATCCCTCCACCGGATTGTTCTACTGTAAGTTCAAAGCCGATAAAGACTATGTGCTTACCCTGAATATTACCGAAGCGGCTACCGGCAAACTGGTCATGACCAAAACCGTTAACGCAACCAAGGGAGAAAACAGTATTCCGGTAGAACTGAAAAACAACAGTGGTCAGAAACTATATGTCATCAGCCTGAACGGCAGCAATGTAAATTATAAGACTACAAGGATTGTTTTAGGAAAGAACTAACCGATCCCAAATAATTGATTGATCTGCAAAATGCCCCCGGAAAACCGGGGGCATTTTTATTTAGAAGGGAAAGCCGGTAAATAGATTATATAAATTTATATGTAACGCTTTTGTTTATTTTTTTGCACAATACAGGCATTTTTTTGCACTTTTAATAGAATCTTAAGTTTAAAATACCTTATTTTGAGCCTGAAAAAATTAAAAAATTATGTCTTTAAGATTTAGTGCCATCAGCAACATATCGAAAGAAACTGAGGCGGCAGGGTCTAAACCCAGTACCAAAATCACCGGAATTTTTGGCGACAGTGTTTTTACGCTCAAAACTGCCCGTGAATTTTTATCTGACGAAGCATACAAAAGCCTGGTTACCAGTATCCGTGGCGGCAAGAAAATTGATCGCAGCGTAGCCAGCCAGATTGCCAACGGCATCAGGGCCTGGGCAGAAAGCAAAGGCGTTACGCATTTTACACACTGGTTCCAGCCGTTAACCGGAACCACTGCAGAAAAACACGATTCATTCTTTACTTTAAAAAGTGACGGCACTGCTATTGAGGAGTTTGATGCTGCTGCTTTGATTCAGCAGGAACCGGATGCATCCTCTTTCCCAAGCGGTGGATTGAGGGCTACTTTCGAGGCCCGCGGTTATACTGCATGGGACCCCTCCTCTCCCGCCTTCATCATCGAAACCGGAGATGGAAAAACCTTGTGTATCCCTACCATTTTTGTTGCGTATACAGGTGAATCACTCGATTATAAAGCACCGTTACTGAAATCCGTGGAAGCCCTGAACAAAGCTGCCGTGGATGTTTGTAATTATTTTGATAAAAATGTTGCCAAAGTAACGGCTACATTGGGTTGGGAGCAGGAGTATTTTGTAATTGACGAAGCCCTGGCCAACGCCCGTCCCGACCTCGTTCAATGCGGCAGAACCGTATTTGGCGCAGCTCCTGCCAAAGGTCAGCAGTTGGAAGATCATTATTTCGGCTCTATCCCCGAAAGAGTCTATGCTTTCATGCGCGACTATGAGCAGGAAGCTTACAAGCTGGGTATTCCACTGCGCACCCGTCACAACGAAGTAGCCCCTGCACAGTTTGAGTGCGCTCCGATCTTTGAAGAAGTGAACATTGCCGTTGACCACAACACCCTGCTGATGGATGTAATGAGCCGTGTTGCCAAACGCCACAAGCTGGTGGTATTGCTGCACGAAAAACCATTTGCCGGCATCAACGGCAGCGGTAAGCACAACAACTGGAGCATGGCCACCGATACCGGTGTTAACCTGCTGGCTCCCGGCAAAACGCCCAAGACCAACCTGATGTTCCTGACCTTCTTTGTAAACACTATCAAAGCTGTTCATGACCACGCCGATATTCTGCGTGCTGCCATTGCATCTGCCCCGAACGATTTCCGTTTAGGCGCCAATGAAGCACCTCCTGCCATTATCTCCGTATTTGTTGGGCAATACCTGAGCAAGGTGCTGGCCGATGTAGAGTCCAGGGTAGGCACCAAATTCGATGAACAGGATGAAGCCATCCTTAAACTGGATCTGCACCGCAGCATTCCTGAACTGATGCTGGATAATACCGACCGTAACAGAACCTCTCCGTTTGCCTTTACCGGCAACAAGTTTGAGTTCCGGGCTGTGGGCTCTTCTGCCAACTGCGGTATTTCCATGACCGTGCTGAACACCATTGTAGCCGATACCCTGAAGAAATTCAAAGCAGATGTGGATGCAATGATCGAAAAAGGCGATAAAAAAGAAATTGCCATCATGCACATCATTCAGAAATATATTGTTGAGAGCAAAAAAGTATTGTTCGAAGGAGATGGTTACAGCGATGAGTGGCACCATGAAGCAGAACGCAGAGGGCTGCCCAACCTGAAAACAACCCCTGTTGCCTTAGACGCAATGCTGTCTGAAAAATCCCAGAAACTGTTTGCATCCAATGGCGTATATACTCATTCAGAGTTGGAAGCAAGGCATGAAATTGAACTGGAAAAATACATCAAGAAAGTACAGATCGAAGCCAGGATCATGGGTGATCTGGCTATCAATCATATTCTGCCTGCGGCCATTAAATACCAGAATGAACTGCTGAAAAATATCAATGGGCTAAAAGCTGCCGGCTTACCGGAATCCGCTTACAAAAGCCAACTGACTGTTCTTGCAGAAATCAGCAATCATATTCAGATTATACATACCAAGGTTCACGATATGGTGGAGGCGCGCAAGATTGCCAACAACATTGAGAACAGCCGCACAAAAGCCATTGCTTACGAAAGCCAGGTGAAGTCTGCTTTCTTCGATGAGATCCGCTACCATGTAGACAAACTTGAACACCTGGTAGACGATGAGTTCTGGACATTACCAAAATACAGAGAACTTTTGTTCTTAAGATAATACCGCCTGAACAACTCAACACATGACCCTGCTCCGAACAAGAGCAGGGTTTTTTATTTCAATTGTTAAAAGGGTCTTAAGATACCCTTCAACAGCCGATTGGGGCCTACTGTCCACCGAATTCCTGTTCTTCAGAGAAAAAAAATCAATAGTTTACCTTACTAATTTTAAAAAAGAGCAGTATGAAAAAAGTAATTGTTTGTTTAGCATTTGTACTGGGTTGCACAGCAACCAGTGTAATGGCACAACCACCGGGAGGTGGTCAGCCAATGAGCCCGGAACAAAGAGCCGCAATGATGAAGGAAAGGCTGAAGCCTTTGGCATTGACCGAGGTTCAGGCCGATTCCGTTGTTGCCGTATTCTCCGATCGTTCCCTGATGGGCAATATGAGAGATATGACACCGGAAGAAAGACAGGCTAAGATGAAAGAAGCCGGAGAAGCAAGACAGAAGAGACTGGAGAAAACGCTGGGTGCAGAACTCACCAAAAAAGTGATGGAACTGATGGCTCAGCGCCCGGGCGGCGGTGGCCCCAGAGGGGGAGGCCAATAAATGAAAGGAAAAACCTCATCAAGACTGATGAGGTTTTTTTATGCTTATTAATCCGTTATGAATTATTTCATCTTAAAGTTCTCGAGGAACTTTGTGGTAAAGTTTCCTTTTCTGAAATCCTCATTCTGCATCAGTTGCAGGTGGAAGGGAATGGTTGTTTTGATTCCCTCAATCACATACTCACTCAATGCCCGGTACATGGTATCGATGGCTTCTTCTCTTGTTTGTGCAACAGTGATCAGCTTACCGATCATGGAGTCGTAATAAGGAGGAATCACATATCCGGCATATACATGGCTGTCTACACGAACTCCGTGTCCGCCGGGTGTAAACAGGGTAGTGATTTTTCCGGGAGAGGGTCTGAAATCGTTGTAGGGATCTTCCGCATTGATTCTGCACTCAATCGCGTGCATGGTAGGCTCGTAATTTTTACCGGAAATCTTTTCGCCCATGGCAATTTTGATCTGCTCTTTAATCAGATCAAAGCTGACCACTTCCTCCGTTACACAGTGTTCAACCTGTATACGGGTATTCATTTCCATGAAATAGAAATTGCGGTGCTTATCTACCAGGAATTCAATGGTTCCAACGCTTTCGTAGTTAATGGCGGCAGCAGCCTTTATGGCAGCTTCGCCCATCCGCTTGCGCAGATCCGGCGTCATGAACGGAGAGGGAGATTCTTCTACCAACTTCTGGTGACGGCGTTGGATGGAGCAATCTCTTTCACTTAAGTGACATACGTTTCCGTACTGGTCTCCCGCTATCTGAATTTCTATGTGGCGTGGTTCTTCCACAAATTTCTCCATATAGATGCCATCGTTCTTGAAAGAGGCAGCAGCTTCCATTTTGGCCGTGGTATAGGCCTTTTCAATTTCACTCTCATCCCAAACCACGCGCATGCCCTTTCCGCCACCGCCGGCTGTGGCCTTGAGGATAACAGGATATCCTACTTCTTTGGCCAGTGCAATGGTCTGCTCAACACTTTCCAGCAAACCTTCGCCGCCCGGCACCACCGGCACTCCGGCTTTGATCATGGTTTCCTTTGCGGTGATCTTATCCCCCATCTTGTTGATCATGTCGGGGGTAGGTCCTATGAATTTGATTCCGTGATCGGCACAGATCTGGGAGAACTTGGCATTCTCCGCTAAAAATCCGTAACCTGGATGAATGGCATCTGCATTGGTTATTTCTGCAGCAGCCATGATATTGGCAATATTGAGATAGGAATCGGCGCTTTGTGGCTTTCCGATACAAACAGCTTCATCTGCAAATTTCACGTGCAAACTTTCCCGGTCGGCCGTGGAATACACTGCTACTGTTTTGATCCCCATTTCTCTGCAGGTACGGATAACGCGCAGCGCTATTTCGCCTCTGTTGGCAACTAATACTTTTTTGAACATTGATCTGTTTTAGGGTTATGCAGGTTCTACCAGGAATAAAGGCTGATCGTACTCAACAGGGCTGGCATCTTCTACCAGTACCTTCACGATCGTACCGCCTATTTCACTTTCAATTTCATTGAAGAGCTTCATTGCTTCAATGATACATACCACTTTGCCCGGAGCAATTTCGGTACCTACTTCGGCCAGTACCGGTTTGTCGGGAGCCGATCTGCGATAGAATGTGCCGATCATCGGGCTCTTAATGGTGATCAGGTTATCGGCCTTGGTAGCGGCAGCAGGTGCTGCGGGCGCCTGGGCTACAGGAGCAACCGGTGCGGCAGCAGGAGGAGGAGTTGCCTGAGTAGTATAAACCTGGTGTGCCGGTGCTGCTACTGTAATGGGGGCTTCTTCTTTTTGCTTGATGGTTACTTTACCATCCTTGTCCTCGATGCTGATTTCACCAATGTTACTTTTGTTGATGATTTTAATTAATTCGTGGATTTGCTTTAAGTCCATAAATGGCAATTTTAGGGGTAAAATCAGTTAGTTTTGGTCGAATTGGAGGGCAAATTAGCCTTTTTTTGGTAAAAACGGCCTGTTTTCAATTATTTAAAAAAAATGACCTGATGTTTTGTGCACCAGGTCAAATACCTTATTTATTCAGTCAAAATTAGTCTTTTACTCTTTCCACGTAGTCACCCGTTTTAGTGTTAACGCGAATGGTTTCACCCTGGTCAACAAACAAAGGCACCATTACCGTAGCACCGTTTTCGATGGTAGCGGCTTTGAGGGCGCGGGTAGCGGTATCCCCTCTCAGGCCCGGTTCGCAATAGGTAATTTTTACCACGATCTTTTCAGGAAGTTCAGCGCCGATCGGCTGCTCGGTTTCCGTGTTGATGAATACAAATACTTCGGAGCCGTCCATCAGGAACTGCGGTGCATCGATCATTTCTTCCGCCAATGCTATCTGCTCAAAAGTTTCATTGTTCATCAGGTTATAACCACTTTCATCCTTGTAGAGGAACTGAAAGGTCTTCTTTTCCACACGAACAGGGTAAATGGTTTCACCACTGTTCCAGGTTTTTTCGATAGAACGTTTATTGTCTACGCCCTTTAATTTTGCCCATACCTTGGCTGCAGCCCTGGCGGTTTTATTTTCACCAAACTCTACTACGGAGTATAAGTTGTTATCCAGTTTCAATATCATGCCGCGGCTGATATCTGATGTAGTTGCCATATTTATTATTTTTATTATATATTCCCGGAGGATTGCCGCAAAAGTAGCGATTGAACGTCAAAAAAAATAAAAAACGGAGCTGAACCCTGCTATTCTTTACCGAAATAATGCTCATAGCGCCGGATCAGCCTGAAATTGATCAGTACATGCGCAATAGCCATCAGGCTAACAAAGAACATAATTCCGGAAATCACCCTGAAAATCCGAACAAAATAATCCAGGGAAATCTTGCCGGACACATCGGGTTGTTGCGCAATCATTTCGCTCAGCACCTGTCGCAGATTCACCTCATTGATAAAAAAAGCGGCGGCGGAATTCATCAGAAACATTACTGAAATAAACAGTGTTCCGTACGCATTTACTTTTATCCAGTCTTTCAGCGATGCATTCAGTTGCCGTTCGTTCCCGATTCCCTGCAACAGGAACCTCAGGGAGGTAAACATATAGATTACAAAACAGGCCATGGCAAATACAATCAGCAGCATGGCCGGGTTGGAAGACAATGCCATCAGCAACATGAAAAGGTCCAGTATGCCGAATAATATAGCTACCGGAATAAGGATAAACGTGAGTACTCTGAAAACAGTCAGTTGATTCATGTGCATTTATTTCAAATCCAGTTTAATCTGCAGTTCATCAAATTGTTTTGCATCGATAGACGAAGGTGCATCCAGCATCACATCTCTTCCGCTGTTGTTCTTAGGGAATGCAATGAAGTCGCGGATACTTTCGCTTCCACCCAAAATGGAACAAAGCCTGTCGAAGCCAAAGGCAATGCCTCCATGCGGAGGAGCGCCGTATTCAAACGCTCCCAGCAGGAACCCGAATTTATGCAGGGCTTCTTCTTCGCTCATACCCAACGCTGCAAACATTTTTTCCTGCAAAGGGCGCTGGAAGATCCGGATCGATCCACCGCCTATTTCATTTCCGTTCAATACCATATCATATGCATTGGCCTTGATTTCGGAATAAGGATGCTCCAGGTATTTTTCTGCATTTTCAATCACCGGATTATTGTTGATCATGATATCGATATGATCCGGTTTGGGAGAAGTAAACGGATGGTGACGGGCTACCCAGCGGTTCTCTTCTTCGGCATATTCGAACAATGGAAAATCCATCACCCACAATAATCTGAACTCGTCTTCCTTACGCATACCCAAACGTTTGCCCATTTCGAGGCGAAGTTCGCTCGTTGCCTTACGGGTGCGCTCTTCCCTTCCTGCCAGTATCAGCACAAGGTCGCCTGCTTTTGCTCCGGCAGCATCTGCAATGGCTTTGAGCCTTTCCTCCGGATAAAATTTATCTACGCTGCTTTTGTAGGTACCGTCTGCATTACACCTGATGTACACCAGTCCCTGCATACCGATCTGCGGGCGCTTGACCCATTCGGTTAATTCATCCGTTTGTTTGCGGGTATATTCCGAACAGCCGGGGGCTGCAATCGCCAGCACGGTTTCTGCCTGGTCAAATACGCCAAAACCTGCACCGTTGATCAGTTCTCCGGTAGCTGCAATTTTTCCGCCTTTCAGAAAGGCGGACTTTAAATTGGCCAGCTTCATTCCGTAACGGATATCGGGTTTATCGTTACCATACTGCCACATGGCGTCTTCCCAGGTCATGCGTTCCACCTGCGCAGTATAGTCAATATTTTTTACGTCTTTAAATATGCGTTTGATCAACCCTTCGAACATTTTCAGGATGTCTTCCTGCTCTACAAAAGACATTTCACAGTCGATCTGTGTAAACTCGGGCTGACGGTCTGCGCGCAAATCCTCATCGCGGAAACATTTTACAATCTGGTAGTAACGGTCATATCCGCTCACCATCAGCAACTGCTTGAATGTTTGCGGACTCTGCGGCAACGCATAGAACTGTCCTGCATTCATCCTCGATGGAACCACAAAATCGCGGGCACCTTCCGGGGTGGAGCGGATCAGGAACGGGGTTTCAATATCCATGAACTGATTTTCATGCAGGTAGTTCCTCGCGGAACGTCCTACTGCATAACGCAGTTCCAGGTTCTTCTTCACCGTATTCCGGCGCAAATCTAGGAAACGGTACTTCATACGCAGGTCGTCTCCTCCATCCGTATCATCCTGTATGGTGAACGGAGGTACTGCGGACTTATTCAAAATCTTAAATGAGTCAACAACAAGTTCAATATCTCCGGTAGCAATATGCGCATTTTTATTGCTCCGCTCCTGCACTTTTCCCGATACCTGCAACACAAATTCTCTTCCCAGCGGATTGGCATCCAATGCAGTGTTCAGGTCTTCACCAAACAAAAGCTGGGTAATGCCATAACGGTCTCTCAGATCCACAAATGTGATAGCCCCGAACTTTCGGATAGTCTGCACCCAGCCGGCCAGCGTTACTTGCTCATTTACTTGTTTGATACTCAATTCTCCACAGGTATGCGTACGATACATATTACGATTGCTATTTGGAGGGCAAATATAACCTAAAAGCGGAAAGTAGGCAGATTCAGGTAATTTTGCATACCGCAAACCCAACCGCATTCTATGACGAAGAAAGCACTCAGCCCCCGAACCTATCGTTTGGCTGTGGCCTGTTTCTTTTTTCTGGCCGGCATTTGCTTTGCCAGTTGGGCCAGCCGTATACCGGATATTAAAAACAGCCTGCAGTTGAGCAATGCTGCATTGGGTGGCCTGCTCTTTGCCCTGCCGGTTGGCTCCATGGTCAGCTTACCTGTTTCGGGCTGGCTGGTTGCCCACTGGGGTAGCAGGAAAGCCCTGTTGCTGGGATCCATGGCCTATCCTTTTGTATTATTTCTGATTGGTTACAGCGCTACTGTTCCGCAACTGGTGGTGCTGTTGTTCTGTTTCGGGCTCTTTGGCAATCTGGTCAATATTTCGGTGAACACGCAGGCCATTGGTGTGGAAACACTCTACGGAAGGTCCATCATGGCTTCCTTCCATGGTGTATGGAGCACCGCCGGTTTTACCGGTGCAGCTATCGGCGCCCTCATGGTTTCAAAACAGATTGCCCCCTTTGAGCATTTCTGTTTCATCGGCAGTTGCATGGTACTGCTGGGCTTATTCATGTATCGTTTTACCTTAAGCGAAGATGCACGCAGGGCCGGTCAGCCCTTATTTACCCGACCGGATGCATTTATATTGAAACTTGGCCTGATTGCATTCAGTTGTATGGCCTGTGAGGGAACCATGTTCGACTGGAGTGGTGTATATTTTCAGAAAGTGGTACAGGCTCCCAAAGAGCTGACTACCCTGGGGTATGCTGCATTTATGAGTACCATGGCAGGCGGGCGGTTTATCGGCGACCGGCTGGTGTTAAAACTGGGCAACAAAAAAATGCTGGAGTGCAGCGGTATTGTTATCTGCACGGGATTGCTGCTTGCCGTATTTTTCCCGAATATTGTTGCAGCAACCATCGGATTCCTGCTGGTGGGTATAGGGGTTTCTTCGGTAGTTCCGCTGGTATACGGGCAGGCCGGAAAACAGAAGACCATGTTGGCCGGAGTTGCCCTCGCTGCAGTATCTACCATCGGCTTCCTGGGTTTCCTGCTCGGTCCGCCACTGATTGGTTTTATTGCGGAAGCTTTTGGATTGCAATGGTCCTTTTCACTGATTGCCATATTGGGTTTGGGTACTACCTTGCTGGCCGGATTCACCCGATTTATTGAATAAGCAGATTCCATTCCGGCACTTCAGCCGGCAATGACAAATGAGATAAAATGACGCATATCCCTTTAGCAGAAAGAATGAGACCCACCACGCTCGATGAAGTGGTAGGCCAGGAGCATATTACCGGAAAAGGAAGTATCCTGCGCAATGCCATTGAACAGGGACAGGTACCTTCCATGATTCTGTGGGGGCCTCCGGGTGTGGGTAAGACCACACTGGCCAATGTGATCACTCAAACCCTAAACGTTCCCTATTTTCAGCTCAGTGCCATCAGCAGCGGTGTAAAAGAAGTAAGGGAAGTGATTGAGCAGGCCAAATCCCTTTCAGGCGCCGTGCTGTTCATAGACGAGATCCACCGTTTCAACAAAAGCCAGCAGGACGCTTTACTGGGTGCTGTAGAAAAAGGCATTATCCGCCTGATTGGCGCTACAACCGAGAACCCTTCTTTTGAAGTCAACAGCGCCTTGCTGAGCAGGTGCCAGGTATATGTGTTGAAGGCATTGGAAAAAGAGCAACTGGTCCGCTTACTGAACGATGCAATCCATAAAGACGAGCTCCTGAAGGCAAAAAATATTACCCTGCGGGAAACCGAAGCCCTGATCAATATCAGCGGAGGCGACGGAAGAAAATTACTGAACCTGCTGGATCTGGTGGTGCAGACAGGACAAACCGTTATCACCGATGCACTGGTGATGAAAGTGGCGCAGCAAAAAATTGCTTTATACGATAAGAGTGGGGAGCAACATTACGATGTGGTGTCTGCATTTATCAAGAGCATGCGCGGAAGCGATCCCAACGGTGCTGTATATTGGCTGGCCAGGATGATTGAAGGAGGTGAAGATGTAAAATTCATTGCCAGAAGGATGCTGATATTTGCCAGTGAAGATATTGGTAATGCCAACCCCAATGCATTGCTGCTGGCCAATTCCACATTTGATGCTGTCAGCAAAATCGGCTATCCGGAAAGCAGGATTATTCTTTCGCAGTGTGCTACCTACCTGGCCTCCTCTGCCAAAAGCAATGCAGCGTATGAAGCCATTGCAAAGGCGCAGCAGGCGGTGCAGCAGCATGGAGACTTATCGGTTCCCCTGCACCTTCGCAATGCGCCTACCAAACTCATGAAGAGCATGGATTATGGAAAGAACTACCAGTATTCTCATTTGGGAGAAGGGAACTTTATTGAGCAGGAATACCTGCCGGATCAGTTGAAAAACACCCCCTTCTATGTTCCCGGAAACAATGCCCGTGAAAATGAGATCCGTAAGTTTCTGAAGGAAAGATGGAAGAACAAATATGGATACTAACGGAGGTAGTTAATTCATACCTTCGCTTTTATTTTACTATAAAAACAATTACATGAAAGTGGATACTATGCGGAAAATAGACAAATGGGCCGGCGTTCCATTGTGTTCCTTATTGAGTATAGTATCTGTTATTACCGATCTGTTCCGCGGCAAATCGGGCAGGCCTTCCATTGAACGATCCCTGTTCATTGAGCTCTCCGAAATGGGCAGTGCCATCATTGCCGATCCGGCCATGCGCAAGCTGAAGGCCGAAGGAAACGCAGAACTGTTCTTTGTGATTTTTAAAGACAATGTAAAAAGCCTGGAGATTTTAAAAACAGTTCCTCCTGAAAATATCTTTACCATGCGGCCAGACAGCCTGTTGCACCTGGCCGGAGACCTGATCCGTTTCATGATCTGGTGCCGCAAAAAGCAGATCACCTGTACCATTGACCTGGAATTGTTTTCGCGCTTCACCGCCATGCTCAGTTTTTTCAGTTTCGCCAAAGACAGAGTGGGCTACAGCAGTTTTCACGACGAAGGTATGTTCCGGGGCTGGCTGATCAACCGGCCTGTCCGGTATAACCCGCATGTGCACATGGGCGTGAATTTCATTTCACTGACCAACCAGGCATTGGGCTTCTACAACAATCCATATCCTACCAGCCTGGTTACACAGCAGGAACTGGATCTGGCAAAAGCAGTGGTAAGTGAAGAAGCCAAAAACAATGTCCGCGAAAAAATCAGGGGGCTGTATTCCGAATGGAAGAATGAACGCATTGTTTTATTTAATGTAAACGCATCCGACCTGTTACCGCAGCGCAGGTGGTTGCCTGCGAACTTTGCGCTGGTGGCGCAAAACCTGATGGCACAGTTTCCGGATATCCTGATTGTTTTTACAGGCGCTCCTGCAGAACGTGGTTATGTACAGAACGTGATTGATATGACTCCCGGCACCCGTTGTGTGAATTCTGCCGGCGTATTTTCCTTCAGTGAACTGGTTCCACTCTACAGCGTAAGTTCCTTTATGATCACAAACGATTCCGGCCCTGCCCATTTTGCCGCAGTAACCAACCTGAAAGTATTTGTGCTGTTCGGGCCTGAAACACCTAACCTGTACCTTCCATTAGGTGGCAATGCCGAATCATTCTATCTGGGACTGGCCTGCTCCCCCTGTGTGAGTGCCGCCAATCACCGCAAAACAAGTTGTACGGAACGGCCCTGCATCACCGGTATCAGTACCCTGCAGGTTGAAGAAAGACTGGCGAAATTTTTAGCGGCAGGTGTTTAGCCGGTCTGCACCCGGGCATTGCTTTACGGAACAATCTTACCCGTTTTTACGAGATACATAGGTGTAAGTTCTTTATACCTGGTGGCTTTGTTCAGGAAGGTTCCGGTAAGCATGGTAACATGAAAGTCGGCAAACTCATGAACCGGTTGGCGGGGAATCTGCAGGGAGTCGATCAACTCCAATCCCCGCCGGGTCGTGTACACATATTTATCCTGTAGCTCATCGGGCCTTACCTTGTCTACCCACAAAGGAGGCACTACAGTATTAAGCTTGAAACTGGTACTGAAAGAGGTTACATCTAAACTTACAATGCGGTCTGCAGGCAGTTTCTGTTGCAGGTAGTAATCTGCCACAGCCGATTCCGACTGATAGCCGGTAAGCCTTGCATAAAACTCCCTGTTCAGGTAATAGTTGATGCTTAAGGTAACCAGTACAGGAACAAAAACCAGTTTGGCAGATACCGTTTTCTGGTTGGTAAAGTAAACAACCGCTGCCAGCAACATGCCTGCGATCAGCACCAGCAGGGTATCGGCATGCAACAGGCTCTCCTGGAAGAAACGCATCAGCATACCGAGAGCTATCAGCAATAATACAATCGTTACAGCCTGCAATACCGTAAGCACGCGAAGGGCTTTCGGTGTTGCATTCATGATGGCTGCTGCAGCCATCACCGCCAGTAAGGGAAATACGGGATTGAGGTAATGCGCCAGTTGGAATTTAGAAGCAGAGAAAATCAGGAACATCACCAGGAACCCGAAATAGGTATAGGTTTCGCCGGTATGATTTCGCCGAAACAGTGCCTTTGTTTTTTGAATCAATGCATAATAAGCCAGCCAGGCCCATGGCAGAAAAGCCCACAACAGGGTATGTACAAAGAAGAAAGGATCCCCACTGCCTTTGATGGGGCCGCTGTTGGCAAACCTGCCCCACTGGCTGTCGATCAGGAAGAAACGGATTCCTGAAACCTGCTGCCGTCCAAACACCCATTTCTCCGGATGCAGATCAAACTGCTGATAGTATCCGTACAGTGTAGGGATCATGAAAAGAACAGTAAGTGTTGCAACCAACAACCACCGCCAGTGCAGGATCTCTTTCCACTTCCGCCGGTACAACAACGTGCAACCCACGCCGGCGGCTACGGGAATGATGGTAAACAGTCCTTTGGTCATCATCAATGCGGCCAGTGCTGCACTGCAATAGACCAACTGCATTGTTTTTTTTGTGTTGAGATACTCCGCAATATGATACAGTCCCATGATGGTGAACAAAGTCATGTAAGGTTCTGCGCGAACATCCATATTGGAGGTAATGGTATGCTGGGCCGTCATTAAGATCAGCGCAGCCAGGATACCATGCTTTTCGGAATAATGTTTCCTGGCAAACAGATAGGTATACCGGGCTGCCAGCAACACACTGATTACAGCAGGTAATTTATAAGCAACTACATTCACGCCAAACAAACTGTAGAACCAGGCCGTTACCCAAAACTGGAAATGTGGTTTATCCAGCCAGTCTGCACCCATCAGGGAAATATCCAGCCACCTGCCCGATACAAACATTTCACGGGATACTTCAGCGTATACTGCTGCATCCGGCTCCAGCAGTTCCACAAACAACCCGGCTGCATACACCAGCAATGCAAGCAGGAAAACAATCTTCCATAAAAGTGTTTCGGGGATGCTGATCTTTTTCATAAAAATCCGGAGTGCCGGTTAAGGGTGGCAGCAGGTTGCAATACTACAAAAAACACTGCAACGGCCGGTTTCATTTTAAACACTAATTTTATCGGGAAAACAGAAATTCAAGCGCCATGTCGTCTGCCAGCCAATGGATTATTAAAGCATTTGGAGAATTAACGCCCCTGGAACTATACAGCATTATCCGTCTTCGCAATGAAGTGTTTGTAGTAGAGCAAAACTGTGTTTTCCAGGATGCCGATAACAAAGACCAGGAAAGTTATCACCAGATGTATTGGCAGGATGACCAGCTCATTGCGTATTGCCGTTTGCTGCCCCCGGGACTGGCTTATAATGAAATGAGTATTGGCAGAGTGGTAAGTTCCCCGGCTGCAAGAGGAACAGGTGCGGGAAGAGAACTCATTGCCATGGCCATAGAACAATGCTACAAATATTTCGGAAGAGGCCCGATCCGGATTGGCGCACAATTGTACCTCAAGAAGTTTTATGCTTCATTTGGCTTTGTAGAAGAAGGCGAGATTTACCTCGAAGATGGAATTGAGCATATAGAGATGGTGCTGTAAAACCGGGCTATGCCAGCGGCAGATAAACATAAAATGAACTGCCCGATCCTTCTTTGCTTTCGAGCAGAATCTTTCCCTTATGAACTTCTATGATCTGTTTGCAGATAGAGAGTCCAAGGCCGAAACTCATTTCGCCGGCTGTACCCTTTCTCTTTGCATCGGTAAAACTATCAAATACCTTGTCTTTTTTATCTTCGGGGATGCCGATACCATGATCCCTAATGGCGATCACCGCTTCATTGCTTTCTTTCGACAGCGAGATATTAATAACGGAATTGGGATTGCTGAATTTAATGGCATTATTGACCAGGTTGGTGACCACCCGATCAATCTTATCCGGATCAATTAATGCAACCAGATGCTCATTGAGCATTTCTGTCTGAAGCTGAATTTTTTTATCACTGGCGTTAAACTCCAGCAAGCGAACCGACTGATGCAATACTTCATTCAGGTCCGTTTTTACGAATTTATATGCATGGATCTCCTTCAGATTCGTTTGTAAAAGATCATTAATCAGTCCGATGGTATTGATAGAGGAATTCTCGGCCAATTGCAGCAATTCCCTTTGCTCTTCCGTTAAATTATCGTCCATTAAGATCAGCTTAGTGATACCGGAGATACTGCTGATCGGGCTTCTCAGATCATGGGCTACCACATTGAGAATTCGTTCCTTTTGCTCTTTGGCTGTGGCCAGTTCCCTGAATGCTTTTTCCAGCTTTAACTGGTAATTCAGGTACCCGTGTTTCAGGTAAAAAAGACAAAGGATAAAAATCAGCATGGGCAATAATATCTTGATCACTTGCACCATGATATCTATTGTAGACATGGTAGCAATGGCCATATCGTTCATTCGAATGAATACAAATACGAATGCCACCATTATGGCAAAGACCAGATATTGCCATATTTTATCGAAGATCACCACTGCGGCTATAATCATGATCAGCATCCGGTATTCATTACCCGATCTGAAAAAATAAGCGGCAAGCAGGCCAATAAAAGCCAGTAGAATCAGCATAGCAGAGCGCAGATACAGGTATTTCTGTGTATAAGAAATCCAGAAGCCAAAACAAAAAATGGAAAACTGCAGGAAGCTTACGGCCGCCGGTAAGTATTGCTGGTTAAACAGGTTAAAGAGAAAAACAAAAAAAACAAGCGGAGTGGCTATTACGAGAAACAAGTTAAACATGTAGCTCTTCTGTATTTCTACAAAGCGCATCTCGTTATTGATTCCCAGCGTAAGAATTTTATTGAAAAAGGATTTTATTGGGTTCGCCATTGTTTTTTGAAAATCAATACACTTGCAAAATACAGTAAAAAATTAGTAATCAGCAAGTTATTGAAAAAGGGGTGGGGGGAGGTATGTAAAGCAAAAAAGCCTCATTCCGCATAAACGGAACAAGGCTTTTAATAAATATGGCAGCTACCTACTCTCCCAGCTAGATGCGAGTACCATCGGCCATGGGGGACTTAACTTCTCTGTTCGGAATGGGAA
>DATFAP010000022.1:0-85896 GCA_035254545.1 Sediminibacterium sp. | reverse complement strand
AGAACATTCCCTGCACCTACCTAACCCATAAACCAATACTTCCTTTTACATGATTATTAATAGTGTTCACATTGAAAAATTTAGAGGTTTTGCCAATGTTGATTTTCAATTAGGATCAGCTTTAACAGTGATTTCCGGGCAAAATGGTACACAAAAAACTACTTTGATAGGTATGTTGAGCCAGCCATTTTCTTTGTCGGACATGGATCATCCAATGCATGGTGAAAAGCCATTAACCGGGGGCAATTACCGATCATCATTTGCAGAAAAATTTAAATTATCGGACAAGTTTGATACCCCGAATAATCACGAATGGACTTTAAATGTAAATGGTCATTCTGAACCTGATTTTACGGTTGAAAGCATTACAAGATCAAAAGAAAAACCAGGTATTCGTTTTTGGCAAAAGGGTACTCGAGAAAGAGGATCTGGATACATTCAACTGCCAGTTATATATTTAAGCCTTTCTAGGTTATTTCCTATTGGTGAGGATGATAAAATCAATTCAAGTACTGAGATAGTACTTACGTCTGAGGAGTTTGGGTTTTATAAAACCTGGCATAATAAAATTCTGATTATACCTGATGACGATATGACCAGTATTGATTATTTGGTCAGCAGACAAAAAAATACAATAGGAGTTAACACTAAATATTATGATTGGAAAATGAACTCTGCCGGGCAGGATAATATAGGCAAAATATT
The DNA here is from genome assembly GCA_035254545.1 of Sediminibacterium sp. GTDB lineage: Bacteria > Bacteroidota > Bacteroidia > Chitinophagales > Chitinophagaceae > Sediminibacterium. Next base: position 85,191 of record DATFAP010000022.1, on the reverse strand, counting down.
ATTGGCGATATTATCCTTCAAAAGACTGCAAGAGAAGCATGGTGTGGATTATAAAGGTGGCATTTTAGCAATAGACGAGTTAGATTGTACATTGTACCCAGCCTCACAAATCAAATTGATCAACGCACTGCGAAAGTTTTCTTCACAGTTCAAAATTCAGATCATTTTTACTACACATTCCCTCCCTATTCTTGAAAAAGCTTGCGAGTGGCAGGAAGATATCAATCTTGCAAATCAAACAAAAGTTCTCTACCTACAAAAGCAAGACCATTCGATTAAGGTTCTCAATAATATTTCTTTTGATACCATAAAGAACAAGCTTAATGTAGCTATGGCTGCAAAGGCACTAATTAAAAAAATACCTTTGTTTACTGAAGATAAAGAAGGTGAAATATTTTTTAGAACTATTATTAAACGCCAAGCCTCAAACTTTGAGTTCTTAGATTGCACATTGGGTTCTGATAACCTCATTGAGCTAGTTAGGAAGAAAATACCGGGATTCAAATTTCCGGTTTCGCTTATTATATTAGATGGTGATATTAGAAACGAGGCTTCAAAAATGAGGCGAATTAAATCTGAAAAGAATATTTTACCTCTTCCTGGAAACCTTTCTCCAGAAAGATTGTTGGCCACTTTTTTAAACAGTCTCTCTGATGCTTCTCCAATATGGGATACTATCAGTCATGACTATACTAAACAATTCGCTTTTTGTAACTATTCATTAATTGAAATCTTGGACAATAGAGAGAAAGCAAAAGCTTGGTTTAATGAACAGAAGGAACACTGGGGTAAATTATGTACCAAGGTTATTAATCCATGGATAAAGGAAAATCAAGCTGAAGTGGACTCCTTTTTGAAAGAGTTTGATGCTGTGCTAAAAGAATATCAAAAGCACTTACTTAACTAGCTTTTTTGTATCAAATCATGAAAATAATTTTTCACAATTTTATCATATAAACCTTATGCCATCAACCTCTGCTCAAGAAGTTAGCAAGCTAAAACTCGACTTAAAAAATTACAGAACGGTTCCGCAAAAGAAGGAAAAAGATGCTATTAAGGCGATGATTACAATTAAGCCTGATAGATTTAATGCGGTTATAAAAAGTATTATTGAAAACGGTTTTCTCCCAACAGAAAATATCATTGTTCTAAAAGATGGTGACACATTAACTGTAAAAGAAGGAAATAGGAGAATTGCTGCCTTAAAGCTTATTCATGGAGAATATAAAGTAACCGATTTTGACTTGCCGGTGGATATAATTTCTTTGATTAAAGGAGTTGATCCAACTTGGAAAAAGGATAATCTAAAGATCCCATGTGCAATTTATTCTAAAAGCGAATCAGAAATTGCCGAGAAGGTAGTTGCCTTAGCACATGGCAAAGGTGAGCAAGCAAGTAGAGATAAATGGACTTCAGTTGCAACCGCAAGGCATAATAGAGATGCAAAAGGAATCGCAGAACCTGCTTTAGACTTATTGGAGAAATATATAAAAAATGGGAAGAACTTAACAGACGATCAAAAAGAAAGATGGGCAGGTGATTATCCGGTAACTGTTTTAGCTGAGGCCATGAGATTCCTGTATTCAAGATTGGGGTTTAATACACTTGCCGAATTTGTGAATAAATATCCGAAGATATCAGAACTCCCCAAGATAGAAAACTTAATGAGGGATATAGGCTTAGAGCAAATAGGCTTTAAGCAAATTCGCGATGAGTATAATGACTTTGCGATAAACTATGGTTTCGCACCTATTGTTGTAGCCCCTCCTGCATCCTCTTCAACCAATAAAGAGGCATCGGAAAAATCAACTTCAGTGCCTCCTGCCTCTTCTACTCAAACTGGCTCTAGTGGTACTGCTTCATCACCCACTTCTGCAAGCCCCCCATCTACTACCCCTACAGCCAAAAAAGCAGTTGCCACTAATGATCCTAAACACTTGGCAGCATTATTAAAATCTTTTATCATTAAGGGAAATAATCGGGACAAAGTAGTTGCACTGCGAGAAGAAATGAAAAAACTTGATATTAGTAAAACTCCAATGGCTTTTTGTTTTTTACTAAGAAGCATGTTTGAGATTTCGGCTAAGGCATATTGTGCAGACAGCTTTATTGGCGATATGAAACCAGCTAAAAATGGAAAACCGGCTCAAAGCAAAACTTTAGCGGAGGTATTAAGTGAAGTTACCAAACATATAACGGCTAACACTACTGATAAGGTAAAGGTTAAGCTTTTACATGGAGCATTAACTGAAATTAGCAAACCTACAGGTATTTTATCGGTTACATCTTTGAACCAGCTTGTTCATAATGCTTCTTTTTCAATAATTCCTTCAGATATTTGCACTTTATTCAGCAATGTATTTCCTCTCTTACAAGAAATGAACTAATAATGAACAAATTCAAAACGCCGTTACGATATCCCGGAGGAAAACAACGATTATCTCCATTCATTCATGAAATATTAATAGCCAATCAAATTAATGGACATTACGTAGAACCTTATGCAGGTGGGGCTGGAATTGCAATAGAATTACTCCTTACAAAGAAGGTTAATCATATCCATTTAAACGATTCTGATTTTGGTATATATTCCTTTTGGTATTCAGTGTTAAATAGAACAGAAGAGCTATGTAAACTGATATTAACAGCATCACTAACTGTTGATGAATGGCGCAGAAGACAAGCAATAGTGAAAAAATGTGATCGGAGAAGAATCTTAGAATTGGGGTTTAGTGTTTTTTACTTAAATAGATGCAATCGATCTGGTGTATTATCTGCCGGGCTTATTGGCGGGATAAACCAAAATGGCAATTATAAAATGGATGCGAGGTTTTCTAGAAACGATCTCATTCAAAGAATTCAAACAATAGCTCTATTCAAGGACCAAATTACTGTTACCAACTTTGATGCAGAAGCTTATATTGAAAACTATATACCAAATTTACCTCCCAATACTTTGGTATACCTTGATCCTCCTTATTATGAAAAAGGGAGCGAATTGTACTTGAATGCTTATCATAAAAGTGATCACGCCAGAATAGCAAATACAATCCAAGAGTCAATAACCCACAAATGGGTTCTTTCCTATGATGGAGTACCTGATATATTAAGCTTGTACTCTCAAAGAAGGCATTTTTTATATGATCTTCAATACAACGCTGCAAAAGTTTATAAGGGAAAAGAGGTGTTTGTATTTTGTGATAATATTGAGTTGCCAGAAACATGTTCCTTAAAGCATATTGAAGAAGGAATGAAAAATTTATCGGTGGTATAACCTTGTAAGAGAAACAATTCTGAACACAGATGAAAATCTTACAAATAATAATAGCTTTGGCATTATAGCTACGCTTTTTTCCTTGTACATTCTTCAACCGTTTTAGAGATAATTACATAGGCATCCATTTACAGGGCAGATAATGCGCCAAACCTTATATAACAGGCACGTAGTGTTAAGGTACATTATAGATTTTTTGACGTGCACCTGCCCTCCTGATTCGCACTTTCTTCTACCTATTAATGCTTGTTTATTAGCAGGTCTGGGGTCGGGCTATCCACTGCAAGGCCTTGCAGCGGGCTTTTCGCTACTATCCCTCACACATTGACCTCCGCACAGGGTCAGAAAATACTTTAAAGGATTGAAAATCACTAGATCTAAAAACGAGACTTAGCTTACTGATAATCAGTATATTCATAGCTGCTAATCAAAACGCATCTACTGTATGAAAAGTATACCCCGCCGACATTTTATTCAACAAACAACTGCTGCCGGTCTGGCACTTGGCGCATCGCTGAGCGGCCTGCAATCTTTTGCTGCCGGTGCTGCTAAAAACACTGTTAAAAACAAAGTTCGTATTGGTCTGATTGGCGTTGGCCTGCGTGGTCAGGGCCACCTCAGCATGATGCTGAACCGGACCGATGTGGATATCGTTGCCCTGGCTGATCCCAATCCAATCATGATGGCGGCTGCCCGCAAAGCAGTTCTGGAATCTGGTAAAAAAGCCGCTGTGGAATACGGCAACGGCAACTACGATTACCGGAACCTTTTGCAGCGCCCGGACATTGATGCGGTGATCATTTCCACGCCCTGGGAATGGCATGCGCTGCAGGTGATCGATTCTATCAAAGCCGGTAAGATTCCCGGTGTGGAAGTTTGTGGCGCCATTCAGTTGCAGGATTGCTGGGACATGGTGAATGCCAGCGAACAATACCGGGTTCCGGTGATGGTACTGGAAAATGTTTGTTACCGCCGCGATATCCTGGCTGTGTACAATATGGTGCGTAAGGGTTTATTTGGCGAATTGCTTCACCTCCAGGGCGGCTACCAGCACGATCTCCGCGGTGTTAAATTCAATGATGGCGTTACGCCGTACAACTCCGGTGTGGAGTTTGGCGCCAAGGGATTTAGTGAAGCTGCCTGGAGAACCGAACATTCCAGAACCCGCAACGGAGATTTGTATCCTACGCATGGCCTGGGCCCTGTTGCGATGATGATTGATGTGAACCGCGGTAACCGTTTAACCCGGTTATCTTCTGTTGCCACTAAGGCTAAGGGTTTACATAAATACATCGTTAACCATCCTAAAGGCGGTGAAAATCATCCTAATGCGAAAGTTGACTTTAAGCTGGGAGACATCATCACCACTACTATTCAAACGGAGAACGGCGAAACCGTTTTGCTGACGCACGATACCAATTCTCCCCGTCCTTACAATATCGGGTTTCGGGTGCAGGGTACCGAAGGTTTGTGGCAGGACACCAAATCCGGTCAGTTCAATGCCGGGCTTTTATACATTGAAGGCAAATCCGAAAAATCCCATCAATGGGACAATCCGGAAAAATGGCTAAAGGAATACGACCACCCGCTCTGGAAAAAATATGAGTCTGAGGCCGAAGGCGCCGGCCATGGCGGCATGGATTTCTTTGTAGACAATGCCTTTGTCGAATGCATCAAACGTGGGGTTGATTTTCCACTGGATGTATATGATCTGGCTACCTGGTACGCCATCACTCCTTTGTCGGAGAAATCAATCGCTGAAAACGGCCAGGTGCAGACCATTCCGGATTTTACCCGCGGCAAATGGCAAACACGCAAACCGGATTTTGTAATGGGTGATTATTAAGCTATAACGCCAGGTTTTCAGCCGATGGCTTCCTGGTACAACTCCAGTAACCTTAACTGATTTGTTGCCCTGACCAGGTTCTGGTCGGGGTATTTTTTTCCGTAATAGCGGTCGTTCTCCAGGTAGTCGGTAAGAAAACGCAAAGCCTGCATATAGATCATTATTTCGCCGGATAAATAGAATTGTTCTATTTCAAATGAGCTCAATTGGTTATTCAATGTGCCCAAATAGCCGGTTTCAATGGCTTCAAATACATTATTGCGGATATAGAGTTTGTCCAGGTCTGCTTCTTCCTCCGATACAGGCGGCAGATAGGTACGGAACATATCTCCTGCATCACTGAACAGGTAGCCCGGCATAACCGTATCCAGATCGATCACACATACTCCCCTACCGGCCTCGTTAAACAATACATTGCTGATTTTGGTATCGTGGTGCATCACTCTTTGCCGTGCATCCGGATGCACGATATACCGGTTGTAACGGGTTACAATATTTTTCAGTTGATGCAGTGTATGCGCCGTTGCTGCGGCCTTCACAAAACGCTCTTCATTGTTGTTGCGCAGTGCTGTTTCAAATTGCTGAAATCGCAGCGCGAGGTTGTGAAAATCCGGTAAGGTAATATGCAATTGCGCTGCAGGAAACGCTGCAAGATGTTGGGTGAACAACGCAAATTGTTTTGCTGCTTCAAAAGCTTCTTCCGCATGGGCAACTACTGCAATGGTATGGGTGTTCTGCTGAAATTCAAATGCCCGGTAAGCTGCTCCTTCCAGTTGAATTAAACTGATGCCTGCTTTGTTTTTGACCGGTGCGGTAAACAGGTATCCGGGCGCATGCACTGTAAGCCAGGATGCAATGCTGGTCAGGTTTTCATTGATCTGTTCGGGGTGTTTGAATACGTTCGTATTGATTCGTTGTAAAATATAATCTCCCGAATCGGTATGCACTTTCCAGGTATGATTGATCAATCCGCTGGTGATGGTATTTACCGTGGTGTTTGTCCATCCATAGGATGCAATTACTTCATTGCAAGCAGTATTATCCATGTTTAAATATACAATGCAGTTTTAAGATTGATCTATTCAAAGTGGTTATTTTGAAATATATTAGCTGTATTCAATCATCCCATAAAACACCCCCCTGATGTTTAACAGACGGAAATTTTTACAGCTAAGTTCACTGGGTTTAACAGCGGCCGGGCTTTCCGGATTCCGGCCTAAAGCTGCAGGCAACAAGCCTATCGTTATTTCTACCTGGGATGCAGGTATTGCCGCCAATAAAGCTGCCTGGAAAGTGCTTCGGAATAAAGGCCGGGCCCTGGATGCGGTGGAGCAGGGTGTGATGGTTACGGAATCTTCGCAGGGCTGTTGCGTAGGACTTGGCGCTAATCCCGACAGAGATGGATACGTTACATTAGATGCCAGCATCATGGACGAATTTGCCAACTGCGGTTCTGTTGCTTTCCTGGAACGTATCAAACATCCCATTCAGGTGGCCCGGAAAGTGATGGAGAACACACCGCACGTAATGCTGGTGGGCGAAGGCGCTCAGCAGTTTGCCCTTTCCCAGGGATTTGTGCTGGAAAAAGAAGGACTCTCTAAAGATGCGGAAGCGGAATACAAAAAATGGCTGGAGAAATCTGAATACAAGCCTGTGATCAATATCGAAAACAAAAAACATCAAACTGCATTTGCTCCGACCCGCTTATCGGATGGTTCCTGGAACCATGATACCATTGGCATGGTGGCACTGGATGCTGCGGGAAATCTCAGTGGCAGTTGTACCACCAGCGGACAGGGTTTTAAGATGCGCGGAAGAGTGGGCGACTCCCCTATTATTGGCGCGGGTTTGTTTGTAGACAATGAAGTGGGGGCTGCTGTGGCCACAGGCCAGGGCGAAGATGTGATCCGGATTGGTGGAACGCACGCTGTTATTGAAATGATGCGCCAGGGATACACTCCCGAACAGGCCTGCAAAAAGATCATGGAGCGTTTGCTGAAAATCAAAGGCAGCAAGGCCAAAGAGATCCAGGTGGCATTCATTGCGCTGAATAAAAATGGCGGGCATGGCGCTTATTGTTTGCAAAAGGGCTTCAACTATGCAGTTTGTACAGGAGACAACCAGAATACATTGATCGAGGCAAAATACCTGATATAACGAACAATACTGAAGCACTGCTTTCTCAAGATCAATACAACAGGCGCACTTTAATGGTCTGTTTAATATCCTTGAGCAGTTCCACTGCCTGCTTAGACAGCTTCTTATCTACATCCAGCACCACATAACCAATCTGGCTATTGGTAGAAAGGTACTGGCCCAGGATATTGATATTGTTCTTAGACAAAGCCGTATTGATAGCGCTCAATACGCCCGGTACGTTCTGGTGAATATGCAGGATCCGGTGCGCCCCTTCAATGGGTGGCAACCCGATGGCGGGAATCGTATGTGATCCGTTGGTAATGCCTCTCTCGAGGTATTGGAACAGTTTAATGCTTACATCTTCCCCAATGTTCTGCTGTGCTTCTTCGGTAGAACCGCCGATATGCGGGGTCAGCAATACATTCTTCAATCCCTGCAAAGGCGTTTCAAAACGATCCCCGTTTTTCTCCGGCTCCCATGGATATACATCAATGGCTGCGCCGCTAAGCCGGCCTTCTGTGAGCGCTGCTGCCAATGCTTTCAGGTCTACCACTTCCCCCCTTGCATAGTTGATTAATATGGCGCCGCCTTTGATGTTTTTGATCACGGCTTTATTGATCATGTTTTTGGTCTGGGCGGTTTCCGGTACATGCAGGGAAATGATGTCTGCCTGCGACAGCACTTCCTTCATGTTTTTGGCGGAACGGGCATTGCCCAGCGGCAGCTTGGTTTCGGTATCGTAGAACAATACTTTCATGCCCAATGCCTCGGCCAGTACACTTACCTGGGAACCGATATTTCCATATCCGATGATGCCCAGTGTTTTCCCCCTCAATTCATAGCTGCCTTTGGCGTCTTTCATCCAGATACCTTCGTGAGCGGCCTTGTTTTTATCAATGATTTTTCTGATGAGCATGATGCTGGCGCCGATCACCAGTTCTGCCACACTTCTTGTATTGCTGTACGGTGCGTTAAATACTACCACACCCGCGTTGGTGGCCGCTTTGAGATCCACCTGGTTTACACCAATGCAGAAACAACCAATGGCCTGCAGCTTAGGGGCTGCTTCCAGCACTTTCTGTGTGATCATGGTCTTTGACCGGATTCCGATCAGGTGCACATCCTTCACTTCTTTGATCAGTTCTTCCTCACTCAGCGCCCCGCTGAGTTTCCTTACATTCACATAGCCGTTTTGTTTAAACTGTTGTACTGCGCGGTCGCTGATATTTTCCAGAAAAAGGATGTTGATCCGTTCTTTCGGATAGCTGGTAATTTCCTTGATGCTCATGCTTGCAAATTTAACTGTTTATTATATACATGCATGGCTGATAGTTTTCCACGTACCTTGGCTTCTGCTTCATCCGTTTTATATTTGCATATTGACCCATGTAAGAAAAATTTAATGCTCCGATTAATGATTATTCCTGTACTTTCTTTTTTAGTTATGGCCTGTAGCAATCCTTCCGAAAAAAAGGAAGATGCTGTGGCGCACAAAGAAGCAGTGCATTTTACCCCTTTGTCCAATAAAGCAAAAGAATATTACGCCAACCTCATACAACCCCTTTATGAAAAGCAATTGATCAGGACCGGTTTCAACGGAGCCATCTTGCTGGCCAAGAACGGGGAAATTGTTTTTGAAGATTACCGGGGGGCGATCAACCTGAAAACCCAGGAGCCCATTACGGCGTCCTCCACCTTTCATGTTGCGTCTGTATCCAAAACCTTTACTGCCATGACCATCCTGCACCTGATGGAGCAGGGTAAGATTGAGCTGGATGATCCTGTAAGCAAATACCTGCATGGGTTTCCTTACTCAGGCGTTACCATCAAGCACCTGTTGTCTCATCGCAGTGGATTGCCCAAATACGACCTTTTTCTGGCCGGCACCCGTTCCTATGTTACGCGGAAGAAGAACAAACGAGGACGCTGGATCAAACACACGGTCATTATTAAGGATCCTGTACGGGTTACCGGATTCAGTTCCAACTACGATGTACTACGTTTCCTGGTAGAAAGGCGCCCGCCGGTGGAATCCAACCCCAACAGGCGGTACAGCTACAACAATACCAACTATGCCCTGCTGGCCCTGGTGATTGAAAAAATCACCGGTATTACCTATCCCCAATACATGAAAGACAGTGTCTTTACTCCACTGGGTATGAAAGACAGCTATGTGTTCAGCATTAAGGATACCGGCAATTATATTCCGTCCTATAACTACAATAAAGCCCCGTTCCCGTTGGAAAAACTGGATTGCATCTATGGCGATAAGAACGTTTACAGCACCGTAAGGGACCTGCTCCAATGGGATAAAGCCCTTTACAGCGGCACTTTTATCCGTCCGGAAACCCTGGCCATGTCTTATGAGCCGCTGAGCAACGAAACCCGCGGATACAAGAACTACGGGCTGGGCTGGCACTTATACATTCAACAACCGGACCCTCCCATTGTGTACCACAATGGCTGGTGGCACGGCAATAATGCGGTTTTCAGGCGGCTGATCAGTGATACGGCCACCGTAATTATCCTCGGAAACAAGTTCAACCGCAATATCTGGACCGCCGGAAACCTGAGTTCGGTTTTCACAGGCCGGGCCGATACGACTCTGCTGGAGGAATAATAAATGCCTCATTAGCACGTTTTTAAGGTCTAAATTGGTATAAACCCTATTTTTGCGGACTTGAACCAAATAAACTTTGATACTTGCTTATGAACAATCTACTGTTTTATGCCGTTCCGGCGATGGGAGTTATCGGACTTCTTTACACTTTAATTAAATTTAACTGGGTTTCCAGGCAGGAGGCAGGTAATGCCAGAATGAAAGAAATCAGCACCTACATTGCAGAAGGTGCCATGGCTTTTTTAAAAGCCGAGTGGAAAATACTCGCTTACTTCGTTGCAATCGTTGCTTTATTGTTAGGTTTTATGGCACGTAACAATGCAGGCAGTCACTGGAGTATTGCTATCGCTTTTATTATTGGCGCCGTATTCAGTGCAACTGCCGGATACATTGGTATGAAAGTAGCTACAAAGGCAAACGTTCGTACCGCTGAAGCTGCTAAAACAAGTTTAAGCAAGGCCCTGAACGTTTCTTTTACCGGTGGCGCTGTAATGGGGCTCGGGGTATCCGGTCTGGCGGTATTAGGACTGGGTGGTTTATTCCTTGTATTAAAACATTTCTTTGCGCCTGATGGTGATGCGGAAGGTATGCTTCGTACCATCGAAGTGTTGACCGGATTTTCTCTGGGTGCTGAAAGTATTGCCCTGTTTGCCCGTGTTGGTGGTGGTATCTATACCAAGGCTGCCGACGTTGGTGCCGACCTGGTAGGTAAAGTAGAAGCAGGTATTCCGGAAGATGATCCCCGTAATCCTGCAACCATTGCAGACAACGTGGGTGATAACGTAGGTGACGTAGCGGGTATGGGTGCAGATTTATTCGGAAGCTATGTTGCTACCGTTCTGGCAACCATGGTGCTTGGCCAGGAAACAAAATCTGTGGATGAGTTTGGCGGACTGGCTCCTATCCTCCTGCCAATGATTATTGCAGGTGTGGGTATCCTCTTGTCGATTGTGGGTACTTTATTTGTAAAAGTGAGCGACACTGTTGGTATAAGCACACATGCTGTACAGCGCGCTTTGAATATGGGTAACTGGGGTTCAATGGTACTGACTGCTGTTGCCGCTTATTTCATTGTAAGTTATGTTTTACCCGAAACCATGGAACTCCGTGGTCATGAATTTACCCGTACCGGTGTAATCGGTGCTATTGCAGTTGGTTTGGTGGTAGGTGCGCTGATGAGCGTAATTACCGAGTACTACACGGCAATGGGCAAACGTCCGGTATTAAGCATTATCCGTCAGTCGGCTACCGGTCATGCTACCAATATCATTGGTGGTCTTGCAATTGGTATGGAAAGTACATTCCTGCCTATTATTGTACTGGCTGGTGGTATTTACGGCTCTTTCCTTTGCGCGGGTTTATACGGTGTAGCTATTGCCGCCGCCAGTATGATGGCTACTACGGCCATGCAACTGGCCATTGATGCTTTCGGACCCATCGCAGATAACGCAGGTGGTATTGCCGAGATGAGCGAATTGCCTGCTGAAGTACGGGAAAAAACTGATATCCTGGATGCGGTAGGTAATACCACGGCTGCCAGCGGTAAAGGTTTTGCCATTGCTTCTGCTGCATTAACTGCCCTGGCTTTGTTTGCGGCCTTTGTGGGTGTGGCGATGCCGGACAATCAGCATATTGATATTTATAAGGCCAATGTACTCGCTGCTTTATTCATAGGCGGTATGATTCCTTTTATCTTCTCCTCCCTGGCTATCAGGGCTGTGGGCGAAGCTGCAATGGCAATGGTAGAAGAAGTTCGCCGCCAGTTCAGAACCATTCCCGGTATCATGGAAGGCACCGGAAAACCTGAGTATGATAAATGCGTGGCTATTTCTACCGAAGCTTCCCTGAAAAAAATGATGTTGCCCGGTGCAATCACCATCGTCTCTCCTTTGATCATCGGTTTCGTATTCGGACCTGAAGCCCTGGGTGGTTTCCTGGCCGGTGCAACCGTAAGTGGTGTACTGATGGGTATTTTCCAGAACAATGCCGGTGGTGCCTGGGACAACGCCAAGAAATCATTTGAGAAAGGCGTTGAGATCAACGGCGAAATGTATTACAAGAAATCAGAGCCGCATAAGGCTTCTGTTACCGGTGATACAGTAGGCGATCCGTTTAAAGATACCTCCGGCCCTTCTATGAACATCCTGATTAAACTGATGTCGATTGTTTCACTGGTTATTGCCCCTACACTGGCTCAACTGCATCCTACTGAAGCTGCTGAGGTAAAAGTGGAAAAGAAAATTGAGGTAACCATGAACCAGGGCCAGGACAGCGTAACGGTTTCTGCCGATGGCGTTAAAATGGAATCATTGGTAGAGGCCCTGAAGAAAGACGGCCTGGCGTCCGGTGACGATGTATCCATCAATATCAAAGATGGTAAAATCGTTATCAACGGACAGGAACTATCTGCGGAGGTTGCCAGCAAATATGCTGTTTATCTGAGCGGTAAAGAAGGATTGAAAATTGATATCCAGACAACGGAAAAAAAGCACTAAGCTTTAATGCTGTTCAACATAAAAAATCCCCGCGAGTAATCGTGGGGATTTTCATTTAAGCAAGCAATCGAAGTTTTACCACTTATCTACTTCTTCAGTAGCGGTAGGGTTAATTACCGGGGTCTCTTCTGCAACGGGTTCGGCTGCAACAGGCGCCGGAGCTTCGGTTGGTGCTGCCGGAGCCTCTTCTGCAGGCGCCGCAACATAACCTTCTCCGTTTCCTTCACCCTCCCCGTCGCTGTATTCATGGTTGAATGCATCGAAGTCGAAATCGGGCATCAATTCTGTTTTCACATAATCAACTGCTTCTCCCAATGCCTTGATGAACTTGTTAAAGTCTTCTTTGTAAAGGAAGATCTTGTGTCTGTCATAACCATTGTTGTCGAAGCGCTTACGGCTCTCTGTAATGGTCAGGTAGTAGTCGTTTCCACGAGTTGCCCTTACATCAAAAAAGTAAGTTCTTCTCTTTCCGGCACGAATCCTTGTGCTGTAAACACTTTCCATTTTCTTTTCGTTGTTCTCGTACTCCACAATTAAATGTTTTGGTTAAAGCTTTGTTAAGTGTAACAAATATAGGGATGTTTCGGAATTACCAAAATAAATATGAAATTATCAGATTGACCGGTTTTCAGGCCCTGTTCAGGCTGTTTCCTCCCCTTTTTCGGAAAGCTGCAACTGGTAGAGTTCGGCATAGTATCCGTTTTGGGCCATCAGGGTTTCATGGGTGCCGGTTTCGGCCAGTTTCCCGTCTTTCAAAACGATGATTTTGTCAAAATTGAACCCGGCAAAGATGCGGTGTGTAATGATCAGGGCTGTTTTATCCTGGAGATAGCCATACAGATGGCCGATGATTTCCTTTTCGGTTTTGGCATCCACGGCGCTGAGGCAATCGTCGAACAGGATGATCTCCGGCTCTTTAATCAGGGCCCTGGCAATGGAGATTCTTTGTTTCTGGCCACCACTCAGGGTTACCCCCCTTTCGCCTATCATGGTTTCGTACTGCTGTTGAAAGCCCATGATGTCTTTGTCTACATTGGCAAAGCGGGCAGCTTCCTTCACTTTCTCCAGTGAGGTATCGCCGGGAACACCAAAGCGGATATTGTTGGCCACCGTATCGCTGAACAGGAATACATCCTGCTGTACATAACTGATCTGCCTGCGCAGCTCCTGCAATGCGATCCGGTTCAGGGGCCGGTCGCCAATAGTGATGCTTCCAGAATCCGGTTCATAAAAACGAAGCAGCAATTGCGCAAGGGTGGTTTTACCGCTTCCGGTTTTCCCCAATATCAGGATTTTATCACCGCTGTTAACCGTGAGGCTGAAATCCTGCAGTGCTTTGATGCCTGTGTGCGGGTAAGTAAACTGCACTTTATCGAATACGATTGTTCCTCCCAAAACCGGATCTTTAATAACATCGGAAGCGTCAACGATTGCAGGCTGAATATTCAAAAATTCGTTGAGCCTTTTCTGTGAAGCTGCTGCACGCTGGATCATACTGGCCGTCCAGCCAATGGCGCTTACCGGGAACGTGAGCATATTGATATAGATCACAAATTCCACGATCATCCCTACTTTTCCCGGATCCTCAATGGCCTGCATGCCCCCGATCAGGATGGTAAGAATGGTGCTGATGCCCATCATCAGGGTCATGCTTGGAAAGTACAGCGCCTCTACCCTGGCCAGCCCGATGGCATTGTTCCGGTAAGCCTCACTGTTTTTTTCGAAGAAACCCAGCATGGCTTTTTCCTGTACAAAAGATTTGATGACCCTTATCCCGGAATAGGACTCCTGGGCGTTGGTGGTAAGATCCGAGAGGTTGGCCTGTATGATTTCGCTCTTGCGGTTGATGATGCTGTTCACCCAATAAATGGTAATGGCCAGTACGGGTAATGGCGCCAGTACCAGCAGGGTCAGTTGCACATCGTTCCGGAACATATTGATGATGCAAAACCCGATCAGGGTAACCAGGTTAATCAGGTACATAATGGCCGGGCCGGTATACATTCTTACGCGGCTAACGTCTTCGGACATCCGGTTCATCAGGTCGCCCGTGCTATGTGTTTTATAGAACGCCGTATCGAGTTGCTGGTATTGCTGAAAGATCTGGTTTTTTTGGTCAAATTCAATATGCCGGCTCATGACAATAATGGTCTGGCGCATAAAGAACATCAGCACGCCGCGGACAACAGCAATCAGTAAAATGGTCAGGCTGCAGATGGCGACCAGCCAGCCGAAGCTGAGTTTGAACCCGGAAATCCAGCCGATATAAGTGTTGACCACCGCATCATGTACTCCCGGGGAAACAGCCGGATGCCTGCCGGGTAACTGTTGCTGCACCTGGTTGATCACATAGCCGGTAATCTGGGGCGCCAGCACTGCAAAATAGTTGGACGCCACCACAAAAAACATCCCGATAAAGAAGCGCTTTCGGTATTTCCAGAAATAGTGATTGAGTGCAGCGAGATGTTTCAAATAATAAGATTGAGGTGCAAATATAATCCGCCGGCTGCACTGTTTATACGATTGTTGCACCGCTTAAAATAAGTTTTGGTATAAAAAATCCCAACCCTTACTTTTGCCGCGGAGAGCTGGCAGAGTGGTCGATTGCGGCAGTCTTGAAAACTGTTGACTGTAACAGGTCCGGGGGTTCGAATCCCTCGCTCTCCGCCAAAAACAAGTTGTTAGGCCCCCTGAATGGGGGCTTTTTATTTCCCCTTATGGTGGGATATGTATGTTATTCAATACGCGTATCTTCATGATTAATTCAACAGCATGCCCCATATTGAAATCAGGAATGTGATGGTTACCAGGTACCTCTCTCCCCTTCGGGAAGGTGGTTCCATGCCCGCGATAGCGGAGGCGGATGACGGCTTTTTGTATGTGCTGAAGTTCAAGGGAGCCGGCCAGGGTATTAAAGCGCTGATTGCCGAATTGATTGGTGGCGAAATAGCCCGTGTGTTGAAATTGAAAGTGCCTGAAATTGTATTTGCCCACCTCGATGAAGCTTTTGGCCGTACCGAACCCGATGAAGAAATACAGGATCTGCTGAAAGCCAGTACGGGGCTGAACCTGGCGCTGCACTATTTGTCCGGGTCCGTAACCTATGATCCGGCGGCCATTCCAATGAATAATACCCTTGCATCACAAATTGTGTGGTTAGACAGCCTGCTGATGAACGTAGACAGAACTGCCCGCAACACCAATTTGTTGTGGTGGAACAAAGAGATCTGGCTGATAGACCATGGCGCTGCCTTGTATTTTCATCATTCCTGGGACAACTGGAAAGAACAGGCTTTGAAGCCCTTTCCCATGATTAAAAATCATGTATTGATTGCACAGGCCACCGAACTGGAGCAGGTGGATGTTGATTTCCGGCGCCTGTTGACCGAAGAAAACATTCGTTCCATTGTAGCGCTGGTACCCGATGAATGGCTGGTAACAGATGCTCCATTTGCCTCGCCCGCAGAACACCGCGAAGCGTATATCCATTTTCTGACCAGCAGAATAGCCCATTCGGCTGTTTTTATAAACGAAGCGAAGCAGCATGTGCAAAAATGACCTGTTTGAATATGCGGTGATCCGTATTGTGCCCAGAGTGGAGCGGGAAGAATTCCTGAACGCGGGAGTCGTGCTGTATTGCGCTGCACAGCAATTCCTGCAGGTACGGTATTGCATCCATACGGATCGCATCAGGGCATTACATGCAGATGCTGATACTACTGAGATCGCTGAATTGCTGCATGCATTTGAGCAGATATGCAAAGGCGAAAAGAGCTGCAAGAGTCCTATTGCATCCCTGTCTATTGCAGAGCGTTTCCGCTGGCTAACCGCTACCCGAAGCACCATTGTACAATGTTCTCAGGTACATCCCGGTCTTACACAGGATGCCCTTCAGACACTTCAGAAAATATACCACCAGCAGGTAGATTGTGCTTAGTCTTTGTTCGGATTAAGGACGCCTCTTACCATTTACTACTACCATTTATACAAAGCGGTTTCTACCGCTGATGATTTTCATTCACTTTTGACTGAAACGAGCAACTCATGCAACAAATCAATCATTCCTTTGGAGAATACCTGTTTTCTTCCGACCCATCGCTGATGCAATGGGATCAGATTCATCACTGGCTGGCCAATGAGGCTTACTGGTCTAAGGATATCCCTTTTGATACGGTTCGTTCTGCCGGTGAAAACGCATTTTGCATAGGAGTATTTTACCTGGGAACGCAGATCGGATATGCGCGTATCATCACGGATTATACCACATTTGGTTACCTGGCAGATGTATATATTCTGGAGGAACACAGGGGCAGGGGATTATCAAAAGCCATGATGCATAGCATCATGGAATTGGGTTGGGTAAAGGGTCTCAGGAGATTCCTGCTGGCTACCCGCGATGCGCATGGATTGTACCGGCAATATGGATTTGAGCCTATTGCCATTCCCGACCGGTTTATGGAAATCAATCAGCCGGACATTTATCAAAAAAAGAACCCGGCTTAGGAGCCGGGTTCCGGATAGCTGTTGAACCAGCTACTCATTTTTTACAAGCTATTTCTTTGCACGGTCTTCCTTGTGGCTTCTTTTTACAAAAGCGGCACGAACGGGTGATGGTGCTGGTTTCCCTTTGATGCCCTGCCATAAAATTTCATTCATGATCAGGTCGGGCACTTTGTCTTCCTTACTCCAGTCGAACTGCTCGGAGAGTTTTGCAACTGCTGAACCTGCTGAGTTTTTAGGATTCTTCTCATTCAGATTGATATTGGAAGGAAGGTGATTGAATGGGGTGAAATCCGGTTGGTGGGTAAACATCCTCCACATAGGTGTTGCCGCCGCATCGTACTGGGTCATTGGGGGTAATCCCAGAACCAGTTCCATGGTGCGCAGCATACCGGAAGTGGTATACATGGTATGGTCTACATATTTACGCTTCACATAAGGACTGATCACATACGCCGGGCTTCTGTGTGCATCCACGTGGTCTGGGCCGTTCTGTGCATCGTCTTCGAGGATGAATACTACAGATTCTTTCCAAACCGGGCTCTTGCTCAGGTGGTCAATCAGCATGCCTACGGCCAGATCGTTATCGGCCACATGTGCATATGGCGTGGGCCTTCCTGCACGCATTCCTTCCGTATGGTCATTTCCCAGGCGGATGGTAGAAAACTGCGGAACGGCATTTACCGCAACCAATGAATCAAAATCCTTTTTCCACTGGCGAAAGCGAACCGTGTCTTGTACGCCCAGTCCATAAGGTGCAAACACTGCAGAATGCCCTTTCAATACATCCAGTCTTGGTTTGGTGCCAAAATCGTCTGCAACAAATTCTCCGTAAGAACGATAGCTCACATTGTATTTGGCACAAAGATCCCAGATAAAGCCATCTCTGTTGTTTCCGATCTTCAGGGTTGCAGAAGTACCGTGGGTACCGCCTTTGCCACCATAGGATGCAGGCCAGTTCTTTTCTACATAGTCATTGGCATATGCGCCCATGCTCCAGTTATGCCCATCGGCGCTTACTTCTGCATCTACATAAAAATTGTCGAGCAATACATAGTCCCTGGCAATTTTATGCTGATTGGGTGTAACGGAATCACCGAATAATAAAAGACTGGTATCGCCGTTTCCACCTTTTACATCCGCTAATACCTGGTCGTAGGTTCTGTTTTCCTTGATGATGTAGAATACATGTTTAATGGGCGACTTCTCTCCCACTTTCATCGGTACCGGGTTGCCGGCTTCACCCTCAGTTACCAGTTCTTTGGCCTTGGAATAGGGTGTGTTCTTATATACCGCCTTGGAATAAATAGCCAGTTGTGCCGCAGATGGCTCCTGGATAATACTTAATGTGCCGCGGAACATGGCTGCGATATACTGAACTTCAGCAGGTTTGGAACTATCTCCCAAATGGCTCAGAACCACTTGTTTTTTATTAACCGGATTGGGACCATGCGGGTTGGCATAAGAAGTTAATCCCTTACCATTGGCAACATAGATTTTTTTGCCCACCACTTTTACGTTGGTTGGGTACCAGCCCACCGGAATAAATCCTTTCGATTTGCTTTTTGAAATAACCGATACATCAAACACCGCAAGACTGTTGTTGTCTGCATTGGCAATGTAAAGGGTTTTCTCATCTTCGCTTAAGGCAATCCCATTGCTGGTGGAACCGCTTGGCGAATTGGGATACAACGCTGCATTCAGTGTTTCAACCACTTTGTTGTTGCTGGTACTGATAACAGATACGGAGTTGTCCTGTGAATTGGCAACATACAGCAGGTCGCCTTTTTTAGACAGAAGCATTTCATTGGGATGATCGCCTGTCTCAATTTCAGCACTGATTTTTTCCGATGCCACATCGTATACCAGCACTTTCTTATTTCCCCAAAGGCTGATGTACAATTTGGTTTTGTCATTAGATAATTTACAGGCATAGGCTTCGGACCCCAGGTTAAGTTGATTGATCAGCTTTTTGGTAGCCAGGTCAAAAACATATAAACTGCC
Source organism: Sediminibacterium sp. (assembly GCA_035254545.1). Classification (GTDB taxonomy): domain Bacteria; phylum Bacteroidota; class Bacteroidia; order Chitinophagales; family Chitinophagaceae; genus Sediminibacterium. Next base: position 66,313 of record DATFAP010000022.1, on the reverse strand, counting down.
CGCTTCCTTGGTCACCACAAACAGTTTATGATGGATCGTTTCATCTATGTCCAGTCCGGCTGTGCCGATTTTCGCCGGCCAGGCTTTCCCCAGGATGAATGAATCTATCAGTTGCATTCTGTTCTGCTGAATGGCATATTTATTTACCCGGTTGTCATGACCGCCGGAGGCATAAATAAACTGATCGTCTTTACTGAATGTTAATCCGTACCAGGCTTTTGCTATAATGATGCTGTCGATCCTTATCCCTTTTTCCACATCAATCAGGTCGATGGTATGATCTGCCTGGCCATTGTTGGTCACGGCCAGGTATTTTTTATTGTTGCTTACTACCAGGTTTAAAGGAAGATCACCCAGGGCAATATTCTTTCCAACGGGGGTCAGCGACCATCCATTGGGTAATAAGACTCTTTTTTTATCGAGCGCTGCTGCTGTCTGGGCAAATGAACTGCCCGTCAGTGATAGTGCAGCAAAGGAAATGGCTAAATACTTAAAGTTGATTCTCATGTGATTTATGGTTGTTTATTGCCATCCCGGATTCTGAACCAATTTAGGGTTTAATACGATGTCGGCATTTGAAATAGGATGGAAATATTTTTTGTCTTCGAAGCTTCTGTTCTCATCATCTCTCCAGGTAATATATCCATTGTTACCGTTAGAAAGTTTGGCAGAGCCGGTCAGGGCATAATAAATAACGCCCGGAATTTTCACAGCAGGGGCTTTGTCTACAAAAGCTACATCCGGCGTACCGTTTCCATCCAGATCCATGGGCAGATCCTTGGCAGGAACATAAATTCCCCTCCACTGCATTTCGAGCAGTTTGCCTTTTTTCCAACGGAGTAAATCGGCGTATCTCAACCCCTCGTAGCAAAGTTCAATTCCTCTTTCTCTCCTGACTTCCAGCAGGAACTTGTCGGCTACTTCGGGGAAATAAACATTTTGCAGATAAGTATCCGGAGTGGCTGGAATGGCGGAATTTACACCGGCCCTTGTTCTTAAGGCGCCGATGGTCTGGTTCCAGATCGTAGCATCCATCTGGTTCAGTTCTGCCTTGGCTTCTGCGTAGTTCAGCAATACCTCTGCATAACGAATCATGCTGATGGAATTATTGGATTCTGCCAATCCATCCAACCGTTTGTCGTCGAGACTGAATTTGAGGATATGGTATCCGGTGAAGGTATACCCGAAATTGGCAGGTGCCGCAGATCCGTCGCTTCTCTTATACCCCAACCCGCGGATGGTCTGGCCCAAGCGGTTGTCGCGGTTTTTCAATTCATTCACAAATACCATGGTATCATACCCTGGAATATCGGTAAAACGACTGCCATCGGTCATCATATAGGTATTGATGAACTGCTTGTTTAATCCCCATCTCGATCCATAGGTGGCGCTGTTAAATTTCCAGGTAATTTCATGCCATCTTCTTAAAGCGTTATTGAATACCAGCGACCACATTACTTCATCGGTAACCGGGTTCTCACTGATAAACAGGGTGCGGTAATCTTTTGCAGGAGCGCCGGTAGAATAAAGCTTGTATTTTTTGGCGTCGATCACTTTTTTGGCAGCGTCTGCAGCCTCTGTCAGCCATTTATCGGCGGTACTTCCCAGGTTCAGTTGTGTATGGTATTTCCTGAAAGTGCCTTCAAACAAACATACCCTGGATTTAAACGCCAGAGCCACCTGCCGGGTAACCGTAGAAGAGGTTGCGTCTTTTGTATCGTTGATGTTTTCACAGGCAAAGTTCAGATCGGCCAGTACGGAATCCATGACCTTGGTACGTGGATCTCTTGGCTTATACAAACTGGAATCGTCGGTGGACAATGTGGTGCTGTACCAGGGTACATCGCCATAGGTTTGAATTTTGTCAAAATAAAAATAGGCTCGGAAAAAGCGGGCGATACCTGCGTAGTGATTGCGGGCTGCCTGCGGAATGGCAGGATTGTTGTAACGCTCCAGGAAGTAGTTGATATTCCGGAGATCCGTCCAGTTCCAGGAGCCTTCATTCACCGAACTGTATGCCCCGGCAATAAAGGAAGTGGAATTACTTTTTGAAGTATAGTCCCCCATTTCATCCTCCTGAACAATGTCCAGCCCTGTGGGAAGCTGGCGTTGGTAAAAAGAAGTTGTATACAGATCCAGGTCTTTTTCGGAGGTGAAAAAGTTGGAAGGAACCAGCTTATCCAGTGGTTTCTTATCAAGGAAATCTTTATTACAGGAACTGATCGTTGCAACCAGCAGGGTTCCGGCAAAAAGTATTTTTATAGATTGTTTTAATTTCATGATAGTTAGATATAAAGAGTGTATAATTAAAAGCCGATATTCATACCAAAGGTTACCGTCTTCAACATCGGATACGCATATCCCTGACCAGTACCATTGGTGATGTCCCCGATCGGTTCTTCCATCACTTCAGGATCAAAATTCTTCGTATGCCTGAATAATCCGGACAGGGTAAAGAGGTTCTGACCGGTTACATAGAAGGTAGCCCTGGTCATGGCCAGTTTCTTCAGCAGTTTTGCCGGAAGTGAATAATCGATGGTAAGGGATTTTAATCTTAAATAACTTACATCCTGGAGATAACGGGTTTGAGGTGCACCTAACGATCTGTTGGTACCCAGCGCTGTATATCCTCTGAATCTTGGAAAATAAGAATCCGGGTTGGTGGTTTCATTCCAGAGATCATCCATCATGGTCTGCGGCTGGTATCCGTAAGGACGGTTGTAAGGGCCGTAGAACAAACCGGCTTCAGGTGCAAAATACCAGTCTCTTTTACCAATACCCTGGAAGAATGCGGAAATACCAAATCCGTTCCAGTTCACCGATGTAGTGAATCCAAACTGATACCTCGCAGCATTGTTTCCGATTACTTTTCTGTCTCCCGGATTCTGTACCGTATTGGATCCTGCATTCACCACTCCATCGCCGTTGAGGTCTGCAAATTTCAGATCGCCGGGCAGCCATTTGTTGCTGTTGGAGTTAATGATGAACTGCTGGTTCGCGTGCTTGGCAATTTCATCTGCAGTTTTGAATAAACCTAAAGTGGTGTATCCCCAGATCTCTCCGATTGTTTGTCCTACATAGTAAGAACTCAGGACATTGTTGGGATTGTTGAATTTGGTGATCACCGATTTGCTGTCCCATACGGAGCCGGAAATACTGTACTCCAATGGTTTGCCAGCCAGTTTAACCTGGTCTTTCCAGCTCAGGGTAAGTTCCCATCCTTTGGTAGACAGATCGGCATAGTTGCCGGAAGGAACTGCCGCGCCAAATACGGCCGGTAAAGGCTGACCTGCAGTGAACATATCCACGGTTTTTCTGTTGTACCAGTCAAAAGTTACACCCAGTCTTCTTTTCAGCATACTGATGTCTACACCAATATCGAATGTGGTGGATTTTTCCCAGGTAAGTCCATCCGGAATTACGCCCGGTAAAGCGGTGTAATTTCTTTGAACACCTCCCAGTACAACACTGGTTTTACCGATGCCCATCTGCTCGAGGAAGCGGTAAGGAGAAATATTGCCATTACCCAGTGAACCATAGGAAGCGCGGATTTTTAAATCATCCAGCCATGAACTGGTTTGCTCCATAAAGCTTTCTTTCGAAACTCTCCATCCGGCAGATACCGAAGGGAAGAATCCGTAACGCTGGTTGCTTGGAAACTTGGAAGATCCGTCGTAACGGCCATTCAGCTCTATCAGGTAACGATCGTTGTACGCATAGTTCATCCGGTAGAATAATCCCAGGTATGCCCATTCTGTACCACCCCCGGTAATGGTGTAGTTCAGTCCGTCCATCAGGTTGAAATCGGGCATGTTGGCAACTAGCAATCCATCCCTGCTCAGGTTCAGGTTCTTGCCTTTAAAAGATTCAACGTTGGATCCTACCAGCAATTTCAGGTCGTGTTTGCCAAACCGCCTGGCAGCATCTGCCGTGAAGTTGGCGGTAATGTATTTTTCGTTGGTAGTGAATTCGCGCAGTAAGCTTCTTCCAAACCTGGAACTGGTTCCGGGAGCAATGCTGAAATTCAGGTAATCGTTCTGCCTGGTTTCGTCCTGGAACTCCCTGGAAAAAGTGAAATCTGCTTTTAACGTCAGCAGGTCTTTGACCGGACGTGCAATTAATGTAGAGGTGTTTCTGATATATGTGTTGTTGCGCTTGGAGGCATTGTTACCCTCAATATAGGAAGCAGCCATGTACATGGCGGTATTGGTATAGGTTCCGTCGGGGTTGTATACCACAGCCATCGGGTAACCCTGTCCTTCAATGGCCCGCCAGAAATTACCATCTCCGTCTGCAAACATCGGGAACTTATAAGTGAAAGTTGTCAGATCAAAGTTGTTCTGGAAGGTAAGCCACGGAGTGAGCTTAATATCACCCTTGGCGCGAAGATTGTATTTGTTGTACTTGTCGGGATTGAAGTTGAAGATTCCATCCTGAAAATAATAACGTCCGGAAACATAATAATTGACTTTGTCTGTACCACCGGAAACGCTTAATGACTGTTCAAAAGAAGGAATGTTTTTGGCATTGACCATGGCATCCCAATCTGTATTGCCAAAATATTCATAACGTCCTTTTGCTGCATTGAATTCAACCTGTGGTAAGCTGGGATCTTCGTTGTGTTTCTTCAAAGCGTCCAGGTATTCCAGTGAAAACGGGTAAATGCTGTTTACCGATATGGGGTGGGAGTTGTAATCGTACCAGGCGTTGAAAGCTTCATCAAAGTTTTTTGCCCACTCATATCCATTGGTAACGTTCTTTGGTACAACGGTACGCTTGTTGAAGGAATAACTTCCGCTGTAATCAACCTTGATCTTTCCTTTTTTGGCGCTTTTGGTAGTGATCAATACCACGCCAAAGGCTGCTCTTGATCCGTAAATGGCGGCCGAAGAGGCATCTTTCAGAACAGAAACGCTTTCCACATCATTCGGATTTACCAGGTTGGGATCGCCTTCAATACCATCAATCAGCACGAGTGCGCTGCCACCTGCTCCGATAGAAGTGGTACCCCTGATATTGAAAGTGGCGCCCCTGGTAGGATTTCCATCAGCCATTTTGAGGTTGAGATTGGGTAATGCACCCTGCAACATCCTGGTGAGTGTTGGTGCTGGTCTGCTCTCCAATACCTCTGCGCTCACTTGTGCAACCGCTCCGGTGAGATTTAATTTCTTTTGGGTTCCGTAACCTACTACCACTACTTCATTCAGGCTATTTTTTTCAGGGTTCAGTACGATGCTGAGTGGCGCATTCTCGCCCGATTTAACCTGTACGGTTTGTTTGGCAGCCTTGAAATTGATATAACTGATCAATACATTGTATTTACCAGGAACAACGGCAATATCGAATTTTCCATCATTGCCGGTTGTAAAAGATAATTTGGATGCACCTTCAATTACGATGTTGGCGCCGGCCAGCGGACTTCCGTTGTCGTCTGTTACCACACCGGAAATTTTGCCGTCATTGACAGCTTTTGCAGCGTTGTAATCCGGCGCTGCCATCAGGCGGTTTACCTGAAGTGTACAGGACAATGTCATCATCGCCAAAAATGCGAATCTGACCGTCCTCATTGGGGAGAGAGGTTTCTTCATAATCCAGATTGATTAATAGTTGAGTTTATTTGTGAATTCTTTCACAATTACACGCAAGGTATCCGGACTGTGTTAACTTAAAATAAGCTTAAGGAGAAGGAATTGTTATCTAATTGTTACTACGCAATATTTTGCAAATCAGCGAATGATGATGATTGTGCCACTCATCACCGAATGCCCTGCGCCTCTTTCAATGATATAATAGTATACGCCGGATGGAAGTGCAGCACCTTGGTAATTTCCATCCCAACCACTGGTTTGATAAGGTTTGGATTGAAAAACAACCTGCCCGTCTCTGTTGAATATTTGCACGGCAGATTGCGGATAGGATTCCAGGCCCGGAACAATCCAGCGATCATTGATGCCATCTCCGTTGGGAGAAAAAGCATTGGGGATTTCTACTTTATCATACACGTTTACATCAACGGTATCGGTTACCGTGCCACATTGCTGCATTGATTCCACCCGCAACACATACCTGGTGTTTACGATTGGGGACGCTAATGGTGTTAATGAATATGCATTACTCAGGTGGCTTGCAGGCGCCCATTCAAATCCGGCATACTGCCCGGCAATCTGCCCGTCTAATGTTGTTGAACCTCCTGCAAAAATTCTTTTGTCGGCCCCTGCCTGTACCAATGGTTTTTGTATCACCATCAGTTGTGTATCGGCAGAATCTGCACAGCCCGCTTCGTTGATGGTCGTAACCTTATACGTGGTAGTGGCGGAGGGGAATGCATTGGTGATTGCAGCAGATGCATCTCCGATTCCGGTTGCTGGTGTCCACTGATAGGTTTTACCTCCGGATGCAGTGAGCAATACCGTATCTCCTTCGCATAAGTTGTTCCGGGATGCCTGGATAACTGCAACGGGGCTGTTGATGACTTTCATCCAGAGTGTATCGTGGGAAGCGCAACCCACAGCATTCACCAGTTTCAGGGTATATTCCCCGGCTTGCTGCTGTTGAATTTTTTGAATCTCCGGCTGTTGTTTGTCGGAACTGAACTGGGCTGGCCCCTGCCAGTAATACGTGGCTCCCGGTATCATTGGCGCAGTCAGTAAGGCATTGGTGTTGGAACAGGCAAGTAAGGTATCCACGCCCAAAGGCAAGGCCGCCTGCTCCAGTACATCTATATCAATATAGGGAGAGTTAATGGTACATCCAATCAGGCTGGCATTTGCTTTTTCTGTAATCTGCATGCGGTACCTGTAGTTTCCCGCGGGTGTTGGATTTCGGAGATACTCCGCCTGAACTGCTCCGGGAATATCCGACCAGGACATACTGAGGTTATTGCTGATCTGCCACTGAATCAGCGGATCAGCAAAGGCATTGCCGATATCGGTTTTCAGCAGATAGGTTTTTTGTTCCTGTTCACAGACCTGCCCTTTGATGGTTGCATCATTGGCAACAGTGGGTGTTAGTTTGGGACCACATGGCCTGAACTGAATATCATCTAATGCAAGATCATTGCCACAGTTGCCCGGCGCATTGTTGCGGATTCTCAATACCACCGACGAGGTGTTGATGTTGGGCTGAAACACAAATCCATACTCTTTCCATACTACGGTGGGTTCTTCTGCAATATCCCCTGTTTTATAGATAGTCAGTACAGTACCGGTGATGGTTTCTATGGTGAAAGTAAGGTTGGGGATACTGGTATTGGGCCCTCCGCAATTTCTGTTGCTCAGCACATTGGTGATCCAGGCGCTGAACTGGTAAATGGTATTTTTGCAAAGCCCTTTTACTGTATCTACATAAAAGTCGTCCGGTGCAAACGAGGCATTGATCAGCATAAAACGACCTCCGTTATCTCCGGTATGATCGTTGGGAATATTGTGCCAACTGGACCCCCAGCAACCGGCAGTAGCATTGGTGATGGTGTAATTGCCATCTATCGGGCATCCGGTTGCTAAATATTGCAGATTGGTGACACCCGCTTTTAAGGGTGCTGCGGTAGTTCCCTGGTTGCCGAACGTAATATTCACAACAGGGTCGCCAAAGCTTCCGGTGCAGAGTTGTGCCTGCACAGAACTGAAGAGCAGCCCCGCAAAGAAGATGAAACAAAGCGCCTTTCTCACTATTGAGTTCTTACTTTAATCACCATTTTTTTGATCTTGCCGGTGCCGATGGTGGGCGCATGTACATCGTCTGGAAAATAAATGGCAAACTGACCTTCTTTTAAATCAAAGTACATGTCGGGCCTATCTTCAAAAAATAAAACATCTTCTTCCGAACTGTATGGTGCTTTTGGTGCAATACAGGTGCCCCTCGATTTCCAGCCAACGGTTTCATGCCCGCTGATACATACCTGTATGTCTATAAACGTATTATGGCATTCGAATCCATCGGTAGATTCTGCTACGGATACTAACTCCTCTTCCATGACGATGGCACGGATATCTTCTCCGTCTATCCTGATCTCCCCTGCTTCGAGGCTTTGTAAATTAGTGGAATCAATGAAGTCGAATGCTTTGGAAAAACGGGGATGCAGAGACACATAGCGGTCAATATTGTGCAGACTGTCTATTACCATGGAATGCAGGCTTTAGTGTTTTGCTAAGTTATGCATTCTCTGCATCCTGTGATGCGGTTCTATAATTTTAATCCCAGTGAAACAAAAAAGGTTCTGCCATCAGCAGGCAATGCGCCCGGACCGGGATATCCACCCGCCCTCCTGGTAAAATACCGGGTATCGAACAGGTTATTGAGTCCTGCCTTCAGGTCCATTTTTTTGCAGAACTTAGCTGTGGCCGACAAATCGGTAACCATATAAGAAGGGATCAGACCGTTTTGCCCGTTCGCTGTTGCTGCTACCGTATTATTGGCGTCGCTGTACACTTCATCCACATAACTCAGTTGTGCAGTGAACTGTATTTTTGGACTGCCTGCAGTGATTCCGGTTCTCAATATATGCATAGGGGCGTTTTCCACACGTTTGCCCTTGGTAGTTGCGTCTTTATGATCGTTGCTGTATTGGGCATCTGTATAACTGTAAGAAACAAATACCGATAGTTCTGCATTGGACCTGGTTTTAATGGCTTTCAGCGGACTGAATCCTGCAAATCCTTCAAATCCCTTACTGGTACTATTACCTACATTGGTTATGAACCGGTATGTTGCGCCGGAGGGTATGATGGTTCCCATCCTGTTCTTGTACAGCAGATAGAAAGTACTGATGTCGAATTGGAGATAGGATTTGAGTTTTCCGCGGTAACCGATATCTATGGTATATCCTTTGGAGTCTTTCAGGTTCTCATCCACCACATCAGTAGTGGGCGCTGCCTGCAGGTTGGCAAACTGTATGGGTCGGTATGCTTCCGCATAGTTGGCATAGATTTCCGTGGCTTTCCCAATATGATATTCCGCACCAATTCCTTTCAACAAAAAGGAACGACTACGCCGGATATTTTGCAACATCACAGGATTGCCACTGCCATCTGTACCATTGCGCCCCTCGGCTTCACCCTGCAACCATTCGTACCGGATGCCGGGTATGATCAGGAGTTTGCTGTTGATCCGGAAAATACTTTCTACAAATGCGGCTGCATTGTTAGAACCGAAACTGATATCCGACGGGTACTGCCCGATAACACTCATGTCATAACCCGTTCCGGTAGTGCCCTTGCCATTTGCATTGCGGTAAGTGGTTCCCGTATAGTAGCGGATACCACCTGAAACGGTATTGTTCATTCCGGCCAGCCGGTAAGCAGAAATGATCCTGCTCTCGAGGCCATAATTTCTGTAACGGTCGGCCGTGAGCGACCGGTTATTATAGGTGCCTGTGGCCGGATTAATGCTGTCCTTTACCGTTATGGCCGACAGGTATCCCACGCTGTTTCTGTTTCCGATGGTAGCGAATAATTTGGTGTTCCAGCGGGTGGTTTCATTGAGGTGGTAATTCAGGATCAGTGCAGGAGTTGTCCAGACAAGGTCGAACCAGTTTCTGGTTCTGAAACTTTGTTGTGCATTCTGTACAATCTGCTGATCTGTTAATCCGCCGGCCTGCTGGCTCCGGGTATGAGATTGCATGACTTCTGCCGTAGCGGAAAATTGGCTGGTAATAGAATAAGTGACCGTTGCAAATGCTGCATTGGAATAGTACCGGCTGTTTTGCCTCCATCCATCCCCGTTGCGGTGATCGAAGAATGCATAGTAGTGAACTTTCCCTTTTTTTCCGCCGATGGCATTGTACGAATTGAACAGCCCGTTGCTGCCCAATGTTTGTTGGGTTTCGAACTCAAAGGGCCGGTTGATTTCACTGCCATTCTTTAAAATATAGTTTACCATACCGCCGAACTGAGGGCCATATTGCAGCGAGCCCTGACCTCGTACAATTTCAATTCTTTGCACGCCCTGTAATTGCGGATTGTAGTAAGCTTCGGGATAACCAAACGGATCCGCGGCAATATCATAACCGTTCTGGCGAACATTAAACTCCCAGCTTCTGTTCGGACTGAGCCCTCTTGCGGCAATTCCTATCTGGATGCCGCTGGGATCGCTTTCCCAGATATGAATACCCGGAACCTTAGACAAAACCTGGCGCATGGTATTGGTTACCACATTGCCCTGCACATTGTCTACCACCACCAGAGAACTTTTTCTTCCTGCATAAATGGATGTGCCTACAATTTCGGGCATTTGCTGAATGTCACTTTTGCTGTTTCTTCCTACTACTGTGATATCCGGCAGATTGCCCGATAGAATTACGCTGGTATCTTTATGGTTGGATTGTGCCTGAATGGACTGACTGAAAACAATACTTAAAACGATTAATCCGATACTCCTCATACTGATCTTGGTTTGAAATGCAAGATTAGCACCGTATCAATGCTGAAAACTCCCGTATCGGGAAATCTCATTTATACAATCGGGAAAACTTATTTAGGTTCCTCCATTTTCTGTACAGGAACCAGGTCGGCCAGATCTACATTCATTGGCAAGGCGCCAATCTGTACAATTGCCCGCTTGCCTCGAATCTCTTTGACCTCTCCTACCTGGTAATTCTTTTTGAGTTTTACCAGAGACCCGATCACAATCTGCTGGTTCAACTCTTTGTATTTAAGGTCTACCTTTTTGGCCAGCTTGTTCACCACAATGGTTTCTTTTTGTTTGAACAAGAGGTTTTGCAGGTTTTTCACCACTTCATTTTTATTGTCCGATTTCTTCCAGTCCAGTACAATCTGCCGAAGCTTTCGTTCCATGTCTTTCAGATAGGCTAACCGGTCTTCGGTGATCTTGTTCTGGTTTTTCAGCAGTTCCACTTCCTGCCGGTGGCGCTCCTTGTTCATCACCACTTCCATTTCTTTTTTCAGTCGTTCATTTTCTTTCATCAGGCGGTTCAGTTCCTTCTTCTCTTTCTCCAGATGCTGCAAATCCTGCTCTGTTCTGTTCAGCAGCCGGTCCAGTTTAAAATGATCCTCGTCTACCAGCTTGCGGGCACGGTTGATCAGGTGTTTGGGTAAACCGATCCGTTCTGCAATGGCAAACGTGTAGGAACTGCCCGGCTTGCCGGTGATCAGTTTGTACATGGGTAATAAGTTCACCTCATCAAACTGCATGGCACCGTTCAGAATACCCTGGGTATGATTGGCCATCACTTTCAGGTTCAGGTAGTGTGTGGTTACCACGCCATAAGAATGCCTGCGCGATAATTCTTCCATGATTACTTCGGCAAATGCACCGCCCAGATTGGGGTCTGAACCGCTGCCCAGTTCATCTATAAAGAACATGGTTCTGCCATTGGCATTTTCCATGAAATGCTTCATGTGCAAGAGGTGACTGGAATAAGTACTCAGCTCAAACTGAAGATTCTGCGTGTCGCCAATATGTATGAACAACTGTTTGAATATGCCCATCTGCGACAAAGCGCTCACCGGAACCAGCAAACCGCTTTGCAGCATCAACTGGTTCAGGCCAATGGTTTTCATGGTAACGGTTTTGCCACCTGCGTTGGGGCCGCTGATTACCAGTATCCTGTTCTGGTCGTTGAGTGTCAGCGTAACCGGAATGGTTTGTTTCCCTGAAACTTTGTTGTATAAAAAAAGCAGGGGATGGTATGCTTCCACCAGTTGAATCTGTGCTTTATCGGATACTTCGGGCAGGTTCGCATTCATATCTACCGCTAACCGGGCCTTGGCTTTGATAAAATCATATTCTCCAATGATCTGCAGGTATTGGGTCAGCAAAGGTGCATACACCGACAAACGGGCAGTGAGTGCGCGAAGGATTCTTTGTATTTCTTTGATCTCTTCATGCTCCAGCGAGAACACGGCATTGTTCAGCTCAATGGTTTCCTCCGGTTCAATGAACGCTGTTTTACGGCTGTCACTTTCTCCATGCAGGATTCCTTTTACCTGTCGTTTGTGTTCGGAGAATACGGCGATTACCCTGCGGCCGTTACTGAAACTTTCATCTATATCCGCCGTATAACCCGCCTTGGCCATTTTCTGTACCACTTTCTCAAACATGCGGCGCAGTTCATTGCGGCGCCTGAAGAGATTGATCCTGATTTTCTGCAGTTCGTCGGAGGCATTGTCTTTTACCACCCCGGCATCATCCAGCACTTCGTTGATCATTTCCACAATGAGCTTTTCGTAATAACTGTCTTTAATTACTGAAGTAAGAAACGGGAAGGCCATTCTTCTTTCATTGTCGAACCAACGGAAAATGCTGCCGATGCTCTCCGTCAGTTTTTTGATCTGCATCCATTGTTCGCCGGTAATCAAGGCGCCTGGTATCGACAGCAGTTTAACGTCCTTGCTGATATTATGGGTAAATTCATTGGGGAAATACTGCTGCTGCAACAGGATCATTTTGTATTCATGCGTTTGCCGCAGTTCCCTGTCTATATAGTCTTTCCGGGTATGGATGCGCAGATTTACAGCTTTCTGCCGGGAGATGTCGGTTTTGCATAGTTCCGCCAACAGATCCTTTACCTTGTCAAATTCCAGTTGTGATAACGCCGATTCCGGGTATAAACGCATGAGAGAGCCTTTTCAATTTAGGGTGCAAAGTTAAGCCCCGGAAGCAACTCTTTGTCCATATCCGGAAACGGCTGCCTTTTTTGCGGGAAGAAACAACCGGAACATAGCGAAAATCAGGAACGTAAGTTGAAGCAACAGTTGCGCACCCAATACCAGGTAAGTAGAAAAACCGGCTTCCATGCCCAACTCGTTCTGAGGCGTATCCAGTAAGGGCGTACCATGATAAGAGAACGCCGGTTGTACAATCTGGTACGTAAAGAGGCCTGCTGCTACCAGGAAAACAGATCCCATGATATGAATTTTACAGATCAGTTCATGGTATTGCCCCTGTTCCCTTAAAAAGCAATGAGTCACATAAGGGATTAACAGCGCGGCAATCTGGGTAATCAGCAGGTTATTACTCAGGAACAATGGAACAGAAGTGCTCAGATAGGGATTGATAAAGAGTACCTGGTAAAATAAAAAGTGCAACCCGAAAAACAGGATCGGGGCTATCAGCAGCAGCATTTCCACACGGAAATACAACTCCTTTTTCAATGGAGATAATAGGTTCATAGCGGTTACGGTACCATAAAGATACAAAAAGGAACAACAGGTTCAATTCCTCCCCCGTTATTTAAAGAAGGGTTAAACTATTCGGGTGGATCGGCTGTTGTAAGGAAGCAGCGTATATTTAGGTTATTATACCATGAAAAAACTGACTTTATTTTTGTTGTCTGTGAGCCTGTATATGGCCTCCTGTGCGGCTCCGGACCGGCATAACCAGGAAATTTCCAGTGATATGAATAATATGGACACCCCCGCAGTGATTCAAACAGATACAGCCACTTTCGGCGAAGGTTGCTTCTGGTGTACAGAAGCTTTTTTCCAACGGTTAAACGGGGTAATACATGTACTCAGCGGTTATGGAGGCGGGTATGTGGAGAACCCTACCTATGAGCAGGTTTGCGACAAAAATACCGGGCATATTGAGCTTTGCCGGATTGTGTACGACCCGGCCAAAATCACCTATGATGAATTGCTGGAAGTATTTTGGAAAACCCATGACCCTACCACCATGGACCAGCAGGGCAATGATGTGGGGCCTCAGTACAGAAGTGCCATTTTTTACCACAATGCGGAGCAAAAGGGAAAGGCTGAGAAGTATAAAGCTGCCCTGGATCAAAGTGGTGCATGGGCAAAGCCAATCGTAACGGTGATTGAGCCGTTTAAGAATTTCTATCCGGCAGAGAACTATCACCAGGATTATTACAACAACAACCAGAACCAGGGCTATTGTCGTTTTGTGATTCAACCCAAACTGGAGAAATTCGAAAAAGTATTTAAGGATAAGTTGAAGAAGCATTGATCTGTACCCTTCTCAGTTCCAGCAGGTTCAGCGCATTGGGGCCGAATCCGCTGATACCGGGCTGTATAAGATGTATGGCCATATCGTACCATACCGGAATCACCGGTGCATCGTTGATAACGATCTGATCCATCTTCCGATACAAATCGTACCGGACAGAATCGTTTGTTTCCCGTAAAGCGCGTTCATAGAGAAGATCAAAGCCGGCATTTTTATAGCGGGTATAATTAGGCGGCGCCGGGTTTTTGCTGTAGAACATAGCCATATAATTTTCCGCATCCGGGTAATCAGCAATCCAGCTTCCCCTGAAAAACAAGGCCTGGGATTTGGCAGTCTGTTCCAGCAGCAGGCTTTTTTGCACAACTTCCACCTGCACTTTAATGCCCACTTCTTCAATCTGGCGCGCAATAAAACTGGCCACATCTGCATAAATGGCAATGGTAAGCAATTTCACCGGAGGCTGACCGGCTGCATGATAGCCTGATTGTTTCACCAATTCCCGGGCTTTTTCCGGATCGTAGTGATACCCTTTTACGATCTCTGTATTGCGCGAAGGCAATCCGCCCGGAACAAAACCGGCTTCGGCCGGAATCCCAATAGAATTGCGCATATACATCATCAACTGCGGGCGGTTAATGGCATAGTTCATGGCCTGGCGGATGGCCCTGAACCGCGTGGGGGAATTTTTTACAAGTTCATTGTTTTCATCCACCAAAATGCCGAGGTATTCGGTGTTGAGATAAGGATGCTTCTTGAGTTGAATCCTGTTTTTCCATTCCGAACGGAGGACTCCTTTTTTGGAAAGTATTTCGTCTTTGAAAGAAGCATCAATATCGTTGATAAAACTAAGCCTGCCCTGCCGGAACTGCAGGAACTCCGTAGCTTTATTGTCGTAAAAGCTCAGTTTAACCGCATCAATATAAGGCAAGCGCCTGCCGGCAGCATCCCTTTCCCAATAATTTTCATTCCTGTGCAGGATCATGGCTTCGCCTTCATCCCAGGATACAAATTTAAACGGGCCCGTGCCACAGGGGTGGCTCCTGAAATCCTTGCCGTAATGCTCCACCACTTCCCGGGGAACAATGCTGCAATACTGCATACTCAGAATTCCCAGGATAGGTTGAAACGGGCTGATCAGTTTCAATTGAAAAGTACTGTCGTTTAAAGCAATGAAACCATTTTCGGCAATCCTGTTATTGAAAATCCAGGCGCCGCTGCTGGCCACCGATTTATCCTGGATACGCCGAAGGCTGTATACCACATCTGCGGCAGTAAGTTGTTTGCCTTTTCCAGCAGGAAACAAGGGATCATCCTGAAAGAAAACGGAATCGCGCAGGTGAAAAGTATAAACGGTTCTGTCGGCGCTGATATCCCAGGTTTTGGCAAGGGAAGGAACAATATTCAGGTTGCTGTCGATTTCCACCAATGTGTTGTATAACTGATGTACCGCCCACATGATGCTCTGGTTTTTGGCAAAGGCCGGATCCAGCGTGGCAATGCCGGTAGCTTCATTATAATAGAAAACTTTTTTCTTTTCCGCGGCAGATTCCCGGCAGGAACTGACACACAACAGGGTCGCCAGTACAAGGGCATATCTCCCGAAAAATAAGGGTTTAACGAAGGCTTTTGCAAACATGGTTCCGAATATCCTATTTTTAAACCATGAATATAAGAACAGTTGCCATCAGCAGCCTTTTTTTTCTCCTGTCCTTTTATTTGCAGGCGCAAACCGGCGCCGGAAAAAAATTTACAAAAGCAGATACCCTGCGCGGTAGTATTACGCCTGAAAGGGCATGGTGGAATCTGCTGCATTACTCCCTTCAGGTAACGCCCGATATCGCCCGGAAAACCCTGCAGGGATCTGTAGATCTGCAATTCAGGGCAGTAAAAGCAGGCCGTTATATGCAGATAGACCTGCAGCAGCCATTGATCATCGACAGTGTAACAACGGCTGTTCCCGCAACAAAGAACAGGTTGCTTTCCTTCAAAAGAGACAGCAATGTGGCCATCATTGATTATGGCAAAATGATGATCAGGGAAAAACAGGCAGTCATCCGCATATATTATCACGGAACACCCCGCGAAGCCGTTCGGGCGCCATGGGATGGCGGTGTAAGCTGGAAAAAAGATATCAAAGGCGCACCCTTTGTGGCTACCTCCTGCCAGGGGCTGGGTGCCAGTGCCTGGTGGCCCTGTAAGGATCATCAGGCAGATGAGCCGGATTCCGGAATGTTGATTTCGATAAGGGTTCCGGATACGCTCACAGCGGTTTCCAATGGCCGGTTGAAGAAGCAGATTCAACACGGGGATCGCACCAGAACCTGGGTTTGGGAAGTAAAGAGCCCGATCAATAATTATGGCGTGAGCATGAATATCGGAAAGTATACCCTGATCAAAGACCGGTTCAAAGGTGCATCCGGCCTGCTAAGCCTTGATTATTATGTGCTGGAATCCAGCAAGGACAGTGCAATGCATCAACTGGAGCAGGTAAAGCCCATGCTCAGGTGTTTTGAATACTGGTTTGGCCCCTATCCTTTTTACCGCGATGGATACAAACTGGTGGAAGTGCCTTACCTGGGCATGGAACACCAGAGCAATGTGGCCTATGGCAACAGGTATAAAAACGGGTACCTCGGGAAAGACCTGTCCGGAACCGGCTGGGGATTGAAATGGGATTTTATCATCATTCACGAGAGCGGGCATGAGTGGTTCGGCAATAATATCACTTCCAATGACATTGCCGATATGTGGATTCATGAAGGGTTTACCAATTACAGCGAAACCCTTTTTACCGAATGGCTGGAGGGGAAGCAGGCTGGTAATGAGTACAATTTTGGCAGCCGGAAAAATATTCAGAACGATCAACCCATCATTGCGCCTTACAATGTACAGGCAACCGGTAGCGGTGATATGTATTATAAGGCATCGGCCATGATACACAGCATTCGCATGGCCATGAACAACGATGAACAATTCAGGGAAATGCTCCGGGACATGAACCGGAAATACTGGCATGCAATCGTTTCTACTTCCGAGCTGGAAAAATTCATGCCTCGTTACACAGGTTTTGCTGTTAAAGGAATTTTTGATCAATACCTTCGAGGTATACAGATTCCGGTACTGGAGTATTATATCTCCTATAAAAAGGATAAGCTGGTATACCGTTGGAGTGATGCGGTGGAAGGATTTAACCTCCCCCTGCAGATTCCTTCTGCCGGCGATACCATCCGGATTCAGCCCAAACTGAACAAGTGGCAGGAATACCCGCTGAAGCCCGGGCAGGCCGAAGGGCTTTCGCTGAAGGATCTGAATAAATACTTTTATATCCAAACCCTTGAAAAAAAGGAAATGGTGATCAAATTGAATTAGCAGATGGGCACGATCAGGAAACAAACAATTATTTCGAGCATACTGGTATACTTTGGATTTTTCCTGGGGGCCATCAATACGTACTTCTATACGATGAACGGTTCCTTTTCCCCGGAGGAATATGCGCTTACCAGGATCTTTTTTGACTTCGCCCAGAATGTGAGTGCATTTGGTGCACTTGGCATTATTCCGGTGATTCATAAGTTCTATCCATATTACAAAGACAACCTGGAAACACATAAGATAGATCTGATGACCTGGGGAATGGTGGCCGCACTGGCAGGCTTTCTGCTGGTAATCACGCTCGGATGGTTCTTTCGCCCGGTGTTTGTTCAACAGTTTTCGGAGAAGTCTAAGCTGATTGTAGATTACTATTACTGGATGTTCCCCTTTGCACTCGGCTCATTGCTGTTTAATGTAATGGAAGGTTTTGCCTGGGCATTGCAGAAGACCATTATTTCCAATTTTCTGAAAGAAACCGGGTTAAGAATCGTTACCCTGCTCTTCATTCTGCTCTATTATTTTAAGTTGATCAGCTTTGATGCTTTTGTGCAACTCTTCACCTTTTTATTCCTGATCATTTTTGCCGTACTGGCTGTGGTGTTGCTCCGGTCCGGTCATCTTCACTTTCCATCCAAACTGAGCCGTGTTACCAGGAAATTCTGGAAAAAAATGGTGGGGATGCAATTGTTGATATACAGCGGAACCCTTATTGCTTCAATCGCTGCAACCATCGACAGTTTTATCATCGCAAAATTTCAGGGACTGGCCGTAGTGGGTGTTTTTGGCCTGGCACAGTATGCGGCCAACCTGGTGCAGGTTCCGCAACGCAGTATACAAGCTGTTTCCACAGGGGTATTGTCGAGGGCATGGAAGGATAAAAACTATCCCGAAATAAAGCGGATTTACCAGCGTTCCTGCATCAACCTCCTGTTGATGGCTTTGTTTATTTTTGGAAATCTCTGGCTAAACGTGCAACAGGGCATGGACGTCCTGAATATACAGAAAGCGTACCAGGATGGTCTTGGGGTCATTTTTATTTTGGGAATGGTCAGGATCATTGACGCCGGTACAGGCCTGAATGCCGTGGTGATCAATACATCTACCTATTGGCGTTTCGATTTTGTGAGTGGTGTAGTATTGCTGGCATTCCGGTTGCCCCTCACCTATTTTCTGATCAAACATTATGGCATCATCGGCTCTGCATTTGCAGAACTGGTGGCATATAGTGTTTACAATTTCATTCGTTTCGAATTCCTGCGCCGGAAATTCAATATGCAACCATTCGACCAGAAAACCGTTTTATCGTTGCTGGTGGCGGGTGCTGCTTATGCATGCTGCTATTTTACAATGGGCGAAATAACCGGTTGGAGTGGGATTATCCTGCGTACGGTTGTTTTTTCCGGTATCATGATCGCTGCTGTTTTTGCGCTGAAACTTACCCCGGACGCCATTCAGCTTTATGACAACTTTAAGCAGAAGTACCTGCGTAAATAAGTAAACAAGCGATTCTCATTTATTGCTGAAAGCGACCGCCGCCCCTGAATTTCGGACTCCAGTATTTATCGTTCAGATCGGTGATGGTTACACCACCGGAAGTAGATGCATGGGTGAATTTATTGTTCTGTAAATAGATGCCCACATGAGAAATGGAACGGCCGCCACCGGTGCTGAAGAAGACAAGATCCCCTTCCTGCAGGTCTTCCAGCTCCACCCTTTGCGCCTGGTTGTACTGTTCCTGGGCTGTTCTGGGAAGACTGACTTTGAACACTTCTCGCATAACAATTTGTGTATAGGCAGAACAGTCAATACAATTTTCTGTGCTGCCTCCAATGCAGTAGCGTACCCCCCACCAGCGGTCAATCTGTTCCAGTAAGGGAATATTGGTGAGATTTTCCACAGGCGCATCAATAACCACGGCATACTTTAATTGCAACCAGTTGGCTTTTTCAATAGCAGCGCTGCCGCCTGCAGACTCCCCATTATTGGTTTTACCTGAACCGGTGGCAACACTCTTCGTTTTTTGCCGGGTGGTGGTGACCGTACCCAATGTTACCTGGATACCGTTCAGGAATTCCCTTTTCTCCGTACCATATTTTTTGGTCACAACGGTATTACCGCTTTTATCTTTATTGGTCATCTTACGAACGGTACTACAACTGGCTAAAAAAACCAGGGATCCGAGTAATAGTATATATGAATTCAATCTCATATGATCTGCAATTTAAGCGTAGCATGTTAATAGTCCATCAAAGCGTCTCAATTTTTAAAATTGAGGAAGAACCACGAACTTCGCCCCGATGTGTCAGTTTTCCCATTTACATGTTCATACCCAGTATTCCTTATTGGATGGAGCCGCTCCGATCAGTGATTTATACCAGAAAGCAGCCGATCATCAAATGCCTGCGGTGGCCATTACCGATCATGGTAATATGTTTGGCGCATTTGAATTCGTAAGCCAGGCCTGGAAGAAAACCAGGGTGGTAGGCAAGGATGATTCCGGAAAAGATATTGTGGAGCCGGTAGTAAAGCCAATAGTGGGTTGCGAATTTTATGTGGTAAAAGACCGTCATGCCAAGTCGTTTACAAAAGAGGTGAAAGACAACCGTTTTCATCAGGTATTGCTGGCCAAGAACAAAATCGGTTACCAGAACCTGGTGAAGCTAACTTCGCTTGGTTATATTGAGGGTTTGTACAGCAAGTACCCCCGTATTGATAAGGAACTGATTGAAAAATACCACGAAGGACTGATTGCCACTACCTGTTGTATCGGCGCTTATGTGCCGCAAACCATACTGCACCAGGGCGAAGAGAAGGCGGAACAGGAATTTAAATGGTGGCTGGACCTGTTTGGTGAAGATTATTACATAGAAATTCAGCGGCACAATATCAAGGAACAGGAAATCATCAACCAGACTTTGCTGAAGTTTTCTAAAAAGTACAATGTTCCGGTGATTGCCACGAACGACAGCCATTATGTAGACAAAGAAGATGCCAATGCGCATGATATCCTGCTCTGTATTAATACGGGTGAAAAACAAAGTACACCCGGTTTTGATGATTTTGTGAACGACGAAGTGCAGATCAAAAACAGGCGCTTTAAATTCCCGAACGATCAGTTTTATTTTAAAACACCGGAAGAGATGCAAAAACTCTTCCACGATATTCCTGAATCGCTGGATAATACCAACCGGATTGTAGATAAGGTAGAGATACTCAATCTGAAGAAAGATATCCTACTCCCCGCCTTCCCTATTCCAAAAGAATTTCAGGTACATGGTGATTCCAACCTCGATCAGTGGGAATTTCTGAAACACCTTACCTACGAAGGCGCCCACAAACGTTACAACGATGTAACGCCCGAAATACAGGAACGGATCGACTTTGAATTGTTCACCATACGAACCATGGGTTTTGCCGGTTACTTCTTAATTGTAAGTGATTTTATTAAAGCAGGCCGTGAGATGGGCGTATTCATCGGACCTGGCCGCGGTTCTGCTGCGGGCAGCGTGGTGGCTTATTGTATCGGTATTACGAACATAGATCCTGTTAAATACAATCTGCTGTTTGAGCGTTTCCTCAACCCGGATCGGAAGAGCATGCCCGATATTGATACGGACTTTGATGATGAGGGCCGTCAGAAAGTGATCGACTATGTAGTGGATAAATATGGCAAGAGCCAGGTGGCGCAGATTGTTACCTATGGTACTATGGCTGCGAAGATGAGCATTAAGGATGTTGCCCGGGTAATGGACCTGCCGCTGGCAGAAAGCAATATGCTGGCCAAACTGGTACCGGATAAACCGGGTACCGAATTGGGCAGGGTGCTGAAAGCCCCGATCACCGCAAAAGAAGGTGCTAAATCGCTGGAAGAAAAAGAAGGCTATCAGCAGGAAGATATTGAGAACGTTAAGAAGCTGCGGGAGATTTACAAAGGAACAGACATTCGCGCGCAGGTACTGAAAGAGGCCGAGCGACTGGAAGGATCCGTCCGGAATACCGGTATCCATGCGGCGGGAATCATCATCGCTCCCCGCGACCTCACCGATCTGATTCCGGTGGCAACTGCCAAAGATTCTGACCTCTGGGTTACGCAGATTGAAGGCAGCATTATTGAAGACGCCGGTGTAATCAAGATGGACTTTCTGGGGTTAAAGACCCTGTCTATTTTGAAAACAGCCCTGGAACTGATTAAACAAAACCATGGAGTAGAAATAGACCTCGATAATATTCCGCTGGACGATGAAAAAACATTCAGGCTGTACCAGCGTGGTGAAACCAACGGTACGTTCCAGTTTGAAAGTGTGGGTATGCAAAAATACCTGCGCGAACTGAAACCCGATCAGTTCAGCGACCTGATTGCCATGAACGCCCTGTATCGTCCGGGGCCGATTGCCTATATCCCCAACTTCATCGACCGCAAACATGGTAAGGAACCTATTACCTACGATTTACCCGATATGGAAGAATACCTGGCAGATACCTATGGTATCACGGTGTACCAGGAACAGGTGATGTTGCTTTCCCAGAAAATCGGCGGGTTCAGTAAGGGGGATGCTGATGTATTGAGAAAGGCCATGGGTAAAAAAGACCGCAAAACCCTGGATAAGATGAAGGGGAAATTTGTGGAAGGAGCCATACAGAAAGGGCATCCTGCAGATAAACTGGAAAAGATCTGGACCGATTGGGAAGCTTTTGCCCAATATGCTTTCAACAAATCCCACTCTACCTGTTATGCATTTGTGGCTTATCAAACGGCCTATTTAAAAGCGCATTACCCGGGAGAATACATGTCCGGGGTATTGAACCACCAGGGCAATATCGAAAAGATCACCTTCTTCATGGAAGAGTGTAAACGGATGGGCATTAAAGTGCTCGGACCGGATATCAATGAATCGCTCAAGGGATTTGCCGTAAACAGCAAGGGAGAAATCCGGTTTGGCCTGGGTGGACTGAAAGGGGTTGGTGAAATGGCCATTGAGGGTATTATTACCGAGCGCCAGAAAAACGGGCCCTATACAGATATTTTTGATTTTGTGAAGCGGATCCTGCAGAAAAGCGTCAACAAAAAATCGCTGGAAAGCCTTGCTTACTCCGGCGCTTTCGATTGTTTCCCCGCCTTTCACCGGGCGCAGTATTTTAACATGGCAGACGGGGAACGTGTAACAGGCCTGGAAAAAATCATTGCCTACGGGCAGCAGCAACAAAGTATGGCTACCGGCAATACCAATACCCTGTTTGGAGATCTTCCCGGCGCAATGACCGTGCCGGTTCCTAAAATTCCGGCTTGCGAACCATGGACATTAACGGAACTCCTGAACTACGAAAAAGAAGTGACGGGCATGTTTATGAGCGGGCATCCGCTGGATCACTTTAAGTTTGAATTGAAGCATTATGAGATCACCAGTATTGCAGACTTCAACGAAATAAAAGATAGTATTGCCTCACTATCCAATCCGGGTAAGCAGCTTCGTGTGGCCGGGCTGGTGACCGATGTGCAGCACCGTGTTACCAAAACAGGTAAAAACTTCGGATCCTTCACCATCGAAGATTTCAGTGGCAAAACAGAGTACGTGCTCTGGAGCGAAGACTATGTGAAGTTTCAGAACTATCTCGAAAAAGGTCAAAATATTTTGCTCAACGGATTCTTCCGGAACCGTTATAACCAGGCAAATGTTTTTGAATTCAAGATTAGCAGCATGTCGTTGCTGGAAACAGTGAAGCAAACCCTGACCCGGAGTGTAGAAGTCAGCATGCATCCGGGAGCAATCAATGAACAGATGGTGCAGTTTCTCGAAAAGAACCTCCGCTCCTTTCCGGGAAAATCTACCCTGCGCCTGAATGTGATAGAGCCAAAAGAAAATCTGCGGATCAGCATGTACACCATTGAGCGGGGTTTCCAGATGAATGAAGAGATGGCCGATTTCCTGATGAATAATCCAGATGTAGACGTGAAAGTTGGCCTGGTAGGTTAAGCTGATCTTGCTATTTACGCAGTTAACCCTGAATTTGAACGTTTATCCCAATTGCCCGCGTTTCCATACAGATATTGCATTTATTGCAATAAAACTGTTTGCATGGAAAATGTATTTAAAAAGGATCGGATACTTACAGTGGACGCTTTAAGAGGGATTGCCCTCCTGGGAATTCTGCTGGCCCATATGTGCTTCTGGTACAATGGAGGGCCGTTGCCGGAGGAAATATTTAAGCGCTATTCGGATCCGGGTAGTACGGTTGTCAGCATCCTGAACGAGGTACTGATCTCCGGGAAATTCTTTGCCTTTTTCTCCTTCCTGTTTGGCCTGAGTTTTTACCTGCAGATGAGTCGTAAGGCGCAGCAGGATAATTTTGTACTTCGATATGGATGGAGAATTGCCCTGATGGGGATCATCGGGTTGATTCACCATGCATTCTGGCGGGGCGATATTCTGTCTATTTATGCACCGCTGGGTTTTATACTGTTGCTTGCCCGAAAATGGAACAATCGTTGGATCCTCTTTACGGGTATCTTTTTTGCGGCAAATATTCCCCTGGTGCTGATAGAAACGGTAAGACTGCTGACTCCCGGAACCACCGGTATGCCCGGACAGGGAGTTCCGGCCAATTATGAAGCGGAGTCCAGGGCGTTCTATGCCATATACACCGGAAACAGTTGGATCAGCCTTTGGAAAGACAACCTGCGGAATCTTTCCGATAAGTTCAACTTTCAGTTCAACAGCGGAAGGATATATATCACATTCGGGTTCTTTTTATTGGGAATGTATTTCGGAAGGCAGAACTGGTTCAATCGCATGGCCATAGCAGCACCTGTATTCCGGAAAATCAAAAAGAACCTGTTCTGGCTGGCCCTGGTCTGCTTGCTGCTGGCCCTGGGCATGTTTGCAGCCAATGAACTGTTTAAACTCAACTGGCAGCAGAACCGGACAGTAGGTCTTTTCTTTGGTATCCTCTATAACCTGTTCAACGGAGCACTGGTGATGATTTATATCACCGGCTTCAGCCTCCTGCTGCAAAAAAACAGTTGGCAGACCTTTGGTAGCTGGTTTGCTTCTATTGGTAAAATGGCCCTTACCTGCTACCTGTCGCAAACCCTGCTTGGGTTGCTGTTGTTTTATGGTGTCGGGTTGGGGTTGGTGGGGAAAACCCATCCGGCATTGAACTGGTTGATGGGGATTCTTTTCTTTGTAGTGCAGGTCGTTTTTTGCAGATGGTGGCTCAAAAAATATCAATATGGGCCTGTAGAGTGGATTTGGCGGTCTGCCACCTATTTCCGGTTTTACCCGATAAGGGTTAGAACGGCTGCCCCCTTGTCAGAAAATCAGTCAAAAACAGCCTAATCACATCGGTGGAAAAGTCAATTAAGCAGAAAGGTAGGAATGGGCTTAAATTTGATATTCTCTAATCAAAACCGGCAGATTGGATCGCCCGGTTCAATAGTAAGAAACCTTAAAACTAAAATTGATAAAAATGGCTTTAGAATTAACAGACGCGAATTTTCAGACAACTGTTCTGGATAGTGATAAATTAACTGTGGTGGATTTCTGGGCAGAATGGTGCGGGCCCTGTCGTGCAATCGGACCGGTTATTGAAGAACTGGCCAAGGAATATGACGGTCAGATCAACGTAGGAAAAGTAAACGTAGACCACAATCCCAACCTGAGTGTGAACTACGGTATTACCTCCATTCCGGCAATCCTTTTCATTAAAGGAGGTCAGATTGTAGACAAGCAGATCGGCGCCGTGCCGAAGTCTGTGCTCGACAAAAAAATCAAATCTCACTTATAAGATTTTCAATAAGGCAGATAAAGGCTCCTTTATGGGGCCTTTTTTTATGCCGATGGCCGGATATCCGGTATTTTTTGCCCTCAAAACTTAACAAAAACGTCATTTTCTAATCCTTATTTAACTATCTTACACGCTTTAAAAGTCTGCGAACTAATTGCTTATGGAAAGGTTTCAGGGATTATTGGGCGTTATACTGATTTTAGGCATTGCATTTTTGTTTTCCAACAATAAAAAAAGGATCAATTACAGGCTCGTTGTCAGCGGAATACTACTCCAGATTTTTATAGCTGTAATGGTATTGAAAGTCCCCCCTGTTACCCGCTTTTTTCAGATGCTGGGGCATGGCATGGAAAAAATTGAACGTTTCGCCAGGGAGGGTGTAGCCTTTGTATACGGAGGCGTGATGGTAGATGCGCCCGGCGGTGTAATGAATTTTAACCAGGGCGGTTTTGTATTTGCCTTCAGTGTTACTTCAACCATTATTTTAGTTTGCGTACTGGTTGCCATATTGTATCATTTCGGTGTGATGCAGTTTATTGTATCCATCATAGCCAAAGCCATGAATTTTGTGATGCGGGTGAGCGGAGCGGAAGCCCTCAGCAATGTGGCCAGCGCTTTTGTTGGTCAGGTAGAAGCACAGGTAATGATTCGTCCGTATTTAAGTACGATGACCAGGAGTGAACTGCTGGCCAGCATGAGCGGAAGCCTTGCCTGTATAGCCGGCGGTATCCTCATTGTATACGCAAACATGGGTGCAAAGGCAGAATACCTGCTGACCGCCAGTTTAATGGCTGCGCCGGGTGCATTGGTCATTTCAAAAATCGTATTCCCCGAAACCGAAGAATCCCAGACCATGGGTAAGGTTAAACTGGAAGTAAAAAGCCCTTACAGCAATATCATAGATGCCATTTCGCATGGCGCCAGTGACGGTATGAAAATTGCCGTGAATGTAATTGCCATGCTGATCGGTTTCATTGCCCTTATTGCCTTACTGAACTGGTTAATCGGGCAGTTTATACCCGGAGTTACCCTCGATGTCATCTTCAGTAAAATATTTTACCCGATGACCTGGGCAATGGGTGTACCTTCTCAGGATATTGCCAATGCAGCCTCCCTGCTCGGGCAAAAACTCACCGTCAATGAGTTTGTTGCATTCAATAATCTCACCACGAAAGCAGTTCCGATTGTAACCGAAAAAGGCCTGCTGATTGTAAGCATCGCCATTTGCGGATTTGCCAATTTCAGCAGTGTAGGAATGCAGATCGGGGGTATAGGAGAATTGGCTCCCACACGCCGGGGCGACCTTGCAAAATTGGGCCTGAAAGCCCTGCTCTGTGGTACACTTGCCTCCTACCTTTCTGCAACCATTGCAGGAATCCTGATGTCTTAAAAGCCCATTTTATTTGGGCTGAATTAACCAACTCTTTCGTAGTTTTGCAGTCAAATCCAACACGATGAGTAATGCAGCTATTTCAGTTTTAGTGAGTGCGGAAAAAGACCCTATTTTACAAGCCATCGGAAAAAAAGTAATCGCAAAACAGAGAATCAGTTTTGAAGAAGGTGTTCAGTTATTTGAGAAAGGCTCTCTTTCTTATGTAGGCGCTCTTGCCAACTGGGTGCGGGAAGAATTGCATGGCGATAAAACCTATTTCAATCGGAATTTTCATATAGAGCCTACCAATGTATGTGTATTTTCCTGTGCATTCTGTTCTTATTCCCGCTTGTATTCCAACCGGGAGGAAGGATGGGAACTCAGCATTGAACAGATGATGCATATCGTGAAAAGCTATGATGGTAAGCCGGTTACCGAAGTACATATTGTGGGTGGCGTACACCCTAAAATGACCCTCTCCTTTTTCCTGGAATTGCTTCGTACCATCAAAGCGCATCGCCCCGAATTACACGTTAAGGCTTTTACTCCGGTTGAACTGGATTATATGTTCCGCAAAGCCAATGTAAGTGTTGAAGAAGGCATGAAACTGGCGCATGAAGCAGGTTTGGATTCCCTGCCGGGAGGTGGCGCTGAAATCTTCCACCCGGATATCCGCAGAAAAATCTGTGAAGACAAGGTAGATGCGGAAGGCTGGCTGAAAATTCACCAGACTGCACATGAACTCGGAATGCACAGCAATGCTACTTTGTTATACGGTCATATTGAATCTTATGCCCACCGGATAGATCATATGGAAAGGCTTCGTAGCCTGCAGGATCAGACCGGCGGCTTTAATACTTTCATTCCATTGAAGTTTCGCAATATGGACAATGATATGAGCGATGTGCCGGAAAGCACGATTGTGGAAGATATGAAAATGTATGCGGTATCCAGGATCTACATGGACAACTTCCCGCATATTAAAGCTTACTGGCCCATGCTGGGTCGTCAGAATGCCCAATTAACCCTGTCTTTCGGGGTGAATGATATTGACGGAACCATCGATGATTCCACTAAAATTTATGCAATGGCGGGCAGTGAAGAACAGAATCCTGCCATGAGCACGGCCGACCTGGTAAGGTTAATTCAACAGGTAAAACGCCAGCCGGTAGAAAGAGGAACCCTTTATAATGAAATCAGGGACTACGCCGATGTAGACCCTGCATCATTGGAACTGGATCCGCAGTTGAATTAAAACGTTAACATTCGCTCAATCCCAATGGGATCTGCACGGCTAACCCGCCATCTGCAGTTTCTTTGTATTTACTGTTCATGTCCAGGGCAGTAGTCCACATAGTGGCAATGACTTTATCAAGACTTACAAGCGCAAAATCCGGAGTGCTTTGCAGGGCAAGCTGCGAAGCCGTGATGGCTTTGATGGCACCCATGGTATTTCTTTCAATACAGGGAATTTGCACCAATCCGCCAACCGGATCACAGGTAAGACCTAAATGATGTTCCATCGCAATTTCAGCAGCCATCAACGCTTGTCGCTGGGTTCCGCCCATGCATTCCGTAAGTCCTGCGGCTGCCATGGCAGAGGAAACCCCAATCTCCGCCTGACAACCACCCATTGCAGCAGAAATGGTTGCTCCTTTTTTGAAAATGCTGCCGATTTCTGATGCAGTTAATAAAAAGCTGATGATCTTCTCTTCCGTTGCTCCCTCATAGAAAGCAATATAGTATTGCAGTACGGCGGGTATCACACCGGCAGCGCCGTTGGTAGGTGCAGTAACAACCCTGCCGAAGGAGGCATTCTCTTCGTTCACGGCAAGTGCAAAACAACTGACCCAGTCCAGGATATATTGAAAGCTGGCGCCGCCCTTCCGGATGGCATTCAGCCATTCTTCCGGGTTGTGGTAGGGCTGATCTTTAAGCAGTTTTTTATTCAGTTCAAAAGCCCTTCTTCTAACCTGCAAACCACCGGGCAGTTCCCCCTTAGTATGACAGCCCCTGTATATACAATCACGCATGGTATGCCAAATGTCGAGCACACCTTTTCGGGTATCCGCTTCCGATTGCCATACCGTTTCATTTTCCAATACCACTTCACTGATCGACATTCCTGTTTTTCTGCACCAGTGCAACAGGTCATCGGCCGTATTCACCGGGAATGGCAGGTCCACCATTGCTTTGCCTCCCCCTTTTTCTCCTTCTTTCACCACAAAACCGCCGCCAATGGAAAAAAAGGTTTCACTCCACTGCTCTCCCGATTTGGTTTCAACCAAAAAAGTTAACCCGTTTGGATGAAAGGCCAGGGAATCGTGGTAGAGAAACTGCACCTGTTCCTGAATGGAAAAAGGAATGAATGTTTCACCACCCAGTAAGAGTTGTTGGGAGATTTCAATGTCCCGGATTTTAGGCGTAATGCTGTTTACATCAATGGTTACCGGATCTTCTCCGCACAATCCCATCAGCACGGCAATATCTGTTCCGTGCCCCTTGCCGGTTTTGGCCAGCGATCCATACAGTAAAACGGTCACCGATGCAATCTGAGCGGTACTGCTCCTGGAGGAAATGGTGTCGATGCAACGCAGCGCTGCTTTCCATGGACCCAGTGTATGGGAACTGGACGGCCCCACGCCTGTTTTGAACATATCAAAAACCGAAATAGCTTCATGTGGCATATCGTAAAGTTAATAGTTTATAGGTTCCGCAACGACCGCTCCACCTGATCATTTTTCTGTAAGTTTGATTTATGAGAAAGATTGCTTTGCTACCGGTATTGCTTCTGCAAATTCACCTGCTTATGGCGCAAAGCCAGGCTACAAAAGAAGAAAATCCGTTGGAAAACGTACTGAAATCCAATCCTGCGGCATTTCAGCATATTATCAACAACAAAGACAGTCTGCGTGTTCAGATTGTGTACACGCAGATTAACCGAAACAGGCGCAATAAAGCCAGTTTCAGGGAATATAGCTTCCATCTGCAAAACGACCGCTACTACTACCCCGCCAGTACCGTAAAAATGCCTATTGCTTTTTTAGCGCTGGAAAAACTGAATGAGCTAAAAATCCCGGGGCTGGATATGCATTCCACCATGATCACCGACAGTTCTGCCGAATCGCAGGACTATGTTTATACACAACCGCATGCGATTGATGGCAGGCCTACCATTGCCAATTATATTAAACAAATATTCCTGGTCAGCAGCAATGATGCATTTAACCGTTTGTATGAATTCCTGGGGCAGGAATATATACAGCGAAAACTGCGGGAGAAAGGATATCCGGACGCCATCATTCGTCATCGGTTACAGATCAGCAGAACGCCGGAACAAAATGCCGCTACCAATGCGATCCGTTTTTACGACACCTCCGGTAACCTCTTGTACAGTCAGCCTGCTCAAATCAGTAAAGCGATTTATCCTGCCGTTGACGCATCGCTGGGGAAAGGCTATATCAGCAATGGAAACCTGGTAAACCAGCCTTTTTCATTTAATCAAAAGAACAGGGTGTATCTGCAGGATTTTCACCATATGATACAGGCAGTGATGTTCCCCGAAAGAACCGCCAAAAAGAAGCGGTTCAAATTGAAAGGGGCCGATTATGTTTTCCTGCGCAAGTGGATGGGTGCATATCCGGAGGAAATGGATTTTCCGAAATACGATACCGCTAAAACAGTAACGGCGGGCAACAAAGCCCTGTATTACGGAGCCGGCAAACAGACCGATCCGGGGATCCGGATCTTCAATAAAATTGGCGGTGCCTACGGGTTTCTTGTAGATGTGGCCTATGTGATGGATTTGGAAAACAAGGTGGAATACCTGTTGAGCGCCACCATTTCCTGCAACAGCGATGGCATCTACAACGATGATCGCTACGACTATGAAACCGTTGGCTACCCGTTTCTGAAGGAACTGGGCAGGGCGGTACATGTGTACGAGTTGCAGCGGAAACGGTTGTTTCGCCCGGATCTTCAACCATTTGTATCGCAATATTGAGAGAATACTTACGGACGTTAGGAATGTTTTTCCGAACTTAGACCCTCTTGTGAACCTAAATAATTCTCTAAAAACATGGAACTTTCTTCTCTATTGAACCGGTTTAATGAGCCTGAAACCCTTAAAATGGCTAAACTGGGTCGCGAATTGCGCGCCAGTGGAATTGATGTGATAGACCTGAGCCTCGGCGAGCCGGATTTTGATACGCCACAGCATGTGAAGGATGCCGCCATTAAAGCGATTAACGATAACTGGAGTCATTATACACCCGTGCCGGGATTTCTCGATTTAAGAGAAGCAGTTTGTACCAAATTATTCAGGGACAATGATCTGGATTACAAGCCGGAGCAGATTGTAACTTCAACTGGTGCCAAGCAGAGCCTGGCCAATACCATACTTGCCCTGGTAGACGAAGGGGATGAAGTCATCATTCCCACCCCTTACTGGGTCACTTATTCCGAACTGGTAAAAATTGCCCGCGGGAAGGTAGTGGAAATCAGAACTACCGTAAACAATAAATTCAAGGCAACTCCCGAACAGGTTGCTGCGGCCATTACTCCCCGTACCAAAGTATTTATGTTCTCCTCACCCTGTAATCCATCGGGCGCTGTATACAGCAAGGCCGAGTTGGAAGGACTGGTGGAAGTATTCAGAAAGCATCCACAGGTGATCATTATTTCCGATGAAATTTACGAATACATCAACTTTGTGAACAAGCATGAGAGTATTGCACAGTTTGCCGATATCAAAGATCGCGTGGTGCTGATCAATGGATTGAGCAAAGGTTTTGCCATGACCGGCTGGCGTTTGGGATACACGGCATCCAGTGTGGTAATAGCAAAAGCCTGCGAAAAAATTCAGGGACAGTTTACCAGCGGCACCTGTTCCATTACACAAAAAGCGGCTGTTGCTGCGCTCACCGGTGATCTGAAACCTTCTCAGGAAATGACCGAAGAATTCACCCGCAGGAGAAAAAGAACTCTGGAACTGGTGAAGGAAATTCCCGGATTCAAATGTTTTGAACCGGAAGGCGCTTTTTATGTATTCCCCGATGTGAGTGCATACTACGGCAAATCGAATGGTGTTGACTCCATCAAAAATGCTGCAGACCTGAGCATGTATTTATTGAATACGGCGCATGTATCTTCTGTAATGGGCGATGCATTTGGAGAACCCAACTGTGTTCGTTTTTCTTTTGCCAACAGTATGGAAAACATTGAACGTGCCTGGAAGCGCATAGCTGCGGCACTGGCTTTATTGAAGTAATACTATTGAATGATTGATCCGGTAAAAGCAGAAATGTTCAGGAACCGCCTTGCCAAAGTGTACAGGCATAAGAGTAAACTGGCCAAACGGCAGGGTATTACCTGTTACAGAATATACGACCACGATTTGCCTGAGTTTCCATTCAGCATAGAGCTGTATGAAACCAATATCTATATTGCAGAATACCTGCGAAGGCATGGAATGGACGATGAGCAGCACGAAGCATGGCTGATCGGCTGTATGGAAATCATACAGTCGATCACCAATGTGCCTGTAGACCATATGTACTGCAAACAGCGCAAGCGGCAATCACACCGGGAAGGTCAATATGAAAAACTATCCACTGAGCAACAGTATTTTACTGTAGTGGAAGATGGCCTTAAGTTTCTGGTGAATCTCACCGATTACCTGGATACAGGATTGTTCCTGGATCACAGAATTACCCGCAACAAAGTAAGGAGCAGTTGCAGTGGAAAAAGGGTCTTGAATCTTTTTTGTTATACCGGTTCTTTTTCTGTTTATGCAGCGGCCGGTGGTGCGGCTTCCGTTACATCGGTGGATCTGTCCAAAACATACCTGGGTTGGGCCGAAAACAATATGGCCATCAATCATTTTAAAGATAAGGACCGATACCGGTTTGTACATGCAGATGTAAAGCAATACCTGAAAACCTTACAGCCAAATAGTTTTGATCTGGTCATCATGGACCCGCCCACATTCAGCAACAGTAAAAGAATGAAAGATATTCTGGATATTCAGCGGGACCATGTAGAACTGATCAATGATGTGCTGGCGGCAACCAGTACAGGGGGGACGCTGATCTTCAGCACCAATTTTACGCGGTTCGAAATAGACCGGGAACAGATCCACTCCACAGTTGTCAAAGACATTACAAAAGCGACTACCCCTTTCGATTTTGAGGGGAAATTGAAACGCTGGTGTTTTGAAATAGTTAAAAGCTAAAATCCGGCTAAGGAAAGCAACTGTTTATGCAGGGCCAATACCTGGGGAATCAGTAATTGCTGTTCGTTGTTCACAATAACCCAGTCGCAGAGTTTCATTTTCAGATCATCGTTGATCTGTTGTTTCATCCGGTCGAGTACCTGCTCTCTTGAAATATGATCCCTGGCCATTACCCGCTGAATACGCAGCGGTGTGGGTGCGCTCACCCCAATGATCCCATCCAGTCCCTGGGCAGACCCCGATTCAAAAAAAAGCGCAGCCTCCTTAATTACATACGGCGCCTGCTGTCGCAGGGCCCATGCTTCACTTTCTGCAATGGTTACGGGATGAACAATGGAATTGAGTACAGATAACTGATAAGGATCCCTGAAAACAATATTGGCAATATAAGCGCTGTTGAGCCGGTCGTTGAGGTAGGCCTCCGCACCAAAAGCCCGGATCAGTTGTTGCTTAACCTGCTTGTTTTTGTGCATGATGGTTTTGGCGAGCTGGTCTGCCTGAAGCACAGGAATATCCAGTTGCGCAAAGATGGAAGCTACGGTAGATTTACCACTGCCGATTCCTCCGGTAAGTCCTATTTTAAGTATAGACATAAAAAAGCCGGTAATACAGTATTACCGGCAATAAATTTACTCGATTAAATGATAATGGCTATTTTTTCTCAGGAGTCGCTGCCTTGTTGATGGCGGCGGTCCATTCCATGCTGATAGAAGATTTCTCGATCTTCAGATAGCTGCCCGGGCTTACTTCCAGTTGAATGGTGTTGTCTTCGTTGATTTTGTTGATGGTTCCATGAATACCAGCGATGGTAACGATTTTGTCGCCCTTCTGCATATTATCAACGAATTTCTTTTGTTCTTTTGCTTTTTTAGCCTGTGGACGGATCATGAATAACCAGAAAACAAGGATGATGGCTCCCATCATCACTAACTGAACGGTTCCGCCCTGTTTGGGATCGGCAGATAAAAGAATAGATGCTAAACTGAACATGTTGTTTATTTTAGAATTGATGAACGAAAATAGGAATTAATTTACTGGAACAGCGGGCTGTTCTTTAATTTCTCCGTTAAAACTGAGGGTATGAATGGAACCATTGCTGGTGTTGGATGTTACAGAAATACTTTTGCTGACCGAACCGGGATGCGCTTTATTGCTGTCGAATGCAGCAATGACAGATCCTTTTCCACCGGGAGGTATGGCACCCCTGGTATATTCTGCAACCGTGCAACCACAGCCGGGCCGTACATTGGTCAGGAACAGTGGCTGGTTGCCCGTATTGGTAAATTCAAATTTGATCTGCGCCTGCTCTCCCATATTGATGGACCCAAAGTTCACCACCGTATCGGTATAACTGATGGTGGTTAAAGCCTCCGTAGCAGCAGTTGCCTGTGCGGGAACCGCCGCATCATTTCCGGAATTATTACAGGATGCAGATCCTGTTAGCAAAAGCAGGTAAAATGCCATCTGTTTCATGCAATCGGTTTATTTTTTAAAGCTGATTTTATTGATTTTTCCTTCTGACGACAGCTCTTTGTGAATGCTGTCGAGAATGCCGTTTACAAACTGACCGCTTTGCGGAGTACTGTATTCCTTGGCCAGGTCAATATACTCGTTGATGGTAACCTTGGTAGGAATGGTTTCAAAATAAAGGAGCTCGCAAATCCCCATTCGCATCAGGATCATATCCAGTTGTGCAATCCGCTCCGCATCCCAGTTTTTGAGTTTGGGTTTAATGAGCGTGGCGCAGAATTCCTTTTTTTCAATGGCCGTCAGCAGCAGGGTTCTCGCAAAATTCCATTTGTCGGCGCTCATTAACTGGTCAAGCTGCACGCTTGCCGGTTTCTGGATATAGGTCAGCACCAGTTGGTCCATCATATCCGCATCATCATCCCAGTTATTGAAATACTCTTCAATATGGGTAATAAAGTCTTCATTCGGTAGCATCAACTGGGTGAAAATCAATTTGATGATATCTCTTTCCCGGGCTTTATCACGGCTGTCTTCCCGGATATACTGCTTGTATTCAGGGGTTTCAATGAGGTTATTGTAGATTTTTTTAACCAGGTCCATATCAATGATGCGCTCCGGCTGATCGGTTTCGATGGCTTTCTGGTAAGATTTGTTCTCCAGCAGTGCCCAGATAAAATCGTTTCCGGCAATCTTGATGTTTACGTTCAGGTCATTGGCAGAGGGCAGGTTTTTGGAAGCCCGTTTCAGGGCGTTGGTTTCGGCGTATCTTGCAACTTCTGCCAGGAAATAAATCAGGTAAATGAAAAGCTCCCGGCTTTTATCCAACTGTTTTTCGAGGGTTTGAACGGGTTGTTTAAATGTATTACCTGAATCCGCTGACTCAATCATATAGAGCAACTGCATTACTTTAACACGGATATTTCTTCTGCTGATCATGAACAAGAACTTTTTGAGCTGCGCGAAGGTAAGGTTTTATCCCTACTTTACGTTCTTAAATGCAAATTTGACACAATGTGTTCCGGCCAGTCTCCCCTATCTGTCAGGCTGTGCCTGTCCGGAACGCAAATTTCCGGATAACCTGAAAAATTGGCTTAAACCGGCTTCTGGCATAATTATCGATCTATCGAGGAAAAATTAACCTAATTTAATCAAAATCAATAACGTATGGCTAAGAAAATCAACGTTACTCCTCTGCACGACAGAGTTCTTGTAAAGCCTGCTGCTGCTGAAGAAAAAACAGCCGGAGGAATCATTATCCCAGATACAGCTAAAGAAAAGCCACAGCGTGGTGTAATCGTAGCTGCCGGTAAAGGTAAAACGGACGAACCAATGACTGTAAAAGTAGGAGACACCGTACTTTATGGCAAATATGCCGGAACGGAGGTTTCGATTGAAGGTCAGGATCTGTTGATCATGCGCGAAAGTGATCTTTTAGCAATCATCTAATTCCCTATTTATTTTAACCAAATCACAAAACAAAACATATGGCTAAGCAGATATTCTTTGATATTGAAGCTAGAAATAAGATGAAAAAAGGTGTTGACACGCTTGCCAACGCCGTTAAAGTAACCCTGGGACCCAAAGGTCGTAACGTGGTTATTGAAAAGAAATTCGGTGCGCCTTCTGTAACCAAGGATGGTGTTTCCGTTGCTAAAGAAATTGAACTGGAAGACGCTATTGAAAACATGGGCGCCCAGATGGTGAAAGAAGTAGCTTCCAAAACCGCTGATATTGCAGGTGATGGTACTACCACTGCTACCGTTCTGGCTCAGGCAATTATCAGCGAAGGTCTGAAAAACGTAGCTGCAGGCGCCAACCCAATGGACCTGAAGCGTGGTATAGACAAGGCCGTTGCCAAAGTAGTTGAAAGCCTGAAAGCACAGTCTCAGGCGGTAGGTAACGACTCCAAGAAAATAGAGCAGGTAGCTACTATTTCTGCTAACAGCGATAATGAAATTGGAAAGCTGATTGCCACTGCAATGGCTAAAGTTGGTAAAGAAGGCGTAATTACGGTAGAGGAAGCAAAAGGAACCGATACTACAGTGGATGTAGTGGAAGGTATGCAGTTCGACCGTGGTTATATCTCTCCTTACTTTGTTACCAACAGCGAAAAAATGGAAGCTGAATTACAGAATCCATATATCCTGATTTACGACAAGAAGATCAGCGCTATGAAGGATATACTGCATATCCTTGAGAAAGTGGCTCAAACTGGTCGTCCGCTCGTGATCATTGCAGAAGATCTGGAAGGTGAAGCCCTGGCTACACTGGTGGTAAACAAATTACGTGGCACCCTGAAAGTGGCTGCTGTTAAAGCTCCTGGCTTTGGCGACCGCAGAAAGGAAATGCTGACTGATATTGCAATCCTGACTGCAGGTACTGTAGTGAGTGAAGAACAAGGATTTAAACTGGAGAACGCCGATTTAACCTATTTGGGTCAGGCGGCTTCAATCACCATCGATAAAGACAATACCATTGTTGTAGGTGGTAAAGGTAAAAAAGCAGATATCGTTGCAAGAGTAAACCAGATTAAGGCTCAGGTAGAAAACACTACTTCCGACTACGATCGTGAGAAATTGCAGGAGCGTCTGGCTAAGCTGAGTGGCGGTGTTGCCGTACTGTATGTTGGCGCTGCTACAGAGGTTGAGATGAAGGAAAAGAAAGACCGCGTAGACGATGCATTACACGCTACAAGAGCTGCTGTTGAAGAAGGTATTGTACCTGGTGGCGGTGTCGCTTATATCCGCGCGGTTGAATCACTGGAGAAACTGAAAGGTTCCAACGAAGATGAACTGACCGGTATCCAGATTGTTAAAAGAGCCATTGAAGAGCCGCTGCGTCAGATTGTGATCAACAGTGGTATTGAAGGTTCTATCGTTGTTCAGAAAATTAAAGAAGGAAAAGGTGATTATGGTTTCAATGCCCGTACCGAAGTGTATGAAAACCTGTTTAAAGCAGGTGTAATTGATCCTACCAAGGTTACCCGTGTTGCTTTAGAGAATGCGGCTTCTATCGCTGCAATGTTGCTCACCACTGAGTGTGTAATTGCCGATAAGCCAAAGCCTGAAGCTCCACACCAGCATGGCGGTGCTCCTGATATGGGCGGAATGGGTTACTAAGATCATCTTTGATCGTATAAAAAAAGGTCTCCGAATAATTTCGGAGACTTTTTTTTGGGGTGCGTCAGCAGCGGTACTGCCCGGCTATACTTTCAGGTATCGGGTAAAGCCCTGTACCAGTAAACACTGGGCATATCCGTAAGTCAGCATCACTACAATGTTCAGGAATGTATCCTTGTAAATAAACTGGTTCAGCGCAAGGACGGAATCAGATAACATGAATAAGGCGGCGCCGGGTACAAAAAAACCGGCGGCAATTACTTTCATGGATTTACTACTCAGCAGATTTGCTGCGGAAGCAGCCATCAGGCAGATTACCACGGTATAGATTTTTACCGGAAGTTCCATATCTCCCAGGTAAGGTTTTAAAAACTGCAGGAGCTTCATCCCTATTACGGTAACAATAATGGCAGCAATAAAAAATTCAGTGGCTTTCCGGATGTCTATTTTACCTGCTTTGAAAAAGAATGCGGTATAACAGATATGTGTAAGCATGAATGCAACCATGCCTGCAATAAAGAAACCCTTGCCGGAATAGATCAGGAACAGGTCTCCAAGAAAAGAAAAAATCAGTCCGGCATAGATGATGGCATTGCTGTGCCGGTAAGTGTTTTTTCTTGCATTCAACACCAGGTAAGTGAGCAACAATGGAATCAGCAGCAGTTTGGTAATATGCCGGTATTCAGTTTTGTCGAAATAGATGAACGCACAATGTGCAAATAATAATACCCAGAAGATGAATATTCCCTCTTTCCTAATCAGTTGCATACTCTTTGTTGATTGATTTCCGGAAAGAACGTAAAATAATGGATTTTTATTCATAAAACTTCGGCTATTTTCGCAAAATGATAATGGATGATGATCAGTTTGCAGCCTACTGGCAAAAGAACAGCTCCAGGGAAAAGAGCAGCTCCAGGGCATTTATGTTTGGGCTTTCATCCGGCTTCGCCATCGGTGTTGCAGTACTGATTGTTTTATATTCGGGATGGTATACCCGTGCAACCATGGAGGCCAACAGCAAATTAAGCGCCATTGTGCTGTTCCTGGCCATTCTCATCATCTCCGTGTTTATAGCGCTGATGTACAGGCGGTTTAAATGGGAAATGCAGGAACAACGTTTTATGGAAATCATGGCCCGGAAAAATAAAAAAAAGGAATAGCAGATGCAGCCATAAACCAATGCTTTGCGTCTTAAAACAAATAAGAGGAATGAAAAAAACAGTTTTTGCGTTTATTGGATGGGCAATGTTCTCTTTGTCTTGTGGAAAAACAACCGATTCCGGTTGCCAGCCGGCAACAGTAGCTTCTGAAAAAGCGGCGATGACCGCTTATTGCACTGCCAACAGTATTAATTATACAGAACACGCCAGTGGTATATTATATGAGATTGTTAGTCCGGGTACAGGCGCCACTCCCGGTGTTTCATCCATTGTTTCGGTAATTTACACGCTGAAAAACATGAGCAATGTAACCATTCAGGCAGTTGCCAATCCTTATACCAACCAGTTGTCTTCCCTGATAGAGGGCTGGAAAATTGCCATTCCGCTGCTCCGTGCCGGCGGTAAAATTAAAATGGTCATCCCATCCGCCCTGGCGTACAGTTGTGTCGGAAGTAGTAATATTCCGCCTAATTCACCCCTGTTTTTTGAGGTGACCCTTGTTGCGGTACAATAATATATAATATAAATACTATATATTAAGGTCGGTGCGTAAAGTGCTGACGTACTATATAGTGCATTCCCCTATCTTTGCCAACCTGAAAAATCGGGATTAAAAATTCGTAAACCGTTACTAATATGCAACTGAAAGGTTTAGTGCGTTTTTTTGCAATAGCACTTACATTGATTTGTTTGTACCAGTTATCCTTTACCTGGTTCGTTCGCAACCATGAATCGGCAATGGATCAAAAAGCTGAAGCATGGCTGAATAAAGCTTATCCTTCTGCAGCGCAGAAATATCCCGGCAATAAAGAATTGCAGGCTGCTTATGCCGATACGCTGGCCGATCTGAAGAAAGACCGCTTACAGCGTTTGCTGGATAGCACCAAAGATGAGAAGCTGGCCTTCGGCTTAACCTCTTATCGCAGTGCCAAGGAAAAGGAACTGATGCTTGGTCTGGATTTGCAGGGCGGTATGAGTGTTACTATGGAAGTAGGACTGGACGGTTTAATTAAGTCGCTGGCAAATTATACAAAAGACCCGGCCTTTAACAAGGCTATTGACAATGCAGTTGCCAGGAAGGCAAACAGTGGCGCTGATCTCATCACCCTGTTTAATGAAGAATTCAAAAAACTGAATCCGGATGTAAAACTGGCTCCTTTCTTTGCATCCCGCAGCGCAGGTAAGGTAAAGATAGATGCAAGCAATGATGCTGTTACCAGCTATCTGCGCGAGCAGGCGACGGCCGCCTTCAACAATACTTATCGTATTTTAAGAACAAGGATCGATCGTTTTGGTGTGGCTTCGCCCAACATTAATCCTGATCCGGCCAAAGGCATTATCAATATTGAACTGGCCGGTGTAAATGATAAGCAGCGGGTAAGATCTTACCTGCAGTCTACCGCTAACCTCCAGTTTTTTGAAGTATATACCCTTGAAAGCACCGACCTCCAGAACGGACTGGTTGCTGCTGATAAATCTGTACAGGAATTCCTGAACGGTACTACCGCAACCAGGCCCGTTGCAGCAGATACCGCCAAAGCTGCTCCTGCACCAACAACTGCCGCTGTTGACACCACCAAAACAGCCACACTGTCTTCACTGGCTGCCGATACCAATAAATCGGCTACAGCAAAATCTGACACCGGCAAGCTGAAAGAAAACCTGAATCCGATCCTGCGCTTAATGCAGATCTCCCAGCCCTATCAGTCTGAGAACGGTAAGGTATCCTACCCTGCCGCCATTGGTTATATTCAATCAAAAGATACCGGTACCCTCAATGATTACCTGAAAATGGATGTGGTGAAAACGAAATTCCCATCCAACCTGGTATTCATGTATGGTAAGGCTGAACTGGATGATCCTAAAGCAAAAGATATCCTGACCCTTTATGCCATCAAAACACTGGACAATGGACAGGCAGAACTGGAAGGAGATCATATCTCCAGCGCTTCTCAGGATTATGATGAGAGAGGCCGTATTGCCATCAAAATGAACATGGACAAAATCGGTTCTAATATCTGGGCTAAAATGACTACCCGTAATGTGGGTAAGCCATTGGCTATTGTACTGGATAATTTTGTTTACTCCGCTCCTAATGTGAACGA
Source organism: Sediminibacterium sp. (assembly GCA_035254545.1). Lineage (GTDB taxonomy): Bacteria > Bacteroidota > Bacteroidia > Chitinophagales > Chitinophagaceae > Sediminibacterium. The sequence continues at coordinate 25,781 of DATFAP010000022.1, read as the reverse complement.
TCCGATTACTACCGGTAACTCGCAGATCAGCGGTAACTACACCATTAAAGAAGCACAGGATCTTTCTGAAATCCTGGAAAGCGGTAAACTACCCGCGCCGGCTAAGATTGTACAGGAACAGCAGGTAGGACCTACCCTTGGTAAGGAATCAGTTAAAGGAGGTATACTTTCTTTCGGTATCTCCTTCCTGGTAATCTTTGCGCTGATGCTGCTGTATTTCAACACCGGTGGATGGGTAGCCAATGCTGCCTTGATCCTGAACCTGTTGTTTACCATTGGTATCCTGAGTGCATTAGGATTTACATTAACTGCTCCGGGTATTGCGGGTCTGGTACTGACCATCGGTATGGCGGTGGATACCAACGTAATCATCTTTGAGCGTATTAAAGAAGAATTGTCGAAAGGGAAAAATTATGCTACTGCGGTGAACGATGGTTATAAACGTTCTCTGGCCCCTGTACTGGATGGTCACATCACTTCATTGCTGACTGCCATCATCCTGGCATACTTCGGACTGGGCCCTGTATTAGGTTTTGCAACTACCCAGATCATCGGATTGCTGCTGTCTTTATTCTGTGGTATCCTGATCTCCAGGTTAATTACCGACTGGTACACCAATAAGAACAGACACTTTGAATATTTTACTGCACTGTCTAAGAATATCTTCAAACATGCTGCATACAAGTTCATTGAATACAGAAAGATCGCTTATGTAATTTCAGGTGTAATCCTGATCCTGGGTGTAGCTTCTTTCTTTAATGGCTTTGACCAGGGTGTTGAATTCTCCGGCGGACGCAGCTATACCATTAAGTTTGATAAAGCCGTAAATACCGAAGAAATCCGGGACGAACTGAAAGCAGTATTTGGAGAAGCGCCAATCATTAAAACCGTTGATACCAAGAATCAGGTAAACATTACCACTTCTTATAAGATCAAAGAAACCGGTGAAAATATTGATGCCGAAGTTGAAAAGCTGTTGTATACAGGTTTGCAGAAGCACTTACCTGCCGGTACATCTTTCAATACATTTGAAACCAGCTTTAAGCAAAGTTCACAAACCGTATTACCTACGATCTCTGATGATCTGAAAGCAGGTGCTACCAAGGCTACCATCATTGCCGTACTGGTAATCTGTTTTTATATCTTCGTTCGTTTCCGCGACTGGAGATATTCACTGGGTACGATCTTCTCGCTGATGCACGACGTATTTGTTACCCTGATTGTATTCAGTTTCTTCAGAAACATCGTACCATTCCCGCTCGAAATTGACCAGCATTTTATTGCAGCTATTTTGACGGTAATCGGTTTCTCTATGAACGATACCGTAATTGTATACGACCGTATCAGGGAAGACAGTGTATTGATGACCGGTGCAGATAATGCTACCATTATTAACCGCGCAATCAACCAGACACTGAGCCGTACCATCATGACATCAGTTACCGTATTCCTGACCATCCTGATCCTCTTCATCTTTGGTGGCGAGGTTACCCGTGGTTTTGCATTCGCGATGCTGATTGGGGTGATTACCGGTTCTTACTCTTCCATCTTTGTAGCTGCTCCAATCCTGGTGGATTTCGCCAAGAAGCGCCCTCTGGGAAAGGCTGAGCCTAAGAAAAACTAATACCCACCGGTATATATACTTGCAACCCCGTTCTGAAAACAGAGCGGGGTTTTTTATTAAGATATCATAATGATAATAGCAAAAAAAGCGACCGAAGGTTGGTTCTGCTGTCGCTTTAGGTCAGATAACTGACAAATACTGATTGTAATTGTATGCTTTATTGGAATACCAATACTATACAGAGAAAGAGGTTCCGCAACCGCAGGTTTTGCTGGCGTTGGGGTTACTGAAAGTGAATCCGCGGCTGTTCAGTCCACCCTGCCAGTCAACTTCCATTCCATAGAGATATAATCCATGACTCTTGTTCATCACACAGGGAATTCCTTCAATTTCAAATAGCTCGTCTTCTGCCTCTGTTTTGTCAAATCCCAGTACGTAGGTCATACCACTACATCCCCCGCCTTTTACGCCAACACGTAACCGTTGTGTAGTATCAAATCCGGGTTCCGCCATCAGCCTTTTAATTTCGGCGACTGCACCGGCTGTAAGTGAAACAGGTGTATTGATTGAGATTGTTGCTTCCATGGTCACTGAATTTACAGTACAAAGTTACTAAAGTCTTACCTTCGTACAAATAGTCATTTGATGGATAATAGCACGATGTTGAGCATAATCATAGGACTTGTTTTTGCAGGAATCCTCATTTACATCCTGTTCCTCCACCCAAAAAATGAAACAAAGGCAACAGTAGCGCCTGCGCCGGCCACAGTCGGCAATTCCCATGCACTGCAGTTACAGGCCTATGAACGGCTTACCTTACTGGCAGACCGGATTGCACTTCCCAACCTCATCAGCCGGACCCCCGGCGACGGGCTGTTGGCCAGGGATATGCAGTTATTGCTCACCAGGCTCATCAGAGAAGAATTTGATTATAACGTTACCCAGCAGATTTATGTAAGCCCCGAAGCCTGGAATGCTGTTCGCAACCTGAAGGAGAAAAACCTGCTGACCATCAACCAGATTGGCCAGTTGTTACCGCCGGAAGCCACCGGGCTTGACCTGCAGAAGCAACTGCTTCAGTACCTGGTTAATGAACCCAAAGCCAACCTGCATGAACTGGTAAGCGAGGCACTTGGATTTGAAGCAAGGAAATTATTGTAATACTCACCCCCCCAAAGAAGATGGCTATGCCTACCCATAAAATTTTGACAGACAGCGGAATCGAAATTAAAAAAGTATACACTGCCTCAGATGGTAAAGCGGCACTGCCTCAGGAAGCGCCACCACCCGGTGAATTTCCCTATACCAGGGGCGTTCAACCCGATATGTATCGTGGAAAGCTTTGGACCATGCGCCAGTATGCCGGTTTCTCTACTGCGGAGGAAAGCAATAAAAGGTACCATTACCTGCTTTCGCAGGGGGTGATGGGGCTGAGCGTGGCTTTTGACCTGCCGACACAGATTGGTTATGACAGTGACCATCCACTGGCGGAAGGAGAAGTAGGTAAAGTGGGCGTGGCCATCGACAGCCTGGAAGACATGGAAATCCTCTTCAAAGGAATTCAGTTGGAACAAGTCAGCACCTCCATGACCATCAATGCAACCGGGTTTATTTTACTGGCATTTTATGTAGCGCTGGCAAAGAAACAGGGAGCGGATCTGAAGAAGATTGCCGGAACCATACAGAATGATATCCTGAAAGAATATGCGGCAAGAGGAACTTATATCTACCCGCCCAAGCCATCCATGCGGATTATTACGGATATTTTTGAATGGTGTAGTACGGATTTGCCAAAATGGAATACCATTTCTATCTCGGGTTATCACATACGTGAGGCAGGAAGTACTGCCGTGCAGGAGATTGCTTTTACCCTCAGCAATGGTAAAGCTTATGTTAAAGCGGCCTTGGACAAGGGATTGAATATCAATGTATTTGGAAAACGCCTCTCCTTTTTCTTTAATGCGCACAATCATTTATTTGAAGAAGTGGCCAAGTTCAGGGCTGCCCGTAAAATGTGGGCACAGATGATGAAGGAACTGGGCGCAACAGACGAAAAAGCCATGATGCTTCGTTTCCATACGCAAACCGGCGGTGCTACCCTAACGGCACAGCAACCGCTGAATAATATCTGCAGGGTTACCGTGCAGACCCTGGCAGCAGTGCTGGGCGGAACACAGAGCCTGCACACCAATGGTTACGATGAAGCCTTAAGCCTGCCTACCGAAGAAGCTGCCCGTATTGCCCTTCGCACGCAGCAGGTTGTTGCTTTCGAAAGCGGCGCTCCGGATACTGTGGACCCATTGGCAGGAAGTTATTTTGTGGAAGCCCTTACCAAAGAAGTGGAAACCAAAGCCTGGGAACTGGTTGGAAAGATTGATGCAATGGGTGGAAGCGTAAGTGCGATCGAAGAAGGCTTTATGCAGGAAGAAATTGCGAGGAGTGCATATGAATACCAACGCAATATTGAAAGCGGCCAAAAAATCATTGTCGGCGTCAATAAATTTACCGTTGACAAGGAAGAACCGGTATCCGGTTTTAAAATAGACGATAATATCCGCACCATTCAATCAGAAAAACTGGCAGCATTAAGGGCAAAAAGAGACCAGGCCAGGGTAACGGCCTGTCTTGGCGCTATCGCCGAAGCCGCTAAAGGCACCCAAAACCTGATGCCTTTAGTGATTTCTGCAGTGGAGCAATACTGTACCCTGGGAGAAATTGCGGACGCCCTTCGCAAAGTTTTCGGAGAGCATAAATAGTTGCTGCTCTACAACACAACTATCAGCGCATAGATTACACCCGGCAGCCAGAATAAAAGGGTCAGCAGTACACTGATCCAGAATTTACCGTTGGTCTGATTTTCGTGCAGGTATACTGCCAGCGGGGGCAATAAAATAGCCAGGATGGCCAGTAAAACGGTATCCCGTTCGCCTCCGTTACCAGTTGCTTTCTGTGCCTTATAAGCTTTAGCCATTTTCTTTACTTCGGCAAACCTGGCCTTTCGCTCTACCCTCGATAAGCTTTTAAACTGGAGCATGGCATCCTGAACGGCAGCATCATTCATAACAGGCGCTGTTGTTTCAGCAGGTTTTGCAGAACCAGTAACAGGTTCGGTTACTACAACTGATGCTGCTGATTGAACCGTCAGCGCGCAGCAAAGTACTGCAACGGATAAACCGGTGGCTATTTTTTTCATGGTGTATTATTTAAAATGTTCAACAATTGATTGCACTGGCGCAAATGTAGCTATTGATATGAGGATATTTAATATTTATGCAAAATCATTTATCCCCTTTTTTATAAGCAACCTGAAATCAGTACCTTCAATACAATTAATTAATACAACCATCATGAGAAAAACATTTTTTGCTACCCTATTGCTCTTATCGGCATTACCAGGCCCGGCACAGACCAATCTGGAGCAGTTACTGAAGGAAGAAACGCCCAAAGTAGTCAGTTGGAGAAGGTATTTTCACGAAAACCCCGAGTTGGGAAACAGGGAATTCAATACATCTAAAAAAATAGAGGCCTCTTTAAAAGAATGGGGTATCACTACACGTATTGTTGCCAAAACCGGGGTTGTGGGCATATTGAAAGGTGGAAAACCTGGACCCGTTGTTGCACTCCGTGCAGATATCGACGGATTGCCTGTTGAAGAGCGGAATGACCTTTCTTTCCGTTCCAAAGCAAAAGCAGATTACCTGGGGCAAACCGTACCTGTAATGCATGCCTGTGGTCATGATACGCATATTTCCATGTTGCTGGGTGCTGCTGAGGTGCTGAGCAAGGTAAAAAATGATATACAGGGAACCGTGGTGTTCCTGTTTCAGCCCGCGGAAGAAGGTCCTCCCGGCGATGAGGAAGGCGGAGCGCCTTTAATGATCAAAGAAGGAGCGCTGGACAATCCGAAAGTAGATGCAGTATATGGTATTCATATTTCTTCGGCAGGAGATCTTGGAAAAATTTATTATAAGCCGGAGTCTTTTATGGCATCATCCGATTGGTTCACAATTAGGGTAAAAGGAAAGCAGGCGCATGGCGCCAATCCCTGGAGATCAGTGGATCCGATTGTGACCAGTACAGAAATCATACAGGCGCTTCAAACCATTGTGAGCAGGCAGATCGATATCACCAGCGCCCCGGCCATTATTACAGTAGGGAAAATTCACTCAGGGATAAGAGCCAATATTATTCCGGAAGAAGCGGTGATGGAGGGAACCATCCGGACACTGGACAGTGAAATGCAAAAAGACATTCACCGAAGAATCAAACAAATCGCAACAAAGATTGCTGAAGCCAATGGTGCTACGGCTGAAGTAGTCATTGACACCAAAACACTGGTAACTTACAACGATCCAAAACTGGTGGCCAGATCCCTGCCTTCCCTGCAAAAAGCCGCTGGTGGTGCAGACCATGTATTACCGATTAACTGGCAAACTGGAGCGGAAGATTTTTCTTACTATGGAACCAAAGCGCCTTCTTTCTTCTTTAATGTAGGCGCCAGAAGCCCCAAAATAAGTATAGCGGAAGCAACCAGTCATCATGCACCCGAATTCATGCTCGACGACAGCCGGCTGGATGTAGGCATGCGCGCTTTTGTGCAGTTGGTGTTGGATTATGCAAAAAACAGCAAATAGAAAATGCGTATATGAAAAAGCTTCTATTATTTACCGCAATCAGTGCGTTTGTATGTGCCGGAAATGCACAGCAATTACTGACGCCGGAAAAACTTTGGCAAATTGGCCGTGTATCGGCCCTGGGACTGAGTAACGATCAATCGGCCGTAGTATACAGTGTAGCAACGCCTGATCTGCCTACGAATAAAAGTGCCCGGAAAAAATACAGGCTTTCGTTGGCTGGCGGAGAGGCCGTTGAAGTAACAGAAACCACCTCACTCCTTTCCAATGATCGTATTTCACCGGACGGTAAATACATCATCAGCAGCAAAGAAGTGAAAATCAAACCCATAACAGGTGCTGATCTGTATCCGGATCTTCCGAAATCGGATGCTTATGTATACACTTCATTGAATTACCGTCACTGGGATGCCTGGGAAGATGGAAAATTCGGGCATGTGTTTGTGGCGCCGCTGGTGAATGGGAAACCCGGAGAAGCAAAAGATATCATGGCCGGAGAAGCCTATGATTGCCCGCAAAAACCTTATGGAGGCGATGAGGATTTCATCTGGAGTCCCGACAGCAAAAAAATTCTGTACGTAGCCAAGAAAAGTTACGGAACAGCCTATGCCATCAGTACCAATACCGATATCTACTCCTACGACCTGGAAAAAGGAACCACCACCAATCTTACAGCATCCAACAAGGGATATGATATTGCGCCACAATTCAGCAGTAACGGTCAACTGGCCTATCTGCAGATGCAGCGCGATGGATATGAAGCAGATAAACAGGACCTGGTTGTTATGGTAAATGATCTTTCCAAAGTAAATCTCACCGCTCTCCGCGACGACATTCATGTGGAAGGATTTAAATGGAGCAATGACGGGAAACAGCTTTTCTTCTGGGCGCCGGTGAATGGTACGCTGCAACTGTTTAGCGTGAACAATACCGGATCCGCTAAAATGATCCCTCAAATCAGGCAGATCACCAGTGGTGATTTTGATATTACCGGAGTTGTTGGTCAAACAGGCAATACCCTGATTGTATCCAGAACCGATATGAACCATGCTGCAGAACTCTATACGGTAGACCTTGCATCCGGTTCAATGAAGCAACTGACACATGTCAACGATGCATTTTACAGTGCACTGGCCTTGTGCAAAACAGAAAGAAGATTTGTAACTACCACCGATAATAAAAAAATGCTGGTATGGGTGATTTATCCTCCGGGTTTTGACCCCTCCAAAAAATATCCTACCCTGTTGTATTGCCAGGGCGGGCCTCAAAGCCCGTTGACACAGTTTTATTCTTTCCGCTGGAACTTTCAACTGATGGCGTCTCAGGGATATATTATAGTAGCGCCCAACAGAAGAGGAATGCCCGGACATGGTACGAAATGGAATGAGCAAATCAGCAAGGATCACGGAGGACAGGTAATGAACGATTACTTATCTGCCATTGATGCGGTGAGTAAGGAATCATTTGTAGACAAGAACAGATTAGGCTGCGTAGGTGCAAGTTATGGAGGCTACTCTGCATTTTATCTTGCAGGGATTCACAATAATCGCTTCAAAACCTTTATTGCCCATGATGGTATCTTTGATACAAAGAGCATGTATGGCACAACGGAGGAAATGTGGTTTGTGAATTTTGATTACGGCGGTCCGTATTGGGACAAAAAAAATACACTTACCCAGAAAACCTATAACCAGTTTAACCCAAGTAATTTTGTTGAAAAATGGAATACACCTATCATGATTGTACAGGGTGGCAAAGACTACCGGGTTCCCATTGAACAGGGATTACAGGCATTTCAGGCAGCACAGTTAAGGGGCATCAAAAGCAAGCTCCTTTACCTGCCCGATGAAAACCACTGGGTAACCACCGCGCAGAATGCACTGGTATGGCAGCGTGAATTTTTCAAATGGCTCAACGAAACGCTCCGATAAATAATGCACAATTAATCCTGCTGAAGGAACGATACAGGATTCAAATAAACAGGGGCTGTCTCAAAAGGGGCGGCCTCTGTTTATTTGAACAGGATCTGTTGCTTGCTGCATGGTTAAAACTGAAACGTAAACTGTAAATAAACATTTCTTCCGGGCCTGAGGATTCCGCCCCAGTCCAGGTGTTCCCTGTATGCCTGATCAAGCAGGTTTTCCACGCCCCCGTCTATTCTGAACTGATTGCCTGCAAGGGTGCTGCTGTACATCAGTCTCAGGTGTGCAATGGCGTATGCGGAAGTTTTCCGTTCCATCGCCATGCTGCTTACCCGGTTTTGTGCAGTTGCCAGTTCTAACTCTGCCTGAACTGCACAGGGGCCGATCACTTTCCGGAGTGAACTGGTATTGCGCACAGGAGGTATCATTGGCAATGCATTTTTAAGATGATCTTCGCCGTAGCTGTACCTGGTGGTATTGATCAACCATAATGAATGATCCGGTTGAACAATCAGGCTGGCTTCAACACCGGCAATCATAGCATAAGGAAGATTGACATGCTGCTTTACACCATTGGCGCCAATCGTCATTGTGCTGAGTCCGGGTTGATAAATGCCCATGATATACTGATTGATCCTGGAAACATAACCTGTAAGGCCATATTGGAAAATTCCGGATCTGCCACTGATGTTTGCTTCTGCTTTCCAGGCATTCTCCTGTTTCAGCAAAGTGTTGCCGATATAATCGTAACCGTCAAAAGCATTGAATAAATAAAAGCCATAGAGTTCACTGGAGGTGGGCATTCTTTCCGAATAGCTGAGTATGGTTTTTATTTTCAGTTGCTCATTGAACCGGCAACTGTATTCCACCGCTATATTTTTGAGCACCCGGTTGATATTGTTTACAGGATTGTTCAACACGGAAAGTTGATCTTTTGCCACTTGCGAAGTCAATACCTTCCTGAATAAATCTACTCTTGTACTGAGCGTGAATACGGAAGCGCTGTCTATCCTTTTGCTGAAAACAATTCCCAGACCGCTTTGCAGCGTACTGTTGTCGGGCCAGGTAAGCATGTACATGGGCAACTGTCCCGGCTGGTACATGGTCATAGAGGCTTTTAAAAAAGTGGAAGCTATATCCGCTTTCAAATTCAGATGCCAGCTCCGGTTTATGATCAGTTTCGAAGAAGCATATCCGCCATAAGTACGACTCTCTCCCGGCATATCCATATGCATCGGCACATTGATTCTATGCGAATCGTCCATAAAATGCCTGATGCTGTTGGCATAGATTTTTAATTCGGTCTGCTGCCATTTACCCATACGGGAAGTATTTCTCAGGCTCAGAGCAGCAATTCTGGCTCCGGCATACCCCACATCCATTGGGAGTGCAGGATACCCGATGTTCCATCCATCATCGAGTAACAGATCGGCTTTGGCTGTCCAACGAGGATTCAGCTTATACAAAGCTGTAATACCATAGTTCAGCTTCTCATATTGCGAATAAGGAATCCGGGCTCCCCCGCCGCTCCGGTAATTGCCCGCTTTGCGCCAGGAAATATTGGTCATTACGGCCAGGCGGTGCCCGGCGTAGTTCAGCTTGCCTGTTTCGTACCATGCGTTGGCGGCGGATTGAAAGCCACTGCTCACAGAACCGGACCACCTGCGTGAATCTTCGAAAATAGCTTCTGCCAGTTTCAGGTCAACAGATCCGCCAATGACTGAACCCGATTGAAATCCATGACCTGTTTGTATTTGCACTGATTGCAGGTTCTGCGGTTCTACATAAATGGAGGCAGGATCCATCTTATCGGTACAGGCGCCATGAATCCGCATTCCATCGATCAATAAATCCGATTGACCACTGCTGTAAGTTCTGATAACAGGTTCCATGCCATAACTGCTTCTGCGGATCATATTCAGTTCGGGCAATCTCGCCAGAATATCTTCGGTGGTAGCCGCCTGGTTGGCTGTATAGTAGTTCAGCAGTTGCTGGCTGGTATTTTTGGTGAGCCCGTATACTTTCACTTCTTCCAGTTGTACTACCGGAATGGAATCAGTTGGTTTGCCGTTGAATGGTTTAACCTGTGTATGCCCTGGCACCAACAGGTGTACCAGGGCTACCAGGAAAATAAGTTGCTTCATACAATCAGAATGTGAGGTCTATATAATGGGTGGAATCCACAACCGTAGCACCGGATTTCAGTTTAAGATTCAGTCTCCATAAGCCGGTCATGGTAAAATTGACTTTCCCTTTATAATGTCCGTTGATGATATGAACGGGGTCTATGTTGTTGGGAGAACCATGATTCATGGTAGGCATTTCAGGCGTAACCAGTACCGACAAACTGCTGTCTGCGGGGAACGTCATCATGGTTTGTTTTTTATAGATTACCAGCTCCAGGTCATTGATTCCCACAATTGGCCTGGAAGGTTCTACATACCCTACAAAGTAGGTAGTGCTGTTGTCTGCAAGCGATTTAAAGGAAAACATTTTAGCATAGACGGGATCTTTCACACCAATCGTAACGCTGGCTGTACCGGATTTGCCGTTTTCCAGGTTCTGAACCTGCACACCCAATGTCCATGTTCCTGCCGTAGAAGGCATAATGAAACTTACGCTGCAAGGGAAGAAATGGTTGATGGCTATATTGGATACCGGATTTTCTTTTGGCGCCGAATGACTCATACCCGTCATGGCCATCATGGGGTTCAGCGATATAACTGCGTTGTCTACCGGCCTGCCGCTGGCAGAGTCTTTTAATAAAACATAGAGTTTGTTGTAGCCGGTAAATGCACTGTCCGTAGCATATACTTCAACATGAGTGGATGTTCCTGTAGCAAAACCCGAACCCAGTTGAATGTAATCCACTGATGGATCCGGTTCTATACTGTCCTTGGAACAGGATGCAAGGAATACAAGGGAAAGAATCGCAATAATGCAGAATGGTTGTTTTATAAAACGTTTCATTGTACAATAAATTAGTTGTTCACTGTATCGGGCAGCAGATCGCTGATTGCTGCGGACACGGAAATAAAGCCGGCAAAAATTGCCGGACTGGTTCATAAAAAGTAAAGAGAATGATGTCCCTGAACAGGGAAAATTATGCAGTAGTGCTGCAGGGTGGATGGAAGATATCCGCCGCATAGTTACGAACATATTGCTGCGGTGCAAATGGCGCAAACGCAACCGGAAGCATTGCAACAGCAGCTCTGCTAGCCTGTACGTATGTTATGATAAAAGGATCCGTTTTGATACGCAGGTTGGCAGATTCCTGGTTATCGTTGCCCGTATTTTCCGCAGGGTTCACCTGTTTCAGTTTTTTACTCAGGTAACATTTGCCGTTACATTTCAGCACGGGCTTTGCTTTATTGATACAGAACCGGGAACTGATATTGTTTTGATTGCTGTAAAACAATCCGGCCATGATGTAGGGCGCAAAAGTTTGCGAAGTAATCAGGAGTAATGCAAGTATGGAAGTAAATAGTTTCAACTAATCTGCGATGCTGATCCGGAATCAAAAGTAGTGCGAAGTTAATCACATAAATATGATCGTACGCACAAAATATTAAATAGTGTCATAATTTCTTGCGCCAAATAGTAAGCTTCCGATTCTTACCATATTGCTGCCGCATGCTACTGCAAGCTGATAATCTCCACTCATGCCCATCGACAGGATGGTTTTATCGGAACGGATAGCAACAGGCCACTGATTGAACGCATCAAATATTTTTTTCAGCGAGAGAAATTCTTCTTTTATTTTCTGCCTGTTTTCTGTGAGTGAAGCCATACCCATTAATCCGCACACACGAACATTGCTGAGTTCAGGTAATTGTTTTTTGATGGCATCCAACTCGGCCATATCGAGTCCGAACTTGGTTTCTTCCTGTGCAATATGTACCTGCAGCAGACAATCAATTACGCGGTTATTTTTTGCCCCCTGCTTATTGATTTCCTGTAAGAGTTTAACGCTGTCTACACCATGTATCAGGTGAACAAAGGGAGCAATGTATTTTACTTTATTGCTTTGCAGATGCCCAATAAAATGCCAACGGATATCCTGTGGAAGTACGGCTTGTTTGTCTACCAGTTCCTGAACATAATTCTCTCCGAAATCTCTTTGACCCATGGTGTACAGGGCGCTAATGTCTTCTGCAGGCTTGGTTTTGCTAACAGCAACAAGTGTTACATTTTCAGAGCTGAGTGCTGAAAGAATGGATAGGTAAGTGTCAATATTTACAGGCATCTGGTGGAATTATGGCTGCAAAGATACAGACTGTCTCCTATGCCAAACAAGGTTCTCCAGCAGCAGCAGGTTATTGAAAGCAGGGCAGAAATAATAAAATTTTCCTACCCCCGCCCCGCCGGCAGCTTTTTTAAGCCCGCCCGGAAGCATCGAAGCCATGTTGGCAATGAAGAAAGAAAAGGACTCGTCTTCTACCAGTTCTTCCAGGCTGCGGCCATTGTTTACCTGGATGGTAGCGGGTTGAACACCCCAGCGGAATAAAGCTGTTTGTAACAGCACCTGTTCCATAAAAGGGATCGGCTTTTGCAGCAAAGCCGCAGCATCGGCAATCAGTGTTGCTTTGTTCGCTTCCAGCGAAGCTATGGGTTTTAATTGCATCAGTCTGCTGAAGTGATACAGGATGATGGCGGGAGAACTGTAATGCGGGGAAACATAAGCTGCATCTGTAAGATACTTTTTTTCCCCGATCACTTTATCGATCAGTTGAAGCGAAGCCGTATCGGCTGCAGTCCACGGAAGGCTATAAGACTGTACAAAGTATAGCACATTGGAGAGCACCGAAACATCAAAATCCACCGGCATTTTTTTGCCAAACCAGGTAGAATACGCACCAATATTCCGGTACGATTTGAACGTATTATTGACCTGTTTCTGTCCGTTGTTCACAAACTGCTGCATCAGGTTGTGTATTGCTGCTGCTACTGAATCATCCGCATTCAGCGCAAGCAACAGGATGACGGTGTCATCCAGGTCGTCCGGCAATGCCTGTTGCTTATCAAACCAGTTCATCCAGCCCGAATTCGGAAAGATACGGGGGGTGTCGGTAGGCCAGAAATTATAGGTATCCCTCCCCTTTTTGTTTTTAAACTTTGTCGATGCTGCGTTGGCAGAACGGATAATATCATCCGCAATCCTTTGCTGGTAAGGCGTGAAATCTTTCCGAAGGTTCTTCAGTGTAAAAGAAATCAATCCTGTATAAAAGATATTGATATCGGCCTTCTGCCGGTGTTTATTCAGGGCATAAGTTCTAAACGAAGGGAACAGCCCCTTCGGAAAAATACCGTCCTGTTTCGGCTGCAATGCTGCAATCCGATGCAATAGTTGAGTAGCCATCAGGGTATCGCCGGCCTTGCTCTCTGGAATGCCTGCAAACAGGTAACCCAACAGCATCCATAGTACAATACCGGATTGCCGCATCATTATTTTAAAATACTTCTGCTGATTACAATACGCTGAACCTCACTGGTGCCCTCATAAATCTGGGTGATCTTGGCATCACGCATCAGGCGTTCTACATGGTATTCTTTCACAAAGCCATATCCACCGTGTATCTGCACTGCTTCCGTTGTAACCCACATGGCGGTTTCACTGGCAAATACCTTGGCCATGGAAGAGCTGAGTGTATAATCGAGGCCATTGTCTTTTTCCCAGGCTGCATTCAGGCATAACAAACGGGCAGCTTCAATCCTGGTGGCCATATCCGCCAGCTTAAACTGAATAGCCTGATGATGCATAATTTCTCTGCCAAAAGCCTTGCGTTGTTTGCTGTAGGCCAGGGCCAGCTCATATGCGCCACTGGCAATACCCAGGGCCTGGGATGCAATACCGATTCGGCCTCCGGCCAGTGTTTTCATGGCAAATTTAAATCCAAAACCGTCTTCGCCGATTCTGTTTTCTTTCGGAACCTTTACATCGTTGAATAAGATGGAATGGGTGTCACTTCCACGAATTCCTAATTTATTTTCCTTGGCGCCCACGGTAACACCCGGACTGTTTTTTTCTACAATAAATGCATTAATACCCTTGCTTCCTTTCGATGGATCGGTTTGTGCAATCACCAGGTAAACTGAAGCGGAAGAACCATTGGTAATCCAGTTTTTGGTTCCATTGATCAGGTAATGATCCCCTTTGTCTTCGGCGGTTGTTTGCTGGCTGGTAGCATCGCTTCCCGCTTCCGGTTCACTCAGCAGGAATGCGCCAATGTGCAATTCACCGTCTTTCCGGCCCTGCGCAAGCGGCGTGAGGTATTTCTTTTTTTGCATTTCGTTACCAAATGTTTCCAATCCCCAGCAGACCAGGCTGTTGTTTACACTCATACTAACGCTGGTACTTGCATCCACTTTACTTATTTCTTCCATTGCCAGTACATAACTGATGGCGTCCATTCCTGCACCGCCGTATTCGGGCGCAACCATCATACCCATGAACCCCAGTTCAGCGAGTTTGCTCACTTGTTCACGCGGAAAACGCTGGTTTTCATCACGGTCAATAACGCCTGGTAAGCATTCATTTTTTGCAAAGTCTCTTGCTGCTTTCTGAATCATCAAATGCTCTTCTGTCAACTGGAAATTCATATGGTTTATTTTGAAGGCCAAATTTAAGCTAACGATCGTTAGGTTGTTCTGTCGAAGAAAAAAAAATCGAATTATCTTCGCATAATCGGTGAAAGGGTTCAACGCGAATCCTATTTACCAATGGCAAACAGGTTATTGGTACAGGCAAATAAACCTGTTTTTGAATTGGTTTCCATGTTGAGGAATCTGCCCGCCAGAATGCTCTGCCCGGTACTGCCGGGATTGTTTCCTTTACCCAGCGGCCATTTGCCGGTTGTTTCGGCTATCCGGATATTGGCCAGACCACCAATGGCCAGGGCAAAATCAGAACAGTTAAACCTGTTTAAGTGATAAGACGTATTTGAATTTTTATCTATAAATTCCAGGATGCGGGTAAAATCTCTTTGTGAAACAAACCGCCCGACCATTTCGTCCCAACTGCGCTGCTGGTCATTTTTGAGCACGGCGGGTGAGTTCGGGAAAATAGGATTCACCGGGATCAGCAATCCTTTTTCGGGGTAGAAGCCAAAAGTTCTGGTTACCGAACTGCGGTCTTTGTTGAACTTGATGAGGGTAATAAACATATGACCTACATTACCCAATCCGGCAAAAACGTTTTTCTTACCGGCTGCAGGCTGCTTCACATGAATGGCAACTGCATAAGAAGCAGCTCTCTTCTGATCCATAAAAGCGTCAATCAGAGAACCGGCAGATATGGGTTCCGCAACAGCATTATTTTGCTGTAAAGAATCTGCGACCTGTTCCAGACCAGACAAGGCTCCATCAATTAGAGAGTCATTAAATACCAGGTGATCCGTAGTCTCCGTTTCTTCAGTATTGGCCTGGAACAGATAATAGGAACTATCCAGGTAAAGAAAGCGTTTCCGCCGCATTTTAAACAGATGCCTGGCTTCGGTATTGCCGGCTTTGTAAAAACAGGAAAGAGCGGCCGGATAGTTTTTCATTCTTGCCAGAACAACCGCAAGGTTGTAGTATAAATGTGAAACGGCATTTTCATCTGTACTGAGATCTTTTAATTTCAACAATCTGCGCAACTGCTTCAGCGCATTCTTTGACTGGCCAACGGCAATATAGGAATCGCTGATTTTATTCAAAGCCCGTACTTCCGCTTCGAGGCTTTTTTGCGCTTTGGCAAAGCTCAGTTCCTTCTCTGCAGATGTAACAGAGAGAAATCGCTGTGCTCCGCTGGTATTGTTGTATTCGGAAAGTAAAAAAGGAATAGCTTCAACAGAATCAGTGCTGTAATTAGCCCGATCATTTATAAGCTCAACTGACTGGCCATAACTCACCATCAGTGTACTCTGCAACAACGTAAACAGTGCAATGAAGGGTACATGCTTTCTAACCATAGGAAATAGTTTCTCTGCAAAGAATATCACTGTCTACTAAATTAGTAGTGTATATCTGTACTGCCAAATCAGAACCTTCCCTGCTCCGTTAATGATTTGCAAATTCTGATTCTGTAATGTTTTTCTCAGACTAGTAGTATTTCTTATGCAGGTTGTAGAGCACTTCTTTGGCATACGGAGTCATACCCTTGGTAGTGTCCTGCAAAAAATGTCGTTTAAAGGCAAGGATTGCCGCACTGGTATCCCTGATATCAAAACCAATAATCCGCAATCCTGCAACCGGGTCAAACCCTTCCGGAACCGTATCCCGCACTCCATCATACCAAAGGCCAAAACCCTTTTCTGCAAGGAGTTTCCAGGGAAAGCGCCAGTTCGGATCGTTCTTTCTGGTGGGGGCAATATCTCCATGACCAATAAAATTGGCGGTTGGTATGGCGAAATCTTTTTTGAGTTTGGATAGCACTACCAGCAGGCTGTTGATCTGCAGGCTGTCGAAATACTGAAACCCGGTATTGTCCAGCTCTATACCGACAGAGGCGGAATTCATATCGAGCTGATTACCCCACCTGCTGTTACCCGCATGCCAGGAGCGCAGGTAATCATTCAGCATCTGGTACACTACTCCATCCTTTCCAATGACATAATGTGCGCTTACCTGCGTTCTGGGCAGTGTGAAAGTTTTCAGGGTTTGTGTGGCGGAATGCTGGGCAGTATGGTGAATGATTACATAGCTGGGCTTCCTTAAATTAAAATTGGTAGTGCCCACCCAGTAAGGAGCAGGTTTTACCGAATCGGAAACAATGGGAGATTCCGGCAATAGCCGGATGGATCCTGCCAATTGTTTTGCCTGTTTTTTGTGCGATTGATTGGTGGCTTTATAAGGGTTACGACTACAGCCAATTGAAAAAAAAATAACCAGGAAAGCCAGTCGGGGCAGTTGTTTCATTCCATGAAATTATGGAATATATTTTGTTTTCTTTTCGGGCTTATACTCCATTTGCTCCAGTACGGCCTCCGGTGTAGGGTTGCTGGTTATGGATACAGCTACCTGGAATAGCAATACGGCAATTACCACGGAAGCAATCAGCTCTTCCCAGGTAATCCAATAGCCCCAGAACCTATACACAGCAGCCCTTTCCGGGTGTTCATGTTCTGCTATAACAGTCACTTTTTCACCCGGCTTATATTGCTGCAAAACATAGGCAGCACGAATGGAATAGGATTTTGTTCCAATGCTGTAAAAAGCATAGGGTACCAGCTTACGGGTTGCGGAATCCATCACCAGTTGAATCGTTGCAGGATATTTTTCTCCATCGAAATAATCCGGCTGGCGGGTCCATACCTGGTAGCAGCCAAATATGATGAGGTATAAAAAAATAAGTCCTTTGTTCAATCTCAGTTCTTTATAAAAAAAGTCATTCCGGAGTATGTACTCCGGAATGACTTGTATGTAATCAGCAACGCAATACTTATTGAGCAGCCGCCTGCTTGCGGATGATATTCAATGCACCACCGGCTTTGAACCATTCAATCTGTTGTTCGTTGTAAGTATGGTTTACAGAAATAGTATCGGAAGAACCATCCTTGTGCTGCAGAACAAGGGTTAAAGGTTTGCCGGGCGCAAAGGAAGTGAGCCCTTCAATGCTGAAGGTATCGTCTTCCTGAATTTTATCATAGTCGTTCTTATCGGCAAATGTCAAAGCCAGCATACCCTGCTTCTTCAGGTTGGTTTCATGAATTCTCGCAAAGGATTTCACCAAAATGGCACGAACGCCCAAATGCCTTGGCTCCATGGCTGCATGTTCGCGGGAACTGCCTTCTCCGTAGTTTTCATCTCCCACAACAATGGAACCAATGCCTGCAGCTTTATATGCACGCTGGGTTGCAGGTACAGCGCCATATTCTCCGGTAAGCTGATTTTTTACATTGTCTGTTTTTTCGTTGAAGAAGTTAACAGCGCCAATGAGCATGTTATTGGAAATATTGTCGAGGTGTCCACGGAATTTCAACCATGGTCCTGCCATGGAAATATGGTCGGTGGTACACTTGCCTTTTGCTTTAATCAGCAGCTTTAATCCTTTCAGGTCAGTGCCTTCCCATGCAGCAAACGGATCCAGTAATTGTAAGCGTTTGCTGGAAGGTTCCACTTTTACCGTAACACCCGAACCATCCGCAGCAGGCGCCTGGTATCCGGCATCTTCCACTGCAAAACCGCGGGCAGGTAATTCCATACCTGTTGGTTCATCCAGTTTTACCTGTTCTCCTTTTTCATTGGTTAATGTATCGGTAATCGGATTAAAAGTAAGGTCTCCTGCAATGGCCAGCGCAGTTACCAGTTCAGGGCTTGCAACAAAAGCCATCGTATTGGGGTTACCATCTGCACGCTTGGCAAAATTTCTGTTGAAGCTGTGTACAATGGTATTGCGCTCCTGCTTTTCAGCCCCAACTCTCTCCCACATACCAATACAAGGTCCGCAGGCGTTGGCAAATACAGTAGCACCGATCTTATCAAATACTTCCAGGAATCCGTCTCTTTCAATGGTATAACGAACCTGCTCACTACCCGGTGTGATGGTGAACTGGGCCTTGGTTTTCAAACCTTTCTCATCTACTTGTTTTGCCAGGCTAACCGCGCGGCTGATGTCTTCATAAGAAGAGTTGGTACAGCTTCCGATCAAACCTACTTCCACTTTGGTCGGCCATCCGTTGACAGCAGCTACTTCCTTCATTTTGGAAATAGGAGTTGCCAGATCCGGCGTAAAGGGCCCGTTCAGGTGTGGTTCCAGTTCAGATAAATTGATTTCAATCACCTGGTCGAAGTATTTCTCAGGAGAAGCATATACTTCAGGGTCTGCATTGAGGTAGGTTTTAACACCATCTGCCAGGGTCGCAACTTCTTCTCTTCCGGTTGCCTTCAGATAGCGGCTCATGCTTTCGTCGTATCCGAAGGTGGAGGTGGTAGCTCCAATTTCAGCGCCCATGTTACAAATGGTGCCTTTTCCGGTACAGCTCATGCTGGTAGCACCTTCTCCGAAATATTCCACAATAGCGCCGGTTCCACCTTTTACGGTGAGGATACCAGCCACTTTTAAAATCACGTCTTTAGGAGCTGTCCAGCCGCTGAGTTTACCGGTCAGCTTCACACCAATCAGCTTAGGCCATTTTAGTTCCCATGGAAGACCTGCCATAACATCGCAGGCATCCGCTCCACCTACACCAATTGCAATCATACCCAAACCACCTGCGTTCACCGTGTGAGAATCCGTACCGATCATCATTCCGCCGGGAAATGCATAATTTTCCAGTACTACCTGGTGAATAATACCCGCACCCGGTTTCCAGAACCCGATACCATACTTATTGGATACAGATGCCAGAAAGTCGTACACTTCCTTGCTCTCTGCGTTTGCTACTTCAAGATCTTTCTTTGCTTCCAGCTTGGCTGTGATCAGGTGATCGCAGTGCACCGTGGAAGGAACGGCCACTTTGGGTCTGCCGGCCTGCATAAACTGCAAAAGTGCCATTTGGGCCGTAGCATCCTGCATAGCCACACGATCCGGGGCAAAATCAACATAACTACTGCCTCTTTCGAAGCCTGCCAGTTGCTGATCCGGGTGCAAATGCGCAAATAAAATTTTCTCTGATAAAGTAAGCGGACGGCCCAGCGCTTTGCGGGCTGCGTCTACTTTTGCAGGCATTTCTGCGTACACTTTTTTAATCATTTCAATATCGAAAGCCATAACGGTGCAATTTTAGACGCGAATTTACAAAAAAACAACCTGTAGTTGGCACGGGATTTGAACTTTTATGGAGAGATTATGTTTAATTTTGCGGGCAACAGCATAGCCCCCCCGGAAATAAATACAATTATTATGAATAAAGTCAGAGATTTTCTGGAATTACATGCTTTTGGTGTTTGCAGCGCTATCGGCGAGCGGTTCGGTATTGCCACTACCAGGATCAGGATGTGGTTTATTTATATCTCTTTCCTGACCATGGGCTCTCCAATCGTCATCTATATGATTCTTGCATTTCTGATGAACATCAAAAACTACTGGTTGGCCGGAAAAAGAAATCCGCTCAAAAACCTGTAAGCAGCTTTAAGCGGATTTATATATCCTTTTTGTTTAATAAAGTACCGGGAAATCAGTTTTTTCGCACCTCTTTTGCCCAGGCATCCTTCAGGGTAACCGTTCTGTTGAACACCAGCTTATCGGCAGTGGTATCCTGATCCAAAACAAAATAGCCCTTTCTTAAAAACTGAAACGACAGTCCCCGCGCATCTTCACCCAAAGCAGGTTCTGCATAAGCATGATGAATCACCTGCAGCGACTCCGGGTTAATATATTCCTTAAAGTCTCCCTCTGCATTCCCAACATCCTCTACTTTAAATAAGCGATCGTATAACCGTACTTCCGCGCTGATGGCATGCTGTGCACTCACCCAATGCAGGGTACCTTTCACATGAATGCCGGAAGTATCTGATCCGCTTCTGCTTTCCGGAATATAGGTGCAATGCACTTCGGTAATTTTGCCGGATGCATCTTTCATCACTTCTTCGCATTGGATGATATAGGCACTTTTAAGCCGGACCATCTGACCCGGTGCCAGGCGAAAATATTTCTTGGGGGCTACCTCCATAAAATCGTCGCGCTCAATATAAATTTCCCTGCTGAACGGCACCTCCCTGATTCCACCCTGCTCATCTTCAGGGTTATTTTCACTGATCATCATTTCCATTCCCCGATCATAATTTGTAATAATGATTTTTAAAGGATCAAACACCACCATTCTGCGCAGGGCGGTTTTATTCAGTTCTTCCCGAACACAAAATTCGAGTAAGCCAACATCAATCAGGTTTTCTCTCTTCGCTACGCCAATTCTGTCGCAGAACTCACGGATACTGGATGCCGGATACCCCCTTCTGCGCATACCGCTGATGGTGCTCATCCTGGGATCATCCCATCCGTTCACCAGTTTTTCGTTCACCAGTTGTAATAGTTTCCGCTTACTCATTACGGTATACGTCATATTCAAACGGGCAAACTCATATTGTTTGGAAGGAAATGAACCCAACTGTTCAATGCACCAGTCGTACAAAGGACGATGCGGAACAAACTCGAGTGAACAAAGGGAGTGTGTGATCTTTTCGATCGAATCGCTTTGTCCATGTGCAAAATCATACATCGGGTAAACACACCATGTATCACCCGTGCGATGGTGATGTGCATGCTTAATCCTGTAAATGATCGGGTCTCTCAGCAACATATTGGGAGATGCCATATCAATCTTCACGCGTAAAACTTTGGCGCCATCGGGATATTTTCCGGCCTTCATATCCAGGAACAACTGCCTGTTTTCGGCTGAAGTTCTGGCGGCAAACCGGTTACGTACACCCGGCTGCGTAGGCGTGCCTTTCTGTTCGGCGATTTCTTCGCTGCTGCTGTCGTCTACGTAAGCGAGTCCCTTATCAATGAGTTGCAATGCCATTTCGAAAAGCTGGTCAAAATAATCGGAAGCATAGAACTCATTGGCCCACTCAAACCCCAGCCATTGAATGTCTTTTTTAATGCTTTCTACATACTCGGTATCCTCCGTAACAGGATTGGTATCATCAAAACGAAGATTGGTCTTGCCTCCATATTTTTTAGCTACGCCAAAATTCAGGCAAATACTTTTTGCATGACCAATGTGCAGGTATCCATTCGGCTCAGGCGGAAACCGGGTAAGGATACTGGTATGTTTGCCGCTTGCTAAGTCTGCTTCAATGATTTCTTCTATAAAATTCAGGCTTTTTTCTTCGCTCATTCCGGATGTGTTTGGATCGCAAATGTACGAAAACAAAAAGAGGGAATCATATTTAATGAACTCCCTCTCCACGTTGTTGAAAAGAAGTTTACCTGGCTATTTCAACACTGTTGAAAAAAGGGGCGGCATCATCGGCTTTTGCATCCGGTGATGCAGATAAGTACATTACCTGGTGCAGAACGGATCCGAGAAAGAATAAATACCCAAAAGCCTTTTTCCCCTTAAACTGCTCATTCTCCGATTTACTTCCATCCAGTTCCAGGTACAGGCTGCTTTGACCTTTGAAAGAAACAATCTGGTCTTTGGCAATGGTTACCCCTCCCATTTGGGCAGCTATCCCGGCTTTAAGCTGTTCCCAGATCACATCTCCCAGCGCCGTTACAATCTCGGGTGTAATTCCCATGGCACTCAGATCCAGCCCCATGGCCATATAGCCTGTACCGGTATCTTTTGCATACATAAACATGGAACCGCCAGCGGGCAGTTTCTTTTCCTCCGGGATACCCGGAAAAAGGACCTTTACTTTTTCAGAAAGGGTTAGCGGAGTAAGTTGCGCACTCAGTGTTCCATGCAACAATAAGGCAATGAGCAGCGAAACCATTGGTTTCCTGATGCAAAATTGAACTGTAGGTAAGCCCATAAACAGATTTAAGAATGAGGAGCTAAATGGAATATCCGGCTACAAATTTCACCGATTTGATCATATCATCGTGTAATAATCTGTCTGCCGTATTAAAACTGATTTCTTTTCTGAACGCATGCATGAGGCTTTCCACCGCCGGAGAAGATTGTTGCGGTCTCCTGAACTCCAGTGCCTGAGCAGCGCTCAGCAGTTCAATTGCCAGGATTTTTTCCACGTTTTGCACCACCCGCCAGCATTTTGTAGCAGCATTGGCGCCCATGCTCACATGGTCTTCCTGGTTATTGCTCGATGAAATACTGTCTACCGAAGCCGGTGTGCAAAGCTGCTTGTTTTCACTCACGATTCCGGCCGCTGTATACTGCGGTATCATGAACCCGGAATTCAGACCGGCATCTTTCACCAGGAATAAAGGCAGGCCACGTTGACCGGAAATCAACTGATAGGTTCTTCGCTCGGAAATGTTCCCGATTTCACTCATGGCAATCGCCAGGTAATCCAGTACCAGCGCCAGGGGCTGACCATGAAAATTACCCCCGCTGACAATCAGGTCTTCCTCCGGAAAAATATTCGGGTTATCGGTTACGGAATTGATTTCGCGCATGAATACCCCCAGCACATGATCGAACGCATCTTTGCTGGCACCATGCACCTGCGGAATGCAACGGAAGGAATAAGGATCCTGTACCTGCTCTTTTCGCTGACCGGCAATAGGACTTCCCAACAGGTGTTCCTGCATTTGCCTGGCGGTAGCTACCTGACCCGCGTGCGCCCTGATGCGGTGAATATGCTCGTTGAAAGGTTCCATAACACAATCAAATGCATCAAAGGAAAGTGCTGCAATCAGGTCGGCCATTGCCAGCAGGTGTTCCGCTTTCTTCAGGCAGTACATGCCATAGGCGCTCATGAACTGTGTGCCGTTGATCAGGGCCAAGCCCTCCTTGCTTTGCAGATGTATGGGTTCCCAGTTCAGCAGTTCCATGGCTTTCGCCGCCGGCATTTTTTCGCCATTGTAGCGAACTTCTCCCAATCCCAGCAAGGGAATACTGAGGTGGCTGAGTGGCGCCAGATCTCCCGATGCCCCCAACGATCCCTGGGTATAGATCACCGGCAACACCTGGTTGTTGTACATGTCTATGAGTCGGATAACCGTATTGATCTGAACGCCGCTGTGACCATAGCTGAGCGATTTGATCTTGAGCATCAGCATCAGCTTTACAATATCGGCCGGAACTTCCTCCCCCATGCCACAGGCGTGAGATACCAGCAGGTTGTATTGCAACTGCTCTATCTGGGAAGCATCTATTTTTACATTCTGCAAGAAACCGAATCCTGTATTTACGCCGTAATACAGTTCCTTTTTATTATGGGTCTTTTGATTGAGGAAATCCCTGCAGGCTACAATCTTTTCGTGTGCATCGAAAGTAATCGACACCAACTGATGATAGTTCAGTAAATCCTTAACCTGTTGAAAATGCAGCCATTTGTGGTCCAGTGGCAGATAATTGTAACTCATTCAGGCAATCGTTTGCTGCAAAGTAATTGATTTCAGGATTACGGAAAACGATTATATAAACTTACGTACAAAATAAAAGCCCCCTTTCGGGGGCTTCGTGATCCGGATTGGATTCGAACCAATGACCTACTGCTTAGAAGGCAGTTGCTCTATCCAACTGAGCTACCGAACCGTTTATTTCCATCACCAAACCGGTTTAGGAGGTGCAAAATAAGGGAAAATAAATCAGTTTTACAAACGCAGGGCTAAAATCCTTCCTGCGGCAACTAACTGCCCGAAAGGATCTTCTTTATTACAGCCACCTCCTCCTGCGGAATAAAAAATTCATGCATTCTTCCATCCAGTTCGCTTTTCACTCTTTTAATCAATTCTGCTTCTTTATTACCGGTGGCAATCATATACTTCTCGTTAATGGAGTTGATGGTATCACTCCTTTTCCTTTTTTGCATGTCCGTAGATTTGTGGGCAATACCCAGTGTTCTGTTCATTTCGTCGATACTGGTCAGCTTCTGATGGGTGGTCGTATTGAGCAGAATCAGCTTAATCAGTGCAGATTCTATAGCCGTAAACAAATCTTCCTTGGAATAAGCAGATCTCAATTCTCCACCTGCAGGTTTTACCACCGATGTTGCGTGGTGCAAATGTGGCTGTACTTTGGGCCGTTTTTTTAAAAGTGTTTTCCGGGAAACAACAACTGCCATACCGCCAATCAGTACTACCAGGCCGGCAATCTGATAATACAGGTTATCCCCTGCTGCACCGGTAGCAGGGACATAAATAGATATACCTGCTGCAATGAAATCACCCGGCGATAACCTGATGGAGTCCGGGGGAAGGAGCGGATCTGTTTTGCTGATAAACAGTGTATGATTGTTACACCAAACATAGCGGAAATCCAGTTTGGCCGTTAATAGCTGCCTGTAGTACGTAGGCCCCAGTACCCCAACCTGGTTGGTCAGCAGGTTCCAGTATTCAATGCTGCCATTCCTGTTTACAAGCAGTCCGGAATCATTGGAACATATTAAGTTGACATTGTACAGGTTATTTGCCAGCTCCGGATTTAAAATCCCCTTCAGTTCCCAGTTCATGGTCTCAAGGTTCAGTACCATGACCGAATCAATCTGCCTTTCTTTGTTTACATGAAAAGTCTTCAGGGCCTGGTTCCCTTCCAGCGAAGAAAGTGCCCAGATTTTATGGGCTTTTTGCTGGTACCATATATTGGCATGCATCGATTCATTGAACAGAGGCAACTCAATATTTAAAGGTTCAATATCCCATTCGCGAACAGCGGGGTTGAATTTTCTCAGTTGCCCGTTCCACCTCCAGAATCCATATCCCCCCAGGTTGTATAAACTGTCTTTATAGAAGAAATTAAAGCAATCGATATTATACCCGATCAGGCTGGTTGTGTCCAGTCTTTTAAAATACAGGGAATCGTTCAGTGGGTTGATAGGCTCCGATTCATAAACCACTCCCGACCCAGCTACCAGGGCATACAGCCTGTTTTGATGATAAATCAGGGTCTGCGGATGCGCACAAAGAGGCTTTTCCCGGATCGGCAATAACTGATTCATGGGGCTATTGATCCTGCGGATCTGTATTGTGCTTTCACCGGTACCCGCAATTCGCTTAAAAATGGGCAGATTTGCAACTTTATAAGCTGGTAACTGCGCTGGAACATTTGCGCTAAAAAGTAGTAAAAAAACTACTGGAAAAGCAATGGTTAGTCTGGGTTTCATTCGGGGGAA
>DATFAP010000021.1:0-13012 GCA_035254545.1 Sediminibacterium sp. | reverse complement strand
TTATCAAAAGATGAGATGTGATAGGATAAATAGGATTTTGAACTTTTTAAACCCTTGCCAACAACATGGATCAAGCAATAATTTCAATACTAATTGGTGCAGTTTCACTGATTATAGGTGTAGTAGCGGGTAGATTTATTTTCGCTAAAAACACAAAAAAACAGATTGAAGACGCTGAAAATCAGGCGCAAAACATCCTCAAAGAAGCAGAATTAAGGGCTGAAACCGTTAAGAAAGAGAAACAGTTGGAAGCCAAAGAGCGTTTTGTACAACTGAAAGCAGAGCACGACAAAGAAATTCTCGAAAAAAATCGCAAAATCGGCGATACGGAGAACCGGATTAAGCAGAAAGAGATCACCATCAATCAAAAGGAAGCTGCTATAGACAAGCAGGTGAAGGAAAACGAGGTCATCAAGGAAAACCTGAACCGCCAGATTGAGCTGGTGAACCACAAACGCACCGAACTGGAGAAACACCAGGAAGAGCATATCCGCAGGCTGGAAAAGATTGCAGGACTCAGCGCAGAAGAAGCCAAGAGCCAGCTCATCGAAAGTCTGAAACAGGAGGCCCATACCCAGGCCCTGGCTTTACAGCAGGACATCATTGAAGAAGCCAAGCAAAAGGCCAATAAAGAAGCCCGTAAAATTGTTATCCAGTCTATACAGCGTACTGCCGCCGAGCAGACCATTGAAAATACCGTAACGGTATTTAACCTGGAAACCGACGAAATTAAAGGACAGATCATTGGTCGTGAGGGCCGTAATATCCGCGCCATTGAGGCTGCAACAGGCGTTGACCTGATTGTAGACGATACACCGGAAGCCATCATCCTGTCTTCTTTTGACCCGCTCAGAAGAGAGATTGCCCGTTTAAGCCTACAGCGCCTGGTAGCCGATGGCCGGATCCACCCTGCCCGTATTGAGGAAGTGGTGGAAAAAACCCGCCGCCAGTTGGAAGAGCAGGTTATGGAAATCGGGGAGCGTACCGTCATTGAAATGGGTATTCATGGTCTGCACAAAGAACTGATCCGGATTGTAGGTAAAATGCGATTCAGGTCTTCCTATGGTCAGAACCTGCTGATGCACAGCCGCGAAACCGCCAATCTTTGCGGAATCATGGCCGCTGAACTGGGTATGAACCCCAAACTGGCCAAAAGAGCCGGTCTTTTACACGATATAGGTAAGGTTCCCGATGAGGAAACCGAACTCAGCCACGCCCTTTTAGGTGCCAAACTGGCCGAAAAATACGGGGAAAACCCGGCCGTAGTGAACGCCATAGGCGCCCACCACGACGAAATGGAGATGCTTTATGTGATTTCTCCGATCATCCAGGCCTGCGATGCCATCAGCGGCGCCCGCCCCGGAGCCAGAAGGGAAATCATGCAGCAGTACCTGCAGCGGATCAAGGATCTGGAGAACCTGGCACTGGGTTACCAGGGAGTGGAAAAAGCCTATGCAATCCAGGCAGGACGCGAGTTACGGGTAATTGTGGAGGCCGATAAAGTAACCGATGTAGACAGTGATAAACTGAGCTTCGAAATAGCCCAGAAGATCCAGACAGAAATGACTTATCCGGGTCAGATCAAAGTAACCGTAATCAGAGAAAAAAGAGCCGTAAACGTTGCCAGGTAAAAAAAAACAGAATAGGTTTCGAAATTCTGATTTTTTCACTACCTTTGCCGTCCGCAAAAATTAAAAGTTATGAACGCAGCAGTTCAGTTTGTACATTCCCAGTTAACCGCTGGCAAAGAGCATCCTAAGTTTAAAGCAGGTGACAATATCACTGTTAACTATAAAATCGTAGAGGGTGGTAAAGAGCGTATCCAGAGCTTCCGTGGAGATGTAATCAAATTACAGGGAAATGGAGCCACCGCGTCTTTCACTGTACGTAAGATCTCCGACGGAGTAGGTGTAGAACGTCTGTTTCCTATCCTGTCTCCAAACATTGACTCTATCGTACTGAATAAAGTAGGTAAAGTTCGTCGTGCCAAGTTGTTCTACCTGCGTGAACGCAGCGGTAAGAGCGCACGTATTAAAGAAAAACGTTTCTAATACAGAACATATATTAAAAAAGCGTCCTGAATATACTCCAGGGCGCTTTTTTATTTACGGCAGCCGATTTAACATTATTTAATTGTAAGGCACGTGTTTTATATTAACTTTACAACCTTAAATCAATCAAAATGGGTAATCTAGGCTTTCAGGAATTACTGATCATTGGTGTCGTAGTCCTGGTTTTATTTGGTGGCAGAAAAATTCCGGAATTCATGAGAGGTCTCGGTAAGGGTATCCGCGAATTCAACGATGCTAAAAACAACGTAAAGAAAGAGCTCGAAGAAGGAATCAAAGAAAAAGACAACACCCCCGCTTAATCATCTCTCAAAAAGTAAAGGCCTTTGTTTCGGTTTCATTCAATCAAAGACTATCATATTGCATTACAGAACGGCCAAACCACCTGTGTGGAGGCCGTTCGTTTTTATATAGATAGGATCAGGGAACAGACGCACCTGAATGCATACGTGGAACTGTATGAACAGGAAGCGCTGGAACAGGCCGCCAGACTGGATACACTACGCACCGGCGGAGCAGCTTTAACGCCACTCCATGGCGTGGTCGTAGGACTTAAAGATGTAATCTGTTACAAGAACCACCAGGTAACAGCCGCATCCAAAATACTCTCCGGATTTACCTCTATTTACAATGCTACCGCCACACAGCGGTTACTCGATGCCGGCGCCATTATTATTGGCCGCCAGAACTGTGATGAATTTGCCATGGGCAGCAGCAATGAGAACTCCTCATACGGACCGGTTAAAAATGCCCGGGATAACGAAAGAGTTTCCGGTGGTTCATCGGGCGGATCTGCAGTAGCCGTTCAGGCTGGTCTTTGCATGGTAAGCCTGGGCAGTGATACCGGCGGCTCCGTAAGGCAGCCGGCCGACTTCACAGGAATTGTGGGCATTAAGCCAACCTATGGGCGGATATCCCGTTACGGATTGATTGCCTATGCCTCTTCCTTTGACCAGATCGGCATTTTCTCCAATACCGTAGCAGACGCCGCACTGGTACTGGAAACCATTGCAGGTGCGGATGAGTTTGACAGCACTGTTTCCGACAGGCCCGTAGATGCCTATTCAGTTGCAGTAAACAGCCCTGATAAACAATACCGGATTGCTTATTTTAAAGAATCCATTGAACATCCTGCGCTGGATGCCGATATCCGGAACCAGATCCTGGCCAGGATTGAAGCGCTGAAAGCCGCAGGTTATACCGTAGAACCCGTAGGTTTTGACCTGTTGGAATACGTTGTACCCACTTATTATGTACTCACCACTGCTGAAGCATCCAGTAACCTTTCCCGTTTCGACGGGGTACGGTACGGACACCGTACAGCAACAGAAAATATTGACCTCACCACCTTGTACAAGGCTTCCAGAAGCGAGGGATTTGGGGAAGAGGTTAAAAGAAGAATTTTACTCGGAACCTTCGTATTGAGTGAAGGCTATTTTGATGCATACTTCACCAAAGCACAACAGGTGCGACAGTTACTTAAAACCAGAACTGAGGCTGTTTTTGCGCAATACGATGCTATTATTTCACCAACAGTTCCTTCCACAGCATTCAGGATTGGCGAAAAATCGGACGATCCCATCGAAATGTTCCTGGCCGATATCTATACCGTATACCCGAACCTGGTAGGCATTCCTGCTATTTCCGTTCCCCTGTTCACCCATTCAAATGGCATGCCTTTTGGTCTTCAGATCATGACCAGACATTTTGATGAGGCCAATCTGCTAAAGTTATCGCAGCAATTGATGGCCCTTAAATAAGCGCTATGCAAATTTGTTTCAGGTATATTCATTTACAGCAGTTATTGGCTGTTGCAGTCATTGCGGCTGTATGCTGTACAACTGCCCCTGTAACAGCTTGGGCCCAGGCCCGCAAAGACAGTACCACTGATAAATACGGATTCAGGAACTTGTTCAGGCATCAATTTGATGCCTCCCGGCCCTATGCTGCACAACTAAATCCCCGGGCAGTTTCTTTTGTACAGGAATACATCCGCAAACAGGGCAAAGAGCTGAACAGGATGAAGGGATGGGGTAAGCCCTATTTTGATCTGTTCGATCAGATCCTTGCACAATATGGTATACCCAGGGAAATGAAATACCTGAGTGTTATTGAGAGCCACCTGAGTTCGGGCCTGGTATCCTGGGCAGGCGCCGTGGGGCCCTGGCAGATCATGCCCTACGAGGCAAGAAGGTTCGGATTAACGGTAAACGCCAATCGGGATGAACGTACCGATTATAACAAAAGTACGCATGTGGCAGCGAGGTTAATGAAAGAACTCTATGGAGAGTTCAACGACTGGTTACTGGTGGTAGCTGCATATAACGGCGGACCGGGCAGGGTAAGGCAGTCCATCAAAAAAGCCAGGAGCAGGGATTTCTGGGACCTGCAGTATTTTCTTCCCGAGGAAACCCGCAACCATGTAAAGAAGTTCATTGGCACCCATTATGTAATGGAAGGAAGTGGCGGATGGACAACCATGACCGCTGCAGAAGTGGCCGAACATAAAAATAATATGCCTGCTGTGCAGAAAACGCTGAGTGCAGAAGAGGAAGCCGGCACTGTTGTAATAGAAATCGGTGGCAGATACAACTCCGTTATTGTAGCCAACGGGTTGGTGATGAATATTGCCCAATTCAATAAATGGAATCCGGGATTTGACAAACAACTGGCAGAGGGAAAACGCTTTAAGCTGCGGATACCAGCAGAAAAATCAGCGCAGTTTGAAGCGACAAAGAACCAATTGCTCGCTGCATCGGTGCGTGCATTGCTGGAAGGAACACTTCCACAAAATTAGTACAACGGTCAGTTAACCATTTTATCTGCACAGCAACTGCTGGCAAAGGCTTCCGGCTTGGCTTTGAAGGCAAAGCCCATGCCGAGGATATAGCCCATTGCTTCCCGTAAAGCATCGTTGCTTTTGAACTGTGGGTTGGTGTTGATGTCTGCATGCACTTCCATCTCCACATTGTATTCAATAAAAAGATTGCAGAGGTCGTATGCCACTTCTATACTCTTGGCAACTTCCAGCAACATTCTTTCCTTAATGTGGTAACGCTGTTTGGTTTTT
Source organism: Sediminibacterium sp. (assembly GCA_035254545.1). Lineage (GTDB taxonomy): Bacteria > Bacteroidota > Bacteroidia > Chitinophagales > Chitinophagaceae > Sediminibacterium. The sequence continues at coordinate 7,873 of DATFAP010000021.1, read as the reverse complement.
TCGTTGTGGATGTACATGAATCCTCCATTGTGTTCCCGCAGGAAAACAATGACTGTTGCAAATTCTGTGTCAGCCCCTTTTACCTGGCTGTCCGTTCCGATGCAAACCTTGAGCTTTGTGCCGATTTCCGCTTCCCGCTGAATAGCCGCTTCTACGGCATCTTTGATGGGAAGGCTGATGTTTTCTCCATTGAATTTTCTCCAACGCATATGTAAAGGGTTTTTGTAAGTTACAAATGAAAAGAGGCTAAAACATCAATAAAACATGACCATATTGTTAACAGCGGTGGAAAAACCTTATTATTACTCCGTAATTTTACCGGTCTATGAAACTACTATTACAATACTTAAAGCCTTATAAATGGTTGATAGTCTTAGCACTTACACTGGCTGCCATCAATCAGTCCTTCTCCATGCTCGACCCCTATTTCTTCGGAAAATTGCTGGATAAATACGGTATGCATCCGCTGAACACGGGCTATTTCGATGAAACCAAGCAGTTTGTGGCCACGGGCGAACGCACCCGAACGGAGTTTATCTGGGGGGTGCTGGGTTACCTGGGCATACTGATCAGTGTAGCCATGGTGTCCAGGATTGCCAAAGCGTTCCAGGATTATTTCAGCAATGTGATTGTACAGAAGTTCGGCGCTAAGATTTTTACAGACGGGCTGGAACACTCCATGCAAATGCCCTACCAGGAATTTGAAGATCAGCGAAGCGGCGAAACATTATCCATTCTTACCAAAGTACGATCCGATACGGAAAAGTTCATCATCGCATTCATCAATGTATTGTTCAGCATCATCGTTGGAATCGTATTCATTTCTGTGTACTCCTTCCGACTACACTGGAGCATTATGCCCATCTATGCAGCCGGGATCATATTCCTGTCGCTGCTAACCAATTTTTTAAGTAAGCGCATCAAACGTATTCAGAAAGAAATCGTAAAGGAAACCACCATGCTGGCGGGAACCACCACAGAGAGCCTGCGCAATATTGAACTGGTAAAAAGCCTTGGTTTAACCAAGCAGGAAATTAACCGGCTCAACAAGAATACATATAAGATTCTCGGACTGGAGCTCAGGAAGGTGAAAAGCATTCGTTCCCTGAGTTTTGTACAGGGAACATTCGTAAACCTGCTTCGTCAGATCATCATGTTTACCCTGCTTTGGCTGGTATTCAACGGGAAGCTGACAGCCGGTGAGGTAATGACGCTGACATTCTATTCCTTCTTCATCTTTGGGCCATTGCAGGAAATAGGGAACATCATCCTCTCCTATCGCGAAGCGGAAGCATCGCTCAATAATTTTCACAACCTGATGATGAAGCCTTCAGAACCCAGGCCCGCATCACCAAAACATATCGGCAATATCAACGCGCTGGCATTTCAGCAGATCATATTCAGGCACCAGACTGCGCAATACAATGCCTTAGACGGAATTTCCTTTGAGGCAAAGAAAGGCGAAACCGTGGCTTTTGTAGGCCCGTCCGGCGCCGGAAAAAGCACGCTTGTAAAATTGCTGGTAGGTTTATACAGACCGCAGGAGGGAACCATTTTATACAATGGGGTAAATGGCAATGACATTCATTTTGATGAATTGCGTAACCAGATCGGTTTTGTAACGCAAGACACTCAACTGTTTGCAGGAACCATCAGGGAAAACCTGCTCTTTGTATGCCCCGGCGCCAGCGATGAGGAAATCATTACCGCTTTAAGAAAAGCCAGTTGCGATAACCTGCTGGCGAAAGCCGATAACGGAATTGATTCCATGATCGGGGAAGGCGGTCTTAAACTGAGCGGAGGAGAGAAACAAAGAATTTCCATTGCGCGGGCGCTGATCCGCCATCCGCAACTGCTCATCTTCGACGAAGCAACGTCAGCGCTGGACAGCATTACCGAAGAGGAGATCACCAATACCATCCGTAATATTTCCGCACAAAAAGAGCAGATCACCGTCATGATTGCACACCGGCTAAGTACTATTATGCATGCAGACCGGATCTATGTGCTGGAAAAAGGGCAGGTGGTGGAAACCGGAAGCCATCAGCAATTGCTGGAAGAAAAAGGATTGTACTACGCTATGTGGAGGCAGCAGATCGGCGAGAGGAAAGCAGTGGCAACAAAGGCTTAGTTGCAATTACTATTCTTTCTCAAATTTCTTTTTGATGTATTCAATAACAGAGGGATCTTCCAGGCCTTCGATATCGCTTAACTGCAATTCAAGGGCCTTGGTACTCAGTTGAATCTCCAACAAGGAAAGCGTGAGAGAGGCAGCAAAAACCAGCAGGCTGAAGGCGAACACCCAGTGCGCCATCACCATCCACTGAATATAAATAAAGTACATGCAAACAATGCTGCTCAGGAAAGTCACAATCCCCAGGGCCTGCATGTTCTTGATCAGCTTTAGCCGGTAACGCAGGTTTCTGATCTGGCCATGAATAATATGGCTTTTTTCCTGCCCCTTTCCCTCGTACTGATCGTGCAAAGTCCTGACCCTGTTGGAGAGCGCCAGGAAACGATTGGTATAAGCCAGCATAATCAGACTGATGGCCGGAAACAGGAGCGCTGGTGTGTTGATGGTAATGTCCATATTCATAAAATATCTGCAAGTTAACCCTAATATACAAAAACAAAAGCTCCCGTCCACAGACAGCGAGCTTAAGTTTAGGTTGATTGTCAACTCCCAGACGTCACGGACGGATTCGAACCGTCGTTAAAGGTTTTGCAGACCTCTGCCTTGCCACTCGGCCACGCGACTATATTTTATCAGGTATACGTATACAAAAGCGATACGTATCGGTGCTGAATGGTTTTATAAAAAGCCAGTATCCCCGCAAGCACCAGTAAAACGGTTACCAGCAGATATACGGATGGTATGATGCTGAATATGAAAATGCCCGCTAAACCCAGGCGTGCAAAGTCCAGGTAGAACACCCAGCGTTTTTGCTCCAGCATGGCGCCGGTGCTGATTACACTGAGCACAATGAACAGCGCAGCAATCACCAATTGAACAGGCTTGAAATACCATTCGAACAAAATGATGATGAACAACAACGAAAGGGTAAACAGGGTCTGCAGAAAAATAAACTGTTTCAGCCAAAGGGTTTGTTGGGCCTGTTCGTTCCTGCTCAGGAGCTTTCTTTCGAGATAAGGCCTGATCCTGGGATCAATATCATCCGGTTTCCCAAACAGTACGCGAAGCTTGTTCCAAGGCCCTTTGGCGCTGCGGAAGGCCACCATCATCTCCAGGATAAAATGAAAATGCTGCCAAAGAAAACTATAACTGTTCAACGGAGTGGTAAGTCCGTAAACAGGTGCTTCCTGCTCTTCTTTAAAAGTTCCGAAAATTTTATCCCATACGATCAGCACATCTCCATAGTTTTTATCGAGATAAACGGGATTACTACTGTGGTGTACCCGATGATGAGAGGGCGTAACCAGGATATATTCCAGCCAGCCCAGTTTTCCGATCAGTTGTGTGTGCGTGAAAAAAGGATAGGCCCCATGAACCAGCAGAAGGATAGTGATCATACCCGGATCAAAACCAATCAGGGGTAAAACCGACCAGAATAAGCCGCGGGCTACCGCCTGAAATACGGTAATTCTTGCCGACACGGTGAAATTAAAGTCCTCACTCTGGTGATGCACTACATGTACGCTCCAAAACAGGTTTACCTCATGGCCAAACCGGTGATACCAGTACCAGATCAGATCGGTGAGCAAAAACAATAAAACCCAGGTAAGCAGGGAAGCCGGAATCGTGAACAACGCAAAATGATGATGCACCCAACTGAATACATAAAAGAAAGCACCGGTGGTGAGCAGATCCGATAAGCGTTCGCCAATCCCCACATTGAGATTGGCCACTGCTTCATTAAAATGGTATACCGCCTTCTTATTCTTCACACTCACCCAGTATTCCAGGAGCATGAAGAATATGAAAAGCGGAACAGCCAATGCTATGAAGTTCAGTTTCATAGGGTCAAAAATAGGGGAATTTTCTATCCTACCAAATTAGTAGACTATTATTTTTTCATTCATCCATCTTTTTGGGTCGGGAAAACAGAATGATTTAACTTGACTGCTTAAACTGATGCTATGAGAAAAATACCCCTGATGCTCTTCCTGCTACCCATATTCGCCATGGCGCAACAATTTGATTCAGCCTGGCTGGCAGCCAATTACACTAAAAAAGAAGTTTTAATACCCATGCGCGATGGGGTAAAACTCTTTACCTCCGCGTATATTCCCAGGAACAGTTCGGAGCAGCATCCGATCCTGCTTACCAGAACACCATATTCCTGTGCGCCTTACGGAGCAGATAAGCTAAAAAATTTTCAGCGCGGACATATGAGGGAATACCTGAAAGAAAATTACATCATTGTAACGCAGGATGTAAGGGGCAGATGGATGAGTGAAGGCGTATTCATGGATGTACGGCCTTACAATCCGTCTAAAAAAACCAATACTGATGTAGATGAATCCTCAGATACCTATGACACCATCGATTGGCTCGTGAAAAATATACAGGGAAACAATGGCAAAGTAGGTGTATTCGGAATTTCTTACCCCGGCTTCTACTCCACCATGGCCGCATTAAGTAATCACCCCGCGTTGAAGGCTGTGAGCCCGCAGGCTCCGGTAACCGATTGGTTCATCGGCGATGATTTTCACCACAATGGCGCCTTCATGCAAATGGATGCTTTCAACTTTTACAGCGGATTCGGAAAACCAAGACCAGTACCTACTACTGTAGGACCCAAAGGGTTTGATTTTCCTACAAAGGATAATTATGAATTTTTCCTGCGCAGCGGAAGCTTATCCAAACTCACCGAATTCATGGGAGATAGCATTGCGTTTTGGAAAGACCTGATGAGTCATCCCAATTACGATGATTGGTGGAAAGCCAGAAATCCGAGAAACTTTGTACAGCATATTTCACCGGATATAGCAACACTGGTAGTGGGCGGCCTGTTCGACGCAGAAGACTGTTTCGGGGCATGGCAAACGTATAAGTCTATTGAGACCAAAAACAGGAACAATAACAGGATTGTGATGGGCCCCTGGTACCATGGACAATGGGCCAGCGGAAACGGTAAAAACCTGGGCAATGTACAGTTTGAGAGTAACACTGCGGAATGGTATTCCACCAACATAGAAGTTCCCTTCTTTAACTACTACTTAAAAGGCAAAGGCAGCACAGAGAAAATCAATGAAGCCAATATTTTCTTTACCGGAGAAAACCAGTGGTACCAGTCTGCCAGTTGGCCATTAGCCGGAACAGCCTATTCCAAACTTTATTTACAGGCTAAAGGCAGGTTGTCTTTTACAGTTGCGAATACCGGTACCCCCACTTATACAGAATATGTAAGCGACCCAGCCAGGCCTGTTCCCTATACCGAAGATGTACACGCCGGCAGAACCAGGGAATATATGACGGATGACCAGCGCTTTGCCGCCAGGAGACCGGATGTACTGGTTTACCAATCGGATATCCTTACCGAAGATATTACCGTGGGCGGGCCATTAACAGCCGATTTAAAAGTAAGCATCTCCGCCACCGATGCCGATTTTGTGGTGAAACTCATAGATGTGTTTCCCGACAAGTTCAGTTATGCTGAATCAAATAATTATTTAATGGACGGTTACCAGATGCTGGTAAGGGGTGAGGTATTCCGTGGAAAATTCAGGAATAGTTTTGAAAAGCCGGAACCATTTATACCCAACAAAGCCACCAGGGTAAAATATGAACTACCCGATGTAGCGCATACTTTTAAAAAAGGGCACCGCATCATGGTACAAATCCAGAGCAGCTGGTTCCCGCTGGTAGATAGGAATCCACAGAAATTCACCGACATATACAAAGCAACGGAAAAAGACTTTCAGAAGGCTACCATCCGTGTATTTGACAACGAATCCAGCATCAGTCTTCCGATCGTAAAACGTAAATAAAAGCTGCAATTTGAACAAAAAGGGGCTCTCGGTAGTAAATACGGAGAGCTCTTTTTATTTCCACAACCTGAATGAATTAACTTTGTAAGCGTTCAGTATCCGTTTTATGCCCTCGATCAGTGTACATAGCAACCCCTGCCATGTTACCTGGAAGCAATTTCTGGTGCTGGGGAGCTTATTGCTGCTGAACAGTTTGAAAGGATTTACACAAACAATCGAACCCTTTATCCTGAACGCTTCCGGCGGAAACTATGTAAACAGGGGGAGCTACAACCTGGCCAATTTTTCTTTTGTATGGAGTGTGGGAGAAGCTACCCTCATTGAAACCTATACCATTACGGACAATTCCTTAATCCTCACCAACGGCGTATTACAACCAATTACTGATAAGGATTTACAGACCATCCCCATACAGGGCTGGACAAAGGAAGAGATCAAACTCTACCCGGTACCAGTAAATACCTTACTGCAATTTGATCTATACAGCAACGATACAGGAAGGGTAGAAATTCAGTTATACGACCTATTGGGCAGAACATTGGGATTAAGAGAATTTCAGTACAACACACTGCCTGTGAATCAGAAAATTGATTTTTCCAAATACGCTTCCGGCCCTTATTTCCTCAGGGTATCATTATACAGCAAGGGCTTTCTGAAGAAAAGCGGCGTATTTAAAATACTCAAACTCCGATAACGATACAATCGAATGATATGATGAAAAAACTATTATTAATACTGCTGTTATTAACCGGCAGCTTCACCCTGATTCAGGCCCAGCTCCTGAACTATCAGGGTATTGCCAGGAACGCCAATGGCGTGGCACTCTCATTCCAGAACATCAGTATCCGGTTGAGTATCCGGGATGGATCCGCAAACGGCACCACCTTGTACTCAGAAACCAGGGAAGTACGAACCAACCAGTTTGGTTTAATTACACTAGTGATCGGGAGCCCGGGAGCAGTAAGCAGCTTCGGTAATATCAGTACCATCAACTGGGCAGCCAGTAGTAAATTTTTACAGGTAGAAATAGATCCGCAGGGAGGCAGTAATTTCCTGCATGCAGGCACCTCTCAGTTACAATCCGTTCCCTATGCCTTCTTTGCCAATGCAGCCTACCCTGTAGGAAATGCAGGCGGAGACCTGGCAGGTTCCACCTATCCCAACCCAGTGGTTGCACCACTTGCTATCAACAACAGCAAACTATCCGCAGATGCAGTAACCAATGAAAAGATTAAAGACGGTACTATAGAGAACGTTAAACTGGTGAATAATTCCATTGGGCTGAACGGCCTGCCCCTGTCGTTGGGTGGCGGGCAGAGTTTTGCAGTAGGAGCCACAGGTACCAATGTGAATATAGCTTCCTCCGGCACCGTACATACATTCAATTTTCCCACAGCATCAGCAACCAACAGAGGCGTTTTAACTTCTGCAGACTGGAGTAGTTTTAATAACAGGTTGAGTGCAGGTGATACAGCGGCAATGTTAAATAAGTATCTCCGCGCAACAGATACCAGTTTTATGATGAGTCGATATCTCAGAAAAACAGATACGGCAACAATGCTGAATGGCTATTTAAGAAAGGATATGTCACTTTTATTACAAGACACCAGTGCTGCTTTCTCCGCAAGGCCATTAAACAATCGTTTCCTGGATACTGCAATAGCACTGCAATCCAGGATTCAGACCAAACTGAATATTACAGACACCACCACCATGCTGAATGGCTATTTGAGAAAAAACTTCGCACTTTTATTACAAGATACCAGTGCTGCTTTCTCCGCAAGACCATTAAACAACCGTTTCCTCGACACAGCAACAGCCCTGCAATCCAGGATTCAAACCAAACTGAATATTACAGACACCACCACCATGCTGAATGGCTATTTGAGAAAAAACTTCGCACTTTTATTACAAGATACCA
>DATFAP010000020.1:0-138736 GCA_035254545.1 Sediminibacterium sp. | reverse complement strand
AAAAAACTGATTCCGGGTATTTCCCGTATTGTTCAACCGCCTCCACTTGTTTTTCTTCGGGTCTTCAATCGGGTAGATTGATACTAATTTTTTATCATGCGTTTAATTGACCGCTTATACCAGTATATGGAAGAGGAGGGTATCAGCGCTTACCAGTTCGAACATGTTTGCGGATTGTCGAATGGATACCTGGGCAAGCAATACAGGGGGAAGGGTACAGTGGGGTCTGCCGTCCTGGAAAAAATCAAGTTGCATTATCCGGATATTGATATGCACTGGCTGATTACCGGCAATGGCGCCATGACCAATGTAAACAAAGAACTGATCCGTTCCTTTCAAAAGCAGATCCGGCAATTGGAACAACTGGTGGCCGATAAGGATTCTATCATTGAGCTCTTACAGCAAATGACGCAATAACGAAATTTCACTCGTTGAATAGCCTGATTCCGGGAAATAAAAAGAGCCCCGGATGGGACTCTTTGGTAGAAATCAATATGATCGGCCGGCCTTATGCGTAAGAAGAAACAGGCTCGCAGGTGCAAACCAGGTTCCGGTCTCCATAGGTATTGTTTACCCTTGCCACACTTGGCCAGAACTTGTTCTGTGCTACATAAGGCAGTGGGAATGCTGCTTCTGCTCTGCTGTATCCATGCTTCCACTCATCGGCACAAACCTCAGCCTGAGTATGAGGTGCATGCTTTAATGCATTATCCGCCTTATCTGACTGTCCTGCCTCAATAGCTTTGATCTCGTGATAGATGGCGATTAATGCATCACAGAAACGATCCAGTTCTCCTTTGTCTTCACTCTCTGTAGGCTCGATCATGATCGTGCCGGGTACAGGGAAGCTCAGGGTTGGTGCATGGAAACCATAGTCGATTAAGCGCTTGGCCACATCTTCCGCTTCAATTCCTGCCGATTGTTTGAATGGACGAAGGTCTACAATAAACTCGTGGGCGCAGGTGCCGTTTTTGCCGGTATATAAAATCTGGTAATACTTTTCCAGCCTTGCTTTCATGTAGTTGGCATTCAGAATGGCATATTCAGTGGCCATACGAATTCCATCTGCACCCAGCATTTTGATGTATGCATAGCTGATCAACAGGATACTGGCTGAACCAAATGGAGCAGCACTTACAGCCGCCTCATTTTTTTCATAGCCGGTAATATGCCCTGGCAAGAAAGGAGCCAGTTTATCATTCACGCAGATAGGGCCCATGCCCGGACCGCCGCCGCCGTGTGGAATAGCGAATGTTTTGTGCAGGTTCAGGTGACACACATCTGCGCCAATCATACCCGGGCTGGTTAAGCCAACCTGTGCATTCATATTGGCTCCGTCCATATACACCAGGCCACCGTTGGCATGGATGATGGCACAAATATCTTTGATGGTTTCTTCAAACACACCATGGGTAGACGGATAGGTTACCATCAGCGCCCCCAGGTTGTCTTTGTATTGTTCTGCTTTTGCTTTCAGGTCTGCCACATCAATATTTCCGGCTTCATCACATTTTACCACCACCACTTTAAATCCGGCCATCACTGCACTGGCCGGGTTGGTGCCGTGTGCGCTGATCGGTATAAGTACAATATTGCGGTGACTCTCTTTCCGGCTCTTGTGGTAACTGCGGATGGTCAGTAACCCTGCATATTCGCCCTGTGCTCCACTGTTGGGCTGCAGGCTGCAGGCTGTAAATCCGGTTACTGCACAAAGGAACTGGTTCAGTTCTTTGATGATCTGCTGGTATCCCGCCGTTTGATCGGCCGGCACAAATGGATGCAATGCGGCAAACCCGGGCCAGCTTACCGGTATCATTTCTGTGGCTGCATTCAGCTTCATGGTACAGCTTCCCAGGCTGATCATACTGGTATTCAGGGAAAGGTCTTTGTTCTCCAATTGTTTTATATACCGCATCATCAGGCTTTCGCTGTGATAGGTATTGAATACCGGGTGCGTTAAATAACTGCTGGTTCTTTGAAGACTGTCCGGTATTGCGGTGGCTCCAACAGCATCTGCAGTGATTTTTTGGGCTGCGCGCTTTCCGGTTGCCGCTTCAAAAATCGATACGATCGTATTTGCATCCTCCAGGCTGGTGGTTTCATCAATGCTGATACCGATGCTGCCATCTGCGAAATAACGGAAATTGCTCTGGTGTTCCTCGGCAGTTGCTTTTACTTTAGCGGCATCTGCGCCGGAAATAAGCAATGTGTCGAAAAAGTAGCGGTTGTGTTGCTTCAGTCCCAGTGCCGTAAGTGCATTGGCTACCGCTACAGTGGTTTGGTGAACAATGGAGGCAATATTTTTCACTCCCTCTGAGCCATGATAAACCGCGTACATCGCTGCCATATTGGCCAGCAATGCCTGTGCCGTACAAATATTAGAAGTGGCTTTTTCACGTTTGATGTGCTGCTCCCTGGTTTGTAATGCCATGCGCAGTGCACGGTTTCCCTGTGCATCAATGCTCACTCCAATCAGTCTTCCGGGCATTCCTCTTTTGAACTCTTCGGTGGTGGCAAAGTAGGCTGCGTGTGGTCCGCCAAATCCCATCGGTACGCCAAATCTTTGCGCGGAACCCACGGCTACATCGGCACCCAGCTCTCCCGGAGGGGTCAGCAGGGCCAGTGATAAAATATCCGCGGCCATAACTACATAACCGGATACTGCATGTACTTTCTGAATAAATTCGCGGTAATCTTCTACGGAACCATTGTCTGCAGGATATTGTACAATTGCTCCAAAATAGGTTTCATCAATGGGGGTAGTGGCGTAGTTGCCGGTTACCAGCTCCACCCCAATCGGTTCGGCCCTGGTGGCCAGTACCTGTTTGGTCTGCGGGAAAAGCTGCTCATCCACAAATAATTTTGGCCTGGTTATGGTATCGGCCTTATTGGCATGGTGAAACAACATGGCCATTGCTTCTGCTGCTGCCGTTGCCTCGTCCAGGAGGGATGCGTTGGCAATGGGCAGTCCGGTCAGGTCCGTGATCATGGTCTGGTAATTCAACAGGCTTTCCAGCCTTCCCTGCGAAATTTCTGCCTGATAGGGGGTATACTGGGTATACCATCCCGGATTTTCAAAAATGTTTCTGAGGATCACGCTTGGGGTGATGGTTCCATAATATCCCTGCCCTATATAGTTTTTGTAAAGCTTGTTCTTGGCCGCGATTTCCCTGAGCCCGGTCAGGTATTCAAATTCGCTGATGGCTGCAGGAACATTCAGCGCCGATTTGATCCGGATACTGTCTGGTACTGTTTTACTGATCAGTGATTCAATCTCATTTTCGTTGATGGTTTTTAGCATTTCTTTCAGTTCCTGCGGATTGGGACCTATATGCCGCTGCTGAAACCGGGTAGATTGTTGCTCAAATAAATTCATATTCGGATCAATTTTTAGAACCGCAAAGGTACGATGATCTGTCAGGATTATTTTCCCGTTTTGTTAACAGTGGGGGATAGCATGTTGATTGAATTTCATAATTTAGCGGCTAACTGGTGAACCAGCTCCTGTATCCGGGGCTTTGTGCTCCTGAAACACTTTAAACCTGCCCGTGGAAGATCAACTGTTACAGAATTGGGAAAAGAAAAGCGCCGAGCACCAGAAATTATATAAAAACTGGCTGAGCAGGGCGGATAAGAACAAAGTGCTCAAACGGCTGCCTCAACTGCACGAAGAAGCGTTTGAGCGAATCGATTGTTTGCAGTGCGCCAATTGTTGCAAGAACTATTCCCCCCGTTTTAAAACTCCTGATATCAAAAGGATCAGTAAGCACCTTGGAATGAAGGAGAGTGTTTTTATTAATACTTATCTCAATCTGGATTCCGACGGAGATTATGTGGTGCGCTCCACGCCCTGCCCGTTCCTGGGAGCAGACAATTACTGTTCTATCTACGATCACCGGCCCTCCGACTGTCAGCGGTTTCCGTATACAGACGAAGATGTGTTGATTAAAAGGCCGCAGATCACTTTGAAAAATTCCACCTTTTGTCCGGCAGTGTATTATGTGCTCGAAAAGCTGATGACTCCCGGTTAATATTCCATCTTTCTGAGCTTGGGCGCTTTGAACCAAGTGGCTGCTACCACCAGCAAAGTCATGCATCCGCCAAATACAACCGAGGGTACAACGCCCAGCAGTCTGGCTGCCATCCCGCTTTCAAACTGGCCCAGTTCGTTGCTGCTGTTCACAAACATGGAGTTAACACTCATTACCCTGCCACGCATATGATCGGGGGTGCGTACCTGTACAATGGTTCCCCTGATAATCATACTGATGCCGTCGAGTATGCCGCTCAATACCAGTACGGCAAAAGATAGCCAGAACGACTTCGACAATCCGAAGATGATCACACATAACCCAAAGCCGCCTACGGCATACAATAGTTTTTTACCCTGTGCCGTCTTCAGCGGGAAAAAAGTCATGGTCACAATGATGATGATGGAACCTATATCTGCTGCGGCATTCAGCCAGCCAAAACCGATGGGGCCTACTTTGAGTATGTCTTTGGCAAATACCGGAATCATGGCTACGGCGCCCCCGAAGAACACGGCAAACAGGTCCAGGGTTAATACCCCCAACAGTTCCTTGGTTTTGTATACATAATTCAATCCTTCCTTCACGCTGTCCCACCCGGTTTTTTCGCCCTTCCTGTTCAATGCAGGTTTGGGCTTTGTCTGATACATATTCATAAAGCCGATTGCTATCATGGCGCAGATAATACCCAGCGATGGGGTATTGCCCAGCCCGGCAATCAAAAATCCCACCGTGGCATGGCCGCTTACGGATGCAGATAACCAGATTCCCTGGTTCCATGTAATGGCATTTTGTAAATGCTCTTTGGGTACAATGGACGCCACCATGGTGCCAAACAAAGGGCCGGTGAAGGAACGGATAATGCCTGTGATGAAGATGACGATGTAAATACTGAAGGCAATCCAGTGATTGCTCAATTGAGATGCAGTAAACCCGGTGGACAGGAGCATCAGCAATAATGCACAGCCAATGTAGAATCCAACTCCTTTCAGCAGGAGTTTCCTTTTTTCGCTGATATCGATCACATGACCTGCATACAATGCAAGTGATACGGCCGGAATCACTTCCGATAATCCAATCAATCCTATGGCAAAGGGGTCGTTGGTCAGCTCGTAGATCCACCATCCCACCAGGGTTCCCATCATCCGCAGCCCCATGATGAACAGGAATCTTCCGATCATCAGATACCGGTACTCCGGTATTCGCATGGCTGCAAAAGGATCCGACTTGGCTGCTCTGTTACTCATGAGTGAACCGCTGGTGATTAAGGAAGCGTAAAATAATGTTGCCCGTCTTCATAGTCGTTCTCCAATGCATCCAGGATCACTTTTATATGTGCTTCGTTCCCCAGGAAATCGGCATTGCTTGCATCCACGAACAGGGTTTTGATATTGTGTTGTTTAATATAATGGGTATAGGTTTCCTGAATATTGAACAAATATTCATCCGGAATAGACTGCTCAAATTCGCGGTTCCTTTTTTTGATGTTTTGTTGCAACTTACTTACCGGGGCATGCAGATAAATCAGTATGTCGGGAAATACCAGTTGCTGGTGAATGATGTCGAACAGTTTCTGGTACAACCTGAATTCCTCTTCCGGTAAATTTACTTTGGCAAACAACAGGCATTTGGTAAACAGGTAATCGGAAACGGTTACTGTTTGAAACAGTTCCTTGGTATGTACCATTTCCTTGAGCTGCTTATAACGTTCTGCCATAAAAAAAAGCTCCAGCGGAAATGCATATTGTGCAGGATTCTCGTAAAACTTAGGTAAAAAGGGATTGTCCGCGAACTCTTCCAGGATCAGCCTTGCGTTCAGCCGCCGGGCAAGGAGATTGGCCAGTGTGGTCTTACCCGCGCCTATGTTTCCCTCAATGGTGATAAAATGATGCTTCATGTATATATACTGGTCGGGTCAAAATTAACCGTAGCACCCTCACTTACTACATTTTTTTTTGCACATCGGATTGATCGGGGCATTCGGCCAGTAATTCCAGTATGTTTTTTTTTAGAACCGGGTGCAGGAGTGCGGGTGCTATCTCCGCCAATGGGGTAAGGGCAAAACGGCGTTGTTGCAGTGCGGGATGCGGAAGTTTCAGGATGGGCTGATCCATGATTACCTGATCAAACAGGAGTATATCCAGATCAATGATTCTTGGGCCATAAAGCACCTCTCTGATCCTTCCCATTTGTGTTTCTATTTTCAGCAAGGTCTGCATCAGTTCCTCCGGATTCAGGGTGGTTTCAACTGCAATGGCCTGGTTCAGGAAGGAAGGTTGTTCCAGTAAACCCCAGGGGGCGGTTTCATATAAAGCGGAGCGGTAAAGGATTTTACCGCAACTTTGTTCTATCAGTACATTGGCTTTTTGCAGGCAGGATGCCCGCTCACCCAGATTGCTGCCGGTAAGTAAATAAGCTATACCCATAAATTGGTGGTGTAAACAGGTTCAAATATCTTTAAATAATAATCGAATAACACAATCATGAAAGGATTTTTTAAAATTGTCTTAGCTACATTCTTTGCGCTGATACTTTTTACCGTAATCGGTATCTTTATATTCATCGGCCTTATTGCAAGCGCTTCAATGGCCGATAAGCCTATTGTTGGCTCCCGCGCCGTTCTGGTGCTGAACCTGGAAAAAGAATTTAAAGAACAGCACGAAGATAATCTGTTTGCATCCCTGATGGACAAAACGGATGAAGATGTGCCTTCTTTATATGATGTTATCCGTTTAATAGATTATGCCCGTTCCGATTCTGCCATAAAAGGTATTTATGTACAGTGCGCCACCAATGCCAACGGCTATGCGGCCAGTGAGGAAATCAGGAAAGCCCTGGTTGATTTTAAAAAAACGGGGAAATTTGTAGTGGCGCATGGCGAAGTGATTTCGCAGAAAGGATATTATGTGGGCAGTGCAGCAGATGCCGTTTACTGTAACCCGCAGGGTGGGGTGGAATGGACCGGGCTTTCCACCAGTTTATATTTTCTGAAGGGAACCCTCGACAAGCTGGAGATTCAGCCCCAGATTTTTTATGCCGGTAAATTCAAGAGCGCTACCGAGCCTTTAAGGGAAACCAAAATGACCGATGCCAATAAACTGCAAACCAGTGTGTGGCTGGGCGAATTATACAATAACCTGCTGAAAGTTACTGCCGCTTCCAGAAAGAAAGATACCGCATACCTGCGGAACCTGGCTGTTACCGGGGCCGTGCTTACGGCTGGTGATGCGCTTCGGCATGGATTGGTGGATGGTTTGAAATACGACGACGAAATCAAAACGATTCTTCTGAAGAAACTACAACAGGGCAGCAGAGAATCCATCAACTTTGTAAGCCTCGGCAGTTATAAAGCGGCGGCCGATTATAAAAAATCAGATGGCTCCAAAATTGCGCTGGTATATGCCAATGGCAGTATAGTGTCCGGAGAAGGAGACAATGAACAGATCGGCAGCGACGAATTCCGGAACCTGCTGCGTAAAATCAGGCTGGATAAGGAAGTGGAAGCGGTGGTGTTCCGGGTCAATTCTCCCGGTGGAAGCGCACTGGCCAGTGAAGTGATCTGGAGAGAGATCAGCCTGCTGCGCAAAGAAAAGCCGGTGGTGGTAAGTATGGGTGATGTGGCCGCTTCGGGCGGTTACTATATTGCCTGTAATGCAGATTCCGTATTTGCCAATGCCAATACCATTACGGGGTCCATCGGTGTATTTACGGTGATTCCAAACATGCAGGCCTTCTTTAAGAACAAGCTGGGAGTTACGTTTGATGGGGTTAAAACTGCACCATATGCCGATATGGGCGGTATAGACAGGGCTTTAACCGAACCGGAAAAGCGTTTTGTACAGGCCTCGGTAGACACTATTTATCACGTTTTTAAAACAAGGGTGTCGGGAGGCAGGAGACTCAGGATGGATCAGGTAGACAGCCTGGCCCAGGGCAGGGTATGGACGGGCGCCCATGCGCAAATCAATCAACTGGTGGACCGTGTCGGCACTCTGCAGGATGCTGTTGAATCTGCCGCCAGTATGGCCAAAATCAGCAACGATTACCGGTTGAAAGAATATCCAGAGAAGAAGACTTTACTGGAACAACTCATGAGCAACTATAAAAAAACCATCAGCGAAAAACTGGTTGGCGGGCAGTTTGACCCGGAAGAGATTCGGATCCTGAAAGAAATGAAACAGATCAAAGCCATGAATGGAGTGCCACAGGCCAAGCTGCCGTTTATGCTTTCCGTTCATTAAATCTTTTTCAAATAGATTTGCAGTCTAATTAGTTATTCATGCAAAAGGGGTATAGTCAGTTCACTGCCATGCTGGCCATTACAAAAGCCAGCCTCCTATCCATATTCAGAAGCCCTTCCGCAGTGATCTTTAGTATTGCCTTCCCCATGGTTTTTATCCTGGTATTTGGTTTTTTGGGCAATGGCGGCAAGGTTGCTGTGAATGTTGCTTTCTCTCCCAACAGCGATACGGCCAATCCGCTGTACATCTCATTGAAAAATGTTGCCGGGTTTAAAATCATTCAGAAGGATCCGGAACTGATACGGGAGGACCTGGAGAAAGGGCGGGTCACGGCCTTGGTGAATATTCAGCCTTCCGGGCAGGCCAATGCGCCCTATACTATTCACCTGACGAGCTCCGAAGCGGTTAACCCGCAGAACATAGCAGTGCTGCAATCCATTTTAAATGCGGTCATCGCAGGGATCAATCAGCAGAATTATCCGGGTAACCCAACCATTGCCCTGATCAGCAAAGAAGTGAAAAAAGTACCCGGCAGGGTGTATCGGACCATTGATTTTATTTTACCCGGCCAACTGGGTTTCTCCTTACTGAGCGCCGGCGTGTTTGGCGTGGCATTCCTGTTCTTCAATCTTCGTCAGCAACTGGTGCTGAAACGCTTCTTTGCAACACCCATCCGGAGATCTTATATTGTACTGGGTGAAGCGCTCAGCAGGGTGATCTTTCAGATGTTCACCGCCATTATTATTATTGGGGTGGGCTATTTTGCCTTCCATTTTACCCTGGTGAACGGGCTGATTACTTTCATGAATATCATGGTGTTGAGTTTTGTTGCCCTGCTGCTTTTTATGGGATTCGGGTTCATCGTTAGCAGCGTAGCTAAAACAGAAAGTACTATTCCGCCTTTTGCCAATATGATTACCCTCCCGCAGTTTTTACTGGCAGGCACTTTCTTTCCGGTTGAATCTTTTCCCGGCTGGCTTCAACCCATCTGCAATATCCTGCCGCTTACACATTTCAACAATGCCATGCGGAATATTGCTTTTGAGGGAATGGGATTGTGGGATGCATCCAAAGAACTGGGTGTGTTGGGCATCTGGATTGTGATTGTGTATGCAGTGGCTTTCAAAACCTTTAAATGGGAATAGTTTATGCGTTTTATTAAGTTAGGTTTAATTAGTGTAGTGGTATTGATGGTGCTGGCAACAGCCTTCAGCCTCGTGCTCCCTTCCACCATTATTGTATCCCGGGCCGTGGATATTCAATCCTATAAACAGCCGGTGTATCAGTTGGTGAGCAATCTGAACCAGTGGCGTAACTGGGTGGAGGGAATGAACAGCAATGCCGTTATCATTTACAATGCCGATTCTGCAAAGCTGGGTCATTCAATGGTTGTAATCAGCCGGCGCACAGATAGTACTGTTGTTAGCAAATGGACAAGCGCCGGCGCTGCAGATCAGTTGAGTACCATCCGTTTAATAGCCGACAGCAGCGATAAAGTGGTGGTGGTGCAATGGCAGTTTGTTCAACAGGTGAAATGGTATCCCTGGGAAAAAATCAGTTCCATGATGAATGATAAGATCATCGGTACCATGATCGAAAAGAATCTTGCTGCCTTAAAACAAACGGTGGAAGCGGGCAATTAATCTGCACTGCTTTCTATGAAATGAAGGTTTCTCCGGATACCCGCATATTTGGAGCGCTTCAACGGACTCTCTTTGAATATTTGTTTGAATTGTACTTCGGTCATTTCTTCCCAGTCTGCATGCCGCAGGTTTAAAATTTCCGGTATGGGTGTAAAACCCGGTTCCTGACTGGGTTTACTAAAGCGGTTCCAGGGGCAAACATCCTGGCAGATATCACAGCCAAACATCCAGTTGCCAAAGCGTCCCTTCATGTTATCGGGAATCAATGCATCCTTGAGTTCTATGGTAAAATAGCTGATGCACTTGCTGCCGTTGATGACTTTATTGGGTTCGATGGCTTCGGTGGGGCAACTGCTGATACATTTAGTACAGGTACCGCAATAATCCTTGGCAATCGGGTCATCGTATGCCAATTCAATATCAACGATCAATGTGGCAATGAAAAAAAAAGATCCCTGATGCTGATTAATCAGATTCCCATTTTTACCGATCCATCCCAGCCCACTTTTCTGAGCCCAGCTTCTTTCCAGTACCGGTGCCGAATCTACGAATCCCCTGCCGTTGAACTGCCCGATCTCCGTTTGCGCTTCGTGCATGAACTGGCGCAACTGACCACGAATGAGCTCGTGATAATCCTTTCCCCATGCATATTTGGCAATATGGGGGGTATGGGCTTGTTGCTGTTCCGAAGGAAAATAATTTTTTAATAATGTTACGACCGACCGGGCTCCGGGTACCAGCTTTTGCGGATCCACGCGCAGTTCAAAGTGGTTTTCCATGTACTGCATTTTCGCATGCATTCCCTTATTCAGCCAACTTTCCAGTCGTTTTGCATCCTCATTCAGTCGCTCTGCTTTGGCAATCCCGCAATAGTCAAATCCCAATTGCGTGGCCAATTGCTTTATGTATTGGGTGTGCTGCTGAATGCGTAACATAATTCTAAGGAAAATAAACTATTTACAATTGGCCACGATCTGACGGTCAATCACTTTTTTGAGATCCATGTATACGGCTCTTTTTTCTTCGGTCAGCAGTGATTTCACAAACACAATGGAAGCATACCCCCTGCAAAGATCCAGGAGCGGCCATGTACCGAACAGGCCCGGGCAGGAAACCACTGTGGCATTTCCGTTTTCATCGGTTTCCTGTATCCATTCACCCATACCATAATTGAATCCTTCGGCCATCTTGGGCGCATATTTGATCATGGGGGCAGTGGTCTGCGGCGTATGCAGCAATGCTACGGCGCTTTCACTCAGGATTCTTTTACCGTTATACATGCCCTTGTTGAGTAACATACTCAGGAAATTCATATAGTCGTTGGGTGTGGATACGGCCCCGCCGGAAGGGTTCACCGCATTCAGGCTGGAAAAACTGGTATTCCGCATTTGCAGGGGGCGGAGTAATTTTTCCTGCATCACCTGCTCAAATCCTTTTCTGCTAACGATCTCGGCAATTCTGCCCGCGATATTCAGACCGATATTGCTGTAACGGAATTCCAGTCCGGGATTGGAAATAATGTCTTTCCCCGAAGCAAAATCGGCCACTTCTTCTTCCAGGCTATTGTACTTTCCCCGCTTCAGGAATGTGGCCAGCCGGATGGGTTCCGACGCAATGCCTGTTAAATGAGACAGGCATTGCCCGATGGTAATATATCCCTTGCTGTACTTACTGTACGTCGGCAGGTATTTGCTGATCCGGTCGTTGAGCGACAACTTTCCCTCGTTGGCCAGTACCAGTATCAGGGCAGCGGTAAGCCATTTGCTGCAACTGGCAACCGGCGCCTGCGTTTTTGGGGTAAATCCGCCCTCCGACTTATTATAAACCACCTGCCCGTTGTGGTAAATCAGCAGGGAGAATTCTCCGCCCAGCTCTTTTTTTACGGATTCAACTTTCTGGTCGAGCTCTGTGAAATTATACTGCGCCCGAATTGACTGAAAGTTTAGCAGGGAAAGGATCAGCATACTGACGTTTACGCAGAAAACCTTGAATTTTAACGACATATTTACCGAATTTACGGGTTGGATTGTGATTTGTTCGATGAATAAAGTTAGGTCATTGTATACTTACTTATAAACGATCAACGTACCCCATTATGAATTTAAACAATTATACCATTAAGGCGCAGGAAGTGATTCAGTCTGCCCAGCAGGTTGCTTACAGCAACAACAATCCTTCCATTGAAACCGAACACCTCTTGAAAGCCCTGCTTTCCGACAAGGATTCAGCCATTGTTTTCTTATTGAAGAAGAACAATGTGAACCCGGTTTTTGTGGAAACCAAACTGGATGAACTCCTGAATAAACTACCTAAGATACAAGCCGGTGAGCCGGCGCAGTCTGCCGGCAGAGAATTCAGCAATGCTTTGCTGAAAGCCAACACGATTATTAAAACATTCAAGGACGAATTTATTACCCCTGAGCACCTGTTGATCGGGCTGGTTCAGTTGTCCGATTCCACCGCACAGTTGCTGAAGGCGGCAGGCCTTACAGAAAAAGGGCTGATTGCCGCGATCCGGGAATTGCGTAAGGGGGATACCATTCAGTCGCAGGTACAGGAAACACAATTAAATGTGCTGAACAAATATGCCAAAAACCTGAACCAGATGGCCCGTGACGGTAAACTGGACCCGGTGATTGGCCGGGATGAAGAAATCAGGAGAACCCTGCATATTTTAACCAGGCGTTCAAAGAACAACCCGATCCTGGTTGGTGAACCCGGTGTGGGTAAAACTGCCATTGTGGAAGGGCTGGCCATGCGTATTGTAAATGGAGATGTTCCGGAGAACCTGAAATCAAAAGTGATTTTTGCCCTGGATATGGGTCAGTTGATTGCGGGCGCCAAATACAAGGGTGAATTTGAAGAAAGATTGAAAGGAGTTGTAAAAGAGGTTACGGAAAGTGATGGTGAAATCATTTTGTTCATAGACGAAATTCATACACTGATTGGCGCAGGTGGCGGTGAAGGCGCCATGGATGCAGCCAATATCTTAAAACCTGCCCTGGCAAGAGGCGAACTCCGTGCAATTGGTGCTACCACCCTGGGCGAATACCAGAAATATTTTGAGAAGGACAAAGCGCTGGAGCGTCGTTTCCAGAAAGTTATCATCGATGAACCTTCTGTGGAAGATGCTATTTCTATCTTACGTGGTTTGAAAGACCGTTACGAAACCCACCACCATGTACGAATCAAGGACGAAGCGATCATTGCGGCGGTGGAATTATCCAATCGCTATATCACCGATCGTTTTCTTCCGGATAAAGCCATTGACCTGATCGACGAAAGTGCCGCCAAACTTCGCCTCGAAATGAATTCAATGCCCGAAGAGCTGGATCGTTTGGAAAGGCAGATCCGGCAGTTGGAAATTGAACGGGAGGCCATCAAACGCGAAAGCGACGAAGACAAGCTGAAAGAACTGAATATCGAAATCAGCAACCTGGCAGTAGAGCGCGATACCTTGAAAGCAAAATGGAAACAGGAGAAAGACCTGGTAGAAAAAGTGCAGACTGCGAAGGCTGAAATTGAGCACCTGAAATTACAGGCAGAGCAGGCCGAAAGAAACGGGGAATATGGTAAAGTAGCTGAGATCCGTTATGGCAAGGTAAAAGAACAGGAAACCATCATTGCAGAAGTAACTGCCCAGTTATTGAGCAGCACGGATAAGCGACTGCTGAAGGAAGAAGTGGATGGGGAGGATATTGCAGAGAATGTAGCCAAAGCAACCGGTATTCCTGTTGCCAAGATGTTGCAGAGTGAGCGTGAAAAATTATTGAACCTCGAAGATGAACTGCACGAAAGGGTGGTAGGACAGGAGGAAGCGATCACTGCTGTAGCCGATGCCATCCGCAGAAGCCGCGCAGGGTTACAGGATCCGAAGAAACCAATTGGTTCTTTCATCTTCCTGGGTACAACCGGTGTGGGTAAAACAGAGTTGGCCAAGGCCCTCGCGGAATATTTATTTGATGATGAGTCGATGATGACCAGGATCGACATGAGCGAATACCAGGAAAAACATACCGTATCCCGTTTGGTGGGTGCGCCTCCGGGATATGTAGGCTACGACGAAGGAGGACAACTTACAGAGGCTGTTCGCCGCAAGCCGTACAGCGTGGTATTGCTCGATGAAATTGAAAAAGCTCACCCGGATGTATGGAACGTGTTGCTGCAGGTATTGGATGATGGTCGCTTAACCGATAACAAGGGCAGGGTGGTGAACTTTAAAAATACCATCATCATTATGACCAGCAACCTGGGAAGTCATTTGATTCAGGATGCTTTTGAAGGCGTGGACGAATCCGGTTTGGAAGATGCTGCGGAAAAAGCCAAGGCGGATGTCATGAATCTCCTGCGCCAAACCATTCGGCCGGAATTTCTGAACAGGGTGGATGAAATCATCATGTTCAGCCCATTGAACAAAACCCAACTGCGGGGCATTGTACAAATACAATTGAACGGATTGCAGAAACTGGTTGCTGAAAATGGTATTCATATCAACTTCAGTGATTACCTGGTTGATTTTCTGATTGAGCAGGGATATGATCCGCAACTGGGCGCAAGGCCATTGAAAAGACTGATTCAGAAACAACTGGTAAACACATTAAGTAAAAAAATACTTTCGGGAGAAATTGACAGGAATAAATCTGTTTTGATTGATGTTTTTGACGGGGTGATTGTTTTCAGAAATGAGGAAGCGTAAGTTTTTTTGTTAAAAATTGCTTAACAGGCAACGCGTGGCAAAGGGTTTGCATCTTCTATTCAAATGCACCACTGAAAGGTGCTGATTCCCAAAACTATAGCATGGCAGGTACTGCCCCGAAAGGGGACTGCTAAACCTATGCTATATTTTAAATGAATTGAATGAATAGACCGCTACGCTAAAACCACAAAACCATGAAAAAAACAAACAACCTCTTATTTGTTGCCGCCTTGCTGGCGTTCGTAACAATCCTCGTAAGTTCCTGTGCCAAGAATGGTTCAACAGAAACTCCCCTTGGGCAGCAAACGGTTTCATTATACCTGACCGATGCCCCGGTGGCCTATGACCAGGTGCTGATTGATATCAGGTCGGTGAAAGTACTGGTGGATACCAGTAAAAACACCCGTGTAAATGATTCCTGCGATTTCAACAGGATGGGCGACGATGACCACAGAGGCCGTCCAAAGCCTGCGGGTGATTCCAACCTGATCTGGCAGGATCTGAATATCAGTGCCGGAGTGTATGATATCCTGAAACTCAGGAATGGTGTAGATACTTTGCTGGCCAATAAAACGGTGATCAATGGTAAAGTCCGGTTGATTAAAATAGAATTCGGCACCAGCAATTCAGTGGTGATCGACAGCGTAAGTTACCCGTTGAATATTCCTGTGAATGCAGAAGGTTATGTGCTGATTAAACTGAAAGGACATGAAATGGAAGAATACCTTCCACGTAAGCACAGATTATGGCTCGACTTTGATCTGGGTCGTTCTATTGTGAAAGAAAGAAATGGTGAGTACTACCTGAAACCGTTCTTCAGATATTTCGTAGAGAAACAGTCTGCCAGCATTTCCGGTAAAATCATTCCTTTCAATGCAAGCCCGTTGATTACGGTATATAACAATGAGGATACCACTTATGCTGTTCCAAATGCCGATGGACGCTTCAAACTGCGCGGCCTTGCAGATGGTACTTATACAGTGGAAATTAAGGGACACAATGGCTATATCGGAAAAACAATTACCGGTGTAGTGGTTGCCAAGCCTAAGGAAACTGAACTGGGTGCTATTACCCTGGTTAAATAGAGGTTTTTTATAGTTGATTTGCAGGGGCGGTTTTTACCGCCCCTTTTTTGTATTTTTCCACATGCAAAACCACCAATTCCTGTTGTACGGTGCCAACGGCTACACCGGCAGACTGATTGCAAAGATGGCTGCAGCTTATAACCTTACCCCGGTTCTGGCTGGAAGAAATGAAGCTGACCTGAAACAAATGGCTGCAACGATGCAATTGCAGTACAAAGTGATTAACCTGGATCAGACTTACCTGTTGGTGGAAGCGCTGAAAGAACATCAACTGGTGCTGCATGCCGCAGGGCCCTTTCAGCATACTGCCCGTCAGATGATGAATGCCTGTATAGCGGCTAAAGCACATTACCTGGATATTACCGGAGAAATCAGCGTATTTGAATTGGCAAAATCAATGGATGCTGCCGCCAGGGAAGCCGGTATAATGCTAATGTCGGGGGGCGGCTTTGATGTGGTTCCCACAGATTGTATGGCTTTGTTCCTGAAAAATCAACTGCCCGATGCCCGGTTCCTGAAGCTGGTTTTTGCCACTGTTGGCGGAAAACTATCTCATGGTACAGCTATGACGATGGCAGAAGGAATGGGAGCCGGCGGCGCTGTTCGGGAGAATGGCAGGATTGTGAAAAAACCTTTGGGGCACAAGGGCATCCGTGTCAATTTCGGGGCAAAAGATTTGTTTGCCATGACCATTCCCTGGGGAGATATTTCAACGGCTTATACCACAACGGGCATTCCGAATATTGAAACCTATACCGTGGTGTCGCCTAAAGTATTCAGATGGCTGAAATGGCAGGGCTTGTTTAACTGGCTCCTCAGAACTGCTTTTGCCCGCAATTATTACAGGAAAAAAATCAAACGCAAGCCTGCCGGTCCGGATGATGCGGCAAGAGCAAGGGCCAGATCGATGGTATGGGGAGAAGCGGAGAATACAAAGGGACAAAAAGCAACTGCGCGTCTTTCGGGGCCGGAGGGCTATACTTTAACGGCACACAGCAGCCTGATCATTGCCGCTAAAATAATTTCAGGAAACTTTAAGCCAGGCTATCAGACGCCCGCAGCCTGTTATGGAGCAGACCTGGTGCTTGAAATACCGGGCGTTCGTCGGGAATTGCTGTAAAAGTCTGTTTAAAAAAAAGAATCTTTGCGATTCGAAAATACCTTTATCACATGGCCTCAGGAAAAAAAGCAGCAATCGGTTTCATCTTTATTACCATACTGATCGACGTGATCGGGTTTGGGCTGATCATTCCCGTGATGCCCAACCTTATTGAGGAATTGCTGGGCAGCAAAAGTGTGAGCCTCGCCTCCATGTATGGTGGGTGGCTTGGGTTTGCCTATGCCATTATGCAATTCTTATTTGCACCCGTACTGGGGAATCTCAGCGACAAATACGGACGCAGGCCTGTGTTGCTGTTTTCCCTGTTCGGATTTGGACTGGACTATCTTTTCCTCTGTTTTGCGCCATCGATCTGGTGGCTCTTTGTAGGAAGATGTATTGCAGGCATTACCGGAGCCAGCTTTACAACAGCAACGGCCTATATTGCAGATATCAGTACTGCGGAAAACCGGGCACAGAATTTCGGAATGATCGGGGCTGCATTTGGGGTGGGCTTTATCATTGGCCCGATGCTGGGTGGCTTACTGGGTGAATTTGGACCGAGGGTTCCTTTTTATGCTGCAGCCGGGCTTGCATTAACCAACTGGCTGTACGGATATTTTGTGTTGCCCGAATCGCTCGATAAGAAACTCAGAAGACCTTTTGAATGGAGAAGGGCTAATCCACTGGGGTCACTGCTACAATTGCGCCGTTACCCGGCAGTTTCCGGCCTGGTGGTTTCGCTGGTACTGATTTACCTGGCATCACATGCCGTGCAGAGTAACTGGAGTTTCTTCAATATCGAAAAATTCAAATGGTCCCCAAAAATGATCGGACTCTCTCTTGGATTGGTTGGGTTGCTGGTGGGTGTTGTGCAGGGTGGATTAATCCGGGTTGTAAATCCCAGAATCGGGAATGAAAGAAGTGTGTACTATGGATTGGTATTGTATTCCGTTGGTCTTTTTCTGTTTGCATTTGCTACGGAATCCTGGATGATGTTTGTTTTCCTGATTCCTTACTGCCTCGGTGGAATTGCCGGCCCGGCCCTTCAATCTATTATATCCGGTAATGTGCCTGCCAATGAGCAGGGTGAATTACAGGGGGCATTAACCAGCCTGATCAGTGCTACCTCTATTGCCGGCCCGCTGATGATGACCAGTCTTTTTGCCTATTTTACCGGGCCATCCGCTCCTTTTTATTTTCCGGGTGCCCCGTTTTTCCTGGGAGCACTGCTAATGATGCTGAGTGTGGCAGGCGCTTATTGGGCGTTGCATATTAAAAGCAATAAGCCGGGGTTATAAGGAGGTGAGGTGTTCCAGGATATCCTGAATCGATTTCTTTTCCGGGCGAAGTTTGAATATGCCAAGGTTGCCTATGTCGCTGATGTCTTTTTCGTCGTAGTAAAAATCTTTGCCGATTTTGGAGATGGTTACGATCGTCATCTTCTGCTGTTGCGGAAGGTAGCTTGCCCTGAATGCCCTGGTGTTGTAATCGGAGTAAAGCGGAACTACGGTTTTGTAATTTTCAAATACGGCAAAAACAACCGTATTCTTGTTGGTAAAATTCAATGGCAGAATAGCGGTTAAATGGCTGCTGCCTGCGTTATAAAAAGACTGCCTGGCGGCGCTTACCCAGTTCAGTTTTTTGGCAAGAATCTCATATCCTGCCTGATCCGCTCCACCCTGACCACTTCTGGTAAAAGTTTTTACAGAAGAGCCGTCAGCCGATTTCAGCCAGGTGAATTCCGGGTCAACTCCGGCAGGGGCAAGGCCTCCAGCCTTTCCATTAAACACGAACATATATGGTTTAGGATCATTATCCGGGTCGGTGTATTGAATCAGGTAAGAAACACCCGGGCTCAGTTCCAGTTCCTGCCCGTCTTTGGATGCTTTAACAAAAAATGCACCTGCTGATTCCAGTAAGGCGTTGTAATAGAGGGTGGCCTGCATGGCCTTGATCATCTCGCCTTTTGTGAGGAGTTTGATCAACTCGATTTTTATATTCCCGGTTACAGGAGCGCCGCTCAGTGTAACAAAACTACCCGGCTGAAAAATCAGGTCCACATTGCCATTGAAGTGAAGGGTGGCCCCTGATTCATTGTTAAAGGATTCGGTTAAAGGCTTTGGTACAATGGAGTCGAAAAGTGCATTGACCGCAGCATTGGCAGGAAGTGTCCGGGTCCAGATGGTATCATTCAGCGCATTGGCAGGGTTCAGTGTTGCATTATTAGACAGATCCTTTTTGCAGGAAGTAAATCCTGTAAAAAGGATAAGAGCCAAAATAATATGGTTGCTGATTCTTTGCATGATATAGGGTAGATACTGCTTGCTGTGTCTTTGCTGCTTTAATGTTTATTCAGATTAAATCTTAATCCCAATGATAAGCCGCCCACCGAAAAACGCTGCTTGTATACCGATTGCGGAGTGGTTATGTCAGACAGGTTGTATCTCAGGTACGGTTCTGCAAAAACGGAAGTGTTGTAATTGATTCTTTTACTGATATTGAACCCTGCATAAAGGCCAACGCCGATATTGGTTTTGTATCCTACACTGCTGTTCTTGTCTATCGGCTGGGGCGAAAGGGTGCTATCCAGCATTACCCCCTTATAAGAGGAATTGAGGTTCACGACTACTCCTGCATTGATCCCTATTTTCAGGTCGTCATTGCCAAACTGGTATCCAAGCAATACAGGTACATCAATACTCTTGTACCTGTTGTTTACGGTATTGTATTTGTTTACCGCCTGTTGCAATACACTTGTATCGCTGACAGTGACCACGGTGCCATTGGCCAGTGTAATATTTCTTACCGTAATCACCGTGGTGGTTTTAATTTCATCTGCTGTTTTGTAGGTGAAGTGTTCGTTGATCTGTGCATATTGTAATCCGGCCTTGATCAGGAAATGCTCATTGAGCGGCTTTACAATGCGGAACCCTGCGGTAAAACCTACCCTGGCAGATTCACTGCTGTCTTTGCGGCTCATGAACTGCTGACTGGCAGTGTTGCTGCTGACCGTTTTAAAGGAAAGATCAGGAGAAGCAAATACTTCCAGGTCCCAGTCGGTGTTGCGAAGATTTTTATCCGAAGGGCAGATGATGATATTCTTAATGGAACCTGCATGATTATTATAGGCTACAACTCTTTCTCCCGAAGCAAAATGTCCTTTTCGCTGTAAAGGAATCAATGCGGCATTGGAACGACTGGAAGGGGCGTAGAACATGTCTTCATCCCTGCTGTCTGTGAAATTACCGGTAGAACTGGCCTCGGTGCCCGTACCCTGTTGCCGGAAGATCTTACCAATGCGGTGTTTTCCGAATACCACCGTGTTGGCGGATGCATCTGCCGCCCCGGATGAAGAACGGGTATTTTCCCGGCTGAACTGTTCTGTTGAACTGCTGCCTGCATCAACTGCATCGGTTGTAACAGGGCTTGCGGCAGCGCCGGCCGGTGTACCCGGGTTGGAGCTGTTTCCCGGACCCGTATTGTTTTGTCCGGGTGTTGCTGATCCTGCAGTGCCGGTTCCATTGTTGTTTGGCTGATTGGTTTGCGTTGCGTTTATTTCCGCATTGCGGCTACGCCTGACCTGTTGAAAATAAATATAGGCCGATACCGTTCCAGCTATGAAGAGCATGAGAAGTGAAGCCGCCATCATGGAGGTTTTGCGGGGCAGGAAGAAAATCCTTCTTCTCTTTTCTTCTTCCGGGCGGATACGGTTCCAAAGTTCCGGAGAAACCGGCGCCGTGATTTCCTGTAATTTTTCTTTGAAGAACTGATCAAACGGATCCTGCGGAGCGTTAATGGCAGGCACATGAATCTTCTCCCACAAACCGGCTGGTATGGCTGCAGCATAGTCTTTCAACTTTTCCCGGGTTATATGGTCAAATGCTTCATTGGTCATTTAAACGGCAATCTTTTGTAATTGCATGATCTGGTTCTGTAACATTTTCCTGGCCTTTACCAGTTGACTTCTGCTGGTGCCGGCCTGTATATTGAGCATCGCTGCAATTTCTTCGTGGCTGTATCCCTCAATCACACTCAGGTTAAAGACCAGCCTGTAACCTTCCGGCAACTGACTGATCAGTTTGAGCAGATCATCCTCTCCCAGGTGCATGTAGGCGTGGGGATCAATTTGCGGATTATGCGGGCTATGGTCCTCAATTTCCTTGAAACTCATTTTCTTTCTTTCCAGATGACGGATGGCGGTATTGACCACAATGCGCCGGATCCAACCCTCAAAAGACCCTTCAAATTTAAACTGACCGATATATTGAAATACTTTAATAAACGCATCCTGAAGCATATCCTCTGCCTCCATATTGTCCTGGGCATAGCGCATGGCTACCCCCATCATCTTTCCGGCGTATCGCTCAAATAACATACGCTGGCAGGATGGTTCCTGTCTGATGCAGCCTTTAATCAGTTCGTGTTCTGTCACGAAGGGCTTTTTTTAGTTGATCAATAAGAAGACGCGGCGGGATGCGGTTGTGTTGCCTGCATACCCAAATCTGCCGCAAAATACCCAAAATAGCGGTCAGGTACGATGACTTATCGTTAAGATCCCCTGAAAATTGACCTAGATCGATAAAAACTGGTCGTGAATATAATCCACTACGGAAACCAGGCTGCCGGTTTCCCGGTAAACAGCCAGTTGCCGGTCGGCGCCCGTGCCCGTTTCAAAAATACGGGCCACATTGTTGATTACATGACGGCTGCCAAGTTCGTCTACCACATCGTCTACAAATTCCAGGAGTTCGTAAATCAGGGATTTGGTATCCACTTCAATCTCTTTTCCGAAGTCGATCAGTTTGCCATCAATGCCATACCTGCTGGCCCTCCACTTGTTTTCATTGATGAGAGAGCGCTGGTAAAGCATGAAATTGAGGTTCTGGTGGCGAAGCGCATAGATCTTGGCGCAAATAGCCTGAAACAGGGCTGCAATGGTCATGGTTTCGTTGATGGTCATGGGCACATCACAGATCCGGAACTCCACCGTATTAAAGAAGGGGTGTACCCGAAGATCCCACCATATTTTCTTGGCATTATCAATACAATTGGTTTTGATCAGCAGCTCCACATAATTTTCATAGGCTTCGAAGTTCTCAAAGTAATCGGGAATGCCTGTTCGGGGGAACTTGTCGAATACCTTGGTACGGAAAGATTTATACCCGGTATCCCTGGATTCCCAGAAAGGGGAGTTGGTGCTGAGTGCGTACACATGCGGCAGGAAATAGCGGGCGGTATTGGCAATATGAATGGCCATTTTCCGGTCTTCCATGCCAACATGTACATGGAGTCCAAAAATCAGGTTGCTTCTGGCAGCTTCCTGCAATTCATTAACGATCTGGTTGTATCGCACATGGTCGGTGATCAGTTGGGTTTCCCAGTGGCTGAACGGATGGGTGCCCGAAGCGCCTACCCAGAGACCGAGGTCTCCGGCAATCTGCGCAATATTTCCCCGCAGGCTGGCCACATCCTTAAACACTTCATCAATATTCTTACAGATATCTGTTCCTACTTCTACTACTGCCTGGTGCATTTCCGCCTTTACCTTGTCTTTGAGTATCGCCTGGCCCAACTGCACAATTCGTTGTTCATGGCTTTTAAGCTCCCTTGTGTGCGGGTCAAGCACCATGTATTCCTCTTCAACCCCCAGCGTAAAATGATGATAACTGATAGTAGACATAAACCGATTGATCAAATATTAATATAATGCTTTGCCCGCACTGCAGCGTTTGATGAACTCACCCCAGGTAAGATTGTCTTTGTCATCTACCTGTTGCTGCGCCCGTTCAATCGCATAGTTGGCGGCCGTTTCCACTACCCACTCAAAATTTTCGGGTCCTACACTTTTCACGTCGGCGTCCGGGGCCGGGTTGCAGAAATCGATGGCATAAGGAACACCGTTCCTCAATGCCAGTTCAACCGTATTAAAATCGTATCCAAGGTATTGATTGATTCGCAGTACAATATCGGTCAATTGCGCCAGTTTTTCCGGGGAGGGCTTGAAGTTGGCCAGGTACCTTAAATGATGCGGGTTACGCGGCTCGTAAGACATGATGTGAACATGCCTGCCGCCAATGCAGTAACAACGATAATATTCCTCAAAAACAATTTCTTCCTGCAGTAGCATCACCAGTTGACCGGTTTCTGCATGCTTTTCAAAAAAATCATCTATGCTGTTCAGCCTGTAAACATTTTTCCATCCACCCCCTGCAAAGGGTTTCATGTATGCGGGAAATCCTACATAGCTGAAAATGGCTTCCCAGTTCAGCGGGTAGGCAAGATTGCTGAACGAGCGTTCCACGGTGTCGGAAGGGAGGTCCCTGGAAGGAAGGATAACAGTTTTGGGAACGGTTACATCAATTTTGGTAGAAAGGCAGTTGTTGAAAAACTTTTCATCTGCACTCCACCAGAACGGATTATTGATCACTGCTGTTCCGCAGAGTGCGGCATTTTTTAAATAGGCTCTGTAAAAAGGTACATCCTGGCTAATTCGGTCTATAATCACGGCATATCCGCTGCTTTCACCCTGGATCACTTTGTCTATTTTTACGGGCTCGGCAATAATGCCCGGGATGTTTTTACTGTTGATCCGCTCAATAAATGCCATGGGGAAGCTTCTTTCCTGACCAAACAGAATGCCTATCTTTTTCATACGCATGAATTTGAATTGGAATATACGGAATTTCCGGAAAGATTTACCTGCCGGGGTTTTGTTATCAATGTATTATTTTTGAAACCATGGTTAAGCCTGCATTACCTGCCGCAACTGTTCGCGCAGAACAATATCTCATAGAATCGGAGTACCTGGAGCGTAGTGTAACCGTAGACGTATATCTGCCTGCGGAAGCAGTGCGGGTCTTCGATAGCATGAGCCTCCTGCTGATCAATGATGGCCAGGATCTTCGGGCCATGAATTTTGCAGATATGCTGGATCGGCTGATCCGCAGCGGGGAAGTAGAACCGCTGATGTGCATCGGTATTCATTGCGGCGCCGACCGGAAGATGGAATACGGAACCGCATTTTCTGCCGATTACCTGGGAAGGGGAGCAAGGGCCGGGTTATACAACAAATTTGTGCTGGACGAATTATTGCCTTTTATCAGGAAGCAATACAATATGTCCTCTTTTAAGGATAAATCATTTGCCGGATTTTCGCTGGGCGCATTGAGCGCACTGGATCTCTGCTGGAATCACGCCAGTGAATTCAGAAAGATCGGCTTGTTCAGCGCTTCACTTTGGTGGAGGAAGAAAGGCTACGACAATGGGTACGATGATGAGCGGGACCGGTTGATGCACCTGCAGGTACGTAAGGGAAATTTCAGCCCATGGCTGCAGTTCTTTATACAATGTGGTACGGCGGAAGAAACAGCCGACAGAAATAACAATGGCGTTATTGATACCATCGACGATGCGCTGGACCTGATTGTAGCCCTGAAAGCCAAAGGGTATACAGATGCACATATTCATTACCATCAACTGGAAGGGGGCAGGCATGATGTATCAACCTGGGCATCCGTATTTCCCGATTTTCTGAAATGGGGTTGGGGCCGGAGTCAATAAACGGATGTTTCGTTTTGGCTGAACCAGGCAACTGGCTGTTTCTTTGGAACAATCAAGCAAAAAAAAGGCCCGGATCAACGATCCGGGCCTTTTCGTATAGTAAGGTATTCGATTAAAAAATATAACGGATACCGAATTGTGCCTGCCATACATCACCAATGCTTGTGCTCTTTCTTAAAGTGCTGTAGTTGATGCTGTTGCTCACACGGGTCATGGTGAACTGAGGAATACCCTGTGCATTCACACCGGCTGCAGTCAGCGGGTTGAATGTGTTCACAAAGTTGCTCACGCCCCATGCAGAATTGAGCATGTTACCCACGTTGAAGATATCCGCTCTCAACTGGATGGTATGCCTGTTTTTGCCGATGTTTCTGAATAACTCTAACTGGGTAGAGAAGTCGAAACGAACAAGATAAGGAAGTAAAGAACCGTTTCTTTGAGCCACTTTGCCGCGGTTTTTGCTCAGGTAAGGATCCTGGTTGATATAATTGTCGAATGCATCTTTTTGCTGTTGTACAGATGCCGCAGGAGCGGAGCCGGATGCATTCATCGCAACAAAATACATTTCAGACTGGTCGCGTGGAATGTAGATCAGATCGTTATTGCTTAAGCCATCGCCGTTCATATCACCGCTGTAGGTGTAAGAAAAACGGCCCTGGTTTTGAGACTGACCGAACAGGGAAAACTGTAAAGCGGCATTTTTACCCACTTCAATACGGTAGTTCACGTTACCGATTACACGGTTACGAACCTCGTTGTCGCTGTAAGCGATATCGGTGCTGTTGTTGCCGCGAACACTCTGAATAGCAGTCCAGGAGCTGAATGCAATGGAACCACCGGTCATGTAGTCGCGGGCTCTGGTGAAAGTGTAAGCAGCCATCCAGCCCAAACCTTTAGACTTGGTGGGTTTCTCAATTTTAATTGTTGCAGCGATAGAACCGCCCAAAGGACCGCTTTCCAATACGGTAGCATCAGTGATCTTTGGATTCACGCGGATTGCATTTGCCTGTGCACTACCAGACAAACCAACACCTGCAAAACGAGGTCTTCCATCAGGACCAGCAAAGAAAGTGGTTGCAGGCTTCAGGTTGGCGTTATAGTAATTGATGTTGTTCAGGCTCTGTGTGTAAATGAATTCTCCGGTCAGGATGATGTCCTGGAAAATTTTCTGGTCAATGGCCATGTTTGCACGGAGCACTTTAGGGAAACGGAAGCCCTCTTCTGTAGCAGCAATGTTGTAAGAGGAAGCAGGTACGCCCGGATTTGGTGCAAAGCTGGCATAGTTGGCCGGGGTGCTGGTGCTGAAAGGATAAGCAGCGGTATTGTTGAAGCTTACGGAACCATTCAGTACACCGTTGTTACCCATTTGGTTGCTGATATAAACAAATGGCGGACGGCCGGTGAACAGGCCCACACCACCACGGATCTGGGTTGTTTTGTCTCCTTTGATATCGTAGTTGAAACCGATACGTGGGCTGATCATCAACTTGGCTGTAGGTAATTTGGAAGTGCTCAGTTTTACGCTCTGGCCATTGTTGTCGATAAAACTCATGCCGTCAATTTCGGTATTGGTATAACCGGAACCGCTGAAGAAAGGCACTTCAAAACGTACCCCGTAAGTCAGGTTGAAGTTGGACTCGAGGTTTAATTCGTCCTGGATATAAGCCGCAATATTGCGCGCCTTGGTTGTTACCAGCCATGGTCCGCCGCCAGGTAAGTTACTGAAACTTGCGCGGTAGTTTCTCATGAATACCGGGCTGAAAGTGCGGTTTGGATCTGCAATGAATGCATTTGCAGCGGTATAGAAATCGTCGAGGTTGTTGAATGTATAGATACCGTTGATCAATGCAGTAAATCCATTGGTGAAGGTCATACTCTCAAAAGAAACGCCTGCAGTTAAAGTGTGTTTACCCAGGTATGCAGTCAGGTTATCGCTGAACTGCCAGGTATCTGTGTTCAACAGGTTGTTGGGAGTAAACGGATCGTTACCGAAAGAAATATAGGTTCTGCTCTGCCCGGTTTGTGTGGAAGGTACAGTTGAAGTAGCAGAAGTAGGAACGGCAGTCAATGGGCTGCTTCCGTCCTGGATATCCACCATTGGGAAGGCGCCGCCTTTAACACCCCTGAAATCTCTGTTGGCAGTGTAACCGAAAGTCAGTTCATTGCTGATCTTGTTGCTGAAACGGCTGTTCAACTGGGCAATTACGCCATAGATATTGTTGTTGATTTCGTAAGCAGAGTTGCCAAACATCAGTGATGCGTTGCTGTTACCCCTGCTACCGTTGGTAGAGTTACTGGAACTTGCACCAACATCTCTTTTAGATAACAACATGTTACCACGGATGCTCAGTTTGTGCACATCGTTGATGTTCCAGTCGATACGAGCAACTGCTTTATCGCTCTTGGTTACGAAAGGATATCCCTGGTAAGGTCCCGGATCGTAGTTCAGTTTGGTTTTGATAAAAGTAGAGAGTGCATCTAGTTCGGAAACTTTAACACGGGAAACGTTACCGCTGATGGGGGTTGCACCGTTGCTGGCATCAGCTACCCAGGTAGAACCGATATCGTTTCTTCTTTCTGCTTCGTAGTTTACAAAGTAGAATAATTTATTCTTGATGATTGCACCACCTAAGCTGGCACCGAATTGCTTCACATCAAATGCAGTGGTTACTACATCCTGCTTGCCCGCCATACCCGCTTTTTTACCGAGTAATTTTTCGGTACGGCCATTGTAGAAGGCGGTACCATGCATGGTGTTGGTACCACTCTTGGTTACTGCATTGATGCTTGCGCCGGTGAAACCCGCATCTCTCAGGTTATAAGGGGATACGTTGATCTGGATTTCCTGCAAGGCATCCAAAGAAATTGGGGCGGAGTTGGTTTGGCCCCCGTTCAATGAGCTCAGACCGAAAGAGTTGTTAAAGATAGAACCGTCCAAAGTAAAGTTGATGGCTCTTCCATCCTGACCTGCAAAAGAAGTACCGTTTGCCTGTGGTACCAGACGGGTAATGTCTGTTACGTTACGGCTGATGGTAGGCAGGCTGCTGATTAAACGGGAGTTGATGTTGGTAGAAGCGCCTTTTCGGTCTTTGGAAATCAGCGCTGCTCTTTTATTGGCAGCACCGCTCACCGTTACTTCCTGTAATTGGATAGAGTTGTCGGATAAGGTAAAGTCAACTACTGTGGGTTCACCTAACTGAACTGTTATGTCAGTTACCACTTCGGTCCTTAAGCCAACATAAGTTACTGTGATTTTGTAAGGTCCGCCAACACGCAGGGCCGGTACAGTGTATTTACCCGAAGTGGTAGATACTGCTTTGTAACGGGAACCTGAAGGCTCGTGTATAACCTCAATAGAAGCACCTGCCAGAGGTACATTTTTGGCATCTTTCACCGTACCGGTAATCGTACCGGTGGTTACTTGCGCCATTGAAATGGAAACAGTAAGTACTGCCACCAAAAACAACGAAATCTGTTTTAACATTCTCATAATCTTTGATTTGATGCGGCAAATATCAGACATTCAGGCGTTCTTCTCCAAAATCTTGTTAAAATAATGATTAATTAATAGCGCAAAATTGGGTATTTCTGCTAAATTAAATATAATTACAATCCTGTTCCGCATTGATAATCAGTATGTTGTAGTGTTTTAAAATTTCCTGTTTTTGGGACTTATTTTGTTAAAACTGTTAATAAAAATTTATGCGGAATCCCAGCAGGAGCTGCCATTCCGGTATATTCCGGAAAGTCTTGTTACGGGCTTTCTGCGGCCCTCTTTCCTCCATCAGCTCCGGGTCAAAGCCGAAAGCGGGTGTAAGTGGTGATTCCCGGATGAATCCCAGAAATTGGATCAGCCTGATGCTATTGCCCGGAACAATGTATACATTTCCCCAATCCGGGTTCAGCAGGTTGGCCAGGTTTTGGAGGGTGGCGGAAAAACTGAACCCATATTTTTTCCGGTGGAGCTTTACCTGAACAGATGTTACAAACTTGCAATCTATCCTGTGCTGAAAAGGGGTTCTGCTGCCGTTCCTGGAGGCATATGCTCCCCGGTGTTTTTTTAGGTAAGGGCTCTGTTGAATATACCAGTCCAGTGCTTCCTTTTGTTGTTCCGGTGTATAAAAATATTGTTCCGTAATCAGCGGCAGAAATACCTGTGCATCGAGGTCGGCTTTTGTAGGAATATATATCAGGTCGTACCCCGTAGAGGAGGGGTCGTCTCCCGTCAGATTGTTTTTACCGTACACATAACTATAGGTATTACCGGAACAGCCCAGGTAATTTAAACCCAGCTTTATTTGGAGAGCCGGTTTTAACAATTGCCATTCCTGTGTAACCCGGGCGTGCACCCGATGTCCCGCGCTGAAATCCGACCTGGAAAGCCGGACATGGTTTCTTCCATTCACGGTTTCATTCAACCGCCACTGGTTGAGTAACACGGAATAGTTTCCATCAAATACCGAATAAGCATCGTTGTAACTATATCCCATTGTAAAGCCTGTATTCGGGAATTTTTTTTCCAGGGTGATACCCAGCCGGTATCCATATCCCTGCTGCCCGGGGTTGTTTTGAAGCAGGATGATTTGCTCATATGGATTGCTGCTGTCTGCAAATACCGGTATGTTGCGGTTATTTCCGGGGGAATAAATCATTCTGTTGTCGGGTCCGGATAAGTGCTTTGTGGCCGGCAAAAGGTTTACATTGGAAAAATGAATTTCCTTCCGGTTGAGGTAATACATGCATTCCAGTTGAAGGAAGGATTGATCGCTCCAATAACCGGTCCATTGCACCGTGCTTCTCCATACGGAGGGCATGGAAATTTTTCCGGCAACCAGGTTCAGTACGCCTTTATTGGCCACTCCACCTGTTTGATCTGGTCGCCATTGACGATCCGCTTCTCCGGAAAAGCGGATGTTCTTTCGTTGCTGCTGACCGGCCTCAAAACTTTCATACATTAATCCGTTGTTGCTGTAAATGCCGTTCAGCCATGCCATCGGCATCCTTCCACTGAAAATCCCCGTTCCGATTTCCAGTTGCCAGTGACCTTGTTTGGAACGGACTGTAAGGTTGAATCTCGGTGCAAGGCTGAGCCTGAGTGAGGGCTGTTCTCCGTAACGGGTACCTGCCAGATCATAGTAGGACAGTAACGCGGGGATGATGCGGTAATAAGTGATGCTATCTGCGTTTGTGGTTCCATTTATTTTTTGCGCAGTAATGCGAATACCTGCCTGTAATATGCAATTTCTGCCAAACGTAAGCCGGTCGTTGACAAATACAGCGTTGGTCCATAAGCCCGATGCAATGTTTTGGGAAGCTTCCTGGTTATATGGGGGCTGTTCCCTGTAATAACTGATCCTGTATGCAGCCGGGGAATACTGCTGAAGAAAATCGGCAATGGAGTAGTAGAAATAGGCGCCGTACCTGTTCTGGAGAAATCGGTTGTGAAACCGGTTCAGCGTTGTTTCGATTCCCCAGTTCAACTGGTGTTTGCCTTTGTTGAAAAAGAATTTATCCCGGATTGTCCAACTGCTTTGTGTGGTACTATTGTTTTGCGCATCTTCATTACTCCCCAGGAACAACATGCCTTTTCCATCCAGTATCCGCAGCGATGGAAATGGTTTACCCAGGTGCATTGTATGGTCATTGGACCAGGTATAACCGATTACCAGCTCATTGCCGGAATGCCGCCCATACCGGCCGTTCAGGCTGATGGTGCCTGAAAAACTGCCCGAACGGTATTGTTTGCCATTGTTGCTGAAAAAAAGCAACAATGGTGTGCTGGAGCCAGTGAAAACCCTTTCCGAAAATTGCTGCCGCATGCTGTAAGTGAGTAATTGCTTTTGACCGATCAGACGATCTATCCGTAAGGTTAATTTGAGTGCCCGTTGAAGTTCTGCGGCATCCGGTTTGCCGGGATCGTATCCGTAACGCGTAATCATCGACTGCACAAAACGGTTTAGCTGGTCCTCATTGCGGGTTGCTCCGGCATAGTTGCCGAATGAATAGGGGGTGGTGTTTTCGGCCACATGGTAGTCGGTATTGAAATAATAGAAACTGCGATTGGCCCGCAAGGGACCGCTGAGGGTGAAGCCGGTTGTCTGTGCCGGGTTTGGCCGGGCAGTCACTGACCGGTAAATGGATGCGCTCCGTTTTTTTTTACCGGACTTGGTGATGAGGTTAATGGCTGCGCCGGTATAATTGCCCAGCGATGCATCATACGGAGAGAGCTGCAACTGCAGTTGCTCAATGGTTTCGGGACTAACCGGGCTGCTGTTGGCCTGTCCGCCATAAGTGCCCGAGGGGGAGAGGCCAAATACATCGTTCTGCAGTGCGCCATCCACATACAATGAATTGTACCGGTTGTTCTGTCCGGAAAATGAAACTGCACCGCTGCTTCGATCCCTGCTGTAAGCCTGCGGCAGGGTCATCAGCCAGTCGAACAGATTACTGCCGGTATACGGGAGTTTCCAGGATTGTTCGGCAGTGATGGTAAACAGGCCGGTTGGTTTTTTGGCTGTGCTCCTTACAAGAACGGGTTTTAGCCGGTTGATGAGCGGGGGGAGGATCAGATCTATTTGTATGGTTCTGCCCAGTTGAACCTCCACGGCATCGATTTCCAGGGTATCCGACACAGGTGTGATGCATTCCAGTTTCCAGGAATTTCCGGGCTGCAGGTGATTGAACTGGAACATGCCCGCTGCATTGCTGCGGCCTTGCAGCAGGATGCCTTTGTCCGGGTCTTTTAACCGGAGGATTGCAGCCGCAACCGGTTGCCCCGATAAGGTTACCGTTCCGGTGATATGCCCGGTGGTTGATTGTGCGTTGAGCCGGGCGCCTCCCCAACACAGTAGCAGACAGAGCCGGCAGTATATAAGCCGGTAAGTAAAAAAATGATACATGATTAAAATAATTAACAGCTCAATAATAGCCGGCAATTGCCGGTATGAAAACCGTAGTTCTACCAGATTTTTGATTTTTTACACGGAAACTGGTCATACTGTTCTGCCATTGATTCTGTAATTTTGCCACTCAATTATTGAATATGCTAAGCAGGATTGAGGATGCCATTGAAGATATTCGTCTGGGGAAGATGATCATTGTAGTGGATGATGAGGATCGGGAGAATGAGGGAGACTTCATTATTGCCGCAAGGTTTGCTACTCCGGAAGTCATTAATTTCATGAGTAAGGAAGGACGCGGATTAATTTGTGCCGCTTTGACCGAAGAACGTTGTGCTGAACTGGACCTGAAGCCGATGGTGAGTTCCAATACCTCGCTGCACGAAACGGCCTTCACGGTTTCTGTTGATATCATTGGCAACGGCGCCACTACGGGTATTTCCGTCCAGGACAGGGCCAAAACCATTCAGGCGCTGATTCATCCCGAAACGGTTGCTGCAGACCTGGGAAGACCCGGGCATATTTTCCCGTTAAGAGCGGTAAGAGGCGGAGTATTGCGCAGAAGCGGGCATACCGAAGCTACGGTAGACCTTGCAAGACTGGCTGGTCTGGAACCTGCCGGCGTTTTGGTGGAAGTGATGAATGAAGACGGTACCATGGCCAGACTTCCCCAACTGGAATTGATTGCGCAAAAGTTTGGCCTTAAAATTATTTCCATTAAAGACCTGATTGATTACCGGTTAAGAACGGATTCTTTGATTGAAGAACTGGTTCGGGTAGACATGCCAACCCGCTATGGCGATTTTAAACTGGTAGCATTCAGGGAAAAACTCAGTGGCGCCGAACACCTGGCGCTGGTGAAGGGTGAATGGAAAGAGGGAGAAGCTGTTCTGACCAGGGTACACAGCAGTTGTTTCACCGGTGATATCCTGGGAAGCTTCCGCTGCGATTGCGGAGAACAATTACACAAAGCCATGCAAATGGTACAGGCAGAAGGAAAAGGTTGTATTTTATATATGAACCAGGAGGGAAGAGGTATTGGCCTGATCAATAAACTCAGGGCATATAAACTGCAGGAAGAGGGGATGGATACCGTGGAAGCCAACCTGCACCTGGGCTTCAAAATGGATGAAAGAGATTATGGTGTGGGTGCGCAAATCCTGCGCAGCCTGGGTATCTGCAAAATGCGTTTAATGAGCAATAACCCCCGCAAACGTGCAGGTCTGAAAGGTTATGGACTGGACATTGTGGATGTAGTGCCTATTGAAATTCCTGCCAATCCGCATAATCAGAAATACCTGCAGACCAAGCGCGATAAAATGGGACACAAGATTATGGAAGAGTAATCCAATTGTGTAAATCCACTACTGGTTGGATTTCTTGATCAGTTTTTTGGTTTCATCCAGTTCCTTTTTCAGTTCAATGGTGTACAGTGTAAGCTCCTCTATTTTTTGCAGGAGTAAGGCATTCATCTTTCCCAGGTCCTGTCCGTCTTTCATTACTTCTTCGGTGGTAGGAATTCCCGGGAGATGCCTGTTCTTTTGAATGTATGCATCCAACTGATTCAACGGCATCAGTGAATAGTTCTTGTGAAATACATGGTCGTACCAGTCTTTGGAGTTCTTCACAGCCACTTTTACTTTTTCCGTAAGGATGCCCTGTTCTACATACAACTTATAACCGTCTATCTGGGTGTTTACATCTCCGATCTTAACGCGTCCTTCGTATGAATCAATGGAGAACAGTTCTTTTTCCACCGCGTCGCCACCGGCTTTA
Organism: Sediminibacterium sp.; assembly: GCA_035254545.1. Taxonomy (GTDB): domain Bacteria; phylum Bacteroidota; class Bacteroidia; order Chitinophagales; family Chitinophagaceae; genus Sediminibacterium. Next base: position 105,706 of record DATFAP010000020.1, on the reverse strand, counting down.
TGTGAAATCTTGAATGTTTGCGGTGTTTTTAAACTGTTGTCTCCGGATACTCTTGCGCCGATTGACCAGAAACTGATATTCCTGGGATTGCTGGTTTCTCCGTTGGAGAACATGATAGAAGGTTCATTCTGTCCGCTGGAAGCCCACTCGTTACTCAGCTTCAGCAGGAAATTTTTATTCCTGGTATTGCCGGCGCTCTTTTTTATTTCGAGTGGGGCACTGGGCGACAGGATACCGATTCCCGCAAAACCGGTGGCAGGAAATACGTTTTCTGCATTGGCATCTTCTGTGCTTTCTTTCTGTGTGGCTGCTGCATTCTTATTTCTCGCACTGGTGCTTGGGCGTTGCGCAGATGCCGTTACGCCAAAAGCCACTATAAACAGTATGCCGCCAATAAATCGTTTCTTCATAATAGCACAAAAGTATTATCTATGATGTGAATGGCCATGATCTGATTCTTCCTTATCCTTGTCTTTTTCGTAGGCCTTGATGATTGCTTTCACCAGTTTATGACGAACCACATCTTCTTCGTTCAGTTCAATATGGGCAATTCCTTCAATACCCTTGAGAATCCGGGTAGATTTTTCCAGCCCGCTTCGCATATTCCGGGGAAGGTCTATCTGTGTGGGGTCTCCGGTAATAATGGCCTTGGCGTTGGCGCCGATACGGGTCAGGAACATCTTTAACTGAAGATCGTTGGTGTTCTGCGCCTCATCCAGGATAATAAAGGCATTATCGAGTGTACGGCCGCGCATATATGCCAGCGGGGCGATCTCGATGGTGCGGGTGCTCATATAATATCCCAGTTTGTCGGCAGGTATCATATCGTCTAACGCATCATACAGCGGACGCAGGTAAGGGTCGATTTTTTCTTTAAGGTCACCGGGCAGGAATCCCAGACTTTCTCCCGCTTCCACCGCAGGGCGTGTCAGGATGATTTTTTTAACCAGTTTGTTTTTCAGGGCCCTTACCGCCAGTGCAACGGCTGTATAAGTCTTACCCGTTCCCGCAGGCCCTATGGCAAATACAATATCATTGCGGTCTGCTGCATGAACCATTTTTTTCTGATTCTGCGTCCGGGCCCGCACTGTTTTTCCGTTGGGACCGAAAACGAGGATATCATTGGGGTTGCGGTCTACAAAATTGTCTACCACTTCGGCATCGTCTCCTCCCAGGATCTGTTCAAAATAGCCTTCGCTGAGATGGCCGTTTCGTTGCAGGTACTGTACAATCAGATCTATTTTTTCGCGGGCATGCTCAATTTGCTCAGGCGCTCCGCTCAACTTTAACTGCGTACCCCTCGACAAAATCTTGAGCAGGGGAAATTTCTTTTTAAGGATATCCAGTTTGCCGTTGTTAACGCCAAAAAATTCGATGGGATTAACGGTTTCGAGGCTAATGATGGTGTCTGTCAAACGCTTGCAGTTTTAGATTGAAGAATGGGTCAGTAAAACTTCCTTTCCAAATTTAATCTCTTCAAATACAGAACGCTAACCAATCTTATACACAGATGTGGAAAGTATCTTTACAGGGCTTTCAGGGCGGCAATGGTAGCCACGGGATCTGCCGATTTGAACACGGTATTGCCTGCAACCAGTACATCTGCTCCTGCCTGTATGATAGAGGTTGCGTTTTCCAGTGTTACGCCTCCGTCTATTTCAATCAGTGTATGGGCGTTCTTTTCGGTGATCAGTGCTTTGAGCTGACGGATTTTGTGCAGGGTGTGCGGTATGAATTTTTGCCCGCCAAATCCAGGATTCACACTCATTAAACATACTACATCCAGTTCGGAAATAATATCGGCCAGTAAATGAACAGGCGTATGCGGGTTTACGGCCACACCGGCTTTCATAGCCAACTGTTTGATCTGCTGGATATTTCTGTGCAGGTGCCTGCAGGCTTCAATGTGAACGGTTAAGATATCTGCTCCCGCTGCTTTAAAATCTGCTGCATATTTCTCCGGCTCCTCTATCATCAGGTGTACATCACATACTTTTTGGGTGGCCTTGCGGATATGCGCTATTACAGGTAATCCAAAACTGATATTGGGAACAAATCTTCCATCCATCACATCCAGGTGAAACCAGTCGGCTTCACTCTTGTTCAGCATGTCGCTGTCTCTCTGAAGGTTTAAAAAATCTGCACTTAATAAAGAGGGGGCAATCAGGGCCATAGGGTTGTTTATTTCAATCTGTTAATTGCGGATATCGCTTCTTTAAGTTCCGGATCCAGTGCAATCGCTTTTTGGTAGTTGTACAGGGCAGTGTCTCTGATACCCAACTGTTCAAAAGACTTCCCCATCCAGTAATATGCATCTGTATACAAAGGATCCAGTTTCAGAACGGTTGCAAAGATAGTCATTGCCGGCCGAATCTGCTTCCGGTCCGACAGGAGAAATCCTTTTTCCATATATGCTTCGAGGTAGCGGTAGTTCCTGTAAATGCAGGAATCAAACTGTATTATGGCCTGGCTGGTGTGGCCTTTGCGGGCATGGTAGATTCCCCTGATGAAGAAGACATCAGCCGCATATTCCTTCCCGGGAAACAGGGTGTTGATATTGCTGCATAAGGTGATGGCTGCGGTATCCTTCTTTTCCGCCAGCAGGTTGGCCAGCGATAACATGGCCGGTGGGGCAGGATGCAAGCGGGTGGAATAGCTATAATAACGGATGGCTGCAGTGGTATCTTTCAGTTGCTCGGTAAAACGGGCTTTCTGAAACCAGTATTCATGGTTAAAGCTGTCTTTCGAAATCAACAGATCCAATTGTACAAGGGCCTCCCGGTACAATCCGGCCGTATCCAGGCTGTAGATCAGTTCCTGCCTGCGCTGTACATCCTCCGGCGCCGCGTCGGCTTTTTTTAAAAGTTCCTGCAGGGCAGGGGGATACATGCCGGCAGTTTTGGCCGATTGAGGAGCAGGACCATTGTTGCAGGATGCCCATACCATTAGTATAACCGGCAGAGTCCATTTTTTCATGCCACGAAAATACAGGAATATGCAGCTTGACATTATTCTGACAATCTGATAAACAACAGATTGTACTTTTGTTGCATACATTTAACAAATTATATGAGAAAAACTGTTGCAATTGTTGTGGTCATGGCGCTGGTACTGGGGCTGAATGCACAACAAAAAGTTCCCGGCGATACCCTTCGTTTTGAAGGAGAACATCATTTTAAAAACATTCAGCAACTCACTTTCGGGGGAGACAATGCGGAGGCTTACTGGAGCTTTGACAGCAAGTATATTATTTTCCAGAGAACAAGCCCAAAGGATGGAATTAACTGCGACCAGATCTTTATTGGTAAAGTACCGGAAAAAGCGGGGAATCCATTTACCTACAAAATGATCAGCTCCGGAAAAGGCAGAACCACCTGTGCGTATTTTATGCCAGACGGAAAACATGTGATCTATGCATCTACACATGAAGGTGGTGCAGATTGCCCTCCTGTGCCGGATCGCAGCAAATATGGCAACCGTTATATCTGGCCGCTTTACAGTTCTTATGATATTTACATGGCCGGCCTGGATGGTAAGATTGTAAAAAAACTGACCACGGCAAAAGGGTACGATGCAGAAGCGACCCTGTCTTATGATGGAAAGAAAATGATCTATTGCAGTGATAAAGACGGAGACCTTGATTTATACATTATGGACCTGAAATCCGGTAAGGAAAAGAAAGTAACCACCGCATTGGGATATGATGGCGGTGCGTGGTTCAGTCCTGATGGAAAGAAAATTGTATGGCGTGCGAGCCGCCCTAAAACTGAAGCAGAAATTAAGGAGTACAAGGAATTACTGGCCGAAGGAATGGTGGCCCCAACCAATATGGAAGTCTGGATTGCCAATGCGGATGGTTCGGACGCAAAGCAAATTACCAACCTCGTGCAGGCTAACTGGGCGCCTAATTTCACAGCCGACAGCAGGCATATTATTTTCTGTAGTAACCACGAATACAAACGCGGGTTCCCGTTTAATATGTATATGGTAGACCTGGAAGGAAAAAACATGCAGAAAATCAGCCGCGATAAAGGGTTTGACGCGTTCCCCATGATCAGCCCCAATGGAAAGAAAATTATTTTTGCTTCCAACAGAAACAATGGTGGTACCAGGGATACGAATTTATTCCTTGCGGATTGGGTAGAGTAGTTGATTATTCACTAGTATTGCATCTTACTTTAAAATATACCATATGCAAACGGGTTTATTACACTTACATAATTTACTTCGCTGGGTAATCGTATTACTCTTAGTTTATTCTCTCTTAAAAGCGTATGCCGGATGGACGGGAAAAAAAGCATTTGTACCGGGCGATAAAAAGACCTGGCTGTTTACCATGATTGCAGGTCATACCACCTTGCTGCTGGGTTTATACCAGGTTGCTTTTGGCCGGTATGGTATGTTTACCACAACTTTGCCCGAGGGTACCTCCGTTATGAAAGACCGTTTCTTCCGGTTCTTTTGGGTAGAACATCCTGTAATGATGATCCTGGCAATTGTGTTGATTAGTTTAGGATACGGCATGGCCAAGAAGCAGGTAGCGGATGAAGTGAGGTACAGGAAAGCATTTTTCTTTTTTCTACTGGCACTGATCTTTATCCTGGCAGGCGTGCCCTGGCCGTTCAGAGAAATTATCGGAAGACCTTATTTCCCCGGCATAGCCGGATAAAAAAGGCCCCGGTTTTCCGGGGCCTTTTTTATGTGTTCCAGGTTGCTTTCATTACCTGAATAAACCGCTGCATCTCTTCCATGGTGCCTACGCTGGCCCTTGCCCATTTTTCACCTCCATAGATATCCGAGCGTAAAAAAATCTGTTGTTTCAGCATGTCGTCCGCAAAGTTGCCGGCATAATTACTAAGCGGGAAGAACAGGAAATTGGTATAGGAGGGGATGCAGTTGATGTTCAGTTTCTTTAATTCACTGTATCCGTATGTTCTGGCCTGTTCGTTTTTCAGCTTGCTGATCCTGTGATGCTCCGGGTCTTTGAGGCTGGCCTGAGCTGCAGTCATCGACAGTACACTCATGGAAAACTGCGCACGTGTAAAATATGTTTCTTCCAGTGGTTTAATCAGCGAAGGGTGGCCTATTACATAGCCTACCCTTAATCCTGCCATGGCATGAATCTTGGAGAAAGTGCCTACTACTAAAATATTGGGATTTTCCCCGATCAGTCCGATCATGGATTCATTATCGGGCGCATCGAGAAAATCGATATAAGCTTCGTCAATGACCACCACGGCTTTTTTGGCCGCTTCCACACAAAATGCTTTTAGCGATGCAGGAGAAACAATGGTGCCGGATGGGTTGGCGGGATTGCAGATATACACCAATGCGGTTTCGGCATTGATGGCTTTCTGTAAAGCCGGCAGATCGTGTACCTTTTCCGGGGTAAGGGGTATCTCGATTACCCTGGTCCCGATTTTTTTGGCGGTGGCGGGCAGAATGCCGAAGGTGGGGTAGGCAGTTACCAGGTTGCCTTTGGCATAGCTTCTGGCCAGCAGGCCGAGTGCTTCACCTGAACCCGGTGTAAGCAATACCTGCGTATCACTGACTCCTAAATGACCGGCCAGTTCTTTTTTGAATGTTTTCAAAGAGCCGATATTGTACTGGTACCGGTGCGTTTCTCCCAGCATGCCGAGTACGGCTTCACGCGCTTTGGGCGAAATGCCGTAGGGGTTCTCATTGGAACTGAGGTTAACCAGGCCGCTTTCCGCGCCATAGGATTTTAATATACCTTCTTCATTGCCCAAGGAAGGCATGCGGAATCCCAGCCCTAAAGTGGCCAGTGAACTGTATTTAAGCCAGTCTCTGCGGTTGACGGGTGAAGCCATATGTTAAAGTTTATATTTCAAAAGATACATAATTTCTTCAATTGCATCCAAGTTTCCTAAATTAGTCCCCTATTTAACTGATTGCCGCCATGCCTCATTATTTTTCACTGGGGAAGATCCCTCATAAACGCCATACACAGTTTCGAAAGCCGGACGGATCCCTGTATTCGGAACAATTGTTCTCTACGGAAGGATTCAGCAACGATTATTCCCTGCTGTACCATACTTATCCGCCCACGCAGATCATTCGTACGGATGAACCGGTGAATGTAATGCCGGAAGTGGCGGAAGAAAAAATGCTGAAACACCGCTGTCTGGAAGGATTTCAGGTGAAGCCGGAAGCTGATTACCTACAGAGCAGGAAGGCCGTACTGATCAACAATGATTGTCATATTGTGCTGGCAGCTCCGCAGCAGTCCATGCTGCAGTACTTTTATAAGAATGCGGATGCAGATGAAGTGATCTTTGTGCACGAGGGTAGCGGTAAACTTAGGACCCAATACGGTGAAATCGTTTTTGGATACGGAGATTATGTGGTTGTTCCGCGCGGCACTATTTATCAGATTCACTTTGATACGCGTGATAACCGGTTGTTTATTGTGGAGAGCTTCAGCCCGATCCGGTATCCGAAGCGGTATATCAGCAACAATGGCCAGTTACTGGAACATGCCCCCTTTTGTGAGCGGGATATCCGGACCCCGCAAAACCTGCAAACGGTGGATGAAAAGGGAGATTTCCTGATTAAAACCAAAAAGAAAGGGGTGTTGTACGGGCTGCATTATGCAACCCATCCCTTTGATGTGGTGGGATGGGATGGGTGCTGTTATCCTTTTGCATTCAGCATTCATGATTTTGAACCCATTACCGGCAGGGTACACCAGCCGCCTCCGGTACATCAGACATTTGATGCACATAATTTTGTGGTTTGCAGCTTCTGCCCGCGTTTATATGATTACCATCCGGATGCCATTCCGGCACCGTATAATCATAGTAATATAGACAGTGATGAAGTGCTGTATTATGTAGACGGCGACTTTATGAGCCGGAAAAATGTTACCCGTGGTATGATTACCCTGCATCCGGCGGGTATTCCGCACGGACCGCATCCGGGGGCCGTGGAAAAAAGCATCGGGAAAAAGGAAACCCTGGAACTGGCAGTGATGGTAGACACTTTCCACCCTTTGCAGTTAACCAGGGCGGCGCTGGAAATTGAGAACCCGGGCTATACCATGAGCTGGGCAGAGTAGCAACCGGCAATGACAGCCCGGATTTTCCCGTTCAGAAACGGCCAAAAAGCCTTAAATTCGCGTTTTAGAGCTCCTGTCGAGGCCGGAAAAAGGAATTTTTCCACATTTTCAGGAGTTTTTTCCACTAATTTTTCATATTTCAGTTGTATTCTAATATCTTTGCAGCCCCAAAAATAGTATGTCGAAACAACCGCTGATTAAACAAGATGGAGTTATTCTGGAAGCATTGAGTAATGCTATGTTCAGAGTTAAATTGGAAAACGGTCATGAAATACTGGCTACTATTTCAGGCAAGATGCGGATGCACTATATCCGGATTTTACCAGGAGATAAAGTGGGAGTGGAGATGAGTCCCTACGACCTGAGTCGTGGAAGAATCATCTTCAGGTATAAGTAAGCGATTAAACGGTAACAGAGTAACAGGAATATAACAGTTAAACAACAAAAAAATGAGAGTAAGAGCTTCCATTAAAAAACGTAGTGCCGATTGTAAGATCGTCAAGCGCAAAGGAAAATTATTTGTGATTAACAAAAAGAATCCTCGCTTCAAGCAACGTCAGGGATAATTTGTAACATCAGTTAAAAGTATAAAACACAATAAAATATGGCTCGTATTGCCGGTATTGATTTACCAAAAAACAAAAGAGGTGAGATTGGTTTAACCTATATTTTTGGTATTGGACGCTCAACAGCTCAGTATATCCTGGATAAAGCTGGTATCGATTACAATAAGAAAGTAAACCAGTGGAATGACGATGAACAGACTGCTATCCGTAACATCATTAACAATGAGTTTAAGGTAGAAGGTGCGCTGCGTAGTGAAGTATCTATGAACATTAAGCGTTTGTTGGATATTGCCTGTTACAGAGGTCTCCGTCACCGTAAAGGATTGCCTGTACGTGGTCAGAGAACAAAAACCAACAGCCGTACCAGAAAAGGTAAGCGTAAAACAGTTGCCGGTAAGAAAAAGGCCGCTAAAAAATAACCAGTTAGCCCGGAGCAGGAACGCCCCGGGCTTTCTTACATAAACCCTGTTGTTTTGGATGGCCCGAAAGGGAGGGAGAAGCACAGGTTTCCCGAAAGGGAATTATTTATTAACCAGACCCGATGCAATCGGGTAAGACTACCTTAAAAGCAAACAATGGCTAAACCACAAAAAGCGCAGAACAGTGCAAAAGCTGCTGCCAAGAAAAGAGTTGTAAAAGTAGATGCTTCAGGTGAAGTGCGTATTTCAGCAACTTTCAACAACATCATCATCAGTTTTACCAACAAAACCGGCCAGGTTATTAGCTGGAGCAGTGCTGGTAAAATGGGTTTCAAAGGTTCTAAGAAAAACACTCCTTACGCAGCACAGATGGCTGCCGCAGATGCTGCTAAAGTAGCAATGGATGCCGGTCTGAAGCGTGTGGATGTTTTCGTAAAAGGACCAGGTGCAGGTCGCGAGGGAGCGATCCGTTCTATTGCACAATCAGGAATTGAAGTTACTTCTATCAAAGACGTAACCCCAATGCCGCACAATGGTTGTCGTCCTCCCAAGCAGAGAAGAGTTTAATCTTCCTAAGCCTCAACAGAGGTAGTGGAAATTATATATTGAGCCAACAAGGTTTCATTTATCAAAAGGTTGCCCGATTTATTTTTTACGATTTTTAACCGATCGAAGCAACGAATTCTAAAAAAATCGAAATGAAAAAAAACTATGGCACGTTACACAGGTCCTAAGACCAAAATCTCCAGAATTTTCGGCGAACCTATTTTAGGTAATGCCAAGTGGTTAGGTAAGAACGCTAACCCTCCCGGACAGCATGGTGCTGCCCGTAAGCGTAAAACTTTGGGTGAATACGCTTTACAGTTGAGAGAAAAGCAAAAGGCTAAGTACACTTACGGTGTACTGGAGCGCCAGTTCCGCAAAACCTTTGAAGAAGCTCAGCGTTTAAAGGGTGTTACCGGTGAAAACCTCATCAAATTATTAGAAGCACGTTTGGACAATACAGTATTCCGTCTGGGATTAACTGCCAGTCGTCCTGAAGCACGTCAGTTGGTTAACCACAAGCACATCACTGTGAATGGCGAAATCATGAACGTTCCTTCTTACACTTGTAAGCCAGGTGACATCATTGGTTTTAAACCAAAGAGTGCAGACAATTCAGGTATTACCAGCAAGAACCGTGGAAAGAATCCTAAGTTCGGATGGTTGGATTGGAATGAAACTGAAAGAAAAGGCACTTTCATTACTTTCCCTGAGCGGGAGAATGTTCCTGAAAATATCAAGGAGCAACTGATCGTCGAATTGTACTCTAAATAATTCTATCAATTCACCCAAATAAGTAAAAAACAAGTTCTGATATGGCCATATTAAGCTTCCAAAAGCCAGACAAAATCGTTCTCCAGAAAGCAACTGATTTTGAAGGACAATTTGAATTTCGCCCGCTTGAGCCGGGTTATGGTTTAACCATCGGGAATGCGCTTCGCAGGGTACTGCTGAGTTCACTGGAAGGTTATGCTATTGTTGGTATCAAAATTGATGGAGTAGACCACGAGTTTGCCACCATTAAAGGGGTAACAGAAGACGTGACTGAAATCATCCTGAACTTAAAGCAGGTTCGTTTCAAGAAGCATGTTGATCATGAAATCGCTTCAGAAAAAATCAATTTATCCATTAAAGGCCGCAGCGAATTTAATGCAGGTATGATCGGCGAATTATCCCAGAGCTTCCAGGTGATGAACCCGGAACTGCTGATCTGTATTATGGATCCTTCTGCTAAACTGGATATTGAACTGACCATCGGAAGAGGTCGCGGATATGTTCCTGCAGAAGAGAATAAGGTTAAAGATGCTCCATTCGGATATATTGCCATCGATTCTATTCACACGCCGATCAAAAACGTTAAATACGCTATTGAAAACTACCGTGTTGAACAAAGAACCGACTACGAAAAACTGGTCCTGGATGTGGCTACGGATGGTACCATCCATCCGGAAGATGCGGTGAAACAGGCTTCCCGTATCCTGATCCAGCACCTGATGATCATCACCGACGAAAACATCACTTTCGATAACAAAGAAGATAAGAAAGAAGATGTGGTGGATGAGCATGTGCTGCAACTGCGTAAGGTATTGAAAACACCGCTGGAAGACCTGGATCTCTCCGTGCGTGCCTTCAACTGCCTGAAAGCAGCTAAGATCAACAGCCTGAGCGAACTGGTTCAGTACGAGCAGGAAGACCTGATGAAGTTCAGAAACTTCGGACAGAAATCCCTCTCTGAAATTGAGCAGGTACTCACCGAAAGAGGATTGAGCTTTGGCATGGATCTGGGTAAACTGGGTCTGGATAACCTCGATAATTAATAACCCCGGCCCAACAGGGTATGGGATTTTATAAACCGGTCCCGGTTTACCGGGACACTCTCCACAAATCCTGACACGGTGTGGAGCTAAAACATAAACGTCATGCGTCACGGAGACAAAATCAACAACCTCGGCCGTAAAAAGGCACACAGAGTTGCATTATTGCAAAACTTAGCGAGTCAGTTAATTACGCACAAGCGTATCGTTACCACTTTGGCAAAAGCAAAAGCCTTAAGAGCTTATGTTGAACCATTGATTACCAAGACCAAAAAGAACGAGTCTGCAACACAGATCAGTCACAATCATCGCCTGGTATTTGCCGAATTGCAAGACAAAGCTGCTGTTAAAGAGTTATTTACAGTAGTAGGACCTAAAGTTGCTTCACGTCCGGGTGGATATACCCGTATCCTGAAACTGGGCATTCGCCCCGGTGACAACGCCGAAAAAGCAATGATTGAGCTGGTAGACTTCAACGAAATCTACGGAAAAGGTATCGAAAAAGCTGCAGAACCTGCTAAGAAAACACGTCGTAGCCGCGCTCCTAAAAAAGCGGAAGCTGAAGAAGCTGCTACAGCGCCTGAAGCTACATCAACCGAAGAAAAAACATCTGAATAATCAATGCAGTTGTTTGAATCATAAAGGCATCCCGCTTCAAACGGGATGCCTTTTTTCATATCCGAACCGACCGGAATTTTTAAAAATATGGGTGTGAGAAAATTAACCGCATTTTTTTGACAAATATGGTTTTCTTTTGCACCATAAACCAGCCTCAATTATGCCACATTCGATGAAGCCCGCTGTATTGATTCTCGCAGACGGCCATGTATTTCATGGATTATCTTTTGGAAAAACCGGAATTGCTACCGGCGAAATTTGTTTCAATACCGGTATGACCGGCTATCAGGAAGTGTTTACAGATCCAAGTTATACCGGCCAGGTGCTGATCATGAACAACGTTCACGTGGGAAACTATGGGATTAAAGACACGGACGTGGAAAGTGGCAGCGTTAAAATCAGGGGACTGATTGCCCGGAACCTGGAAGAACAATTCAGCAGAATGCAGGCCCAGGGAAATCTGAATACCTACCTGATCGATAATAATATTGTGGCTATTGATGGCATTGATACGAGGGCGCTGGTTGCCCATATTCGGACCAAGGGCGCCATGAACTGCATCATTTCCTCTGAGGAAACGGATGTTGAAAAACTGAAGGAAATACTGAAAGCGGTACCCGATATGGATGGTTTGGAACTGGCCAGTACCGTAAGTACTGAAAAGGAATATGAACTGGGTGACCCGGCATCTCCTATCAGGGTTGCCGTGCTGGATTTCGGGATTAAACAGCATATTTTACAGTGCCTGGTCAGCAGGGGCGCTTATATCCGGGTGCATCCGGCTAAAACCCCCCACAGCCGCTTAAAGGAGTTCAATCCCAATGGATACTTTATTTCCAATGGCCCCGGCGATCCGGCTGCAATGCCTTACGCAGTGACCATTGTGAAGGATATCCTGAACGAGCGGAAGCCCGTATTCGGCATTTGCCTCGGACACCAGCTTCTGGCGCTGGCCAATGATATCCCTACTTTCAAAATGCACCATGGTCACAGAGGGCTGAACCACCCGGTTAAGAACATCATCACCGGTCAATGTGAGATCACTACCCAGAACCATGGTTTCGGGGTAGATCCGGAAGCGGTTCGAAAGCACCCCAATGTGGAAGTAACCCACCTGAACCTGAATGATGATTCCATTGAAGGGATACGCCTGAAAGACCGCCCGGCATTCAGTGTGCAGTATCATCCTGAAAGTACCCCGGGCCCTCACGACAGCCGGTATTTGTTTGATCGCTTTGTGGAAATGATGCAGTAATTTTATGCTATGAAAATTACAATCATTAATGGACCGAATCTGAACCTCCTGGGTAAAAGAGAACCCGCTATTTATGGAGGACAACCTTTTGAAGCCTATCTCGAAAAGCTGGCTGCCTTGTTTCCTGAAGTTGAGTTTACCTATTTCCAGTCTAACGTGGAAGGAGAACTGGTGAATGCAATTCAGAAGCATGGATTTACAGCAGACGGCATTGTGCTGAATCCTGCCGCCTACACCCATACTTCTGTAGCCATTGGAGATGCCATTGCCGCGATCACTGCTCCTGTTGTGGAGGTGCATATCAGCAATGTACGCGGAAGGGAAGAGTTCAGGAAGCTTTCTTATGTTTCCGGCGTGGTAGACGGCAGCATCACCGGCCTTGGCCTTTCAGGTTATGAGTTAGCTGTGAGGTGGCTCATGGATCACAACAAGTAAGCACTTCATTTGCGATATAATGGATACAAGATCTTATTCGGTTAAAACCGTTTACCTCATTGTGATAGCCGCTGCTGTTAAGCTGCTGGCTGCTCCATTGCTGGAACTTGGAATTGATGAAGTCTATTACTGGACATATGCTTTGAGACCGGATTGGAGCCAGTTTGATCACCCGCCGATGGTGGGCCTGCTGATCCGCCTTACCACCCTGAATCTATGGTGGGCCAATGAATTTACTTTCCGTTTAGGTAGTATATTCACTGCTGCCTGTTCTACCTGGATCCTTTTCAGGCTGGGTAAACTGATTGCCAGCGAAAGAGTGGGCTGGTTTGCAGCGCTTCTTTACACCGCATCGGTATACACCGGTTTTATTGCCGGCTTTTTTATTCTGCCCGATTCGCCGCAAATGCTTTTCTGGACGGCATCCCTGTACCTGATGGCTTACCTGCTGACCAAACGGAATAAAGAAAACCTGCTTTCTGTGTGGATTTTGCTGGGGTTGATGATTGGCCTCGCCACCCTTAGTAAAGTACATGGACTGTTTTTGTGGGCCGGCTTTGGTTTATTCCTGCTGCTGAAAAGAACTTCCTGGTTGCTGAACTGGAGGTTGTACGCAGGCGCCTTAGTAACCATTCTTTGCATCCTGCCCATTGTTTACTGGAATTGGGTGAATGATTTCGTTACATACAAATTTCATTCGGAGCGGGTTACGCATACGGGCCTGCAATGGGAATCGCTGGTGAGAGAAATTGGCGGTGAGTTTGCCTATCAGAATCCGGTCGTATATGTTTTACTACTCTTGTCTTTGTTTGCATTGCTCTCCAATAAGATCCGGTTTAATCAGCGCAGAACCGGTATATGGATACTCTGTATGAGTTTACCCATGATCCTGTTATTTTGGGGTGTATCACTGTTCAATCCTACACTGCCGCATTGGAGCGGGCCGGCATTTATTCCCTTGTTTTTAATAGGGGCCCTGTACCTCGATAAAATGACGACCACCGTTTTTCCGGAGTGGATCAAGATATCCTTAACATTGGTGGGCGTTGTATTGCTTGCAGCTGTTGCGCTGGTTCATTATTCTCCGGTGAATTACGGAAGCCAGGACAAGGAAAATTACGGAGAATATTGCCCCACACTCGATTTATCCGGCTGGTCCGATTTCGGTAAAACGTTCACGGAAATTGTTCAAAAGGATCTGGCCAACAAGATCATGCAGCCGGGCGCCTCCCTGCTGGTGAATAAATACTTTCCCGGCGGACATATTGAGTTTTATGTTTCCCGCCCTTCAGGCCTACCTGTAATCGGAGTGGGGCCATTGCAGGACCTGCATGTTTTTGCATGGCTCAACACAGACCGGCCCTCGCTTCAATTAGGTGCCGATGCCTATTGCATTGTGCCCTCTAATTTTCCGATGAATGTTTCTGATGCTTATGGTGCATATTTTACAACCATTCTTCCGCCACAGGAAGTAAAACAGGTCAGGAATGGGGGAGTGGTACGGTATTTTTACATTTACCGGCTTAAGAACTGCAAAAATGTTCCTGCTCCGCTGCTGTAAAACGGCACCAGCGCTATCATTTACCGATTGAAATTTTATTCCTTTTTGGTACTGTCTGCTACGGGCGTGGTTAGCTCAATTGGTTCCTGCCTTGTGCCAAACAGGCTTTCAAAATCCTGCCTGTAAGAAATACTCGCCCCCTGCCGGTTTCTCCTTCCGAAGTTGGCACCACTGATATCAAGACTGTTTTTACTGAAAATAATGGCGCGGAGTTTTCTGTCTTTCGATAACACAATTTCAATATTCAGATCGGGCAGCCACTGAAAGTTGCCGCTTTGTACGGAGGAGCTATTGCCCAGGTTGAAATCGAGGTCACCGCCAAATGTTACCGTTACATTGTTGTTGAAGAAACTTCGGCCTACTTTAAAATTGACCCTCGAACGATCAAGCCGGTTACTGTTGGCCTGTACACTGGTACCATCGGTTCCGAATATACTGGAACTACTGTACAGCGAAGCGCCCAGGTCGAACCGCAGGCTCTTGTCGCGGGTGATTTTGTACAGCAGGTTGGATACTGCTTTGTTCACTTCCTTGGTAAGAATCTGTGAAAGGCTGTTGATACCAATGGAGCTGAAGGAGTAAGGGTTACTACCGGTGGTAATACTGGTTTCCCCGGGTGGCGCAAATGAATTGAACACAATCAGGAAAGACACCTGCTTGAGCATTTCGTTATCATCCTTCTGTATCCTCGCCAGGAACTGCGCAAATTCATTGTCGTTCTTAATCGGGCTTCCCTGTGGAAAGTCTAACCGGAAAGTGATATCGGGTTTACTGAGCTGGTTGCGAAGCGATGCTATCACATATACATCGCCCCTGTATCCTTTCACCAATCCGCTGAAGGTGTTTTTACCAATCAGGTCGGCCAGTGATACGCGTTCGGCTGTATAAAGTGCATCCACATTGAGTTCTGCCTTGTATGGATCTCCATTCCATTCTATATAGTTACCCGCGTTGGGCATCAGGTCAAATGGTTTTTTCAGGAGCGATTGAAAGTTGAAATCGTATTTGCCCCGTTCAATGTTATACCGGCCCTTGATCGTCAGCGGGTCGATGGTGCCCGCCTTAATGCGCAGTCTGCCATTGCCCACGGCCTTGATCACATCCCCTGTGAGTTCGTCCAGGATTACATCAATCTGTACTTTATTATTGGCCGTAATATCCAGGTCTACACTGAGATTGAAATTACTTTTCGCTTTAATCTGTTCCATCTCGGTTCCGTACTCCTTAAATACAATGAAGTCGGCTGAGCCGCTTTCCCGACTTTCCGAGTTGGGGATGGTAATATGAGAACTATCGTTCGATTCTGCAGTAATCACCATTTTGCAGCCGGTTTCCGGTCCCTTGAAGCTCATACTGGCTTTGCCAATGGCTTTTCCATAGAACTGCTGGTTGTCTGTGGCTTTGGTATCTATCAGCAACAGCTTATCTGTAGAGAGGTCAAAGTCGAACACCATGTTCTTAAAGTTCTTCTCATAGAGCTTGCCGGCAACGCTGCCCTTGTTCTTATACTGGTCATAAATGGCGAACCTGCCGAAATTAATACCATCTTCCTGAAAACGGATCATAGCTGAGTCGATCGTATAATATACCTGGGTATAGTCTACTTTAAGACCTCCTTTCCTCAGTTCGATGTTGCCTGAAAGATCGGGTTCTTTCAGGTCTCCGCTGATGGTAAGCGCACCCGTGGCTTCCCCCGACAAATTGCTGAAAAGCCCTTTCAGAAACTGTTCTACAATGCCGATCCTCGATCTGTTGAGCTCAATGGTGGTAGTGAAAGATTTGCCTGTGGTGTCTTTGAGGTTATAGGAGCCATCGGCCGAAAAGTTATAACCGCTGTTAGGGGAGATTACTTTGAAAGGGATCAGGCCGGTACTGCTTCTGTAACCTGCATTGATAAATACCACACCCACCGAATCCTGGTCTATGCTGAATTCTTCTGTTTTTAATTCTGCATCTGCAGAAAAATCGTCAAAGAAATTATAGAGGTTTACTGAACCGGTGGTCAATCCCTCCAGTCTTGGTTTTTTAATGAACAACGAAGTGATATCTCCCAGTATCAGGTTCTTCAATTTTACGACCAGATTATTGTAATTACCTATGCCATTCAGCCGGCCCGGCTCTACCGTAATTTCCTGGAATCCCTGGGTGAATTTTACATTCTGCGCATTCAGCAGTTTCTTTCTGATTTCAATTGATCCGGATTTCTCAATATGCCAGGGCTTGTTGTTCAGCACAAAGGATGAGGGTCGGAACTGTACCTTAACACCATCGTCGAGTGTGTATACATCTGCATTCAGGGACGCTTCATTCAAGGCATTGGAAGCGCTGGTTTTGATGGCTACTACCGAGTGATCCTTTCTGGATGTGATATTGATTACGGAATTGGGCAAACGCATACTGTCTCCCAGTTCAATACTTTTAATAGTGGATGATACTGCAAGAGAATCGAAGTTCCCGTTGCCAGTGAGCGAAAATCCTACTGCCGAATAGTTTTTGTACCTGCCATAAGGTACATAGGCCTCTACTCCCAGTTTGTTGTTCCGGGTATCGATCGAACCATTCACCATAACATCGTTGAATCCGGAAATGTTCTTCACAAAAAGTTTGATATAGGGCTCAAAATACAGGCTGTTGGCAGCGAACGTAAACTGCTGGTTCCGGGGCGTTGCTTTCAACGGTTTGATATAGGCAGGGTAGTAGTTGTACAAAAAAGCCTGGAAGCTGGAGGGTAGTTCCATAATGCTGAACCTGCCTTTCACCGTTGCATTAAAGTCGTTGCTGCCAATATGCAGTGTTTTTACAGAATCGCTGTAGGTAGAAGTCAGGTTCAGGGAGTCGAACCGGACGGTGGTTTCATTGCTTCTGATTTCACCGTTCAGAAATTTGGCAGTGCCGGTAAACTGGTCAATATTACTTCCGGTAAAGTTTGCATCAAGTAGTCCTACTACCTGAATTTTTTCTTTCAGGAAATTCAGCGCCTGCAGATCGGATTTGGACAGATCTCCCACAATGTTAAAGAGGGGGACTTCTTTGGAGAAGTCTACCTCCACATCTGCTGTAAACCCGAGATTGGGATCATTGATCTCCAGTTCTCCGTTGAAATATTTTTTTTGTATCGTTCCATTGGCAATAATATTGGTATACCGGTAATTGTTGTATTCAATGGCAGAAGCTGTCCCATTCAACTGTGTTTTCAGGCGATTGATATTGAAGCTACTCCCCGTAATCTTCCCCTTAAAATCTACCAGTCCAAGCCCGTCTACAGAAAGAAATTTTCCCGCATTAAAACGGATGGCTTCCAGGTTGCCCGCATAAACAGGCTCCCCGTAATTGGGCAATTTCATGCTGATATCGGCCCTGAGCCCGCCCAGTTTGGTAGAAAGTACTCCGGCTGTTCTGAAGTTATGAATTGTTCCGTTGTAATTGCCTCTATACAGCACCTGGCCAAGCGCAGCGAGGTTGGGTTGTTCCAGCCGGCCAAGCGCAGGAACAAATACACTCAGGTCGTTTGCATTGGTATTGAGGCTGCCGTTGTTAAACCTGATCATGGTTTGATCTATATCCGGCAATCCCTTCATGGCAAGCGTTCCGGTGACGGAGGTCGTATTGCCAACCCTGGCATTAAATCCCGTTACCGTAAAGTCGGCAACCGTGCCGGTAAAGTTTCCGCTGATAATGGCTTCTTTTTTCCAGGATTTCAGCTCGGGCGCAAAATAGGCAATATCGTCGCTGCTGACTTTGGAATGGTTGAACCTTGCAACCATCGTCACACTGTCTGTATATTCCCCAAAATCTTCGTTGAAGTTGTTAAACTTCATTGCATAATAATTGGTGAGCCGGCTTTTATTGGTTTGCAGATCCAGGTTGGCCAGTTCCATGATCTGCGGGGTAAGTTTAAAATTAGCTTTCAGTTTTTTCAGCTCCAGCCCGCAACGGTCTTTGGCTGTGAGATGAACCAGTGCGGAAAGGGTATCCTGCTGAAACCGGAAACGGTTGATGGATCCGCTCAACTGCGAGAGACGGATATGTGAACCGTCGAACCCCGGTAGCGGCTTTTCGAGGTTGCCTTCAATATTCAGTCCCCCGTTGATCAGTTGTATGCGCTGCACTTTCAGTGCTATATCTCCGGCATTGTAATAGAGCCCGGTATCTGCAGTCGGCGGCGTTTTCTTCTTCAGATGAGCCGGACGCAGCGGCACCAGGCTGTAGAGGGTTACCTGCGGTTTATTCAGTACCACGGAACTGATGTTGAAAACGCTGTTGCGGAGATCCATTTTGTCGGCATCCAGTACCATACTCGCCATCCGGGCATCGATAATGTCGCCTGTCCAGCGATCATTCTTCAAAAAATGGATGTTCTTCAGATCAATTTTCTTCAGGTCGAGATCGAGGCCCCCGGTGGTATCTTTGGGTTTAGGGTCAGGGGATGCAAAGTAATCCGCAATAAACTGGTAGTTCCAGACAGAGTCGGTCCGCTGCAGTTTCACAACGGCATCTTCCAGTCCAATGTATTTGAGTACGGCTTTGTCTTTGAGAAAGAACCAATCCGTAATTCTGACTTTCAACTGACCGGCATACAACAAGGTATCCTTTTTCCGGTCCCTGACCAGGGTGCCTTCCATATTCAGTTTATTGAACAGGGAAATGCTCACATTGTTAATGCGCACCTCTGTGCCTAAGGATTTTGATAGCCTGCCGGTAGCATACTGAACCAGTAAATTTTGCACATAGTCTGTCTGTATTGCTATATATACCACCAGGAGGATGGCAACAATGATCAAAATGGTTCTACGTGCTATGGTCAATATCCGGTTCAGTCAACTCAATTTATTGATAAAATTAATCAATCATTATCGCAAGGCAAATACAATACCAAACATTCGGAAGGGGGGTATTCCGGATTGCTAAAACTCCGGATTAATCCCTGTGTAATTGGCAGGGCTGATCGCTTTCAGTTCTTTTTTCAGTGCTGCACTGATTTTAAGCGAATGGATGAACCCATGAATGGCGGCTTTGTCTATTTTAGCCTTGCCCCTGGTAAGGTCTTTCAGTGCCTCGTATGGATTGGGATAGTTTTCCCGGCGCAGAATGGTCTGTATGGCTTCTGCTACAACGGCCCAGTTATTATCAAGATCGGCCCTGATCGCAGCTTCGTTCAATATCAGCTTGGCGAGCCCATTTTGCAATGACTGGATGGAAATGCTCACATGTGCCAGCGGAACGCCCATATTCCTCAAAACGGTGGAATCGGTCAGGTCTCTTTGCAGGCGGCTGATCGGGAGTTTAGCACTCAGGTGTTCCAGCAGCCCGTTGGCGATGCCCAGGTTTCCTTCTGCATTTTCAAAGTCGATCGGGTTTACTTTATGTGGCATGGCCGAGGAGCCTACCTCGCCTTTTTTGGTTTGCTGCTTGAAATAATCCATACTGATATAGGTCCAGATATCACGGCAAAGATCAATCAGGATATTGTTGATGCGTTTAATCGCATCAAAATGCGCCGCCAGCGAATCGTAGTGTTCAATCTGCGTAGTGAACTGCATGCGTTGCAGTCCGAGTGTGTCTTCCACAAACCGGTTGCCCAGGGCAACCCAGTTCCGCTTGGGGAAGGCAACCTGGTGCGCGTTGAAATTGCCGGTGGCGCCCCCGAATTTGGCGGCATAAGGGATGCTGCTGAATAGCTCAATCTGGTTGTTGAGCCGCTCTACAAATACCATGATTTCCTTACCCAGGCGGGTAGGAGATGCTGCCTGTCCATGGGTTCTTGCCAGCATGGGAACATCCTTCCATTGTGCCGCCAGTTGATAGAGGTTGTTCTGCAGGTTGATGAGGGCGGGCAGGTATTCATGCTCCATAGCATGCTTCCAGCTTAGCGGTATGGCTGTGTTGTTGATATCCTGGGAAGTGAGTCCGAAGTGGATCCATTCTTTCAGGTGGCCGATTCCTGCCTCGTCTGCTTTCTCTTTCAGGAAGTATTCAACTGCTTTTACATCGTGATTGGTTACAGACTCTAATTTCTTGATTTTCAATGCGTTTTCTATAGTAAATTCATCTATTACTTTAGATAGCTGAGCTTTTGCTTTTGCCGGTAGTTTGAAAAATTTCTGATCCGATAAAAAGAAGAAATATTCAATCTCCACCAATACCCTGTATTTAATCAGGGCATATTCGGAGAAGTATTCGTCTAAGTGGCTGGTTTTTTTTCGGTATCTGCCGTCGATCGGAGAGATGGCTGTAAGGTTGCTCAGTTCCATATTGTCTTAATTCGTTTCTTTGCACAAAAGTAGCTGAATTGAACAAGAGTATAAGAGTTGGAGCCGTAAGTTATTTGAACACATTGCCCTTTTTATTGGGTATAAAAAGAGCTGCAGGATTGATGGGACGGATCAGTTTAACCGAAGAATATCCTGCAAAACTTGCTGAGCAACTGATCAGCGATCAGATTGATGTTGGCCTGATTCCGGTGGCTATGATCCCCCGGTTAAAAGAGTCGTATATTATAAGCGATTATTGTATCGGTACCGAGGGGGAAGTGGCTTCTGTTGCCTTGTTCAGTGAAGTGCCGATGGAGCAGATCGAAACAGTGATACTGGATTACCAAAGCAGAACTTCTGTAAACCTGGCCAGGATTTTGCTGAAAGAATACTGGAAAAAAGAAGTAGTGCTGGAAGAGGCTACCCCTGATTTCAGGGAAAAGATCAAAGGTACCACCGCTGCTGTGGTCATTGGCGACCGGGCATTGGAGCAGATCTCTATGTCGGCCTATATGTACGATCTGGGCGCGGCCTGGAAGGCACATACGGGTTTGCCCTTCGTGTTTGCAGCATGGGTGGCCAACAAGCAATTGGATGATGCGTTTGCTGATGCCTTCAACAAGGCCAATGCTTATGGAGTGAATCATATAGATGAGGTGCTGGCCGGTCTGAACTATCCCGGGTACGACCTGAAAAAATATTATACCGAAAACCTCAGTTATCCCTTAACCGGCGAAAAGCGGAAAGGGCTTGCACTGTTCCTGGAAAAACTGAAGCAATTATCAATTTATTCACCCGCATGACCGGCATTACCGTAATCACCATTTGTTTTAATAACCTGAAAGATTTGCAGAAGACCTGTGCTTCTGTAGACAGCCAGGAACGAACGCCGGATGAGCATTGGATCATCAATGGTTCCACCACAGGGGAGATTGCCCGTTGGCTGGAAGAAATCCCGCAACCTGCTTACCGGAGATGGCTGAATGAAAGGGACAATGGTATTTCCGATGCTTTCAATAAGGGAATTTTGCGCGCCACTTATTCGGTGATCCATTTATTACATGCCGGTGATACCTATGCCTCCGAACAGGTGATTCATATCGTTTTCCGATATTTTACCGATCATCCGGGTATTGCCTGGGTCAGTGGAAATATTCTTATTACAAGAGGAGGGGAGCCTGTGATTGTGGGCAAACCATTCAATAAAAATAAATTGTACAGAGGAATGCGCAGCGTGGCGCATCCCACCTGGTTTGTAAAGAAATCGGTTTACGACCGCGTGGGTCTTTTTAATACCAATCTGAAGATCGGGATGGATTATGACCTGATGTGCAGGATTTTCAATGAGCCTTACGGCTATATTAATGAAACCCTTGCCGTATTTGATGATACCGGCATCAGTACCACCAATTACCTCGCTTCCCTGAAAGAAAATATCCAGGTATACGAGTCGCATTTTGGTTATTCCTTTCTTTGCCGGCTATGGCAGTTCAGATTGAAATTACTACACCTCCTTTTAGCAACTCCGCTTGGCAAATGGTTGTTCCGCATGAAGAAAAAGCTGGGACTGGCCAATGTCTAGAACTTTACGGCCGATCTTCCGGTTTCGTCCATTCTGTGCAGCATTAAGCTGATCCGGTGATGGCTCAGGTATTCATCCACCGCCTTCCTGGATCCTTTCCAAAAACCATAGTCGTCAATAATCAATACACCCTTGGAAACCAGTTTGGGGTAGAGATGTTCCATTTCATGTTTGGTAGATTCATACCAGTCCGTATCGAGCCGGAGCAGGGCAATTTCGCTGGAAATGGTTTGAGGGATGGTTTTTAACACATCACCTTCTACAAAATGGATCAGCTCTGCAGGATAATTGGTCCGGGCAATATTGGCTTTGACTTCCTCCAGGCCGGAATAAGCCCAGACAGAACTTTCTGTTTTGATTGCAGCATCCTGTTGTAATTGTGTTGCAGCATCGCGGTTGAGCAGGTCTACATCGTTTTCCGTAGGAGCCGTCATACCTGCGTAGGTATCGTACAGGTACAAATGGCGGTTGGCCGCTCCCAGGTATTTCAGGGTTTCCGCTATGGCCATCATACTGCCGCCCTTCCATACGCCACATTCCACAATATCTCCGGGAATCCGGTTGTTCACTACATATTTTACCCCCTCAATCAAACCATATAACCGTGCTTCGCTGGTCATGGTGTACGGGCGTACCTTCCGGATGATTTCTCTGTGCATCTCTTCAAAATCTGTAGGAAAAACCTGCTCCTGTATATCGAGCCCGAATAATGTTTTAAATGCTTTAACTGGTTTGAATTTCATGGTTGTACTATAAGTGTGTCTGAATCAATTGTATCAGTTGCTCCGGTTGAACCTGATTGTAAGAAATATTGACGGTGAATTCGTATTTGGGTGGAACGGGTTCTGTTGCTTTCAGTTCCTGTTCTACGGCTTCGGGATAAACTGCGAAGAAACGATCGTGCACTTCCGGTGGATAAGGGGCAAATCGTTTGTACTGTGATCCGTTGAACACACCAAATACGGTACAGCCCACTGCTGCGGCCAGGTGTACGGAGCCTGTGTCTACGGATATCAGGCATTTCGCGGCGGAGAGTACCGACAGTAACTGCGGCAGGCTGGTTTTCCCACTCAGGTTAACCAGGGGGTGCCCGTATGCTGTTTCGAATGCAATGGTGTATGGTTTGTCTCCGGGGCCTCCGCAAAGAACCGTGGTTAAACCATAGGTTTCAAAAAGATAGTTGCTCACTGTGATAAAATGTTCAATGGCCCAGATTCGGGCACTGCTCCTGGAACCAGGGAATACCACGAAATATTGCTCCGGAAGGCCATCCGGCAATGCCGGCAATAATTCCGGTTGAATGCTGGTGTTTTCTACTGCTGCAGGTTGCCCAGTAATAAATTCCGTGAACAGCCTGTTCCGGTAAAATTCAAAAACCGGCTTTTGCGGATAATCAAAAAGAGTAGTGTACAAACCCTTGTCGTATCCCAGTTCGTAGGGCTTCACCGCCTCGGGGTTGGCCCTCATGCCGATGCGATAACGGGCTTGGGCGGCACGTACAATGGCATCATCGTTCCTTTTATCTCTGGAAAAAATGGGATTGATGACCGTTTCGTAGGAATACCCGTAGATCAGTTTCAGTAACCGGTACCGGTAGTTCAGGTTTTTTTTGAAGGTGGTTTTGTTCATCCAGATGGTTTGGTCGGCCACGGTATGGTCCAGCAATTCGTAGATGCTTTTCCAACTGCTGTTGCCCAGGAAGTGAACGGCATATCCTTCTGCCCTGTAGTGCGCTGCAATCAGCGGCAGGAATTTCCGCCACAACATATAGTCGCCGATCTCATCGGTTCTTACAATCAGGAGTCTGCGCGCAGGCAGGCTGCGGCTGCCGGTTTTGGCCAGCAGCAAAGCTCCATCGTATAAAATTCCCTTTAATCGGTTCAACATGCTTCAAAACGCTTTATCTTGCTGCCAGCAATTGCTGTATAGCTTACAATTATGGTGCCCTTCAATTTTAACCCAACCATTTCTCATCCGCTCTATTACATCCGTAAAGGGTTGTATCGCAAAATTAGTTTATACGCACCAGAATTAAAGGGGCAATTAATGGATTTTGGCTGCGGCGAAAAACCTTACCGGTCTTTGTTTACGAATGTGTCGGGTTACACTGGTGTGGATTACGACAGCGAGGGGCACAGTCATGCCAATGAAAGCATTGATGTGTACTATGACGGGGTTACACTCCCTTTTGCGGATGGGCATTTTGATGCTATTTTCAGCAGTGAAGTGTTTGAACATGTGTTTACCCTGCCGCAGATATTGCCCGAACTCAACCGGGTGCTTAAACCCGGGGGTAGAATACTGATCACCTGTCCGTTTGCCTGGGAAGAGCATGAAGTGCCTGTGGACTATGCACGCTATAGCCGGTTTGCATTAAAGGATATGCTGGAGAAGCACGGCTTCAAAATATTGGTGACCGATAAAAACGGTCATTATATGAGTGCCCTGCACCAACTGCTGATTGTTTATATTAACGACCAGTGGTTACACAGGGTAACTTTCTTTTCGAGGTTCAACCTGTTCAAAAAAATCGTTCGTCAGGCGCTGGTGCCCTTCCTGAATATCCTGTTCTATTTGTTTGAACCGCTCTGGCCTGCCTCGGAATCTTTTTATTTAAACACGATCATTTTAGCGGAGAAATGTTAGGGAAGAAAATCCTTTATACCATCAGTTCTGCAAGCCACCTGGCTTACTGTAAAACCATGGCCGATTCTTTTATTACCGCTAACCCGGACTACCAGGTGATGATTTGCCTGGCCGATCAGATCATGGAAAGATTTGACCCTGCAGGCTTTGCGCCGCATCAGCTCATTACCGTGGAGGCTATGAATATCCCGGCTTTCGCAGCTATGTCGGAACGCTACGATATCGTAGAGCTGAGCTGTGCGCTGAAGCCATTTGCCGGATTATATATTCTGGAAAAATTCCGGCCAGATTGCATGGTGTACCTCGATTCGGATATCCAGGTATATGATTCCTTTCTACTGCTGGAAGAGGAATTGAATTGCCATAGCATCATTGTTACCCCGCATTTTTCCAAACCCCTGCCCGCCGATTCCAGTGTGCCGAGGGAACGTGATATTTTAAGACACGGGTTGTACAACGGAGGATTCTTTATGTTGAAAAATGACCCAATTGCCATTTCCTTTCTAACCTGGTGGGGAAGCCATCTGGAGAAGGAGGGCTACCTGAATTATGCAGAGGGTATGGGAAGGGACCAGAACTGGCTGAATTTTCTGCCTTTGTTCTTTTCAAATGTACTGGTGGCAAAGGAGATGGCCGGCGTAAATGTAGCTTACTGGAACCTGCATGAGCGTTCTGTTTCCCGCGTGAACAACCGCTATATGGTGAATGATACTTCGCCGTTGGTCTTCTTTCATATCAGCGGATATTCCTTTGATCAGCCGGAACTCTTGTCGAAACACCAGGATCGATACGATTTAGATCAATTCCCGCTTCTAAAAGGAATGCTGCATCAGTACCGGCAGGCGGTGCTGGCCAACGATCATGCCCGGTTCTCCGCCATGGAATGCGCCTATGCACGAAAAAAGAAAAAATCGATGGGGATCATGAAAACCATCAACCGGATGATCCGGCCGTTGGGGATTAAAGTATCGGATATCTGACGTTAAAAATAGGTTCTGCCGGTTTGTACTTTCACTTTCTTTTTATTGGCATTTTTCTTTTCGAATTCCAGGATTTCTTTGGTTTTGTTTTTGGCTGATACCGTATCTGTTTTTCCTTTTTTGTTCAGCGGAAGCTTTACAACAGAAGCAATAGTATCTGTCTGCGGTTTTTCTTCTTCTTGCTGCTTTAGCTGCCCCATGAAATATTCCTGTGTTTCCACCAGCATGCCCGTACCCGGGTGGTAAAACTTCCAAAGCCCGTGCTTTATGGAACTACCGTCTGTTTTAACGATTACTTTTTCATATTTGTCCGGATTCTTCGGATCGGCTACATCCAGTGTATCATAAGCTTTGTCGGGGTTTACAGCCCTCCAGCTTTCTTCATGTTCCAGACCGGCCAGGGTAAAATAATAACAACGTCCGTTTTTATTTCCCCATCTGTAGTTTTCCTGTGCCAGCAGATCGCCCATCAGGTTGTACGTGCGCCACATGCCTTCTTTCCGGTCGTTTTTGTAAAGGCCTTCTTCCTCATAACCCGGCTCGCCGCGTAGTTTGGGCATTTGGATCAGCCACTTGCCCTGTTTCATCCCTTTCATATCTGTACAATTCAATGTGTCTCCGTTGGATGCCAGTTTGAACGTTCTGCATTGGCTATTCACCGACAGCGTTAGAAAAATGAACAATGGTAGGATTAGAAAGCGCATAATACTTACATTCGGTAACCGAAAATACACAACTGTTATGAGAAAATTATTGCCCCTTTTGTTAATTGTAGGTTGTTTCCGGCTGCAGGCACAGGTAAAGCCAACCCCTGCTGCAGAAAGATTGAAAACGATGGAGCAGCGTAAGGCATTGAATGCCCAGTCTCCTTTAAACAATACTGCATTCCGGAGTATCGGTCCCAGTGTTATGAGCGGAAGGGTAGTGGATATAGATGTGAACCCTGCTGACCCTACGGAATTTTATGTGGCTTATGCTACCGGCGGATTATGGCAGACCGTGAATAACGGCCAGAGTTTTGTGCCGTTGTTTGACTCTGCGGATATCATCACCATTGGGGATGTTGCGGTAAACTGGAAAACCCGTTCCATCTGGGTGGGTACCGGGGAGGTGAACAGCAGCAGATCCACTTATGCAGGATTGGGCGTTTACAAAAGCGACAACAATGGCAAAACCTGGGAATACCTGGGGCTTCCCGAAAGCCATCATATTGGAAAAGTGCAATTGCATCCAACCGATCCCAACACGGCTTGGGTGGCTGTGATGGGGCATCTCTATTCTCCTAATAAAGACAGGGGGGTTTATAAAACCACAGATGGCGGAAAAACATGGAAGCATACTTTGTATATTGATGAGCATACCGGTTCGGTGGAACTGGATATCAACCCAAAGAATCCAAACGAACTCTATGCTGCCATGTGGTACAGAACCAGAAAGGCCTGGAACTTTGAAGAGAGTGGAAAAACCAGTGGCATTTATAAAAGCACCAATGGCGGAGACAGTTGGGATATGGTATCCACGCCTGCTTCCGGATTTCCTACCGGGGATGGCGTTGGAAGAATCGGCCTTGCCGTATATCCTCAAAACCCCAACATCATTTATGCGGTGGTAGATAACAATGCCCGGCAGGCAGCCAATGCGGCTAAAAGACCGCAGGATACCGGTCGATTAACACTGCGTGATTTCAAGGACCTGAGCAGGGATCAGTTTCTTGCCCTGAACGATAAAAAACTGGGCGCTTTTGTGAGCGCCCCCCGCAATGGTATTCCTGCCAAATACACAGCTGCCAAACTGAAGGAACTGGTTGGTTCTGGTAGTTTGTCTCCAACAGTAATCTGGGATTATCTCTTTGATGCCAATACGGCTCTGTTTGAAACACCGATCATTGGTTGTGAGCTGTACCGAAGTGATGATGCCGGCAAAACCTGGCGCAAAACCAATAAGGAGCCCATCAATATTTACAGTACCTATGGTTATTATTTTGGGATGGTATTCGTAAGCCCCGTCAACGAAAATAAAGTGATACTGACCGGGGTAGACCTGCTTCTGAGTACAGACGGTGGCGTGAGCTTTAAATCTATCGACAAAGACAATGTACATTCCGATCACCATATGGCATGGATGAGTCCGCATAAAGATGGTCATATCATCAACGGCAACGACGGCGGATTAAATGTCAGTTACGATAATGGCGCGCATTGGTTTAAAGCCAACACACCTGCCGTTGGCCAGTTTTATGCAGTAACTGTGGATATGGCCCGACCCTACAATGTATACGGGGGCTTACAGGACAATGGCGTATGGTATGCGCCTTCCAATACCGTAGAATCAATGGCATGGTACGACAACGGGGAGAATCCATACAAACGGATTGGCGGTGGGGATGGTATGCAGGTACAGGTAGACTGGAGAGATAATAAAACCGTGTACAGCGGATCACAGTTTGGCGCTTATGTTCGGCAGAACCTTACTACGCGGGAGCGCAAATTTATACGTCCTGCAAGGGACCTGGGTGAACCTGCCTTTCGGTTCAACTGGCAAACCCCTATACTGGTAAGCCGCCACAACCAGGATGTTTTTTATTATGGCAGCAACAAGTTTCACCGTTCATTCAGCAAAGGAGATAGTCTGGTTACCCTGAGTGCAGATTTAACCACCAATCCCGCACAGGGTGATGTGCCGTTCGGAACCATTGCCACACTCAGCGAAAGCCCTTTGCGTTTTGGCCTGATCTATGCGGGTTCCGATGATGGTAATATTCAGGTAACCAAAGACGGCGGTTATAGCTGGACCCTTGTGAACGGCAAACAGATGCCCAGGGGATTGTATGTGAGCCGCGTAACCGCGAGTGCATTTAAAGAAGGTAGGGTATATGCCAGTTTGAACGGATACCGCAACGATCATTTCAATGCCTATGTTTATGTAAGTGAAGATTACGGTGCTACCTGGAGGCAGATTGCCAAAGACCTTCCCGCAGAACCGGTGAATGTAGTGAAGGAAGATCCGAATAATGAAAGCATTATTTATATCGGTACGGATGGCGGATTATATGTTAGTATCGATGGTGGTAACTCCAGTGCAAAATGGAGCAGGGGGTTGCCATACAGCATCCCCGTCCATGATATTGCCATCCAGCCCCGCGACAATGAAATTGTGTTGGGCACACACGGGAGAAGCCTGTATGTAGCAGGTCTGGCCGGCGTGCAGCAACTGGCAAAAGGAAAATAGTCAGTGATTGGTAAAAGCTTTTTGTACAATCCAAAGATCCTGGCCACCCAACTTGTTTGGGTGGCTTTTTCCATCATAGTACTCCCGTAAGTTAAAGTACGTACTCAGGGCCTGCTGAAAATGGAATGCATGGTTGTAAGTGCAGATCAACCGGTGTCCTTTTTGGCTGTAAGCTGTTGTGTATGCACCCCTGAGATATTGTTCCAGTTCCCGGTCCGACAGTTGCCGGGTAAAATTGCTGCCATGGGTAGACAGGATCAGTATTCCGCCGGGTTGCAGTACTCTGTAGAGCTCTTTAATGTACTGCAGTTGTTCTGCAGCATCGATATGGGTGAGTACTGAAATGCCATAAACGAGGTCGAATTGATTGGTTGCATAGGGTAGTGGTATCCCCGCGGCTCTGCTGAATCGTACATGGCTTATATGCCTGCCTGCCCAGGTGATCCTGCTGTTGTTGCTGTCGCAGCCATGGCAAACAGCTTCTGGTGCTATAACATGTATATGCTGAATAACCCTGCCGGTACCGCACCCCCAGTCCAGTATGGAGGGGTGGTTGGTATGGCGATAAGCTGCGTACCAATGCATGATTTCTGCGGCCGCCAGTTTTCCGTCAGAAAAGTATTTTTCGTAATGAAGTTGAAAGGTTTCAAATAAATCACGGTCGGGTGGTATTGCCAGCGAAGGGTGTTGTTGCCGGAAGCGGTTGTTGGGTCGCCGGTTGCGGAGCCGCTGATAACGGAACTGTACTTCAGCCTGCAGCGCCTGCAGCCCCAACCGGGCAAAGGCTTTTTTTATGATTCCGGAGGGGTACATATAGTTCGTAAATATACGTATGAAAAAGACCCCGGTAAAACCGGGGTCCTGTAATGAATATTCAATTGACCTGCTGTTATTTCTGTTCAGGATACAATACGCTGTTCAGTACATTCTTTCCGTTGAATAACAGATTGGCTGTTTTTTTGATGTCTTCAATGGTCACTGCATTCACTATTTTTTCATAGTTCAATACCCGCTGCGGATCATTTTCCGTAAGATAAAGTCCTTGCAATACATTGCTCCAGTAACGATTGTCTTTCATGCTCACTGTATGTTTTTCCAGTAAGGCCTTTTTCACTTTATCGAGGTCTTTTTGTTCGGGGCCGTTTGCTTTGATCTTTTCTATTTCTTCCGCTGCAGCTTTTTTTAGTTTGTCTACGTTTTCCGGTCCGCAGGGAAGTTGCAGGGCCAGCGTATAACCCTGGAAAGGATATTTGTTTACGGAACCACCGATGCCTCCGCCATAAATGCCGCCGATTTTTTCCCTTAATTCCTCAATGATTTTAATGTTCAGGATTTCGGTCAGCATTTCGGTTTGCAGTGCCAGGTCCTCTGAATAGTCCAACTCTCCGGAGTATACATTGAAAATAAAACTCTTGGCTTCTTTTCCTTTATAGAAACGCAGTTCTTTCACGCCCTTGTCTATCCGAACTCCATTGTCGAAGATGGCAGCGGGCTTTCCTTTGGAAGGAAGGCCGCCAATATAGGTTGCCAGTAAGGGCTTCATGGCTTCCAGGTCTACGTTGCCTACCAGTACAAACGTAAAATCACTGGCATCGCTGGTAAGATCCCTGAAAATTTCCATAGACTTGTTCAGGTCAATTTTATCGAAGTCGGCAGGGCTGGGAACAGCCGCAGGAGCCAGCGGGTTACCGGCATACAGCACTTTGTATACGGAATCAATGAAAGCGGTCGTAGGATCGGCCATCATAAACTGTACCTGACTTTTCTGCTTGTCTTTCCATCCATTGAACAATGCTTCATCTTTCCGGATATTGGTGAAATTGAGATACATCATCTGGAACATAAACGCCACATCCTTAACAGTGCTGTTTCCATTTACTCTTGCCGTGATGGCATTCACGCTTACTCCTGCACTGGCATTTTTACCGGCCATGAATTTGCGCAGATCTACCGGACTGAATTCTCCAATGCCCATTTGCTGGATGGCCTGAGAAGCATAGTTGGCGCTGTATTTGTCTTTGGCGCCGTATACGCTGGTGCCGCCTTTGCGGAAACCGGTCAGTATGATTTCATCCTGTTTAAAGTTGGTCGCCTTAACAATAACCCTGGTTCCATTGCTGTACTGCAATTCGGTAAAGCCCAGGGCCTCATTGGCGGATTCTTTCACCAGGGTGCCTGCTACAGGTGTTATTTTCAGTAAACTGGTGGCGATGCTTTTTTCCTCGTAAGCTTTTACCGGCGCTTTGCGGATGTTCTCCACTGCTGCCAGTAATGCAGTTTTGCCGGGAAGTTTCACTTCTGCTTTTTCCGGCCCCTGAATGCTCACGAACAGTTTTTCCTGTTGTTTCAGTTCATTGGCCAATGCATTCACTTCTTCCAGCCTGATGCCCGGCATCAGTTCCTTCTTGTATTGGTATTCTGCTTCTATGCCCGGGCTAGGTTCCTGTTGCAGGAAATGCTGAATGTATTCCTGCACAAAAAGTGAAGACTCGGTTTTGTCCTTGTTATTATAGATCTTCTCAATCGCTGCCAACTGTTGCTTTTTTGCACGATCCAGTTCTCCCTGGGTAAAACCAAACTGCTTCACCCGCTCAATTTCGGTCAATACGGCATGTAGAGCAGTGTCTGTACCTTTCTGACCGGCAATGGCAAAGCTGTTGAATGCCTCATGGCCCCTTGCATAAGAACCAAAATTGCTTCCTGCAAACAGGAAGGGTGGGTTGGCGCTCTGCGATAACTCATTCATACGCTGGTTCAGCAAAGAAGTGAACAGGTTCTTAATGATAATATCTTTGCGGTAATCGTTTAAAGTAACTGCGGGGCTGGTCTTCGCCGTAGAATAGTTCAGCTCAATCTGGTAATTGGTGGCCTCCTTATCAGTTACCACCATGGCATCATTCTTGGTTCGGGCTGGAACAGTTGGTTTGAACCGGGGTCTTGGTTGGGCAGGATTCCGGAGTCCGCCAAAATACTGCTGTACCAGTTTTTCCGTAGCAGCTACATCAATGTCGCCCACTACAATTACCGCCATCAGGTCGGGCCGGTACCAGTCTCTGTAAAAGCGTTTGATGGCATCGTACTTAAATGTTTTCAGCAGGCTGTCCTTACCAATGGGCAAACGCAAAGCATACCTGGAACCCTCATATTGTTTGGGGTATACTTTTCTGAACATCCGGTCTTCCGCGCCCTTGCCCAAACGGCTTTCTTCCAGGATCACATTTCTTTCCTCATCTATTTGCCTGTTGTCGAAGGTGATGCCGGAAGCCCAGTCCTGTAATACCAGCAGGCCTTTTCTATAGTTGGCCGTATCGGTTAAAGGAATCGGCAGGATATATACGGTTTCATCAAACCCGGTATAAGCATTTAAATCTGCGCCAAATTCCACCCCGATCGTTTGCAGAAAATTGACCAGCTCATTTTTTTTGAAATGCCTGGTTCCATTGAAGGCCATATGCTCTGTGAAATGTGCCAGACCTTGTTGGTCATTGTCTTCCAGGATGGATCCTGCATTCACCACCAGCCGTAGCTCCACTTTGTTTTCGGGCTTCTGGTTTTGCCGGATATAATAGGTTAAGCCATTGGATAACTTACCTGTTTTCACTTTGGCGTCAAAGGGCAGTTGCGCTTTGAGATCTAACTGGGCATTACTGCTGAGCAGCAGAAGCATCCCCAGAACAAGCAAATAGCATTGTTTCTTCATGATTTGTTTTTTTTAACCCGGAGGTTATCAGTGATTGAATAAAGGGTCGTTCAACTACTAATCAGTTCTTATGGGGTAAGCGCTTTATTTCAGTACTTCTGTAATAGGTTGTCCGATATTACCGCTGGGCTCCTGTATATGCAATAACGCGGCAATGGTAGAAGCGATATCGTGCATATGAACCTCTCTGGAAGACTGGCCTTTTTTTATGCCCCAACCATACCAAAGTAAAGGAATATGGGCATCGTATGGATACCATAATCCATGAGTGGTACCGGTTGCTCCTCCATCTATATAGCCCGACTTCAGGATAATCTGAACGTCGCCGCTCCTGTTGTAGAAAAATCCGTTTGCCAGTTTTTCTCTCAGTACCTCAGGGATGGGTGTTGTAAGAATATCGGCAGTTGCAAAAGCGTTGGATACCGGTTCTTTCTTTATCAGATAGCTGACAATGGCTTTGACAATGCCGGCCTTATCTGCTTTTAAACTGTCGAGTTTATCTCTGTCCAGATGAACCTGGTAATTGAACAGGCTCACTACCGCACCTTCTATCCCAAACTTATCTTTTACAACCGCATTCAAATCGGCCAGCATGTTCTTTTCGTTGACGGTGCCTCCGGGTAATTTATTTTCTTTCATGAATCCGGGCACATGCGCTACTGCATGATCCGCACTCAGAAACGCAGTGTATTTTCCCTTACCCACTTTGGCATCGAGGTAGTCAAATAGTTTACCCAGTTCCTCATCCAGGCGAACATAGTTGTCTACCAGTTCCCAGGAGTTGGGGCCGAATGCGTGACCGATATAATCGGGAGAGGAGAAACTCACTGCCAGTAAATCGGTAATATCGTCCTTTCCCAGTTCTTCGGCTGCGATGGCAGCTTTGGCCATTTCAGCCGTAAGGGTATTGCCATGCGGGGTAGAAGGGAGTTTGCCGTATCCTTCGTTGTCTGCCCTCTTCAGGTCGTAAGGCATTTTGGTCTGGTTCTTGCCAAACGGGGTGCCCTCATATGGCTTTTCGTCGGCAGTAGCATACAAAGGGTATACTTCATCTTTCAATGCTTTCTGCCAGCCAAGGTTTAGCAATGAATCCGGTATTTTCCGATTGTTGAACCGGTTCACCCATTCCGGTAACTGATCGCCATAATACGTGCTGGTGATAAAATAACCGCTTTTTGAATCGAACCAGTAGGCTCCATTGGCGCTGTGGCCTGCAGGTAAAATAGCGCCCCTGTCTTTGATGGCAATGCCCATCACTTTGCTCCTGAAATTGGTAGATAAACGCAGCTCATCACTGATGGTGGTAGTTTGCAAATTTCTGGGACTCATTTGCCCGTCGCCGGAACCCTTTGCGCCCACACCGTTGACCGATCTGTCTTCTGTGCAGTAAACGGAACGTTTCTGCAATGCATCCCACCAGGCATTGCCGGTGATGCCGTGTATGGCCGGCACAGAACCCGTATAAATTCCGGAATGTCCGCAGGCGGTGATGGAAGGAGTATATCCGATTTGAGTATTGTTGCAACTGAAGCCATCCTGCATCATTCTTTTAAATCCTCCTTTCTGACTGAATAGCGGTGCAAAACGGTACAGATAATCCCATCTCATCTGATCTATCACAATTCCCACTACCAGTTTGGGCGCCTGGCCGGCAGCAACTGTTTTTGGGGAGGTTTGCGCAAAACCTTGTACTGCGGCCATTTGAAGGCCCAGGGCCAGCATCGCCAGCAGGCTTATTTTACCTTTATTTCTTAGTAGCATAGCTCATGTTTAGAGCCTAAAGATAGGCTATGGTGCATAAATACGTTTGCGCTTTCCTTGATTATGATTAATTTTGCGCAGGTTTTTTTAAAAAGTAATCATTTATTCATATGGCAGATATTTTTGAGAAACTATTGAAAAATGCAGGCCCCCTGGGGCAGCATCGCGAGCGTGCACACGGCTATTTTGCCTTCCCGAAACTGGAAGGAGAAATCAACAGCAGGATGAATTTCCGAGGTAAGGAGATGATTGTCTGGAGTCTGAACAACTACCTGGGCCTCGCCAACCATCCCGAAGTAAGAAGAGTAGATGCAGAAGCGGCGAAGCAGTTCGGACTTGCATATCCAATGGGCGCCAGAATGATGAGTGGAAACTCCAACTATCACGAGCAACTCGAAAAAGAACTTGCTGAATTTGAACATAAGGAAGATGCCATCCTCATGAATTTCGGATACCAGGGCATCATGAGTGCCATTGATGCCATCTGCGGTCGTCATGATGTAATTGTATATGATGCGGAAAGCCATGCCTGTATTATTGACGGCCTCCGTCTGCATCCGGGCCATCGTTATGTTTACAAACACAATGATGTGGATGATTGCGAAAAGCAATTACAGCGTGCTGCACAACTGATCGAAAAACAACAGTCTGGCGGTATCCTGGTTATTACAGAAGGAATATTCGGTATGGCCGGCGACCAGGGGAAACTCAAAGAAATTGCGGCGCTGAAAAAGAAATACCAGTTTCGGCTGCTGGTAGATGATGCACATGGATTCGGTACCCTGGGTAAAACCGGTGCCGGAACGGGAGAGGAACAGGGCTGCCAGGATCAGATTGATCTGTATTTTTCCACTTTTGCCAAAAGTATGGCTTCCATCGGCGCCTTCATGGCGGGCGACAAACCCATTATCGATTTTATCCGTTACAATATCCGCAGCCAGATTTTTGCAAAAAGCTTACCTATGCCGATTGTGATAGGGAACCTGAAACGCCTGGAAATGCTCCGCACCATGCCTGAACTGAAAGATAAACTCTGGAGTAATGCGTTGAAATTGCAGAATGGCCTGAAGGAAAGAGGATTTGATATTGGCAATACCAATACGCCTGTTACGCCTGTGTATATGAAAGGCGGGGTAGAAGAAGCCACGGCAATGGTGATGGATCTCCGGGAGAATTACGGCGTTTTTGCTTCCATTGTAGTATACCCGGTTATTCCGAAGGGGCATATTATTTATCGCCTGATTCCTTCTGCCGCACATACAGATGCAGACATTGAAGAAACACTGAAAGCTTTCAGTGAAACCAAGGCTAAGCTGGATGCCGGTATGTATAAAGTGGACGCAGTGCCGGATATGGCAGAAACCAAATAAATGAGGGCAACCTTTTTTGTCCGCAGTTTGCATAAAAGATCCCGGTTGTTTACCCAGCCGGGATCTTTTATATTCAGCATATACCACAACAGAACAATTAAATAATCGTAACTTTGTGGTAGATTTTCTATCCCCCCAGTTATTTGTTATGGAAAATGCTACCTCACTTGTAAACAGGCTTATTCAGGAGGATTCTTTCCGGCTGATGAGCAAGGCCTCGATTATTTCAATTACCGACACCAAAGGAAAGATCCTCTTTGCAAATGAAAATTTTGCCGATATCAGTGGTTATCGCATTGAAGAGCTGGTTGGAAAGAGTCATAATATCATCAATTCAGGATATCATCCCCGGCAATTTTGGGCCGAAATGTGGGCCACCGTACTGGCAGGTAATAACTGGCACAACGAAGTGAAAAATAAGCGGAAAGATGGCAGTTTTTATTGGGTGGATGTACAGATCATGCCTCATTTGTCCGATGACGGGAAAGTGAATGCCATTATTTCTGTACGCAACGATATTACCAGCCGGAAAACCGCGGAAAATGAAAAAGTGGAATTGGGTAACAGGCTGAATATTTTTACGGAACATATACCCGGCTTTCTTTATCAATACCAGCTACGCCCCGATGGAACCTCCTTCTTCCCTTATGCAAGCAAGGGAATTATTGATATTTACGGACTTCATCCTGCAGATGTTTTGCACGATGCTGCAAAGGTTTTTGAGGTGATTCATCCGGATGACCGGCCCAAAGTAATCAGTACGATCCTGCATTCTGCGGCACACCTGACGGAATGGAGGCATGAATACAGGGTGAATCTTCCTTCCGGAACTATCTGGGTGGCCGGATTTTCTTCTCCTGAGTTGCTGGACAACGGAAGCATATTATGGCATGGGTTCCTCAATAATATTACAGAGCGAAAACTGGCGGCTGAAAAATTTGAATCTGCCAATGCTCAACTGCAGGGATTGATTGAAGCATTGCCGGATGCCATTTTTTTCAAGGATGGAGAAAGCCGGTGGATGGTTATCAACGATGCAGCGAAAAAGCTTTTCCAATTGCAGGACTACGACTGGTTCGGCAAGAAAGAAAAGGAAATGGCCAACGAACGCCCTGCATTCAGGGAAGTGCACGAAAAATGCATGATTGATGATGCACAGGCATGGAACCAGCGTAAATTGACAGTGTTTACGGAATTTATCAAAGAAGGGGATGAACTTCGGGAATTTGAAGTTCGGAAGATACCTTTGTTTAACCCGGATGGGAGCAGAAAGGGATTGGTGATTGTAGGGTCGGATGTTACTGAAAGAAGAAAAGCGGAAGAACTCCGCAAACAGTTGGCTGAGGAACTGAATATCAGTAAACAACAATATGAATCGTTGTTCTCGCAAAACCATGAGTCCGTTTTTTCGGTAGACCTCAATGGTAAGTTTACCAGTGCCAATGAACGCTTTCTGAAAGCAACGGGAAATACCCTGGACGAATTATTGCAAATGGACTATACTTCCATTATTCATCCCGACGACCTGGCCAAGGTGAACGATAGTTTTGAGCGTGCCAAGCAGGGCATATCCACCAGGTTTGAAAGCAGGGTATTGATCCGCAAAAAAACGGAGATAAAGTATATCTATCAGGTGAATATGCCGATGGTTGTTAACCGGAAGATAGTAGGTATTTATATACTTGCCAGTAACATCACAGAAAGGGTACTGGCGGAGGAAAAGATTAAAAAACAGAATCAGCAGTTAAGGGAAATTGCAAGGATTCAATCACATGAAGTACGCGCCCCGCTTGCAAATATAATCGGCCTTGCCAATCTCTTCGATAAAAACAATGCAGGCGACCCTAATAATGTGATGATCCTGAAAGAATTAACGGTATCCGCCCGAAAACTGGATGGCGTTATTCATAAGATCGTAGATAAAGTATATGCAATAGGTGAGATCAGGGATATCTATTAATAAAAAGATCCCGGTGATGCCGGGACCTTTTTGATGTGGTTATTGGTATTTAGAGTTTTGCAATCAACTCTTTTGCCATTCGAACATAGTCTGCATTTTTAGCTTCAGTTGCCAGTGCAATACATTTT
This sequence comes from Sediminibacterium sp., assembly GCA_035254545.1. Taxonomy (GTDB): domain Bacteria; phylum Bacteroidota; class Bacteroidia; order Chitinophagales; family Chitinophagaceae; genus Sediminibacterium. Next base: position 67,811 of record DATFAP010000020.1, on the reverse strand, counting down.
TCAGCACTTGCTTTTGCAGCTACCTTGTCGCCCAGTTCTTTCTGAATTCTTGCAGTTTGCAGGAACAGCCAGAATGCTTTTGGATTGGCCGCAGTAGCTTTGGTAATGTTCTCTAAAGCCTTGCTGTAATCTTTGTCCCATTCGGCATAGTAGGTAGCTGCCGCTGAATAAGCAGACGGATTTACCGGGTCCGCACTAAGTGCTTTTTCCACCTGTGCACGAATCCGGTCTTTTACGTTGGTACTGATTGGAACACTTACGGTAACCTGTCCCCACATAATATGCAGTTCTATACTCTCTGCCTGAACATTGGCAAACTGCATGGTGAAGGTTTCAGCACCAGCGCCGGCAACCTTTGCCGATTTTACTTTAAAGCGTACCACATCTTCACTTTCTTTATAGCCATCGGTTCCCCAGTTGTTGATTCCTTTATTGATAACAATTTCCCAGTACTCTTTGCCGGGTACAGTGTACAGTACATAAGAACCGGTATCCAGCAGTTTTCCCCCCATCATGACTTTGTCGGAAAAATACAACCTGGTGGCTGCATTGGCGCCGGTGCGCCATAATTGGCCCAATGGCACCAGTTCACTGTTCTCTTTCAACATGGCTCTGCCCTTGATATTGGGGCGGGCATAGGTTAATTCAACTTTCCCCAAACCAAAATCCTGGCTGATTTTTTGTGTAGTACTCGGTGCAGGCATTTTTATTTGTGCAAAACCGGATACGCTGCATAAAAGCAGGGCGGCAAGCATTGTTTTTTTCATATTGTTCTTTTTTTATGAAAACAAACCTACAGTAAGCTGGTGAAATATAATAATATTTTATGTAGCCGGTCTATTTGAATCCCGGGTGGAAACGTTGCAATATGTCGCGCAGGTAGTCGCGGTCGAGATGGGTATAGATTTCTGTTGTGGTGATGCTTTCATGGCCCAGCATTTCCTGTACGGCCCTCAGGTCTGCCCCTCCCTCCACCAGGTGGGTGGCAAAGGAGTGCCTCAGCGTATGCGGGGAAATAACTTTGGTGATACCCGCTTTTTGTGCCAGATCTTTGATGATGTAAAAGATCATTACCCGGCTCAGGTTTTTGCCCCTTCTGTTCAGGAAGAGGGTGTCTTCAAAACCGGGTTGTATGGGCTGGTGACACCGAATGGTATGCTGGTAAAGCTGTATGTATTTGATGGCGTCGGAGCCAATGGGGATCAGCCGTTCCTTATCTCCCTTGCCCGTAACTTTTATAAAACCTACATTGAGGTAGAGCCCGGATATCTTTAAGTTCACTGCTTCACTGACGCGTAGCCCGCAACTGTACATGGTTTCGATGATGGCCTTGTTCCTGCCGCCTTCCGGGCTGCTGAGATCAATTTGTGCCATCATATTTTCGATTTCATCGAAGCTAAGCGTATCGGGCAGGTGCCTCCTGGTTCTGGGCGCTTCCAGCAGGAGAGAAGGGTCCGTGGCCGAGATCTGTTCCAGGACACAATATTTGTAAAAACTCCGGATTCCGGAAATAAGCCGGGCCTGTGAAGTCGCGGTCATTCCCAGTTCCCCCACCCATTTTACAAAGGCCTGCAGATCTTTCAGTGTAATTGCATCCGGGGTTTTTGCCTGCTGACTTGCCAACAGGTAATCGGTTAATTTGGCAACGTCGCGCAGGTAGGCTTCCACCGAGTTTTCACTGAGTGAACGTTCCAGCCGCAAATAGGCTTTGTATCCCTTTTTATATGTTTCCCACACGCTGTTGAAGATGAAGATTTGCCCGCTCAATATAGGTTACAATCCGTACATTCGCTCCTAGCCAAAAAAACTGTAGTCTTTTTATGCAAGTTAATCTTCGTTCGTTTAAACAGAAAGTTCGTCATCATGAAAAATCCATGAAACGTTTTTTAGGAAGGATCGAAAAAAATCCGCCTAAAGGATTGGATAAACTTGCCGAAAAAATAGATGCCGAAGTCTGGCAGGAAGTGGATTGCCTGAGTTGTGCCAATTGCTGCAAAACAATGAGTCCCACTTTTACGGCCGGTGACATTAAAAGAATTGCGGGCCATTTTGAAATGACCCCCAAAGAATTTAAAGAAAAATGGCTCTATTTCGACGAAGAAGATGGAGACTGGATGAATAAGAACCAGCCCTGCCAGTTCCTGAATATGAACAATCATATGTGCAGTATCTATGAGGTTCGCCCTGCCGATTGTGCCGGATTTCCGCACCTGAAGAAAAAGAAAATGGTGGAGTATATCCATGTACACCAGCAGAATATTTCTTATTGCCCCGCCACTTTCAAAATGGTGGAAAAGATGCAGGTTGCGTTAAAAAAATAAAGCGTTGCCTTACAGTATTAACCGGGCAATTCTTCCGTTGCTGCCGGCCAGGAAAACCGCATTTCCTTTTTTGGCTTTCTGCACCACATGAAAACCTTCGGAAGAAATGAGTCGCCAGTTATTTCCCCCATCCGTTGAAATATCTACGCCTGATGTGCCGCAGGCAACCAACTGACCTGCATTGATATAAATGACGCAGGAACGGTATCCATGCGGATTGGTTTGGGGATAGCTGAAACTGAAACTTCCTTTCTGTTCATCTATATTCACCAGCACACAGTTTCCTGTGGTACTGCTGTCTTTGGCATAATCTCCGCCTACGATCACCGCCTTCCCGGGTACAGGAGCAAGGGCAATGGAGTTGGCCCCGGTTGATGGGGTTCCCTGTTGCAGCGGAATAGAAACCGGTTCTTTGTCATCCGGAATGGTGAACAGTTGCGAAGCAGTACCCCCGGAAACAAAAAATACCCGGCCCCCGGCCCCCCAGCGGGCAAATTGTATATTAGTGCCGCTGGAAGCAAAAAAGCCTTCCAGTTCCCTGAAATATGGAATCTCATCGGATTCCCTGTTGGTTTTGATCCATGTTTCCCCGGTGTCGTCTGTGATCAGGTAATAGAGCTGCTGGTTGATCGGATCACCGATAACAGCGCCTGTATAGCCCGGGTCGGAAGGAATAAAATCCATTGCATCCAGGAAAACCCCCTTGGTATCATCCTCGTAAACCGTATACCAATGCCTTCCGCCATCTTTTGTTTTAAGGATCAGTGCCGGTTCTCCCACAGCCATGATCAGTGCAGTTTGCTCATCAAAAGCCTCGATGTCTCTGAAATCCCGGCTGGCATGGTCAGGAACAGTGATCCAGTTCCATGTTTTTCCGCCATCGGTCGATTTGCCGACAGATCCGGCGCTGCCACTTACCCAGATCAACTGATCCGTTATCACACTCATTCCACGGATACTGGTTTTACGTCCCTTTTCCAATACCTGAACCGATGGCTGTTGTGCTGCTCCCCGTCCGGAATAAATACAGAGGACCAGGCAGGAAAATATTTTTATTAATCGATTCATATCAACACATTTGCAGTTTAAATATAATCATCATAACCGATATGTCTACGATCCCTTACTGGATGAGCAGAACCCAATTGTTGCTGGGTGATGAACCGATTGAATCTTTAATGCAGAAACACGTGTTGGTGGTGGGATTAGGTGGTGTAGGAGGAATCTGCGCCGAAATGATCGCCCGTGCAGGAGTGGGTAAAATGACCATTGTAGATGCAGATACGGTAGATCTCAGTAACACCAACCGCCAGATTCCGGCATTGCATTCCACGGCCGGACTACTTAAATCGGAAGTGATGGCGGCCCGTTTAAGAGATATCAATCCTGCGCTGGAACTGATTGTAAAAGCGATTTACGTCAAAGAAGAAATTACCCATGCTTTGCTGGATGAGGCAAACTACGACTATGCGGTGGATTGTATTGATACCCTCTCGCCCAAAGTGTATTTTATCAAAGCCTGCTTAGACCGGAACCTCCCCATTGTCAGTTCACTGGGGGCGGGGGGTAAACTGGATCCTTCACAGGTGGTGATCACGGATATTTCCAAAACCTATCAGTGCAATCTGGCCAGCTATGTACGAAAGAGACTGCATGCCATGGGTATACACAAAGGGCTTACCGTGGTGTTCAGCGCTGAAAAAGTGGACCAGTCCAGGATTATTGAAACAGAGAAGGCTTTCCCAAAAAAATCCATCATCGGTACCATGAGTTATATGCCCGCTATTTTTGGCTGTATGGCTGCCAGCGTGGTGATCCGAAACTTAATAAAGTAAATAAGTACTTATCTCCTCCTTCCAGGAAGGCGTGGCGGTAAGCTGGGTGATCTTCCGCAGAAATTCCGGGAACGGTAGTTCATACAATGCCTCACTGTTGGGGATGCCCAGTAATTTATCGAGGTGCTTCAAACCGTTGGGATTTACACTGGTTTTATAAGTATGCCAGCCGAATTCCCTGGGATGACTGTCTCTGATCATCTTGAGCAGGAGCATGCCAAAAAATACAGGTTTGAATCCATTCGGGTCTTTCACCGAAAAACGCAATCCCCTGCATTGTTCGCCGGCATACTGGTGTGTAGTGGGCAAATAAGTTATGGCTTCTGTATGCAGGTCTTCGGCCATCAGGCTATTTAATTGTGCGGCAAGCGCCTGGTTGTTGTTCAGCCATGGAGCACCTGTTAACTGAAATGCAAAGTCGGTACCCCTTCCTTCGTTCAGGTTGGTGGCCTCAAATAAACAGAGCCCGGGATACAATAACATACTCTGAAAGCTTTGAATGGCCGGAGAAGTGGGGATGAACGGGGTGCCCCAGTCCGGCTGAAAGAAGGTCCTGTTCCAGTTGGTGCAGGGGATGATTTCAAGCTCGGCGCCGATATGCTGAGATGCATTGAAATAACGCGCCAGTTCTCCCAGCGTACAGCTATGTCTCACCGGCATCGGCCATCTTCCAATGAATGAAGCGCATTCTTCCTCCAGCCAGGGACCTTCCACCAGTTCCATATTTCCGGAAATGGGATTGGGCCGGTCCAGCACAATAAGTCTTTTCTTTGCAGCCGCACAGGCCTGCATGGCATAGGTAAGGGTAGACAAATAAGTATAAAACCGGACCCCGATGTCCGGAATATCAAAAATAACCAGGTCCAGTTCGTACAGATCCTCTTCCCCGGGGGCCAGTTTCTTTCCGTATAAACTGATGATGGGCAGGTCGGTCAGTTCGTCAATGCCATCGTGCATGGCTTCCCCGTCGGCACCGGTGGCAGAGAGCCCGTGTTCGGGAGAAAACAATTTAACCAGGTTAAAGCCGGCGTCCTGCAACAGTTTCCGGGAGGCAATGCCCTGGTTGCTGGTGGCGGCTTCATTGGTAATGAGGCCAATCTTATGCTGTTTCCAGGTCGGATTCAGTTTCAGTAGCTGGTCGATGCCAAAATATACAAACATAACAGCTTCATTAGCGGCTTATTCAAAATCCATTCTTTGCTTGATCTGTTCCACAACATTAAAAATGATCGGACAACGGTCGTAATGCATGAAAGTGGTGAAAAGCCTTCTTTTAAAATGAGGTAAATGCAATGCAGGAAACTCCCTGCATCCTTCAAAGCGGTATTCGTAAACGGTGCATTTATTCTCCGATAAAAAAGGACAGGGCATCTGGTTCATGATCATCATCCCGTTGCTCCCTTTTTCGAGGTATTGGGCATCAAAATCGACCCTGGGCTGTCCGATATGACCGGCGAGTGCGGTTGCTTCAGCTTCATTCAGGCAAACCATCAGGCTTTTGCAACAATTTCCGCAGTCGGTGCAACTGATGGCAGGGCTTACCAGCGCATCCAGTTCCTGTACCAGGATATCTACTTCCTGATCATCTTTTTCCCGGAGAAAGTCTTTGAACCGGTCATTGGTTGTTTCATTCAACCGGGCGAAATTCCGGATAAACTCCAGGTCGGTTTGAGGGGTAAATGCTGCCATACAGGCACCAAAGGTAGCCACTGGCGACAAAAATCCACCAAAAACAGCAATTTATCCACATTGAAACAGTATTTGTAGAAAAGAAAAATTGGGCTAAGATTTCAGGGAGTTAGATTTGCCATTGGCTAAAAAATAGCCCAAAGGCAATATGGCAGATGAAAAGAATGTAGTCCGGTATGATGAGGATTCAATCCGGTCGCTCGAATGGCAGGAACATATCCGCCTTCGTCCGGGCATGTATATTGGTAAATTAGGAGACGGATCGGCGCCGGATGATGGTATTTATGTGTTGATCAAGGAAATCATAGACAACAGTATCGATGAATATACCATGGGGAATGGCCGGCAGGTGGAGTTGACCATTGAAGGTAAAGAAGTGACCATCCGCGACTATGGCCGCGGAATTCCGTTGGGGAAAATGGTGGATGCGGTCAGCAAAATGAATACGGGGGGTAAATACGATAGCAAGGCTTTCCAGAAAAGTGTGGGGCTAAACGGGGTCGGAACCAAGGCCGTTAATGCACTGAGCAGTAGTTTTATAGTAACCTCCATCCGCGATGGTAAATCTAAAACCGCTGAATTTCAGAAAGGTATCCTGGTTAAAGAACACAAGGAGGTAAAGTCTGATGAACCCAACGGAACGCTGGTAGTCTTTACCCCCGACGATAGCATTTTCAGGAATTTTAAATATATACACGAGTACCTCGAAAACCAGCTTTGGAATTACTGTTACCTGAATGCTGGGCTTGCCATGTATTTCAATGGGAAGAAATACATCAGTAAAAATGGCCTGCTGGATCTCCTGGAACGCAAGACCAACCCAGATGAACTACGTTATCCGATCATTCATCTGAAAGGGGAGGATATTGAAGTGGCGCTCTCGCATAACAACGATTACGGGGAAGATATCTTTTCCTTTGTAAACGGCCAGTACACCACGCAGGGAGGAACACACCAGCAGGCATTCCGGGAGGCTTATGTAAAAGTGGTTCGGGATTTCTTTAAAAAAGACTATGAGGCTTCCGATATCCGGACCAGCATTGTTGCGGCTGTATCCGTAAGGGTACAGGAACCGGTGTTTGAGAGCCAGACTAAAACCAAGCTGGGTTCCCAGAATGTGGCAGAGGGAGGCGCCAGTATGAAGGCTTTTGTATTGGACTTCCTGGCCAAAGAACTGGATAACTTCCTGCACCGCAACCCCGCTACCGCCGATGCGCTTAAAAAGCGGATAGAACAAAACGAAAGAGAAAGAAAGGAATTGGCCGGAATCAAAAAACTGGCCAACGAGCGTGCCAAGAAAGCCAACCTGCACAATAAAAAGCTGCGCGATTGCAGGGTTCACCTGAACGAAGAACCTTCTGCTAAAAACAGGGAAGCCTATATTGCCTTGCAAAATGATACCACCATTTTTATTACCGAGGGCGACAGCGCCAGTGGTAGTATTACCAAGTCGAGGAATGTGGATACGCAGGCGGTATTCAGTCTTCGCGGTAAACCCCTGAATACATTTGGCGAAACCAAAAAAGTGGTATACCAGAATGAAGAGTTTAACCTCCTGCAACATGCGCTCAATATCGAAGACGGCATGGAAGGGTTGCGGTACAACAATATTGTATTTGCCACTGATGCTGATGTAGACGGGATGCATATCCGTTTGTTGCTGATGACTTTTTTTCTGCAATTCTTCCCCGACCTGATTAAGAAAGGGCATGTATATATCCTGGAAACTCCTTTGTTTCGCGTGAGAAACAAACAGGAAACGATTTACTGTTATGATGAAACCGAAAAGCAGGAAGCTGTCAAAAAATTGGGCAGCAAGCCCGAGATTACCCGATTCAAGGGATTGGGCGAAATCTCGCCAGAAGAGTTCGGGCGTTTCATTGGAAGAGATATCCGCCTGCAGCCGGTTATGCTGGAACAGGGGGATCATATCCAGGAATTGCTTGAATACTACATGGGCAAGAATACCATGGACCGCCAGGAGTTTATTATCAATAACCTGCGGGTTGAGTTGGATTTAATAGAGAACTAAGTAATAATTTGTATGATTCATATTGTATTTGAAACACCCAATGTAGTGGCGCTGCAGCAGGCTATAGCGCTGGATGAAAGCCTGCAGGGTGCGGTTGTGGAAATAAAGGATGATTTTGCCGTGGGTCCGCTGGCGGACATCTATCAAACAGAGGGGTATCAGCAAAGAAGGGATTGGTGGAAGGAAGTACTTGCCTGGTCTCCTTATGAGAATCAACTGGATATTGTAGACGACAAACTGGCCGTGCATCAGTTGATACAGCAGTTAACGGAAGATGAAACGCAGGAAGCCTGGATCTGGATGGGGCAGAATGCACATGATGTTTGCGGATACTATTGGCTCATGAGCCAGTTGAAAGACCTGGCAGGAAGAATACAGGTGCTTTATCTGAATAACCTGCCTTTTTTTAACGAGAAGGGGAATATTTTTTACCCAACCCACCTGCATGAAATTCAGCCCAAAGAATTTCTGAAAGCAAAGAAACTGGCTCGTCCGATTACTTTAAGTGAGTTTGAAGTAGATCCGGATGAGTGGAAGAAAATCTGCAATGAAAATGCACTGGTTCGATACCTGGAAGGCGGAAAGAAAATTATTTCCAAAGAAACAGATTTCTACGATAAATATTTGCTGAACCAGCTAACAGCCGATGTACAGAAGCTGAATAAAATCATTACTGCAGCGCAAAGCAAAATGACCGTTAAAACCGGGGATGCCTTCCTGGTATGGCGTTTGAGAGAACTGGCTGCGGCAGGCAGACTTACTATTGGCGGAGACTGGCAGAAAGGATGGAAAGAAATAACCGTACAGTTGCCCACGGCGGCCGCAAGCTAAGACTATGGTAAAAGTAACACAGCTCCATAAGATCGGAGAAGACGATAGAGGAGCAACACATTATTTTGATACGGAGCGCAGCGGACAGTTTATTGTGGCTTACAGAAAGGCCGGAAGTGTGAGCGGCAGGCATTATCACAAAGGCCTGGCCCCTAAGAAGAATCCGGAGCAGATTATCATTCTGCAGGGGGAGGCCGTACTGAACTGGTATGATGTAAGAGGCGGGGGAAGCGGATCGGAAAAAATTGTTGCTCCTGCACTGGTGGAAATAGCACCGTGGGCCTGGCATGAAGTAATTTCCCGGTCGGATATCATTGTCTTTGAAATGAACGGGCTGGAAGATGCGAGAGAAGATACATTCAAAACGGAAGATTAAAAGTAGAACCGAATAAAACAGAATGGCGAAAGAGAAACGTGAAAACAGGGTTTTTGAAAACGAAACCGGCGTACAGGGACAGTATAAAAACTGGTTCCTCGACTATGCGTCTTATGTAATACTGGAACGTGCCGTTCCGGCCATTGAAGACGGGCTGAAGCCGGTACACCGCCGTATCCTTCATTCCATGAAGGAAATGGATGATGGGCGGTTCAATAAAGTGGCCAATATCATTGGTCAGAGTATGCAGTATCACCCGCATGGCGATGCCAGCATCGGGGATGCACTGGTAACCCTTGGTCAGAAAGATCTGTTGGTAGAAACACAGGGTAACTGGGGTGATGTAAGAACCGGGGATTCCGCAGCAGCATCCAGGTATATTGAAGCGCGTCTCTCCAGGTTTGCACTGGAAGTGGCGTTTAACCCCAAAACCACCGAATGGCAACTGAGCTACGACGGAAGAAAGAATGAGCCGGTGAACCTTCCCATGAAGTTTCCCCTTCTGCTGGCGCAGGGAGCCGATGGTATTGCGGTGGGTTTATCCACTAAAATTCTTCCGCATAATTTTTGCGAGTTGATCGATGCTTCGATTAAATATCTGAGAGGCAAAAAGTTTGAACTCTATCCCGATTTTCAGACCGCAGGCATGATTGATGTAGCCAACTACAACGATGGTAAGCGTGGCGGGAAAGTAAGGGTGCGTGCGCATGTGGAGGAACTGGATAAGAAAACCCTGGTCATCCGCGATGTGCCCTATAGCGTAACCACCACTCAACTGATGGAGAGTATTACCAAGGCCAACGAGCAGGGGAAGATCAAGATCAAAAAAGTAACGGATGTTACGGCCAAAGAGGTGGAAATCCAGATTGACCTGGCACCGGGTATTTCTCCGGATATCACGATCGATGCATTGTATGCTTTCACGGATTGTGAAGTAAGTATTTCGCCCAATGCCTGTGTAATTGTAGAAAACAAACCCCGGTTCATAACCGTGCAGGAACTGTTGAAATCTTCCGTAGACAATACCAGGGAATTGCTGAAGCGTGAGTTGGAAATCAGACTGGCCGAACTGGAAGACAAATGGCATTACACCTCCCTGGAAAGAATATTCTTCGAGGAAAAAATATACAAGGAATTAGAGCAAAAGCACGAGAGCTGGGAGAAAGTTATTGAAGCCATTGATAAGGCGTTTTTGCCTTTCAGAAAAAGACTGAAAAGAGACATTGCCCGGGAAGATATTCTGAAACTGACCGAGAAACCGGTAAGAAGAATTTATAGACTGGATATCAATGAACTGACCGAACAGATCCGTGCGCTTGAAGCAGATATTAAACAGGTGCAGTTCGACCTGGAACATCTGACCGACTTTGCAGTTGCTTATTATGAGAACCTGCTGAAGAAATATGGTAAAGGAAGAGAACGCAGAACAGAGATCCGCGAATTTGATACCATTCAGGTGAAACAGGTGGCTATTGCCAATACCAAAGTGTACCTCAACAGAAGCGAAGGCTTTATCGGTACCGGTCTTAAGAAGGATGAATTCCTCTGCGAGTGCTCCGACTATGATGATATCATTGCCTTTACCAAGGCAGGTATTATGAAAGTGGTAAAAGTTTCCGACAAGGTCTTTATCGGCAAGGACATCATACATGCCGCCGTATTTGAAAAGAACGATGAACGCACCACTTATAATATGATTTATGTAGATGGTAAGACGGGGGTGAGTTATGCCAAGCGTTTCAATGTAACCGGCATAACGCGCGACAAGGAGTATGATCTTACCAAGGGGAGCGAAAAGAGCCGGGTGCATTATTTTACCGCCAACCCGAATGGGGAAGCGGAAGTAGTGAAAGTGATCTTAAGCCCAAACTGTACAGCGCGCATTAAAGAGCACGATTTCTATTTCGAAGAACTGGAGATCAAAGGAAGGGGAAGCATGGGTAACCAGGTTACCAAGTATCCGATCAAGGCTGTTAAACTGAAGGAAGCCGGAAAGAGTACACTGGCCGGCAGGAAGCTTTGGTTCGATGATAAATTCGGCCGCCTTAATACCGAAGAAAAAGGAAAGTACCTGGGAAGTTTTGAAGACGAAAAAATCATTGTTTTCTATAAAGACGGCACATACGAGTTAACCGATACGGAAATCACACAGCGTTTTGAACCCGATCAGGTGATGTTGATCGAACAGTTTGATCCGAACAGGGTCATTACGGCAGTTTACCTTGACCAGGATAAAAATCAATATAATATCAAGCGGTTTAAAATAGAAACCTCCACGCTGAAAACACAGTTCCTGTTCATCAAGGAAGGAACCGGGAACAGGTTGGAAGCAGTTAGCACCGAAGATGAACCTATCTTAGTAGTGCAAACAGGTCGCGGACAGCAGGTGCGCAAGGCGAAATTCAAAGTGGCCAAGATGGTGGAAGTGATGGGTTGGAAAGCTGTTGGCGCCAAACTGACCGATTACAGCAAAACCATAGAGATGGAATGGGAGCAAACAACGCAGACCGGTGTGGCACCTGAATTATTTTAATTGATTATTATGGACAGCATACAGGTTGGAAACTACAATACGCTTAAAGTGAACCGGAAAGTTGAGTTCGGATTTTATCTGGATGATGGAGCTGAGGGGATACTGCTGCCCAAAAGGTTTGCTCCGCGTGATTTACGCATTGGAGATGAAATCAAAGTGTTTGTATATCATGATTCCGATAACCGGCTGATCGCTACCACTCAAACGCCTAAAGCGGTTGTAGGGGAGATCGCCAAAATGAAAGTGGTATCTGTAACCAAACAGGGTGCTTTTTTAGACTGGGGATTGATGAAGGATCTTTTTGTACCTGCTTCCAAGCAAATTTCCGGAATGCGACTCGGGGGAAAATACCTGGTAATGCTCTATATAGATGAAATGACGGGGAGGGTGGCAGCCACCGAAAAAGTAGAGAACCTGATGAGCAATGAGGTACTTACGGTAAAGGAATTGGAACTGGTAGACCTGTTGGCTTACCGGACTTCTGAACTGGGCTATGTGATGATCATCAATAATAAGCATATCGGCATTTTGCACGGAAATGAAGTGTTCCGGAAACTTGAACCGGGCGACAGGGTTAAAGGTTTTATCAAGAAGATCCGTCCCGATCATAAGATAGATCTGGTATTGGGGAAACCCGGCTTTGATAAAGTGGAAGACGAGGCTGAAAAAATCCTGCGGCTCCTGCGGGAAAACAATGGCTATCTGCCTTACCACGATAAATCTGATCCGGAAGATATATATGCTTTTTTTGGAATGAGCAAGAAAACATTTAAAATGACTACCGGTAATTTATTCAAACAGCAGAAGATTGCTTTTACCAAAACCGGGATACAATTAACCGCAATAGAATGATCTCGCTAACAAATGTTAGTTATTTATGATTATCTTAGCCTTTCTAAAAAATTTCTAAGTCATGTTGAAAAAAATCGTCTACATCGTATCTGCCGTTCGTACACCCATTGGTAGCTTTGGCGGCACTTTAAAAGATTTCACTGCTCCGCAACTGGGTGCTGTTGCCATTAAAGGTGCAGTTGCAAAAGCGGGAATTGATCCGGCGCTGGTAGATGAGGTACTCATGGGTTGTGTTATACAAGCCAATACAGGGCAGGCTCCTGCACGCCAGGCGGCTAAGTTTGCCGGCCTTCCCGATCATGTAATTGCAACTACAGTCAATAAAGTTTGTGCAAGCGGCATGAAAGCCATTGCACAGGGAGTTCAGTCTATCTTATTGGGCGATTCAGATATTGTAGTGGCGGGTGGTATGGAAAGCATGAGTAATGTGCCTTACTACAGCCCCAATACCAGGTGGGGAAATAAATATGGAAATGTAAGCCTGATAGATGGTCTTGCCAAAGACGGGTTAACCGATGTGTACCATAATTATGCAATGGGTAATTCCGCTGAGCTCTGTGCAAAAGAATGTAATATCAGTCGTGCAGACCAGGACGCATTTGCAGTGGAAAGTTATAAAAGAAGCCAGGCAGCCATAAACAACGGATACTTTGAAACAGAGATCGTTCCTGTTGAAATACCGCAGCGTAAAGGCGATCCGATTCTGTTTGCCAAAGACGAAGAGCCATTCAATGTAAAATTTGATAAAATTCCGGAATTAAAACCTTCTTTCATAAAAGACGGTACTGTAACTGCCGCCAATTCAAGTACCATGAATGATGGTGCAGCCGCAGTAGTATTGATGAGTAAGGAAAAAGCAGATGAACTGGGTATTCAACCGCTTGCCATCATCCGGAGTTATGCAGATGCCGAGCAGGCTCCTGACTGGTTTACCACCACGCCTTCACTGGCTGTTCCCAAAGCCGTAGCAAAAGCAGGACTGGAAATGAATCAGGTAGACTATGTAGAACTGAACGAAGCCTTTGCCGTGGTTGGCATTGCCAATACACAAAAAATGAAACTGGACCCGGCCAGAGTAAACGCTCATGGTGGAGCAGTATCCCTCGGACACCCTCTGGGTTGCAGCGGCGCAAGAATAATTGTTACACTCATCAACGTTTTAAAACAAAAAGGCGGTAAAATCGGAGCAGCGGGTATTTGTAATGGAGGGGGCGGTGCCAGCGCCATGGTGATAGAACTGGCTTAATGCTTTAATTACTTCCAGGGTCCGTATTTGTGTTGTTGCTTACTTAACGTATCCGCATAGGGACCAAACGGATGGTCAACGGGCTTCTTCCTGATATCAGGCCAGTCTGTTGACCATTTTTTATTGGGGCGTTCCCGGGAATTTACAAACGCTGCCACATCCCATGCCTGTTCGTTGGTGATGACCGGGTTATGATAGTTGACCGTGTTGGGCATATTGCACTTCACGAATCCGGCAAAACGGGAAAGCCGGTAGAGTCCTGCAGATACATTGTAACTGTTTTCCCCCCAAAGCGGTGGATATTGGTAACCAATTTTTGCAGCATCCGCTACGCCCTCCCCGTTTTTACCATGACAGTTGGCGCAGAAACTGGTATACACCCATTGGCCTTTCACCGGATCGGCAGCCCTGTTCATGTAAGGGAGTTCCTGAATACCCGTGCCTCTTGGTATGGTGTTCTTTGCCACATCCTGGCCTACCCATCGGATATAGGCTACAATGGCTTCCATTTCATAGGAACCGGAATCAGGTGCGCTTCCGTTCAAACTTCTTTCAAAGCAATCGGTAATTCTTTTGTGAAGAGTTTCCACAGTTCCTGACCTTGCCCTGTAAATGGGATAGTTGGCCCGGACCCTTCCGAAGTTATTGCCCCAGGGTTTGGTTCCGGCATCCAGGTGACAGTTCTGGCAATTCATTCCATTGGTGATTTGGCGAACAGTGCCCCTGGGGCCCAGGTAATAGGCGGTCTGGCTAATCAATGCCCTTCCGTAGCGAATGCTGTCGCCGGTCTTGTTTTCAGGGATCTGGTAAAGGCCGGGGCCTACCCAGCAACTGGTATCCGTGATGGCAACATCGGGATTATTGTCAGACGACCCGTTACTGCATTGCGTCAATTGAATCATTGCCAAAGAAGCCAACAGGAACAGTTGTAACCGTTTGAAGGAAGAGGAAAAGGAGGATGGTTTATAAAGCCTTGAAAATCTCATGCAATATGATATAGCAACCCACTGAAAGTACAAAAAAACCAAATCCCTTCTTTAAACGATTTCCTGAGATATGATTACTGAGTTGGTCTCCGATAACAATACCTGCACAACTGATAGCGGTAATTTTTATCAGGAGTGTCCAGTTGAAAGGATGACTGCTCAGTAAATCACCGGCAAAGCCAAAAAGTGAGTTGGCAGCAATGATCAGCAAAGAAGTGCCGATAGCGGTCTTCATCGGAAGCTGAAAGGAGAAGACCAATACCGGTATGATAACAAACCCGCCACCGGCGCCGATAAACCCGGTAAGAATCCCTACTTCCACTCCCCTGATCAAAGCGCCGGAGGCGCTCACAGGCTTGTTGAGGGTGGATCCGTTTGTTGTTTTTTTACCGATCATATGAATGGAGGAAATGATCATGATGATGGCAAAAAGAAACAGTGTGGCCAGTGATTTGGAAATGTTGAAGCTGCCAATGGTGAACAGGTGATCGGGTATTGCAGGTAATACAAATTTCCTGACCAGCAATACCGTGATGATGGAAGTGAGTCCAAAATAACCGGCAGCCCTGGTGTCTACCTCGTTTTGCCGGTATTTGATGATGGCCCCGACCAGGCTGCTGAAACCTACAATAAACAACGAGTAACCGGTTGCGGACAGCGGATCTATGGCAAAGAGGTAAACCAATACGGGGATGGTTAGTATAGAACCTCCACCTCCGATCAGACCGAGCGAAATACCAATGAGTAATGCTGTAAAATAGCCGATTATTTCCATGAGCTGTTGCTGATTCCTACACGTTGATGGATGAATTCATTTTTGGCAACGGCATCCAGCATGGAGTGTGCAAGATCACCGGCATTGATTTGGCCGATACCTGCAGCCGTTGGGTAGGTTATACTGGTATGGTATAATCCGGTTTCGTCTGCATCTATAATGTTGGGGGGACAATAAAACGTCCAGTTCAGACCGGAGGCATTGAGCTGCTCAAAAGCCTTCAGGTGTTCCATTCCTACGGGCAGGTATTCTTCGGGGTAATCCGGATCATTGACCAGGTATTCGTTGGCCGGCGTATTTAATACACCCAAACCTCCCAGGGCTACGATCCGTTGAACACCTTTTTTCTTCATTTGTGCAATGATGTTTTTCATGCCCAGGCTCCTGCTTTTGTCGGAGCCGTCAAAAGCGCCACCAAGAACAGAGATGACGGCATCGGCCTGATCCAATGCCGCAGCCACATCTCCGGCATCGAAAATATACCCCTTGCGGGCTTCGAGGTGATCATTGCGATTGTCCTGGTCTATCAGTGAAGCTACATTTCTACCGAATCCAGTAATATAAAAGCCCCTGTTCAATCCCTGTTGAACAACCCGCCTGCCTACCTGACCGGTAGCACCAAATACGGTAATATGCATAAAGGACAGTTTAAAAGGTTTATCTCAACCGGCTATTTGTTCAGCCAGTTCCTGCATGCTGATGCCCTGATGGCTTTCGTCGTAAACGCACTCCGCATTCCTGATTAGCAGGATCTGCGGAGATTCATGATGTACCTGAAAGGTTTCCGCCACTTCGTTAGACAGTGGTCTGTACTGAAGCAGATCGAGGTAATAAAAATCGGCGGCCTCGGGCGCTTCCTCGCGCTCCAGCCTGTTCAATGCCATAGAACTAATGCTGCACCGGGTACTATGCTTAAATATAACCTGTGGTTTTTGAATTGATTTTACACGGATATCATCCAGTTGTTCTGCCGTGGTTAAAGGGATCCATTTCATGCGCGTAGCTTTATACAAAATTACGCCATTTGGCCTTACCCTCTGAAATATCGGGGGTTGGTAGTAGGGCAGCCCCTGCCTTTCTCAGATGCGCAGGAAGAAAGCGCGGCTGTGATGAAACCTGCAAGAACTAAGAATAAGGCAATCTTTTTCATATGTTGTTGATTGTACATGATAAGCATGTATTTTGCACCGGAACGAAGATAAACTTTCCGTACAAAATGCAGCCCGGCAGGAATCATTTAAAATGTTAATTTCCGACCGGATAAAACTATAAACGTATGCGTGTTCATTTTATTTCAATCGGAGGAAGTGTAATGCACCAATTGGCGATTGCATTAAGCAAAAAAGGGTATCAGGTCAGCGGTACGGACGATGAAATCTTTGAGCCGGCAGCCGGAAATCTTGCCGCGGCAGGATTATTTCCATCCGAAATCGGATGGCAACCCGAACAGATTACGCCGGATCTGGATGCAGTGATTCTGGGTATGCATGCAAAGGACGATAACCCTGAATTACTGAAAGCCAGGGAGTTAGGCCTGGCTATTTATTCTTTTCCTGAATATATCTACCAGGAAAGCCGTCAAAAGAAAAGAGTGGTTGTGGGGGGGAGTCATGGTAAAACCACCACAACCAGCATGATCATGCATGCTCTGAAAGAACTCAACCGTGATTTTGATTACCTGGTAGGAGCTAAACTGGCAGGATTTGAACAATCTGTTCGGGTAACCGATGCGCCGGTGATTGTATGCGAAGGGGACGAATATCCCGCCAGTGCCATTGAAAGAAAGCCCAAATTCCATTTTCTGTATCCGCATGTGGCCATTCTGACCGGAATAGCCTGGGATCATATTAATGTGTTTCCCACTTTTGAATTTTACCTGGAACAGTTCGTGATCTTTATAAGCCGGATCGAGAAAGGCGGGATACTTATCTACAACGCATCTGATGATGTACTGAACAAACTGGTGCAGGACCACCGGCGAACAGATATCCGGTACCAGCCTTATGCTGTGCCGGATCATACCATACAGAACGGAATCACCACCGTTACCATTGCAGGTGTTTCCGGAAAGCTTCGTGTATTTGGCAATCACAACCTGATGAACCTGAATGCCGCATATTATGCCTGTGCGGAACTGGGGGTGACCGCTGGTGATTTCATCCGTGTTATGCAGGATTTTTCCGGAGCTTCCAAGCGGCTGGAACTGCTGGCTTCCGGTGAGCAGGTGAATGTGTACAGAGATTTTGCACATGCACCCAGTAAGGTGAAAGCAACTGTTGAGGCGGTTAAACAACAGTATCCCGACAGAAAACTTTTTGGTGTCCTGGAGCTGCATACTTACAGCAGCCTCAACGAAGCATTTATGCAACAGTACAAGGGTGCTTTTGATCAGGTGGATGTGGGTGTGGTATTTTATTCGAAACATGCACTGGAACTGAAGCGGATGCCCGATTTACCTGTAGAAAAAGTGAAAGAAGGTTTTGCCAAAGAAGGGCTGTTGGTAATTAACGACAGATCAACCCTGGAAACCTGGTTGAAATCGCAGGATTTTTCCCATTCAAATATTCTGTTGATGAGCAGCGGAAATTATGATGGAATAGACATATTTTCGTTCGCAAAAGAAATCACTCAATAATAAGCACCAACGGCAAATGAAACTTCAACTGAACCGCCCACTTGCATTCATAGACCTGGAAACCACCGGAGTAAACATCAGCAACGACCGTATTGTTGAAATAGGGATCGTAAAGATATTACCCGATGGATCCAGACAAGTGAAGCGTAAGCTGATCAATCCATTAATGCCGATTCCTGCCGGAGCCAGTGATGTGCATGGAATTACCGATGAAATGGTAAAAGATGCTCCTGCTTTTAAACAGGTGGCCAATGAAATAAAACAGTTTATTGAAAACTGCGATATGGGTGGTTATAACAGCAACCGTTTTGATGTTCCTATGCTGATCGAGGAATTCCTGCGTGCAGGAATTGAATTTTCGGTAGAGGGCCGGAAACTGGTGGATGTGCAGAAAGTGTTTCATATGATGGAGCAGCGAACCCTCAGTGCCGCCTATAAATTTTATTGTAATAAATCACTGGAAGGTGCGCACAGTGCGGAAGTGGATGCTACGGCAACCTGGGAAGTGCTGGAAGCACAGGTAGAACGATATCCCCAGATTGGAGCAACCGTTGAAAGCATCGTAAAGTTTACAGGCGAAGATGAAATTGTAGACTTTGCCCGCAGGTTTGTAAAAGAAAAGGGCGTAGAGGTTTTCAATTTTGGAAAACACAAAGGGAAACCTGTGGTGCAGGTATTAAAGGAGGAACCGCAGTATTACGACTGGATGATGAAAGGAGATTTCCCCATGGATACCAAACAAAAACTCACAGAAATCCTTAACAGAACATTGATCAGAAAACCCTGATCAATATCGTATATTCATCCCGGAATTCCCCCTTTTGGAAAAAATAGTCATCATACCAACCTATAGTGAGCGAGAGAATATCGTAGCCATTGTTCATGCCGTGTTCAATCTGAACAAAGGATACCATGTGCTGGTGATCGACGACGGATCTCCCGATGGAACTGCCGATGTGGTAAAAACGATGATGGCTGAGTTTTCGGATTGGCTCTTCCTGGAAGAGCGCAAAGGAAAACTGGGTCTGGGTACAGCCTATATTCACGGATTTAAATGGTGCCTGGAAAGAGGGTATCAATTCATCTTTGAGATGGATGCGGATTTTTCGCACGACCCGAATGACCTGGAAAGATTATATCATGCCTGCAAATACGAAGGGGCCGATCTGTCTGTAGGAAGCCGTTATGTAAAAGGAGGTAAAACTGAGAACTGGCCGCTCGACAGGCAACTCTACTCGCGGGGAGGAGCGCTCTATACAAAATTACTCACCTGGATGCCGGTACAGGATCCCACTGCCGGTTTTGTTTGTTATAAAAGGGAAGTGCTGGAAGCCATCAATTTCGACATGATCTCCTTTGTGGGGTATGCATTCCAGATAGAAATGAAATTTGCAGCCTGGAAACTGGGCTTTAAAATCAGGGAAGTGCCTATTGTTTTCCGCGACAGGAAGATCGGGGTCAGTAAGATGAACAAAGGGATCATCAAAGAAGGTGTACTGGGTGTAATCAATATCCAGTGGCAAAGCCTGTTTAAAGATTACCACAAAAGATTAAAGAGTGGTAATTCATGAAGGCGGCCCTGATTAAATTACACACAGCAATTTTTCTTGTAGGGTTTACCGGAATACTCGGTGTGCTGATCCGGCTAAATGAAATGCCTCTCGTATGGTACAGGATCATGCTTACGGCGGTGAGTTTGTTTGTGCTGCTGAAGTTTAGCGGAAAGGGATTGCTGTTGCCCCGGGGTGATGTTAAAAAACTACTGCTGATCGGATCTGTTATTGCCCTGCATTGGGTCTGCTTTTACGGAAGTATCAAATTATCTAATGTATCTATCGGGCTGGTTTGTTTTTCCGCTACCGGGTTATTTACTGCATTGCTTGAGCCGCTGCTGATTACCCGGAAAGTGCGTTGGGCAGAAGTATTGCTGGGATTGTTCAGCCTGGCAGGCATTTACCTGATCTTTCATTTCGACGATCGCTACCAGACAGGCATTGTTGTAGGTATTGTTTCGGCTATCCTGGCGGCCTTGTTTTCGGTACTCAACAAAAAGCACCTGGCGATAGCCGATGCGCAGGTGATCATGTTGTACGAATTATTGGGAGGACTGCTGGTGCTTACGCTGCTGATGCCGTTGTATATTTATTTTTTTCCGGGGGCGGCTTTGTTCCCTTCGCTTTCCGATTTGGGTTGGTTGTTGATCCTGAGTTGGGTCTGTACCATCGTTGCTATGAAGCTGATGCTGGAATCCTTGCAGAAAGTGTCGGCCTTTACGCAAAACCTCAGCCTGAATCTGGAACCGGTATATGCCATCATCATGGCATTTATTTTATTTGATGAAAATAAAGACCTGCAACCCAGTTTTTATTATGGCGTAAGCCTGATACTGGTTTCTGTGGTGCTGCAGATGATGCGGGTGGTAGTAGGCAAGCGGCATTGAGATTATTCTCCGGTGGCTTTTACAATCTGCTTGATGATGCTGTCCATTTTTGAAGTACTCTGATCGAGGGTATCCAAAAGTTCAATAATTTCCGGGTCATTCACTTTCTGTTTGAGCATATTGAGCACATTCACAACACCCATAATATTGGTGAGTGGGGCCCTTAATTCGTGAGACTGTATATGGGCAATTCTTTTTAACTGCTCATACTGTGCCTTTACTTTTAATTCTGCTCTTTTCCGTTGGTCAATGATTGTGCTGTTAATGACCACGCCCAGCAGGTTTTTTTCATCGTCCAATACCGGGTAGTACAGAAATTCTACCCAGACAGAATTGCCATTGTACACCTCTATCAATTCTTCACTTTTTACAATTCCTCCTTTCAGGGCCGTGCTGAAATTGGTTTTAAATTTTTCCAGCAGGCGGGGAGGAACAAAATGCAGGAAGTCTTCTCCAACAACCAACTCCCGGTTATAATATAAACGGGATTGCTCTTCGGCAGCGCGGTTAAAGTTGATCACCTTCAGGTCAGCGCTGATCAGTGTATTAGAATCTACCGTGCTGTTGAGAATTGCCCTGAGTTTAATCTGGTAGTCCCTTAGTTCAAATTCCTGTTTCTTCTTGTTGGTGATGTCTCTGATGTAACAGATTAATCCTTCACTGGAAGGGAAGATTGCAGCCGAATAATAGCGGTCCGGGGGCCAGAATTGCTCAAACCGAACGGTATCATTATTCTCCATGGCAAATTTGATGGCCTGAGCATAGGGCTCTTTGGTGTTCTCGTCAAAACTGTCCCAGAAACTGGTACCAATCAGTTCTGCTTTGGATTTACCGGCAATTTGTTCAAATACATCATTGACCCGAACAAATTTCCAGTTTTTGTTTAGGGTGAAAAAGCCATCTGTGATGCTGTTCAGGTATTCATTCATCTGGTGCAGGTAATACTCTGTCTGTAGTTGGTGTTTTTCGGACTCGGTAATATTATGCCCGATACAAATGATGGAGTCGGGCTGACCAGCCTGGTCCGTTGCACAGGTGAACTCCCAGAAAGTCAGGAAATAGTGTCCTCCGGCGAACTTTCTCAGGATGATGGGTTTGCTTTTCCCCGGATCGTTGATGCACTCAGTTATCACATTGCCTATTGCAGGAAAGTCATCTTCCAGTAAACCGAAGGTATAAGGCTTGCCAACAGCGCTGTCGCCCTCTCCCACAAAAAAAGACTCAAAATAGGGGTTGGCGTATAAATATTGTCCATTCAGTGAAATTTGGATGACAAAATATCCACCAGACCCGGCAACAGCAGCAGCCAGAAGATCACCTGTTAGTTGGGAGTCAGACATCTTTCAAATTATCGGTTCAAGCTACGAAAAATTTATATTCCGGATAGCGGCCTGTTGAGTTTTATGATAAAGGGTGGCGGCGGGGAGAGGTATTGCCGATCGTTTAGGCGTGGTTACGCCCTGTTGCCCGATGAAGCCTTGTGTTGGTCCATTTATAAAATACAAACCGGGATTGCTCTGAACATGGCCATTGTTTAACTATCTTGGGATACAATACAAAATGAACAGAATATGAGAATAACCCCGGTATTGGGACTGCTCTTCCTGGTGAATGCAGCCGTTGCCCAAAAGAAACCATTGGATCATTCCGTATATGACGGATGGCAGAGTATATCGGAAAGAAAACTGAGTGACGACGGTAAATATGTAGCATTTGCAGTTACCCCCCAGGAAGGAGATGGGATGCTGATTATTAAAACAGCTTCCGGCGCACCGCTGGCAACTATTGCAAGGGGATATGGCGCTACCATCACCGATAACAGTAAATTCCTGATTTGTAAAATCAGGCCCTTCTTCAGTGAAACAAGGGACGCCCGTATCAAGAAAAAAAGGCCCGAAGAAATGCCCAAAGATTCACTGGCAATTGTGGAGCTGGGTACAGGTAAAATTGCAAAAGTTGCCAGGGTAAAAAGTTTTAAAGTGGCCGATGAAAATGCAACCGTACTGGCCTTCCTGCTGGAGAAGGCCCTTCCGGAAGCAAAGCCCAGGGTTAAGCAGGATTCCCTGAGCAGGATCAACGCAATGCTGAGTATGGCAGATAGTCTTGTGCGTGTGGCCGACAGTCTTCGGAACAAAGCCGGCGATGCCCGTTTGAAAGGGCTTTCTGTTTTAAACACTGCACAAAACATGCGCGGTATATTGCCTAAAGCGCCGGAAGAGCCCTTTGAAGAAGGAACAACACTGATGGTGAGAAACCTGCTTACCGGAGAAGAAGAAGGGTATGCGCTGGTGAATGAGTATCTGTTCAACAAAAAAGGAACGGTGCTGGTAATGAAAACTACCAGGAAAACCGGGGATTCTAAAATAAAACCTGCCGTGATAAAGCTGGACCTTGCAACACGCAGTAGGGCAGTAGTGCTGGAGGGATTCAACGATGCAAAAGGTTTTAGAACAGACGAAGCCGGAAAGCAGTTTGCATTTTTGGCTGAACGCGACAGCAGTGCCAAATCGCTGCAGAAATTTTACAAGCTTTATTATTATGCAGATGGTGCAGACAGTGCTGTGCTGCTGGTCAGTAAAAATACAAAAGGGATACCGGCCAACTGGACCATAAGCGACAATGCGCAATCCATCAATTTCAGCAAAAGCGGGAAAAGGCTGTTTTTTGGCACATCCCCGATACTGCCCGTAAAAGATACCCTTACACCGGAATTTGAAAGGGTAAGTGTAGATATCTGGCATCACAAAGACGACTACCTGCAGCCTGTGCAACTAAAGAATCTACAACAGGAACTGAACAGGTTCCACCTGGCCCGTTATGATTTTGATCAAAAGGCTGCAGTGCAATTGGGAAGCCCCGCCTACAGAAATGTAATACAGAGCAATGAAGGAGATGGAGATTATTTCTATGCGGCTTCCGATGAGGGCAAAAGAATTGCTACACAGTGGAAGGGTAGGGCCGAAACAGATGTATATGCCATCAATCCCGAAACAGGTGAGCGCAGCCTGATCATGAAAGACCTGAATGGCAATTTCAACGTATCGCCAACGGGGAAAATGGTTCTGGCATACGATGATGTTAAAAGAAAATACTTCACTTACGAAACCGCTGCAAAGAAATTGACCGTGTTGGCAAAAGATGTGAAGTTCCCTTTGTATGATGTGGAAAACGATGTGCCGGACGATCCGAATCCATACGGTGTGGTTGGATTTACCGAAAATGACGAAGATGTACTGGTGTACGATCAGTATGATATCTGGAAGCTTGATCCGAAAGGGGTAAAACCTTCCGTTAGCCTTACCAATGGTGTGGGTCGTGCAAATAAACTCACATTCCGGAATATTGTATTGGACCGGGAACAGCGCTTCATTGGCAAGGGGCAGAAAATGTTATTCTCCGTATTCAACAATACCGATAAGGGCAGTGGTCTGAAATACTACACTTACGGTGCCGCTTTCGACTGGAATGCTGCTGCAGTAAATACCCATCCGATGCGTATTGCCAATGCCATTAAGGCAAAAGATGCAGATCTTATCAGTTACAGCACGGAAACTTTTGTGCAAACACCGGATATCAGGGTGATTGATCTCAACGCACTGAGTGGCGCAGCAACTGCAGCATCCCTGTTCCAGCCTAATCCACAGCAGGCCGGTTACAACTGGGGAACTGCAGAGTTGTTTAGCTGGAAAGCCTATACCGGAAAAATCACAGAAGGCATTGTGTACAAGCCTGAGGATTTTGATCCGAAGAAAAAATATCCCATGATCGCTTATTTTTACGAGCGCAACAGCGACGGCCTTTACACTTATAGTGCACCTGCGCCTACACCATCCCGTTTAAATATTCCTTTCTTTGTAAGCAGGGGCTACATTGTATTTGTTCCGGATATCTGGTATACAGCCGGATACCCGGGTAAGAGCGCCTATGATTATATCGTAAGCGGAACAAGAGCGTTGGTGGCGAAAGGATATATCGACAGTACTAAAATGGGCCTCCAGGGACAAAGCTGGGGAGGTTACCAGATTGCTCACCTGATTACAAGAACCGGCCTGTATGCAGCAGCCTGGGCAGGGGCGCCGGTAGCCAATATGACCAGTGCTTATGGCGGAATCCGCTGGGGAACCGGTTTAAACAGGCAGTTTCAATATGAGAAAACACAGAGCCGTATTGGCGGAACATTATGGGAAAAACAAAACCTGTACCTGGAAAATTCTCCACTGTTCCATTTCCCTAAGGTGAAAACACCGGTAGCCATAATGCACAATGATGCAGACGGAGCTGTTCCATGGTACCAGGGAATTGAAATGTTCACCGGATTACGCAGGTTGGGGAAACCGGTATGGTTGCTGAATTACAATAACGAAGATCATAACCTGGTGGAGCGCAGAAACAGGAAAGATATCCAGATCCGCGAACAGCAGTTTTTTGATCACTTCCTGAAAGGGGCAAAGCCTGCCAAATGGATCGCAGAAGGTGTTCCGGCAGTACTGAAAGGCCGCGACCCGGGGTTGGGATATTAACCACACTAAGTAAAAGCACACAACAGCCATTCCGAAAGGGGGGCTGTTGTTGTATTGCAGAAATCACGGAAAGGCGGCATACAGTGCCGGTTTTCTGGCTTATTCACTATCAGGATATTGCTACAGCCTCTTATCAATTAATCCGAAAATTGTTTCACAGGTAAATACTTTTGCGGGGTATGTTTATAAAGAAATATACTTTTTCACTGCTCATCCTGTGCTGATTCACAACAGGCTGGATCTGCGCGTAAAGGTGGCGCTTCGCGGAATGTTGCTCCACCTTCATCAAAACAATCTGCCCGCGCTCGAATGGGTGAAGAAGGATTGGAGCGGAGCCAAACAGGCCGAAAATATATTCCGGTTGCAAAGCATTTCTACATGCCGTTCAAAAAACAGTTGGGCGAAACCAAAACAATGGAATGATCCTGAAACAGGTTACAAATTTAAACCACTCATATCGTTTATGAAATACAAGCTGAATTTATCCTTTTTTATATGCGCCATCCTGCTACTGGATGCCGTGAATGTTGCAGCCGCAATCAGTCCAAATGATCCTGGTAAAGAAATCATTGAGCAGATGCACCGGCGATGGGCGGGAAAATGGTACAGGAACCTGCAATTTGAACAAACTGTTGAATTTTATAAAGAGCACAAAGTCGTAAAGCAGGAAGTATGGCAGGAATTGTTGAATGCTCCGGGAAATCTGCATCTCCGGTTCAACGGGTTTGAAACGGGAAACGGGGCAATATTCCGAAACGATTCGGTATATTATTATACCAACGGGGCCATGACCAAAAAAGAAGCAAGGGTACATCAGTTGCTCCTGCTTGGGTTCGATGTGTATTTTCAGGACCCTTCGGTAACAATACAAAAATTAACCCAAACGGGGATGGATCCCAACTTAAGTTACGATACCATCATTGATCATAAACCGGTTGTGGTGCTGGGTGCCAAAGATCCTTCCAGTCGGCATTCCAATCAATGCTGGATTGATAAGGAAAACCTGTATCTGTTAAAAGTGATGGCCGTTAAAAACGGTCATTTGTCTGAAATTGAATTCAGGGAATACAAAACCATCCAATCGTATCCGGTTGCTACCGAAATTACTTTCAAAACGGATCAGCAACTGGTGATGGTAGAAAAGTACTTCAATATCAGCTTCCCCGCATCAGTGAATCCCGACGTGTATGATCCATTGCATTTTTTACCTGCAAGATGGTAAATTGGGTTGATTGAAATCGGAAATGCTAACTTCGCAGATTGTTTTCAACTATTGGGCTGAAGTGGTTTTTTCATCAGTAATAATACCCGAATTCTGCCGATTTTGGATAGTTTTGTTGTTCAACCGTACAATTTGAGCGAAACTGTTTTCTTATTTACGCCCCCTTTTACACAATTGAACACACCGTACCCTGCTACGGCCTATTTAAAAGGGTTTCTGAATACAAAAAATATTTCTTCCTATCAGGCCGATTTAGGCATCGAAACAACGGTGGCCATTTTTTCGCAGCAGGGGTTGATTCGTTTGTTTGAGCGGATAGATCCCTTGCCAACTTACCCGGAGAATATACAAAGAATAATCACACTGAAGGAGGATTATATCCGTACCATAGATGCAGTGATCCGTTTTTTGCAGGGGAAAAATCCTACACTGGCGCACCTGATCAGT
Source organism: Sediminibacterium sp. (assembly GCA_035254545.1). GTDB lineage: Bacteria > Bacteroidota > Bacteroidia > Chitinophagales > Chitinophagaceae > Sediminibacterium. Next base: position 41,071 of record DATFAP010000020.1, on the reverse strand, counting down.
AAAAGGAATTTTCTTCCTGAGGCGGCCCGGTTTGAACAACTGGATGACCTGGATTGGGCATTCGGATCAATGGGAATACAGGATAAGGCAAAGCACCTGGCCACGATGTACCTGGAGGATCTTTCCGACCTGATTCAGGAAACAGTAGATCCGCATTTTGGGTTCAGCCGGTATGCGGAAAAACTCGGCAGATCCGCCAATAGTTTTGATGAACTATACGAAATCCTGCAGCGGCCATATACCTATGTAGATGAAATACTGATAGCCTTGTTGCAACAACACATGGAGCATGTACAGCCCCGGCTGGTGGGCATTTCCGTTCCTTTCCCGGGAAATCTTTATACGGCTTTGCGTTGCGGACAATGGATCAGGGCGAATTATCCGGGAACCAGGATTGTGATGGGCGGAGGGTTTCCCAATACGGAGCTACGGTCGCTCTCCGATCCACGGGTATTTGAATTCGTAGATTTCATTACGTTGGACGATGGGGAGGCGCCGATAGAGGCCCTGATCGAGCATGTAGCAGGTCAGCGGGAAAGATCCGAACTGAAAAGGACCATGCTGTTGGAAAACGGTAAAGTGGGGTATTGTAATAACCAGTCCTGCAAGGATTATAAACAGACAGATGCGGGAACGCCCGATTATTCCGACCTGTTGCTGGACCAGTATATTTCGGCCATTGAAGTAGTCAATCCCATGCACCGGTTGTGGAGCGACGGGCGCTGGAACAAACTCACCATGGCACATGGCTGCTATTGGGGTAAGTGTACGTTTTGTGATATTTCACTGGATTATATCAGGCTGTACGAACCCATTGCAGCGCAACTGCTCTGCGACAGAATGGAAACCATTATCCGGCAAACGGGCCAGAACGGCTTCCATTTTGTAGATGAGGCCGCGCCGCCGGCATTGATGCGGGAGTTGGCCCTGGAAATCATTCGCAGAAAGCTGGTGGTGAGCTGGTGGACCAATGTGCGTTTTGAAAAAAGCTTTACCATTGATCTGTGTTTGTTGCTGAAGGCATCGGGCTGCATCGCCGTATCCGGCGGACTGGAAGTGGCATCTGACCGGTTGCTGCAACTGATCCAAAAAGGGATCACTGTTGCCCAGGTGGCGCGTGTGAACCGGAACTTTACCGAAGCAGGGATCATGGTGCATGCTTACCTGATGTATGGTTTCCCCACCCAAACCGCCCAGGAGACCATCGACTCTCTGGAAATGATCCGGCAAATGTTCCGTCTGGGAATTCTTCAATCCGCATTCTGGCACCTGTTTACCATGACGGCGCACAGCCCGGTAGGACTGCAACCGGAGAAATACCATGTAAAAAAAGTAAAGGATGAAACGGGTAGTTTTGCCAACAACGATATAGCACATACGGATCCTACAGGAGCTTTGCATACTGAATTTGGGTACGGGCTGGCCAAATCGCTGCTGAATTACATGCATGGCACGCACCTGGATGATCCACTGCACAAATGGTTTGATTTTAAGGTTCCTAAAACAACCATCGTGCCCGACTACATGGAGAAAATATTGGATGAACCGGATACCGGCTTTGCAAAGCCGACTGCAAAACTGATCTGGCTGGGAAAGCATACCCGAACCGAATACTTTACGAAATCCAAAAAAGGCAATACCTGGGAAATGGCCAGCCTGCATTTTGAAACACTTCAACATTCCCGGCAAATCAGTGTAAGCAGGGAGCAGGGGCAATGGCTGGCGGGAATATTGGATAAACTAAAAGTGACGCAGCGCAAAACCTATACCTACCAGGAGGTGAAGGAGCATTATGAACAGTCCGGGCTGACCGATTTTGAATTGTTTTGGGACAATAAACCCGTAAGCGGTCTCAGCAAATTCGGATTGCTGAAATTGTAGGTATCTTCTTTGAACCAGGAACAACTCCTGTCCTGCATCCATTTATACAACATATCCGGCAAAAATATGGGTTCTACTAACCGCTTGTACCGGAAACGAAGCCGGAGCGTACTATATTGATACCTTAGGAGTGGTTCCGCCGCAACAAGGACAGGGAACAAGTGCTGCATGACCCGCGGGCTGAAATAATAAAATAGCAATATGATTAGTGATGTAAAGATCCTGGCAACAGAAGTATTATCCGATAATTGGTATACCCTGCGAAGGATCACTTATGAATACAGGAAGAAGGATGGAACGTTGCTGACCCAAAGCCGTGAGGCCTACGACAGAGGAAATGGTGCAACCATATTACTGTACAACCAGGAACAGAGAACGGTTATCCTGACCAGGCAATTCCGGTTGCCAACCTATGTAAATGGCAATCCGGACGGGATGTTGATCGAAGCCTGTGCAGGGTTACTCGATAAAGACAATGCCGAGGATTGTATCCGCAGAGAAACAGCGGAAGAAACCGGGTATGAGATCAGGGATGTACGTAAGATTTTTGAAGCCTATATGTCTCCTGGTTCTGTAACAGAGATCCTTTATTTTTTTATAGCCGCCTACTCAAAGCAAATGAAAGTGCATGACGGAGGTGGGGTGGAAGGAGAGGAAGAAAATATTGAAGTGCTGGAAATTCCTATAGATACAGCAAAGGAAATGATGGAAGCCGGTACCATCAAAGATGCCAAAACGATCATGTTGCTCCAGTATATCCTGTTGCACGGAATTATTTAACCGGTACAGGAAGTTGTTATAAGCGTATTTCCCTTTTTCGAAAACCATTCATCGTAATTAATGTTTTTTTAAGTAGATAGTGTTTAATATTAATCAGTAACTCATTACTAAAACCATTCAACACATTGCGATGAAAAAAGAAAAAACCATCTATTGGATCAGCACGATCCTCATTTTTTTGTTTGAAGGTGTTATGCCTGCACTGACAGCGCAAACTGAAATGGCCAAAGAAGGCATCCGGCATCTGGGATATCCCGACTATTTTGGCGTAGCCTTGACGGTGTTTAAAGTGGCTGGTTCCATTATCCTGATTGTGCCTCAACTTCCTTCCGCGCTGAAGCGGTTTGCGTATGCGGGATTTGTATATGATTTTGTATTTGCCAGCATCAGTCATACGGTTATTGACGGGCTGGGTATGGGAACATTTTTCCCTTTTATTGTGCTCGCGGTACTGGGAGTTTCTTATTTCTATTACCAAAAACTGCAGACTGCTATTCTGGTAAAATGATTCGCAACTTTTTAAATAAATTGATATGGTGAAGCCAATCTATCCCTGTTTGTGGTTTGATGGAAACGCAAAAGCGGCGGCCGAATTCTACTGTTCGGTATTTGAACATGCTTCTATCCGGTCCGAAACACCGATGGTCGTAGATTTTCAATTGAACGGGTTCAGGTTGCTGGGTTTAAACGGCGGGCCCAAGTTTGCGATCAATCCTTCCATATCCTTATTTGTTAGCTGCGAAACAGTTGAGGAAACCAACCGGGTATACAACAAACTGATTGTAAACGGGTCGGCCCTGATGCCAATCGATGAGTATCCGTGGAGTCCGCGTTATGGCTGGTTGAAAGATCGATTTGGGCTCACCTGGCAGGTATCCCTGGTGAATAATCCCGGCGACCTGGGGAAAATCAGGCCCAGTTTCCTTTTTACAGGTGCAAAGTTTGGAAGGGCAGAGGAATCCATTGATTTCTACAGTACCATATTTAATAATTCCACCAAGGATTTCGTAGTGCATTTTCCGGAAGGAGACGATTTTGAAGGGAAGCTGATGTATGGAGAATTTTCTTTGAATGGTTATGAAATGATTGCAATGGACGGTCCCGGGGAACATCAATTTGATTTTAACGAAGCCGTTTCATTTGTTGTTGAGTGCGATACCCAGGATGAAATTGATTATTACTGGAGCCGATTAACCGATGGAGGAGAAGAAAGCCGGTGCGGCTGGTTAAAAGACCGCTTTGGTATCAGTTGGCAAATCATACCCTCTGTATTGAATGAGTTGATGCGGGATCAGGAAAGGGCAAAACGGATTTTTGCTGCCTTCAGCACAATGAATAAACTGGAATTGTCTGTTTTGCTGGAGTCCTGATCGCTATTATACTTAAAAAGTAGTTATTTGCAGATTTGTAGTAAGAAATCGGCAATTATTTTTTGAATACACTGCAAAGTATAAACTTTCGGATCATGCTGCATACAATGATATCAGAATCAAAACGATGTTGTTTAAGGGGAGGCATTTCTTATGCAAAAATAAATGCCTGCAGGCATTTAACTGGTACCATTAGGTTCTTTGTGAACTGCTGCTGCTTCACAAATCCGGTGATCTATTCTGAGTACATCTAAAGTATATTCAGGATAATGCACCTGCTTTCCCAGGAGAGAAAAAGTTTGTCACTAGTTTTTATGTGTCGCTTCCTGTTGCATAGCCAGGTACACCCCATTGGTCCATCCAAATCCGTCCTGGTTGGGATATTCGCCTCCGCCGGCCGTTGCTTCAGGATTGGTTACATCATATTTCTCCATCATTTTACCGGTGTGTAAATAAGTACGTTCAATTAACGCTATCCAGTTGCTCCGGATTGTATCTGCGGTTGCTGAAAGATTGTTGTTGCAGAGCCCCTTATACGCAATCCATTGCAATGGCGCCCATCCGTTGGGCGCATCCCATTGCTGGCCGGTATGATTCAATGTGGTCAATACTCCGCCAGGTTGCAGGAATTTTTTTGCAATCTGCTCCCCTGTAGCGGCAGCCTGTTCCAGACTGGCAATGTGAAAGAAAAGCGGATAAGCGGCCGCCAACGTATAATGCGCTGTATGTTGCCTGTTCTCAAAATGATAATCGAAGAAAAACTGGTGATCTTCACTCCAGCAATAATGGCGAATAGCCAGTTTTCGCTGTTCTGCTTTCTGCAAATATTTCTTTCCATTGTTGTTGTCTTGCTGTTCAAAATAAGCCATCGAGATCATGGTTTCCAGGAACTGTAATAAACAGTTCAGGTCTACCGGAATAATGGAAGTGGTTTCGATGGTATGCATGTTTTTTCCGTCTGCAAACCACCTGCTGCTGAAATCCCAGCCCGATTCAGCGGCTGCACGAATATTTTTGTATACGGTTGCTTCAGGTTGATGAGATGCGGCTGCTATGTGCCGGTCTTCCGAAAATGCTTCCGGTCTTGGACCTTCCCGGTCGTCCCAGTACCTGTTCAGTACCACGCCGTTCGGGAGTCTTACCACTCTTCTGTAAGCTGTTTTTTCTGCATGGAGGCTGTTGGACCCATCCATCCAGAATGTATATTCTTTTTCCAGTTGGGGAAGGTATTGCTGAAGCACCGAAACACTTTTGGATTCCATCAATACAGATATCATCATGGCAAAAAAAGGAGGCTGCGAACGTCCGAGGTAGTATGTTCTGTTGCCATTGGGGATAAAGCCGAATTGATCAATCAGGTAGGCAAAATTACCGACCATCTGCTCAATCAAATCGGTTCTTCCGCTTACCTGCAATCCAAGCATGGTGAAATAACTGTCCCAGTAATAAATTTCCCTGAACCTGCCGCCGGGCACTATGTACCGGTTTGGAAGGGGGATCAGTGTACCGGATTGCCCGTCGGGTTTCCTGGTTAGTTCGTTCCACAAATCATTCAGGTGCGCTTGAATAGGTTTCCGGTTGGATAAATAAGTGCTGCCGCTCTCCTGCGGGATGATAAAATATTCCTCCACAAATACTTTCAGGGAGAAACCTCTCTGGTCTTTCTGCAATTGGTATTGTTGCAGTATTTTGTCCGGCGTATTTCGGGGTATGCAATCAGCAAAACACTTCGAGTCGGGGAAGATTCCGCTTACCTGAACGGCTTCATAGAGCGGCGACATGGATTCAATATAAAAAAGCATGGTGCTGGGTTTAAGGGTAAGGCGGAAAGACGATCAGGAAATTTGTCGGGCAATTTTGAGTTGCATCCGGTTGAATAGCACCAGGCAGGTCAGCAGTATTCCCATTGGGATCAGAGAAAAATAAAAAGCATTTTGTCCGTCGTACCGCTCAAAAATATGCCCGGTGATGATGGATCCGGTTGTTCCGCCCAATGCAGAAAAAATGATGATCAGGCCCGACATTAATCCATGCTTCTTTTTGGGAAGCGTACTTAATATAATCGAGTTCACCGCAGGGTATATCGGCGCCAGCAATAAACCGATCAGTGGAAAAATGAACGCAGCCACCGGGGCATCACTCCAGCCTGTAACAGCCTTGCCGCCGGCGCTGCCAGCCAGCGGAATAGCCAGCAATACCAACGAACCCGCAGTAAGTAAGCAAATGCTCAGTACATACAGCCAGTTGAATTTTTTCATCAGGATGCCGGCCAGAAAACGGCCGAGCGCCGTTGACCCCGCCAGGATACTGGCCATCTGAATGCTCAGTGCAACCGGCAACATCAGCACTTTATTGTTATAGGTGGGCAGCCAGCTCATGATACTTTGCTCAATCAATACATAAAAGAATGCGCAAACAATGAAAATCAATACCAGCGGGCTGGCCAGTAGCTTAAACATCTGAGCAAACTCACTGGCAAGGGATTCATTCTTTTCGGCTTTAATGGAAGACTCGTCCAGCGGGGTACTTAGCAACAACAGGAAGGCAACAGCCGATAATGCTCCGAGTACATAATATACATCCAGCCAAGCGGTGGAAGCAGGGTCACTACTGTCTGCAAAATAGCTGAATATGAAATAGCCTGTGAGAATCCCCACCATAAAAAAAGACTCAATAAAACTCATGAGGCTGATATGTTCTTTCTCTGAACTGGTTACCAAACCAATGGTGCTGTATACCGACATTTTAATGAGGGCAAAACTACTGCCCACTGCAGCAAACAATAATTTGGTAGCGCCAAAGCTATGGGTGGAAGGCATGATCAGGCAGATGGATGCAATAAATCCCAATGCAATCAGCATGGCATTTTTGTAGCCAATCCGAACAATATAGGAGGAGAGCAGAAAAGATACAATGGCTATGCTGAGGTCTTTGAATGCTTCCAGTACTGAGGCATCGCCCTGGCTGATGCCGTAATTATTCTGCACCTGCAGAATGACGGTTCCCACGCTGTTCAGCAGAATGGCGAACACAAAATAGTTCAGAAAAAGTGCAGTCTTGATTTTCCAGAATTTCATTGGCAAGGTGTTAGAAATACAATTTAAGATATCCTGCCCAATGTTTTGCCACAACATTTTTCAGGGAACCTTTCTATCTTTATCGCATGAGATTGATTGTAGCTGCTGTTTTGCTGTTTAGCCTGAGTGCCTGTACCTCATCGGTTGTAACACAGTACCATGCATTTCGTTTAAAACCCGGTCAGGATTTGTATGGCTCCATCGATTCTGTGGTAAAGGCCCAAAAAATCAAAGCCGGCTGGGTGGTAACCTGTGCGGGAAGCCTTACTGCATACCATATCCGTTTTGCCAATATGCCTGAAGGGGCAAGGGATACAGGTCATTTTGAAATAGTGAGCCTGGTCGGAACACTTTCTGCTGAAGGCTCGCATCTTCATCTTTCGGTGTCCGATAGCACCGGAAAAACCATCGGGGGACATTTGCTGGAGGGATGTAAAATTTACACTACTGCTGAACTGGTGATCGCCGCTTCTGATGAATTTGTATTCAGCAGGGAAGAAGACGGCACTACACCCTGGAAGGAGTTGCAAATAAAAAAGGACAGGCCATAAGCCCGCCCTTTCCCGAAGATATTATTGCTATTTAGCGTTCTTCACATATTTCTCCAGCCACTGGAACTGTTCCCAGAGGGTATGCAGAATATTTTCTTTTCCTCTGTAACCATGGGCTTCATAAGGCAGGTACACAAACCTTACCGTGCCTCCATTTCCTTTGATAGCTGCGAATAAGCGCTCACTGTTAATGGGGAATGTGCCCGTATTGTCGTCTGCTTCACCATGAATCAGCAGGATAGGGGTTTTGATTTTATCGGCATAACTGAACGGACTCATTTCATAATAGAGTTGTGGCGCCTGCCAGTAAGTGCGGTCTTCATTCTGGAATCCGAATGGTGTAAGCGTTCTGTTATAGGCTCCGCTGCGTGCCAGTCCTGCTTTGAACAGATTGGTATGCGCCAGCAGGTTGGCCGTCATGAACGCACCGTAACTGTGTCCGCCCACGGCCACCCTGTTCTTATCAGCCACGCCCATACCGGACAACTGGCTGATTGCCGCTTCTGCATTGAGCTTCAGTTGTGCAATAAAATTATCATTCGGCTTTTTGTCTGTACCGGGAGCAACAATTGGCATTTCAGCATTATCCAGTACCGCATAACCCTGTGTTACATAATAAATCGGGGACCCCCAGCTCAGCGAGGTGAAACGATCTTTACTGCCGCGCACCTGTGCAGCATCGGCTGCGGAGTTGAATTCGCGGGGGTATGCCCAAATCAGTAGGGGCAGCGGACCATCCTTGTCTTTATTGTAGCCTCTTGGTAAATAGAGATCACCGGTTAAATCGACCCCGTCTGCTCTTTTGTATTTGATCTTTTCTTTGGCTACACCCACCAGGGCAGGATAAGGATTGGTGAAGCTGGTGATGCTTTTATCTGCTACACGAAGTACCAGGTTTTTGATGTAATAGTTGGGTACTTCTGTTGGGGATTCCTTACGGGTAACCAGAATCAGTTTGTCTGCATCCAGCACTTCTGCCACAGATTCGAAGCTGCCTTCGCTGCAGCGCCAGATGATCTCGTTTTGCTTGGTAGCCAGGTCGAACCTGGCTAAAAAAGGAAGATCTCCTTTTGGAGAGGAGCCGGTTGTGTTGTTCATCAGCAGTTTAGTGCCATTGCCTACTGTTATGATTACCTCTCTGCCGTATTGATTCTTTCCGGTAACAGGGCTGCCCGGGTTGTTATAGGCGTCGGTCATATTGCGTTCATACAGTAATTCAATGGTTCCTGCAGAAGGATTGAAACGGCTTACGCGGGTACTTTGTTTGCTCCTGGAAATTTCATTCACCAGTGCAAGGGATTCATTGCCCCAATTGGTTCCTGCATACCTCATTTTTGTTTTGAACAACTCTTTGGCAGTGCCGGTAAATGGAGCACTCAGAGAATATACTACATCGTGAAATGGTACGTCCTTTTTGATCAGTCCGCTATCGAGCGGCATTGCCCAGGTAATAACAGCCGCCTCATCATCTTTCCAGTCGAAAGCCCTTGGTACATTCTGTGTGTTATCATAACCGGAAGGTGTGCCCTCGGTAGAAGGCAGTTCTGCCAGCACCTTCACGGCTTTCCCACTTAAATCGGTAATAATATAGTGAGAAGGGAATCCGTTTGCAGTGACCAGGTAGGAAAAAGGTTTTTGTATCTGTCGCTGTAATAAATATTTTTTATCCGGAGACAGGCTGAAGCTGCTGAGAATACAGGGTTTGCCGATATTGGTTTCAACTCCGTTCTTATTTAACACCAACTGTGCTGTTGCATAAAATTCAAAAATCTGTTCATCGTAAGGGCTCTTGATCAGATCCTGATAGGTAGGGCTGGGGGCAGCTTTACCTAGGTTCTGCTGAATGGTAGGCCCCTTGGGTGTGATGGGCCGCTTAGGTGCATTGGCTGCAGACTGTGTAGTGGCTTTGTATAATATTGTATTATCGTCTACCCAAGTGAAGGATGCTCCCAATACCGTATTTACCGGCTTTTTATTGATTTTGGCAGCTTTTTGTGTGGCTATGTCGATCACATAGAGATCAACCTGTGTACCGGTGGTATTGGTGAATGCAATCTTTGTTTGAGACGGGCTCCATACTGCATTACCCGCAAGCAGGCTGGCCGGAAGTCCGGTAATGCGGTATTCCTTATTCGCCGGAATGTTTTTCAGGATGAAATTGTTGATGAAGTTCTGCCTGCTGGGAGAGAAATTGTTGGGATTTAAACGCATTCCGGCAACCCGCAGTTCGGGTTGACCCAGCTCTTCCACTGTAGGGTAAGAGTTTCTTTCGCTGAGCAACATCCAGTTGGCTTTGCCGTCCAGGCTTACCGCAGGCGTGGGTTTGGCCAGCAGAAGATCGGCTATGTCTTTTGGCGGCGTCTGGTAAGACGTTCCGTCCTGTGCCTGTGCTGTTGCAAAGCCCAGCAACAGGTAAAAGCAAATAATTAATCTGAGTTTACGCATAATGATTGGTTTAGAAAAATAATTGTCTGCCCCGTGTTTGCAGGGGAATCTAAATTAATCATAAAATAAGGTGATCTGCCTCCGAATCGGTGGATGGCTAAAAATAATTTGCGTGTATAAGCCGGCTGCTGTACTTTTGCTGTCTAAATGAAACAAAAACTGCATATCCACCATCATCATTTCTTACCCAGGGGGTAGGCAATTGGCGTGTATGTAAACTAAATACAAATCAGTGAAGCTTACCAGTTTGGTAGGCTTTTTTTATTTTTAAGACTATGAGTAATCCAATGAACACCAACAGTAAACTGAAATTAGCAATTCAAAAAAGTGGCAGGCTGCACGATGATTCCGTACGCCTTTTGAAAGAATGTGGTATTGATATCAGTAATGGAATCAATAAACTGAAAGCCGATGCAACCAATTTTCCACTGGAAGTGTTTTTCCTGAGAGACGACGATATTCCGCAGTATGTGGAAGACGGCGTGGCCGATATTGGATTTGTTGGGGAAAATGTGGTTTTTGAAAAAAAGAAAAAAGTCGTTGTTACGGAGAAATTGGGCTTTGGTAAATGCCGCCTGAGCATGGCTGTTCAACGCAATGAACAGTATACAGGGATCAGTTTTTTACAGGGCAAGAAAATTGCCACCAGCTACCCGGTGATTGTGTCGGATTACCTGAAGCAGAATGGGGTCAACGCTGAAATTCATGAAATCAGCGGAAGTGTGGAAATAGCGCCCGGCATTGGCCTGGCCGATGCCATCTGCGACCTGGTCAGCAGCGGATCAACCCTGTTTATGAATGGATTGAAGGAAGCGGAAATTATTCTGCAATCCCAGGCGGTGCTGATTAAGAATGAAGGATTGGATGCCGGGAAGCAGCAATTGCTGGATCGATTGCTCTTCCGTATACAGGCGGTGAAAAAAGCCAAGAACAATAAATACATTCTGCTGAATGCTCCCAATCAAAAGCTGAAGGAAATCATTGGTCTGTTGCCGGGCATGAAAAGCCCTACGGTGTTACCATTGGCCGAAGAAGGCTGGAGCAGTGTACACAGTGTATTGAATGAAAATGAATTCTGGGACATTATTGAGCAACTGAAAGCAGCAGGCGCACAGGGTATTCTGGTGGTGCCGATCGAGAAAATGATTATTTAACCTTTTAAACTGGCGATCATGATGAAGATCTTTGTACGTCCGGACCGTAAAGACTGGCCTGTATTGCTTAAAAGACCCGTTTTTGATCATACCGATCTGATCGGTAAAGTTGGTCATGTAATAGCGCAGGTAAAACAGCGGGGAGATGCTGCAGTGCAGCAGTTTACTGCCGATTTTGACGGGGTTCAGCTAACAAACAGTAAAGTGACCCCGGAAGAAATTGCGGCTGCTGTTTTGCCCCAGGAATTGAAGGATGCTATTCGCCTGGCAGCGGCCAATATCCGGCGTTTTCATGAAAAGCAGGTTCCGAAAGTGGAGAAGGCGGAAACCATTCCCGGGGTGAAATGCTGGAGAAAAGCGGTACCTATCCAAAAAGTGGGCCTTTATATTCCTGGAGGAACAGCCCCTTTGTTCTCTACAATATTAATGCTGGGTATACCTGCTGCCATTGCGGGCTGTGACGAAGTGGTGCTTTGTTCTCCGCCGGATAAAGCAGGGAAACTGCATCCGGCTATCCTGTTTGCCGCCGATCTGGTTGGAATCCGCAATATTTATAAGATCGGTGGTGTGCAGGCCATTGCTGCCATGGCATATGGTACGGAAACCGTTCCTGCGGTATATAAGATATTCGGACCCGGTAACCAGTACGTTACCTGCGCCAAACAACTGGTGCAACAGGATGGAATTGCCATCGACATGCCTGCAGGGCCCAGTGAGGTATGTGTGCTGGCAGATGATACTGCCCGTCCGGAATTTGTTGCGGCCGATTTACTGAGCCAGGCGGAACATGGAGCCGACAGCCAGGTATTACTGGTGAGCACAAGTATGGAACTGATCCATGCGGTCAACGAAGCACTGAAGGTACAACTGGTCCGGTTGCCCAGAAAGGAAATTGCCACAAAAGCGTTGGAACACAGCAAGGCCATTTATGTAAGAACAAAAAAAGAAGCCATTGAACTGGTGAACGAATATGCCGCCGAGCATCTCATTATTGCGTGTGCCAATGACGAACTGGTGGCCGGTTCCATTGTTAATGCAGGCTCTGTGTTCCTGGGCAATTTTTCCCCGGAAAGTGTGGGAGATTATGCTAGCGGAACCAACCATACCCTGCCAACCAATGGCTATGCAAGGGCGTACAGCGGCGTGAGCCTCGACAGTTTCCTAAAAAAAATCACCTATCAGCGGCTTACCAAAACCGGGTTGCAGCATATCGGCAGGTCGGTGGAGATCATGGCGGAAGCGGAAGGGCTGCATGCACATAAAGAGGCCGTGTCGATCCGACTGAAAAATGAATCATAAAAGGGTTACCGTAACTGCGTTCATACATCAATACTCAATTCATAATTACTCATAATGTTGTTCGATCTTAATCAACTCATTCGTCCCAATATCGCCCGATTAACGGCTTATTCCTCCGCCAGAGATGAATTCAGCGGTGAAGCAAAAGTATTTTTAGATGCCAATGAAAACAGCCTGGGTTCTCCTTTGTCCAAATGGTACAACCGTTATCCGGATCCGCATCAGCAGGCAGTGAAAGAGAAAATCGCTTTTGTGAAGCAACTGCCGGCAGAACATATTTTTCTGGGAAACGGAAGCGATGAATGCATTGATTTGCTGTACCGTTGTTTCTGCGAGCCGGGTAAGGATAATGTGATTATTTGCCCGCCTACTTACGGTATGTACGAAGTGAGCGCCAACATCAATGATGTTGCTGTAAAAAAAGTGCCACTGCTCGATGACTTTCAGCTAGACCTGATTCACCTCGAACATGCAGTGGATGCACATACCAAACTGATCTGGATCTGTTCTCCCAATAACCCTACCGGTAACTCACTCCACAGGATGGATATTGAAACGGTGCTGAATAATTTTAATGGTATAGTGGTCATCGATGAGGCCTATATCAATTTTGCACAGCAGAAATCTTTTGTGCAGGAACTGGCCGATTATCCCAACCTGGTGATCCTGCAAACCTTCAGCAAAGCCTGGGGGCTGGCAGGGCTGCGGCTGGGAATGGCATTTGCCTCCGCGGCCATTATTGATATCATGAATAAAGTGAAGCCGCCGTATAATATTAACCAGGCCACGCAGGAACTGGCATTAAAGGCACTGGATGAAGTGGGGCAGGTAAACGATATGATCAGGTTGCTAGTGGATATGCGTGAGGCGCTCGCGGAGGTCTTTCGCTCCATGCCAACCGTAGAACAGGTTTATCCTTCTGATGCCAATTTTATACTGGTTAAAATCAGGGATGCCCGTAAAATATACGAGTTCCTGCTGACCAAGGGGATTGTACTGCGCGACAGGAGTAGTGTAAAGCTTTGCGAGGACTGTCTGAGGATCACTGTCGGAACCGAGCAGGATAACACATTACTGGTAGATGCCATGCATGAATGGTATCAGTTGAATCCCTAATTTTACGATACCTAAAACTGAAATATGCGATTGAAGCTGTTTCTCCTTTTAACCATTGCATTTGCCGGCAGCGCTGTTGCGCAACAGCCGGGAGTATCCATCCGGGTTCCGGCAGGGTTTGCTGTTGCCAATGTGGCAAAAGATTTTGGCCGTGTCCGGCATATTGCCGTTAATAGCAATGGTGATGTGTATATGAAGCTGGAAAAGCTGAACCAGGGAAAAGGAATTTACCGGTTAAGAGATACCAACAAAGACGGGATAATGGACGATACCCTGGCTTTTGGTAATTATATCGGCACAGGGATTGCGCTAAAGAATGGCTATCTCTATGCCTCTTCTAACTCAGAAGTGTTCCGGTACAAGCTGGATGCACAACTAAATTTGGTGAACCCTGATCAGCCAGAGACCATTGTTACAGGTCTGGTAGATAAGCGACAACACGCATCCAAGTCCATTGCGCTGGATAATGCAGGAAATATTTACGTGAATATCGGTGCCCCCAGTAATGCCTGCCAGGAACAGGACCGTAAACAGGGCTCCCCCGGAATGAATCCCTGCCTGATCCTGGAAACCGCCGGTGGAATCTGGCAGTTCAAAGCCGATCAACCCAACCAGACCTATAAAGAAGGGGTCCGGTATGCAACAGGTATCCGGAATTGCGTAGGGCTGGACTGGAACAGTGAAGTAAACGAACTCTTTATTACCGTACACGGAAGGGATATGCTGTACCAGTTTTATCCCGAAACCTACGACCAGAAAAGGGGAGCGGAGCTTCCTTCAGAAACCCTGTATATGATAAAAAAAGGAGATGATTGCGGCTGGCCCTATGTGCATTGGGATCATTTTCAAAATAAGAAAATCCTGAACCCCGAATATGGCGGTGATGGTAAAAAGACCGGAGCGGAAAAAGCCCTGCGCCCGTTGGTGGGATTTCCTGGTCATATGGCGCCGAATGCTTTGCTCTTCTATACGGGTAATCGGTTCCCGGAGAAATACAAACATGGTGCATTCATTGCATTTCACGGCAGTTGGAACAGGGCTCCGGAAAACCAGGAAGGTTTTTATGTGGTATTCGTTCCTATGAAGGATGGTAAGCCAACCGGTAAATGGGAGGTATTTGCAGATGGATTTTCCGGTGTGGAAAAAGTAACCAGCCTGAGCGCTGTAAAACATCGTCCATGCGGATTGGCGCAGGGGCCGGATGGGTCCATTTATGTGTCCGACGATAACAAAGGATATGTCTGGAAAATCAATTACAATCAATAAACGGCTGGGATGAAAAAATGGATGGTGTTGTGCCTGTTGCTGGTGTCGGGGATGGGGATGATGGTTTCATCTCAAACAGGTAATACGAATTTAAAAACAGTGATGGGAAGGGGAAAACTGGTGTATGACCGCTATTGCCTTACCTGCCACCAGGCAGACGGAGGAGGCGTTCCCCGAATGAATCCGCCGGTCAGCAATACGGAATACGTATTGGGAAACAAGCAACGATTGATTGGTATTGTATTGAACGGGTTGAATATTCCGCTCGAAATCAATGGAGAGGAATATGAAAATCCGATGGCTTCTCATGCCTTTCTCAAAGATCAGCAGATTGCAGATGTGTTAACATATATTCGTAATTCCTTTGGAAACAAAGCGTCTGCAGTAACGGTTGCAGAAGTAAAATCCGCGAGGGCAAAAAATAAATGATGAGAAGTGTTTTATTCATCGACAGAGACGGAGTGGTGTTACAGGAGCCACCCACCGATTTTCAGATAGACAGTATCGAAAAAACCAGCTTTGTGCCGGGCGCTATTACCCAGTTGTCGCGAATTGCTGCCGATTTTGATTATTATAAAGTGATGGTGACCAACCAGGATGGCCTGGGTACAGAAAGCTATCCGGAGCACCAGTTTCATCCTTTTCACAATTTAATGCTGAGAACACTCGAAGGAGAAGGCTTTCTATTCGATGAAATGATTATCGACCGGACTTTCGCTGCCGATAACCAGCCTACCCGAAAGCCGGGTACGGCGCTTCTTGGTCATTTTATCAACAACCCGGAGTTCGACCTGGGCCATTCCTATGTCATCGGCGACCGCTGGAGCGATATGCAGTTGGCTAAAAATCTGGGTTGTAAAGCCATCTATCTGAAATCGGGATTACATGAACTGAGCGAAGAACAGGTATTTGAATATGCAGAAACCATTGTGCTGGAAACCTCCGACTGGGCAGAAATCTATGCGTTCCTGAAACTGGGATTGCGCAAAGTGACGCACGAAAGAAATACCAATGAAACAAAAATTCACATAGAGCTGAATATAGATGGTACCGGTAAGTCCAATATCCATACAGGGTTAGGATTCTTTGATCATATGCTCGACCAGATTGCCCGTCATGGCAAAATGGATTTGACGGTGATTACAAAAGGAGATCTTCATATAGATGAGCACCATACCATTGAAGATACCGGTATTGCATTGGGAGAAGCATTCGCCCGGGCCCTGAGTGATAAACGGGGGATGGAGCGCTATGGCTTTGCTTTACCCATGGACGAAGCGGAAGCAAAAGTGCTGATTGATTTTGGCGGAAGAAACTGGATTGTGTGGAATGCGGAATTTGAAAGAGAGCGGGTAGGAGAAATGCCCACGGAAATGTTTTTCCATTTTTTCAAGTCGTTCAGCGATGGGGCAAAATGCAATCTCAATATTGAGTGCAGGGGAGAAAATGAACACCATAAAATAGAAGCCATTTTCAAAGCATTTGCAAAAGCCATCCGGATGGCGGTAAAACGCGATCCGATGTCTGATCAGTTGCCCTCCACCAAGGGTGTGCTTTAGCGGTTACAGGCTTTTCTGCCGATTCCAGGTATCTGTTTTCCCCAGCAGGGAAATGCCCATAAATCCTCTTACTTCAATGGTGTTTTCATCGATCATGGTAATCTTGCAACTGTAATCGTTGCCCGATTTGGGATCGTATACTTTCCCGTCGTTCCAATTGTTTTCTTTGGCATACTTTAAATGGCGAAGGTTAACCATGCCCAGGAGTGGTCTTGATTTTAGTTTGTTATCACTGTTCTTTGTATCTGTTTTGGGCTTGCCGGTGGCCGGATCATTGGGCTCTTTCAGCCATACCAGTTTTCCGTAATACTGCGATCCCTGTTTATAGATCTGTATCACCCCATTACCTGCTGCTGGTTTCCATAAACCGATGATTGCATCCGGATTGTTTGCCAGTGCACTTACAGAGAGGCCCGTGAGCAGGATTAAAATGGCCATGTAACGGTAAAATATTTTCTTCATGGGATTTTTTTTGCAATTTCCTCCAAAATGGCCATCTTTGTACCACTTATGGCAATAATTAACAAACATTGGTGGTGGCATACAAACTCTGAACGGGGATTGTAGTGGCATAGCCAATACTGATTGAGTATATTCAAGGCCCCGGATTAAACCGGGGTTTTTTTATTGATGCAATTGAAGCAGAACAATATGAAAAGAATTAAGATTGAAACAGAGGGTAAAAAAATGCTGGCGGATATTCATACACCGGTGGGCATCTACCTGCGTCTGAGAGATCGTTTCAGGGATACCATCCTGTTGGAAAGTACCGATCACCATGTTTCGGAAAACAGCTATTCCTTTATTTGTATCAATGCCATTGGCGGCATTGAAATCAGTTCTGCCGACCGCGTAGAATTCAAACTTCCCGGGCAGGAACCTGAAAGAGTTCATATCAACAAGGGCAGTAAAGTGCCTGACCTCATATGGGAATATATGCAGCGTTTTGAGGCAGGGCCGGTGGAGGACAGGGATCTGAAATTTGCACAGGGGCTCTATGGGTATACCAGTTTTGATGCTGTGCAGTTTTTTGATAAAGTGTCTTTAACAGATAAAGGTGCGCCGGTAATTCCGCTGATGCGTTACCGGCTTTACCAGTATGTCATTGCCATTAATCATCATAAAGATATACTCTATCTCTGCGAAAATAAAATAGCCGGAATAGAATCGGACCTGGATGCCGTGGAGTCGCTGATCAGAAGCAAAGATGTACCGGTGTTCCCCTTCAGGCTGCAGGGAACCGAACGCTCCAATATGAGTGATGAGGATTATCGAAACATGGTACAACAGGGAATTAAAAGTTGTATGCGGGGTGATGTGTTCCAGATTGTACTGAGCCGGCGCTTTGAGCACAGTTTCACGGGCGATGAATTCAACGTATACCGCGCATTGCGCAGCATCAATCCATCCCCTTATTTGTTTTTCTTCGATTATGGTGATTATAAATTATTCGGATCCTCTCCGGAAGCGCAGATCATTTTGCAGAAGGGGAAAGCCGTTGTACACCCGATTGCAGGTACATTTAAAAGAACCGGAGATGAAAAAACGGATCAGGCGGCAGCAGCGCGGTTACTGGAAGATGCCAAGGAAAATGCAGAGCATGTAATGCTGGTGGATCTTGCCCGGAACGATCTGAGCCGCGTTTGTGCCGATGTGGAAGTGAGTCAGTACCGGCAGGTGCAGTACTACAGTCATGTGATTCACCTGGTAAGCGAAGTGACCGGTAAGGTGAGAGAGGGACAGAATCCTTTTGAACTGCTGGCCAAAACCTTTCCGGCCGGAACCCTGAGCGGTGCTCCAAAAATCCGCGCCATCGAATTGATCAACACACTGGAGCCAACCAGCAGAGGATACTATGGCGGAGCCATTGGTTTTGTGGGCTTCGATGGAAATTGCAACCATGCCATCATGATCCGCACATTCCTGTCGCGCCGGAATACACTGATCTGCCAGGCTGGAGCAGGGATTGTTGCCGCCAGCGTTCCGGAAAATGAATTGCAGGAAGTGAACAATAAATTGAACGCATTAAAGACCGCCGCAAAAATGGCGGAAATCATCAACCCATAAGTGCAGCAACCCATGAAAATACTTGTATTTGATAACTACGATTCTTTCACGTATAACCTGGTACACCTGGTGAACAAAATCACAGGCAACAAAGTGGATGTTTTCCGCAACGATGAACTGCCATTGGAGCAGGTTGCAGGATACGATAAAATCATTTTGTCTCCCGGTCCGGGGATTCCTTCGGAGGCGGGTCTTATGCCGGAACTGATTGAGCAATATGCTCCCTCCAAAAGCATATTGGGCGTTTGCCTGGGCCATCAGGCCATCGGAGAATCTTTCGGTGCAAAACTGGTGAACCTGTCCGTGGTATACCACGGAGTGTCTACGCCGGTCTATACCCGGGAATCGGTTACAAGCCCTTTGTTCAAAGGGTTGCCCGATGAATTTGTGGTGGGCAGGTATCATAGCTGGGTGGTGAGCGATGAAGCATTCCCGGCAGAACTGGAGGTTACTGCCCGCGACTCCAATGGATATATTATGGCACTGCAACATAAAAAATACGATGTGCAGGGGGTGCAGTTTCATCCGGAAAGTGTACTGACGCCGGATGGAGAAGCCATTCTCCGGAACTGGCTGGCCGGCTGATCAAAATGGCTGTCCGTTCTGCGGACCGGCTCCGGATAATACTTCTAAACGCATTAATCAAAAGAAACGATGAAAAAAATATTACAATACTTATTCAGCCACAAAACGCTTTCCAGGGAAAAAGCCAGGGAAGTGATGCTCAATATATCAGCCGGACAGTACAATGATGCAGAGATTGCTGCATTCATTACCGTTTACCTGATGCGAAGTATCACCATTGAGGAACTACAGGGTTTTTGCGACGGGTTGCTGGAACTTTCCGTTAAAGTAAAACTGGAGGGTGGAAAACTGATGGATATTGTCGGAACCGGTGGAGATGGTAAGAACTCCTTCAATATTTCTACCCTGGCTTGTTTTATTGTAGCAGGAGCCGGACAAAAAGTAGCCAAACACGGAAACTATGGGGCTTCTACCATCAGTGGCGCATCCAATGTGATGGAGCAGATGGGATACAGATTCAAGAATAACAATGCCGCATTGCAGCAGGAACTGGATGAGGCCAATATCTGTTTTCTGCATGCACCGTTGTTTCACCCTGCATTAAAAACGGCAGGTTCGGTACGAAAAAGCCTGGGAATCAGAACCTTCTTCAATATGATGGGGCCAATGATCAATCCATCCAATCCCGATTTTCAACTGGTAGGGGTGTATAACCTGGAAATGGCGAGGATTTATAACTACCTGTTGCAGCAAAGCGGCCGGGAATTTACCATTATCCATAGCCTCGACGGATATGATGAAATTTCCCTCACCAGCGACACCAAGGTCATTACCAACGATGGAGAAATTGTGATGACCCCCGAACAACTGGGTAAGCGCCCGGTTCGTCCGGAAGATATTCACGGAGGTAATACCGTGGAAGAAGCTGCAAAGATTTTCCGGAAGATTATTAAAGGAGAGGGGACCTGGTCGCAGAATGCGGTGGTGCTGGCCAACGCGGCGATGGCACTGCATTGCACCGGTGCTTATTCCGGCTATGATGATGCTTACAAGGCTGCAGTGGAAAGCCTGGAAAGCGGGAAAGCCTATGAGGGACTTAAAAAACTGATTGCCTTGCAATAACTGAACCAGCCATGAATATTTTAGATACCATCATCGCCCAAAAAAGAATAGAAGTGGCGGAACGCAAGGCGATCCGTTCTGTAGAAGATTTACGAAATGAGCCGCTGTTTACCAGGGCAATCCGTTCGCTGAAGCAGTCCTTGCTGGATCCTTCTAAAACCGGCATCATTGCAGAGTACAAACGAAAATCTCCCAGCAAGGGGCTGATCAACGGAACCGCAACGGTAGAAGAAGTTACTGCGGCGTACACATCTAATGGCGCTTCGGGTTTGTCCGTATTAACAGATGGGCCGTTTTTTGGAGGCTCCATCAACGACCTGGTAGCCGCCAATATCAACGACATACCGATTCTGAGAAAGGATTTTATGATAGACGAATACCAACTGGTGGAAGCCAGGGCTTTTGGCGCAGATGTGATCCTGTTGATTGCAGCCTGCCTGAGCCCGAAAGAAGTTCGGCAACTGGCGGTAAAGGCTAAAGAACTTGGACTGGAGGTATTGCTGGAAATACACAATGAGGCGGAACTGGAACATATTTGTGCGGAAGTGGACCTGGTTGGAATCAATAACCGGAACCTGAAGGATTTTGAAGTGGATATCAATAAATCCATGCAGTTGCTGGGTATGCTTCCGGCTAATAAACCTGCCATAGCAGAAAGTGGTATTCAAAATGTAGATACCATTGTAACTTTACAACAGGCCGGATTTAAAGGATTCCTGATGGGGGAACGTTTTATGAAAGCCTCCAACCCTTCGATTGCCTTTGCTGATTTTGTAACGCAATTAAAAGCAAAACAAGATGCGGGCTAAAGTATGCGGATTAAACAGTGTGGATCAGTTCATGCAATTGGATGAGATGGGTGTGGAATTTGGCGGATTTATTTTCTATCCCCAAAGTCCGCGTTATGCCCTGAAACACATGCAGCCGGCCGAGCTGAAAAAGGCCAGGGGGCAGCACATCAACAAAGTGGGGGTATTTGTTAATGAATCTGCAGAGCATGTGCTGCGGATGGTAGATGAGTGTGGTCTTTACCTGGTTCAGTTACACGGCGATGAAACACCCCGTTATTGCGAAAAGATAGCTGACTATGTTACTGTAATCAAGGCCTTTCGCTTAAGGAACGATGACAATGTGTTGTGGAAGGTGAAGGACTATTACGATGTTGCAGACATGTTTTTATTTGATACCGAGGGGGCAGCTTTTGGCGGAACCGGGAAGCAGTTCAACTGGAATATATTAAAGGAACTGGCTATCAATAAGCCGTTTTATCTGAGTGGTGGCATTGGCCCGGACGATGTAGCTCTCCTGGAAGCATTTGCCAAAGATCCGGTAGCAAAAGATCTTTTTGCCATAGATGTAAACAGTAAATTTGAAACGGCGCCCGGAGTCAAAAATATGGATCTGCTGAAAAAATTTATAGAGGAGATTAAACAAATCTGATGAAACAACTGATGAAATGGCTGATGCTGGCCGGTGGGGTGCTATTGTTGAATGTTTACGCCAATGCACAGCAACTCACCAATGTGTACCTGACCCAACAGGGAAAAGCAGCTTACCTGATTTCCGTTCCCCCGTTGCTCGTAGTGCTCAGCGATTCCGGTAAAATTTCCGAAATCAAAACAGCGGCTTCCGGAACTATTGTTTACAATACTGTACAGCAGATAGAACAGATCGGAGAAGTGAAAATCGGTTTCAATTACCAGGGACAAATCAACAGGATCGGCAACAGTACCCTCTTATATGATTTTAACGGAAGGGTAGACCGCATTGGCGATCTGAACTTCCGGTACAACTACCAGCAATTGCTGGTGTCTGTAGGGGACCAGGGGATACGGTACAACCCCGATCAAACCATTGATCAGTTTGGCAGGTACAGGATCATGTACAATTATAATAAACAGGTGCAGAAGATTGACGACAGCAATGGCCTGATCATCCTGCAATTAAAATATCACAAGTAGAAACAAGATGATGAATTATCAACAACCCAGTGAACAAGGCTATTATGGTAAATTTGGCGGGGCATACATCCCTGAAATGTTGCATGCCAATGTAGCGGAATTGAAGGCGCAGTACCTGAATATCATGAGCGAACCTTCTTTTGTAGAAGAATTCAGGCTGTTGCTGAAGGATTATGTAGGCCGTCCTACCCCCTTGTTTTATGCGGAGCGCCTGAGCAATGAATTGAATACCCATATTTACCTGAAGCGGGAAGATCTTTGCCATACGGGAGCGCACAAGATCAATAATACCATCGGGCAGATACTGTTAGCCCGTAAACTGGGTAAGACCCGGATCATTGCAGAAACAGGGGCGGGGCAACACGGCGTGGCCACTGCTACGGTTTGTGCGCTGAAGGGCATGGAATGCATCGTTTATATGGGGGAGAAAGACATTGAACGCCAGGCGCCCAACGTGGCCCGGATGAAAATGCTGGGGGCAACCGTAGTACCTGCTACCAGTGGAAGTAAAACCTTAAAGGATGCAACCAACGAAGCCATCCGCGACTGGATCAACCATCCGCACAATACCCATTACATCATCGGAAGTGTGGTAGGGCCACACCCGTATCCGGATATGGTAGCCCGCTTTCAAAGCGTTATCAGCGAGGAGGTAAAGCTTCAATTGAAAGAAAAAACCGGCAGTGAGCTGCCTACGCATGTAGTAGCCTGTGTGGGTGGAGGTAGCAATGCAGCAGGTGCGTTTTATCATTATCTGAATGAACTGTCTGTACAACTGGTGGCAGTGGAAGCAGCGGGTCACGGTGTAAACAGTGGAATGAGTGCAGCCACTACACAACTGGGTAAGCCGGGAATCCTTCACGGAAGCAAAAGCCTGGTGATGCAGACTGCCGACGGCCAGGTGGTGGAACCGCACAGTATTTCAGCCGGCCTGGATTATCCGGGTGTAGGGCCATTGCATGCCAATTTATTTGATACAGGAAGGGGGATATTCTTAAGCGCAACAGACGAAGAAGCGCTGGAAGCTGCTTTTCATCTAAGCAGAACAGAGGGCATCATTCCTGCATTGGAATCGGCACATGCATTGTCTGTTTTAGGCAGGCTGAAACTAAATCCTTCCGATCAGGTGGTGGTATGTTTAAGCGGACGGGGAGATAAGGACCTGGATACCTATATGAAAGCGATGAATAAATAAATGACCATGAGTAGAATCAGCAACCTGTTTAAACAAAAAAATCAGCGTGTACTGAATGTATATTTTACTGCCGGATACCCTGGATTGAATGATACATTAACGATTATGCGTTCACTGGCTTCCGCCGGCGCAGACCTGATCGAAATCGGTATGCCCTACAGTGATCCGCTGGCAGACGGGCCGGTGATACAGGATAGCAGCAGCCGGGCATTGGCCAATGGAATGACCATGCAGATTCTTTTTGATCAGCTAAAAGGATTTCGTGAGGATCCTTTGTTTGCACGGACCGGTGTGGTATTAATGGGTTATATGAACCCGGTATTGCAGTATGGGTTTGAAAAATTTTGTGCCGCCGCTGCCGATGCAGGAGTGGATGGATTGATTCTTCCGGATTTGCCGGAATATGAATTTGAAAGCGAATACGGCGCCATTATTAAAAAATACGGGCTCGATTTTGTGTTTCTGGTAACCCCTGAAACCACCGAAGCCCGTGTACGCCAACTGGACAGGCTCAGTTCCGGGTTTCTCTACGCGGTCAGTTCGTCTGCAACCACCGGGGGCGATACCGATTTCGCTGCGGTGGAAGTTTATTTAAAAAAACTGCAGCAAATGAAGCTGAACAACCCGGTGCTGGTAGGCTTCGGAATCAGGGATCGCGCCAGTTTCGACTCAGCCTGTACCTATGCCAATGGGGCCATCATCGGCAGCGCCTATATTAAGGCGCTGGGCAGCGCAACGGATGTTCATGCCGCTACAAAAGCATTTCTGGAACCGATTATACAAACTAAATAACCTGAGCGTGAAACTGGCAATCATAAAATACAATGCGGGCAATATTCAATCGGTATTATACGCGCTGGAACGAATTGGAGCTACGGCCATTGTTACGGATGATATCGCGGAAATAAAATCTGCAGACAAAGTGATCTTCCCCGGTGTAGGTGAAGCCAGCACGGCCATGTCTTATTTAAAGGAGCACAGGCTGGATCAGGTGATTGCGGGTTTGCGGCAACCGGTGCTGGGCATCTGTTTGGGTATGCAACTGATGTGCCGGTACAGTGAGGAAAACAATACCGGTTGTCTGGGAATCTTCAATGAAAACGTGAAAGCCTTTACCGCATCCGCAACAGCAGCTATCAAAATTCCGCAGATCGGCTGGAACAATATCAGCCATCTTAAAACGCCTTTGTTCAATGGAGTAAAGGAAAACAGTTATTGTTATTTTGTACATGGTTTTTATGCGGCACTGGGTGAGCATACCATTGCGGCTACGGAGTACGGACTTGAATACAGCTCGGCCCTGCACAGGGAAAATTTTTACGGAACGCAGTTCCATCCGGAAAAAAGTGCAGGTGTAGGAGAACAGATTTTGAAAAATTTTATTGAATTGTAAATACAAGTGAATGGAAATTATTCCCGCAATAGATATCATGGATGGTAAATGTGTAAGACTTACCCAGGGCGATTACAGCCAAAAGAAAATATACAATGAAAACCCGTTGGAAGTAGCCAGGGAATTTGAAGGTGCGGGCATTAAAAGGCTGCACCTGGTAGACCTGGATGGCGCCAAAGCGGGGGCAGTGCAAAACTGGAAAGTGCTGGAATCCATTGCGGGGTTCACCAGGCTGACCATTGATTTTGGCGGGGGCATCAAAAAAGAATCCGACCTTAAGATTGTATTCAATTCCGGTGCAGCACTGGCAACCATCGGCAGCCTGGCTGTAAAGGATCCGGCAACATTTGGCGACTGGATCCTCGATTATGGTGGCGATCGATTTTTTTTGGGGGCAGATGTGAAGGAAGAAAAGATTGCGGTAGGGGGCTGGCTGGAGACCACAGAACTTTCTGTATTTGATTTTATACAGGATTATATAGCCCGGGGAATCAGCCAGGTTTTTTGCACCGATATCAGCAAGGACGGAAAATTGGAGGGCCCCTCTCTGAATTTGTACAGGGCGCTGATTTCGCGCTTCCCCGACCTTCATTTTGTGGCCAGTGGCGGGGTGAGTAATATGGATGATGTACTTTCCTTAAAAGCCATTGGTTGTAAAGGCGTGATCATTGGCAAAGCCATCTACGAGGGAAGGATCACCATCGATGAATTGAGTAAACTGAATCAAGCACTTTAAAACAGATCATTTTGCTAACAAAGAGAATCATACCCTGCCTGGATATTAAAGACGGGCGCACGGTAAAAGGGGTGAATTTTGAAAACATCCGCGATGCGGGAGACCCGGTGGAACTGGGTGCGCTCTATGCAGCCCAGGGTGCGGATGAACTGGTCTTTCTTGATATTACCGCTACGAACGAGCGTAGAAAAACCCTTAGTGCACTGGTTAATAAGATTGCGCACCATATCAATATTCCCTTTACGGTAGGCGGAGGAATAGCTTCCGTAGACGATGTGAGTATGTTGCTGCAAAACGGTGCAGACAAGATATCGGTGAACACTTCGGCTTTTAAAAATCCGGGGTTGATAAAAGAACTGGCGCAGGAGTTTGGCAGCCAGTGTGTGGTGCTGGCCATTGATACCAAAAAGGAATCCGATGGCAACTGGTATGTATACCTGAATGGAGGGCGGGTAAAAACCGATAAGCTTTGTTATGACTGGGCCCGGGAGGCGGTGGAACTGGGTGCGGGAGAAATCCTGCTTACTTCCATGAATAACGACGGAACCAAGCAGGGTTTTGCACTGGATATCACCCGGCAGTTGTCCATGAACCTTCCTGTACCGGTGATTGCGTCCGGAGGCGCCGGAACAATGGAACATTTTGCCGCAGTGTTTGAACAGTCCGGTGCCGATGCTGCCCTGGCAGCCAGTATCTTCCATTTTAAGGAGATCGGTATTCCCGAATTGAAAGAATATCTGGCCGGGAAAGGCATCGCTATGCGATTATAACCCAAATTTGTACTACACAATACAGCGACTATGAAAGTTGATTTTAAAAAATACAGTGATGGCCTGGTTCCGGCAGTGATTCAGGATTATCAAACCCATAAAGTGCTGATGCTCGGATTCATGAATGAGGCGGCGTTGGCTAAAACGACTGAAACGGGAAAAGTGACTTTTTACAGCAGGTCCAAACAACGGCTCTGGACCAAGGGAGAGGAGAGCGGTCATTTTCTGGAACTGAAATCCATTGCATCGGACTGCGATGATGATACTCTCCTGATTAAAGTGCATCCGCTGGGGCCTACCTGTCATACCGGGGCAGATACCTGCTGGAGTGAGCCCAATCACAGTGAGGATTTCCTGTTGTATCTGCAGGACATCATCAACCTGCGTAAGAATGCGCCCGTGGAAGAATCTTATGTAGCCCGCATGTTTTCGAAAGGGTTGAATAAAATTGCTCAGAAAGTGGGCGAGGAAGCAGTGGAAATGGTGATAGAGGCCAAGGACAGCAATACAGAGCTGTTTCTGAACGAATCAGCCGATCTGCTTTTTCATTATTTGCTTTTACTTAACGCGAAAGGGCATACATTAGCAGATGTATTAACGATTCTTCAAAAACGTCATTCCAAATAGTCATGAATAAAATACTTGTAGCTGTTTTTCTGCTCATCGGATTTACTGCAACTGCACAGGATGGTTTTGAAATAAAAGGTGAACTGAAAAACACTAAGCCCAATATCCTGGTTTTTCTCATGAACGGAAGCGATGGTAAAACCATCGCCACCGATACTATCCGGAATGGTGTGTTTAGTTTCAAAGGAAAACTAGCCGAACCGGATATATTCCAGATCGGTTTTATTGGCTACAAGGAGGGAATCGACCTGTTTCTCGATAACAATAGGATTACCATTAACGGAGACTTTAATGAGCTCCGGAAGGCCGAGATCAGGGGTTGCCCGGTGGAAGACGACTACCAGTTATTCAAATCGAGGTTTAATCCTGTCCGGGAATCATTGAATAGCCTGGCAGCCCGGATCAGCCCGGAGAAGAATCCGCAAACAAGGGACTCCCTGATCCGTTTGTTTGAAGCTTCCAAAGGAAAAGTGCTGGAAGAAGCCAATGCGTTTACCGCAGAAAAGAAAGCCTCTCCGGTAAGTCCGTTTGTTTTGTTTGTGATCAGTCCGCTCCTGAGTGGTGTTCCTGAATTGGAAAAACGCTACAATGACCTGGAGCCTGCTGCTAAAAAAGGGACTTTCTCCAAAATGCTTGAGAAAACCATCAGCGACGCCAAAGTGAATGGCATTGGAACGGCTGCACTGGAATTCAGCCAGAAAGATACTGCCGGTAAAATGGTAGCACTTTCTTCTTTCAGGGGAAAATATGTACTGATCGATTTCTGGGCCAGTTGGTGCGGACCCTGCAGGGCCGAAAACCCCAATGTGGTAGCAGCGTACAATCAGTATAAAAATAAAAACTTTACCGTATTGGGCGTATCGCTCGACGAGAGTAAATCCAGTTGGATGAATGCGATCCGCAAAGACAGGCTTACCTGGACCCAGGTAAGCGATCTTAAATACTGGAATAATGCAGCCGCTCGTCTTTACCGGGTGGAAAGTGTGCCGGCTAATTTTCTGATTGATCCCAATGGCATTATCATTGCAAAAGACCTGCGGGGCGAGGCATTGCACCAGACCTTAAAAATGTTGTTGAAATAACCTGTTAAACCGGCCATCCTTTTTTGCGTCTGAATACCGGGGATTTTCTATTTTGCCTCTTCGTAAAGTATGAAGCAACTATTTATTGTCTTTTTTTTACTGATCACCATCACCGGAACTGCTCAAGCTCAGCAAACTGTTTTAAGGGAGAAAACAAAGTTTGGCATCATCATGGGGAATCTCGTAGCGCATACCTCCGGGAAAGCCGTCCCTTTTGCAAGGGTAGACCTGTATCACCATACTTCTGATACTGTGCTGGTTTCTACTATTTCGGATAAGAACGGCGCTTTTGAATTCAACCAGCTTGGCTTTGGCTATTATTCGCTGGTGGCAAGATCTATGGGCCTGGCTGATACCAGGCTGGACAGTATTTATCTGCGGGCAGACCGCTACGATTTTAATATCGGCGACCTGAAAATGAAGGAAGCAAGCAATACACTGAATGAGGTCATTGTGTATTCGGAAAAGCCCTTAATCGAAAATAAGGACGATAAGCTGACCTATAATGTAGGTGAGAGCGCATTGAGCAGCGGTTCCAGCACTGCGGAAATCCTGAAGAATATTCCCCTGATCAACAATGATCCCAATGGTAAAATTCTCCTGAAGGGGAAGGAACCCAAGATCCTGATCGATGATAAACCCACAGAGCTGAACGCGCAGCAGTTGCAGGATCTGCTGGAGAGTTTGCCCGGAAGCAGTATAGACAAAGTGGAGATTATGAGCAACCCGCCTCCGCAATATGCTACCGAAACCGGAGGTGTTATCAATATTATTACCAGGAAAGGGAAGATTGGCTGGGTGGGAAGAATAAACCTCAGCGCAGGTACAAGGGGGGAGGGCAATTTCTCCACCAACCTCAGTTACCGGAATAAAAAACTTTCACTCAACCAATCCATCGGAACCGGCGCCAGCCAGATTGGCGGGCATAGTTACAGTAACCGCCAGAATTTTTATACAGACTCCAGCAACTATTTCAATACAACCGGAGAGTTCCTGAACAAAAATATTCGTCCGAACCTCCGCACCCAGTTGGATTATGAAATGGATAAGAACAATCAGACGGGTCTCGTGTACCAGGGCAACCTGAACTTTTTCGATAATGCCAGCGGGAATAGCTATACCAATCTCAACCGGTTCAGGGAGGTATATAAGATCAGTACCAGGGAAAACCAGAGCAAGGGTGATGGCTATACGCACGCCCTTACGCTTTCTTATACCTACAAAGCAAAGAAGAACCTGGCAGAAGTATTGCGGCTGATCCTTTCCGGTAATATCAGCAAGAACGACAACGACCGCGACTTCTTTCAGCAATTTCTAAACCCCGGATACACACCAACCGGTATTGATTCGGTACAAACACAGTATTTTAATTCCAAAAACCGTTCTGCTTCTGCCAGATTGGAATACACCAAACCCCTGCAACTGAAAGGAAGCATTTTTTCCGGTGGTATCACTTATTTGTTGTCCGATTACCACAATTACCTCAACACTTCCTTCCTGAGAAAGGCAGACGGGGTATTGGTGCCCAATGAGCTGCTTAGCAATGATTTTTTATATAAGCAGGGTATTTTCACGATAAGGGGAGGGCTCAGTTTTCTTTTTCCGGGAAATATTCGCCTCACCGCCGGAGCACAGGCGGAGCATACGCGGATGTCTTTTAATTTCATCAAAGGCAATGTGAGTAATGTAGACAATGACTACTGGAACATCCTTCCGAATGCCACCTTGCGGAAAGAGTTTGATAAAACCCTGAATACCTCACTGGTGTACAGGGCCACCATTCGAAGACCCGGAATCGGCGAACTGAATCCCAATGTGGATTACGGAGATCCTTATAATCTTCGCTTTGGTAATCCGTTTCTGCTGCCTTCGCTGTCGCATAATTTCGACTGGAATTTCAGTTGGATGAAAGGAAAATATTATATCAATACCTCCCTGGGCCTGAATAAAGTAAAGAATGTATTCAATAGTATCCGTACATTAACCGAAGGTGGTAAAACACAGATTACCTGGCTGAACATTGCCGACCGTAACGAATATGAGGCCAGTGCATTCGGTGGATACACTTTTACCAAGGAATTCAGAATGAATGCCAGTGTGGGATACACTTTCAATGAATACAGTGAGTGGGAGAAACAGTTGTATAATTACCGCAACGGCGGTACTTTTTATACCAGTGTCAATTACACTTTTACGCCAACCAATGTCTGGAATTTTGAGGGATCTGCGAGGTACAACAGCTTTGCCAATCCGCAGGGCAGAAGCAGGAGT
The DNA here is from genome assembly GCA_035254545.1 of Sediminibacterium sp. Classification (GTDB taxonomy): domain Bacteria; phylum Bacteroidota; class Bacteroidia; order Chitinophagales; family Chitinophagaceae; genus Sediminibacterium. Next base: position 10,824 of record DATFAP010000020.1, on the reverse strand, counting down.
AATATCAGTTTAAACCTGGGTGTGCAAAGAAAATTCTTTGACCGAAGGCTGATTGTGGCATTCAACGTGGTAGACCCCTTTACGCCGCAGCAGTATGTAACGGTTACCAATGGACAGCGCTTTACCATCGAGAGTTTTAATGCCACCAGCACGCGTAATTACAGGCTCTCTGTCAGTTACCAGCTCAACCGGCTTGTACAGAAAAGCAACCTGAAGGAAAAGCAAAAGCAGCAGTTGCTGAATAAGCTGAAACAGCCTAAAGTCTAATGCGCGGCCTTGGAAAGTTTGGTTTTCAGCCAACTGTCCTTTAGCGGAACCAGCCATTCGTTCAACAACATTTTTTTGTTGGTGACCAGGTTGTTGAAATAGAGGGTATCTGCAGTAATGAATCCGTTTTCCAGCGCATAATTCAACTGGTTCAGCGGCAGTATTTCCACTTTGTCTTTCACGATAAACCCAAGACTCTGCCTGTTGAGCAGGTCTACATGGAATTTCTCTTCCAGTTCTTTAATCAATCGGATCGCTTTGTCGGCGCTGGAGCCGCAAAGCCGGGCGGAAGAATCATCCGCCATCAGCACAATGAACTGTCCAAAAAACAGGTTGGCATAGCCCTTAATCAGCGATCCGTGGCTTTCCCAACCGGCAATAAAATCTTTAAGGATTTCCTCCATTTCAAAAGCTTCTCCAATGCTGAACAGGCGGCTGCTCTGGTAAATCCACACTTTGGACTGTTCGTGGAAATCGGCAGGAATATGTTGTTGGTATTCTAAGTTCATATCGTTTTTTTTTATTGCATACTTTCTGCAATCATTTCGGCAATATCTAATACAGCTACTTCATGCTCTTTCTCCCGGTTTTTCACCCCATCGGTAATCATGGTGTTACAGAAAGGGCAGGCAGCAGCAACAAAGCCGGCGCCGGTTTCAAGCGCTTCATCGGCTCTTTCGATATTGATGCGTTTGTTTCCGGGTTCATCTTCCTTGAACATCTGGGCACCGCCGGCGCCACAGCACAATCCATTGCTTTTGCAGCGTTTCATTTCCACCAGCTCTGCATCCAGCGCTTCCAGTACCTTTCGGGGTGCTTCATAGATATCATTGGCACGGCCCAGGTAGCAGCTATCGTGATAAGAGATTTTCTTTCCTTTAAAAGCGCCGCCTTCCTTCAGCTTGATTTTTCCTTCATCAATCAATTGCTGCAGCAAGCTGGTGTGATGCAGTACTTCATAAGTGCCGCCCAGTTCGGGGTATTCATTTTTTAGTGTATTGAAGCAGTGCGGGCAGGTGGTAACGATTTTTTTAATGCCGTACCCGTTCAATACCTGGATATTCTGATATGCCATCATCTGGAACAGGAACTCATTGCCGGCCCTGCGTGCAGGATCGCCGGTACAGGCTTCTTCCTTACCAAGGATGGCGAATTTCATGCCCACTTTATCCAGAATGGTAGCAAAAGCCTTGGTGATCTTTTGGGCACGCTGGTCAAAACTGCCTGCACATCCTACCCAGAACAGTACCTCCGGTGTTTCGCCGGCTGCCATCATCTCCGCCATTGTATTAATCTTCATATCAATCGTTTAAATTAAATCAGATAATTAAGAAGCCATTTCCTCCGCCCACTTGTCGCGCTCATCCGGCGAAAATTTCCAGGGGGCAAAATTGTTTTCAATATTGCTGAATGTGCCGTTCCATTCCTGTGGCGCATTGCTTTCTTCCATAATCAACGACCTGCGGAGCTCCATAATAATATCCAGTGGAGCAATGCTTACAGGGCAGGCTTCCACGCAGGCATTGCAGGTTGTGCAGGCGCGGAGTTCTTCCACACTGATATAGTTGTGCAACAAAGACTTTCCATCGTCTTTGAATGTTTTATGCAGGTTGATATTTCTGCCCACTTCTTCGAGCCGGTCGCGTGTAGCCATCATGATTTTGCGCGGGCTCAGCAGCTTGCCGGTAAGATTGGCCGGGCAGGAGGCGGTACATCTGCCACACTCGGTGCAACTGTAGGCATCCAGCAGGTTTTTCCAGCTTAGGTCAAAAATATCCTTCGCGCCAAAACTGGCCGGGGGGGGGGCATCTGCAGGTGTAAGTTCCGGCTGCATGGCATATAGTACTTCGTTTTGAACAGCCGGCATGTTCTTCATCCTGCCCTGTGGCTCCAGCCTGGCATAATAGGCATTCGGGAAAGCGAGCATGATATGCAGGTGCTTGGAATAGGGCAGGTAGTTTAAAAAAGCAAAAATGCCGATGATGTGTAACCACCAGGCCGTCCGTTCAATGCCCACCAGTGTTCCATCGGAGAATCCGTTGAAAAGCGGAGTGAGTGTTTCCGAAAAAAAGAAAGTGCCGGTTGTATGGTAGTGCCCGGCACCGCGTCCCTGTAAAACCTGATCGGCCGCATTCATGCATAGAAATAGGCTCATCAGAATGATTTCTGTCAGCAGTATGTAATTGGCATCACTGCGGGGCCAGCCGTTCAGGTCTTTGCTGATGAATCTTTTGAGTTTGATGAGGTTTCTGCGAATCAGGAAGACGGCACAAACCAATATCACCGCAACTGCCAGAAATTCAAAAAAGTTGATTAGCCAGGCATATGCCCCGCCTAAGACCGGAAGGAAGAGGCGGTGGGTGCCTGAAATGCCATCCAGAATGATTTCGAGCACTTCAATATTGATAATGATGAATCCTGCATATACTACCAGGTGCAAAACAGCCACCAGCGGGTTTTTGAACATTTTTTTCTGCCCCAGCGCCAGTAAAATCAAATTATTCCATCGTTTACCGGGATCGTTGGAGAGGTCTTCGTCCTTTCCGAGCAGAATATTTCGTTTGATTTCTCCTGCTTTTCCGGCAAACAAAAAACTGCCGGTTACAGCAAGGATCAGGAACCCGATTTGAGGTATATAATGCATACAAAACAGTTATGCTGCTAAGATAGTGATTAAAGGGAGGAAGCAGCCAATTGTCGATTGCATTTATTGTTGTTATTTTGGGGGATAAACCATCAAAATGCCCGAAAAAAGATATATCCTTACTGCCGCAGAGGCATCGCAGAAATTGCATCGCATGAGCCTTCAACTGGCAGAGAATCTGAGCGGCAATGCAGCGCCGGTTATACTGATCGGTATTCGTAACAATGGAGTGGTGCTGGCGGCAAAAATGGAAAGCCTGCTCCGGCAATACATCCCCAATCCCCTTAAAACGATTTTCCTTCAAATGGATAAACAGCACCCCACTACGGTTACCCTGAGTGAGGAAGTGGCACTCAATGATACCAATGTAATCCTGATAGATGATGTGGCCAACAGCGGCCGAACCATGCTTTACGCCCTGAAACCTTTGCTGGAAGCTCACCCCCGTTCCATTCAAACGATGGTGCTGGTAGAAAGGATGCACAAGCTGTTTCCGGTAAACCCCAATTATGTGGGGCTGTCTCTGGCAACCACGCAGGAAAGCCATATCCAGGTAGAAACGAAAGACGGCGAACTGACCGGTGCTTTTGTGGTTTGATTGTTTTAACTTTAAGTTTCATCAATACCTTATACGATGGAAAAGCTGGTACATGCATTAAACGACAGGATTCTATCACTGACCATGCGTATCCGGGAAACCTACCCCGAACTCTCCAAATACATTGAAGAAATGCCGGTGAGCGTGCCCAATGAGCCTGATCCGCATGTGCAGGCAAAACAATTACAGGCCTATTACGATTCGCTGAAAAACATACTCAACAAATATGCAGAAGGACATGGCTGGGATTTAGAGTAAAGCCTATTGTTATCTGGACTTTTATTACTAAAATTGCCTACTAAAAAAATATAATATATGGACGCTTCCATACAGGAGAGGATCAATGTTTGGGTGAATGGAAATTACGACGCAGACACTAAGAATACGATTGCAGATTTGCAGAAGAACCACCCGGAAGAGCTGGCAGATGCTTTTTACAGGAACCTTGAGTTTGGTACGGGAGGATTGCGAGGGTTGATGGGAGTGGGGACCAACCGGGTTAATAAGTATACCATCGGCATGGCTACACAGGGCTTTGCCAATTACCTGAAAAAAACATATGCCAATGAAGAAATAAAACTGGCCATTGCGCACGACAGCCGCAACAACAGCCGCTTTTTTGCTGAAACGACCGCCAATGTATTTGCAGCCAATGGCATTAAAGTATTTCTCTTTGAATCGCTGCGCCCCACGCCGGAGCTGAGTTTTGCCATTCGTTACCTGGGATGTAAGGCAGGGGTTGTTTGTACGGCATCCCATAATCCGAAGGAATACAATGGCTACAAAGCCTATTGGAGTGATGGCGGGCAGTTGGTTCCGCCGCACGATAAAAATGTGATCAAAGAGGTGGAGGCCATCAACAGTGTGGATGAGGTAAAATGGGCCGGTGGCGAAGCCAATATCACCCTCCTCGGAAAAGACCTGGACAATGCATACCTCAATATGGTAAAAGGTCTGAGTGTTTATCCTGACGTGATTGCACAACAGCACGATCTTAAAATTGTATACACCCCGATTCACGGAACAGGTATTACCCTGGTGCCGGACGTGTTGAAGCGTTTCGGATTCACGAATGTTACCGTGGTGGAGGAGCAGGCAACACCGGATGGTAACTTTCCTACAGTGGCCTATCCCAATCCGGAAGAAAGCGAAACCATGAGTATCGGTTTGCAAAAAGCGAAGGAACTGGATGCGGATATTTTGCTGGGAACCGATCCGGATGCTGACCGTGTTGGGATTGGCGTAAAAAATCACAAAGGGGAATGGGTGCTCATGAATGGGAACCAAACCGCCGTACTGGCGTTTGCATACATGATTGAAGCGCGCAAAGCAAAAGGTATTGCGCAGCCCAATGATATGGTGATTACGACTATTGTGACCAGCGAAATGATCAATGAAGTGGCCAGGCAAAACAACGTGGGTTGCTACAATGTATTGACCGGGTTTAAATGGATTGCCGAAAAAATCAAGGAACTGGAAGGGCGCGAAAATTATGTAATAGGCGGAGAGGAAAGTTTTGGTTTAATGATCGGCGACCAGATCCGCGATAAGGATGCTATCAGTGCCGTTGCCCTGATGTGTGAGATGGCCGCTTATGAGAGGGCAAAAGGAAAGAGCCTTTTCGACAAAATGATTGAGCTCTATATTCAATATGGTTTTTACTACGAAAACCTGATCAGTATTACCAAAAAAGGCATGAATGGTCAGAAGGAAATCGCAGCTATGATGGAAGGGTATCGCAGTAATCCGCCGCAACAGATCAATGACTCTGCCGTGGTGACCCTGCTCGATTATGAATTACAGACCGGTAAAAACCTGCAAACTGGTGAAACCTGGACCATACATCTGCCAAAGAGCAATGTGTTGCAATTTATCACGGCCGACGGAAGCAAAATTTCTGCGCGTCCTTCCGGAACCGAGCCTAAGATTAAATTCTATTTCAGCGTTCATACGCAACTGGCTTCCAAGGCGGAGTTTGATGCCAGACAACTGGAACTCGAAAACCGCATCAAAGGAATCATCCGGGATATGCAGCTTGGATAAATAGGTTCATCTTCTGTATATTCGCGGCATGCAACCAGACAGAGAATACAAGGATAGTTTTCAGCACAAAGGGATGAGGAAAAAGCTGATAGAAGTGCTGCGGGAGAAAGGGATTACGGATGAAGCGGTACTGGAAGCCATGAACAATATCCCGCGCCATTATTTCCTGGATTCAGCGTTTGATAAGATTGCCTATGAAGACCGGGCCTTCCCGATTGCTGCGGATCAGACAATCTCCCAACCCTATACAGTGGCCTATCAAACACAGTTATTGCAGGTGAAGAAGGGCGACCGGGTTCTTGAAATAGGTACGGGCAGTATTTATCAAACCACTGTATTGGCCGAAATGGGCGCACAGGCTGTATTTACGATTGAGCGCCAGAAGAAACTGTTTGATGAGCAAAAACGGTACTATCATTTCCGCAGTAAATATCCTAATATTAAATTCTTCTACGGAGACGGCTTTGCCGGGTTGCCAACCTACGCTCCGTTCGATAAGATACTGATTACTGCCGCTGCCCCGTTTATACCACCCAAATTGCTGGAACAGTTGAAACCCGGTGGTTGTATGGTATTGCCGGTGGATGAAGGAGAGGCACAGCGTATGCTACGCATTACAAAAAAAGAAGACGGAACCATAGAAGAAGAGGCATTTGAGCGGTTCTCTTTTGTGCCCATGTTGACAGGAAAGAACGAATAGGGGCGTTTTCAGGAAATTTTAACGGACTAAAATGCCTGGCAGTATTTTTTTGTACTAAATTAGATCCAAAATAGTACTATGTCTAAACCGGTTAAAATAAAACCGCTGAAAACCAAACCCGGCGGAACTCCGCGGAAGGGCAGTGTATTATCAATTGTAAGGGAGCCTGTTTTGGGTTATGTTGCCAACACAGTTGTAAAAGTTCCGGGCGAAATGACCGGATTTGAAAAAATGGTTGTACTGGAGGGTGGACTATCCAAGAACGACCTGGTGCAGCTCAAGGACAAATCCGGATTGGGATATGATCAGCTTGCCGATGTGCTTTCTGCAGCAAGAACTACTTTAATCAATAAGAAAGGAACAGAACGTTTCAGCAGAGACCTCAGCGAGCGGATACTGAGCCTGGCGGATATTTATTCGTACGGATATAAAGTATTTGAAGCAGTGGATGCATTCAACGAATGGGTAGATACACCCAATGCTGCACTGGGCGGCAAAAAGCCTTTTGATCTGCTCAATAATCAGTTTGGAAGAGAAGAAATCAAAAACCTGATCGGCCGTATTGAATACGGCGTTTATTCCTGATTTCCCGGATATGATTGTTTATCGCGTATCTAAAAAACAATTTGCTGCTGACCTTACCGGGGAGGGTGCGCGGCTTTTTGGCGGGCGCTGGAACCATGTACAAACGGGGTGCCTTTATACGTCTGCTTCAAGGGCACTTGCTTTGCTGGAATTTTCCGTAAATGTAAACAGGATGCTTGCCCCTGAAAATCTGAGCCTCGTAGCGATTGAAATTCCTGGAAAAAACATCCTGAAGCTGGAGATAAGCGACCTTCCAAAGAACTGGCAGGAAGTTCCCGTGCCCGGATCAACCCGGGATTTTGGAACCGGTTTGTTGCGTGAAGCCCGGTACAGTGTTATAGCCATCCCCTCGGTTGTTGTTCCGGAGGAATACAATTATCTGTTGAATCCCCTGCATAAAGACCATGCAAAACTCCGGATTGTTACAATCAGCGAGCTCGGCTACGACAGAAGAATAAAAAACTGACAACAGCAAAAAATAAAGAGTGGCTGCTTTCGCGAACCACTCTTCTCTTGAACTTACTCTAAAACTCAACACAAAATTTTACTGTTGAATCATATCCATACCGCCGTTTTGGTCGGCCTTGGTATTTTTACGCTTGAACAGGGTAGCATCAAATTTGCCGAAGCGATAGCTGAAGTTCAGTCGCAGAATCTGCGGATCTCTTCTACGCTGGCTGGTTTGATTGAAGAAAGTGCTTTGTGAATAGGATTCAAATAACTGTGTTCTGAAAATATCGTTCATGCTTAAGGTAAGCACACCGGTTCTTCCGTTTTTCCAGGTAAAGTCTTTTCGGATTGCAAGGTCTACGCCATAACGGGGCAGGTTGTAACCCTGTGCACCGGATTGAGGGCCACCGCCAAACATCATGCCGCCGCCGCGACCACCGCCACCGCCGCTGCTCGGAGGTAGCACGGTTTTAGCCATATAGTCACCGCTCAACTGAATGGAAAGGCCTTTGGCAACTTTAAATGTATTGTTCAGTTTGGCAAACCAACTCAATTGCTCCTGGCTCAGGTTGTCCTGTCCGGGAACATTGGCATTGATTTTTGAATTGAAAAGGTTCAGATTAGCCGTCATTTCCCACCATTTGGTTACGGATGTTTTGTTGGTCAGTTCCAAACCGTACGTGAACGCTTCGTTGGCATTGATATATGTGCTGAAATAAGCGCTATCGCCGGGAACCAGCGCATTGGCATCCCGATATACATAACGGGTAATCAGGTTGGTAGAATATTTAAAGAATGCAGTAGCAAGGAAATTGGATCCTTTCTTGTAAGCATTATTCCAGGACATTTCAAAGGAGTTGGTGAACTCGGGTTTCAAACCTGCATTACCGATATTGATATTCTGCGGATCGGAATAATCCGGGAATGGCATCAACTGGAAGAAGTTGGGTCTGTTCACCCTGCGGGAATAGTTGATCTGGTAATCCTGTTGATCATTGATCTTATAGGTAATGAATGCGCTCGGGAACAGACTCAGCGGATAGTTCACTTTAAAGTTGGCAGAATCCTGTCCTTTTGCATTCAGCAAAGTACCATTGTAGTTGGAACTTTCGGCACGCAAGCCCAGTTGATAGCTCCATCTTTTTACTTTAAAGCTGTAGGTGCCATAGGCTGCGTACACCTGGTCGGTGTATTTATAGCGGCTGCTGATCAATGGTACCAGTTCGTACACATTGGTGGATGTATTCATCCGGTACTGATCCAGAATATTGCTGAAATCGCGGATAGCGCCCCTTCCACCTGCTTCAAATTTGGAATCGTCGGTCAGCGGATTTTCATAGTCAATCTGGAAGGTATGGTTGATGGTATTGCCATTCCCCAATCCTCTCTGCAGCAACGGAGTGCCTTTTGCAGTGCCATCCAGGTTGAAAGTACGGTTGGCAATATTCGACTCATTATTATTTTTGCTGTTGTTGTAATTGTAGTCTGCAGAAATATTGTGTCCGTTCTTCTCAAAGTTGTGTTTGTAACTCAACTGCGTACCTACGTTTTTAAAATGCATGGCAGAGTTGGTGTTGATATTATTATAAGAGGTGAGTACTCCTTTAATGGTAGAATCCACCTTCTGGGTCTGATCATTTTCGAACTGGCCTTTATTGTAGTTGGCTGTAACGGAAATGGTATTTCTGTTGTCTACAAAATAATCAATACCACCTCTGAAGAAAGCGAAATAACCGTTGTTGGTAGCGTTTTGTATATTGTAAATGCTGCTTGGAGTTGTCAGGAGGTTGTTGCGGTCGGTAATGCCTTCGGAAATGGATTTCCGCTGGTTGTAGCTGCCGCTGCCGGTGAAGTTAATCTTGTTCTGGCGGAGATTGATATCCCCACCCAGGTTCACTTTTCCACGTGCATCAATACCGGTTCTCAGACCGCCGTTATAGCCAGTCTTTTTGTTCTTCTTTAAAACAATGTTTAAAATACCCGCGTTACCACCGGAGGCATCAAATTTAGCAGAAGGGTTGGTGATCAGTTCTACCCTGTCAATGATATCTGAAGGAATCTGGTCCAGTGTAATTGTTGTAGGTCTTCCATCTATGAACAGTGTAGGAGCTGCATTTCTGAGGGTTACATTGCCATCAATATCCACGTTCAGTGCGGGAATATTTCGCATTAACTCCGTAGCAGTCTGGCCGGAACCCATCAGGTTCTTGTCTACGTTGAAAATTTTACGGTCAATGCCCATTTCAAACTGCGGCTTGCCGGAAGCGGTTACGGTTACATTCCCCAGATTGGTGGCATCTTCCTCCATTTTAATATTACCAAGGTCTTTGTCGGCCATACCCAGCATCTGCTGCATATTGGCGCCGGAACGGTCGGAAGGCATTTTGATACCGAAGCTGATGGTTTTTTCCAGGTTTTTGTATCCCAGAGAGCTCATGATCAGTTTAAAGTTTCCGAATACCGGAAGATTGTCGAAGCTAAAATCTCCGTTGGCCGGAGTAATGATTGTGCCCAGGATGGCTTCTTTCATTTTCTTAGCAACCGTATCAAACTTATTTCCTTTCAATTGAACGGTAACCCCTTCAATGGCTTTACCGGTTTTTGAATCCACGGCCTTTCCATAGAAATGGCCGATATTCATGTTTTGGCCGCCGCCGTTTCTGGCTCCCATCATCCCCGGCATCTGGGCCGTGACAAAGGAACTGCTGAAAAACACGAGGGACAGTATGACAAAAAAGTTACGCATCATGGTTATAAATTAATTAAATGCAAAGTTGCATCAGGTTAATGTGGTTAATATTCGCTTTATACAAGCGGTAATAAGACAAATTTGAGTGGGTAAAGTTTAGTCAAATAGGGTGCCACCCGGCAGTACAATCGGTGATTGGCTTATCCGATCGGTGATCAGGCAATTAATGTCAATAATACCTGAATGATCCCGATTATAAAACCCAGTACTCCGCCAATAATTTCCACAAAACGGAATTCTTTAGACATAATGGTATTGAGGATTTGTTCCAGTTTATCGGAAGAAAAGCCATTTACTTTTTCAATAACAATTTTCTCAAGATCCAGCTCCCCCTGCAGATTATTCATGTAATTCTTCATGATTACCGGAAAGAGTTCGGTTAATTCGGCAATAAAGACGGCTTTCAACTGGTGAATGGTTTTATCTCCGATAAACATACTGATCACCGGCATCTGATCGGCCAGTTTGACCCGTAAAAAATGGTCTATATGTTCTTCCACAAAAGGCATCAGCTTTTCTACATTGGCCGGGTTGCTGATCTTCTCCTCAATATCCTGGAAGGAGAGTAACTCATTACTGACCATTTTCCCCAGTTTTTCGGCAAATTGTTGCTGCCTTTTTGGGAAAATGCCATGAAACCGGATGCCGAGAATGTATTTGGGTTCTCTGGGATGAAACAGCATCTTAATAGCTATCCAGTTAGTAAACCAGCCAATAAAGGCTGAAATCAGCGGGATCAGGTAAATCAGCTTCATATAGGGCAAAAATTTAAAAACCTATAAAACGAA
>DATFAP010000019.1:0-74160 GCA_035254545.1 Sediminibacterium sp. | reverse complement strand
AATACACTAACACCTCTGGCATTCTTAAGCAATGCCCTATTACAAAAAAAGCCATTTTCATTTGATATTGACACCAGGGTAACCTTCACAGGTATGTGGCCTTATCGCAAAACCGTAAAGAACAAAATCAACTTACCCGTGATCATCTGATAAAAAACTTTTTACCGAGTGGAAGCAACAACGAAAAGATATATTTCAAATACCACCTATTATGACAGGTTCTTTCCCACTGCAAAGGGGGAAGACATCACCATAAAGAAGCAGGCGCTGCTGAATGATACGATGAAACTCATTCCGGAAATCGTACGGAAAACAAAATGGCAGACTGCTGCGCTTGCAAAAGAGCTCTTATTAGGAAGTGTAGAGGACACCTGTAGAAATATCTGGGAATTTGTTTTTGGTCACATACAGTACCATAAGGATCGCCCGGGATATGAACAGGTGCGCAGCCCGGCCAGAACATGGGCCGACCGGTTCAGTGGAGTGGATTGCGACTGCTATGCCGTTTTTATCTCCACCATACTTTCCAACCTAGGCATACCGCACTTGCTGAGAATCACGAAATACTACCAGAACACATTTCAGCATATTTATCCGGTGGCAGTGTTGGACAACGGAAGAGAGATTGTTCTTGATTGTGTCACAACAGAATTTGACTACGAAGTACCCTATTCAGAAAAAAAAGATTACCACATGGAACTACAATATTTAAATGGTCTCGGATGCAGGCCAACAGCAGTAAAACGAAATGCATACCTCGACTACGAAGAAGATGAACTGGAAGGAAACTGGGAAGGTCAGGCCAGCCGCAATGGGTTGGGTCTTACCCTGCTGAGCCCTAAAGAAAACCTGACTTTTCTGCCGGCGGGGGATTTTGATCCGGGTATCGTTCATTCCTTTAACCCGCAAATCATCACCACGGATGAGCCCGCCGTATATGCGGATCCCCAAATACAGTTTCTGGAACCACAACCCGCCTACATGCCTGTAGATCCTGTTCCAACTCCGGTCATTGATAAAGCCCCAGAAATATCCGTTGCTTCTGACACCATACCAACCATGATGGCTACAACTGCGGCACCCGTGCAAACAGAGCCTTATGAACCATATAAAGCTTTACCTCCTTATCAGTATCAGATGCAGCAAAGAACAACAGTTCAGCCAGCAGCAGGCTCCTATATGCCTTTTCGTAATACTGCCACCTGCACCTGCCATTGGAACGATGAAGAAATGGGAAGCATCTTTTCTAAAATTGGAAATGCAATTTCCAATGTAGCCAAACAAGTGGGCAACACGGTAGCTAAAGTTGCCAACAAAGTAGTGGATGTGGCAAAAGATGTAGGTGAAAAAGTAGTAGACGTAGCAAAAGAAGTAGTACACGTAGTCAATAGGATACTTCCTACAAGTGCACTGTTACGTACCGCTTTTTTAACAGCGATGAAACTCAACATTCTCAATATTGCACGCAGGCTTCGCTGGGCCTATGTGCCCAAAGACTGGTTTGTCAGTCAGGGTGGAGATGAAAGCAAATGGGACCGGGTAAACAGCATCAAAACAAAAATTGAAAAGATTTATTGGCAAATGGGCGGTAAGACCGACAACCTGCGGGAAGCTATTATTTCCGGAAAGGGAAACAATGTAGATCCAATTAACTTCAGTGAATTTTCTGGTTTTGGTTTCCTGGGAAATTCAGATGCCATCGATCCCAGGTACCTGCACGCAAATATGTCTATGCGTGAGATCCTGGGTCCAAGGATGTTTGATGAAGAATATTACCGCGACGGCGCACCCTCTCCTTCAATGGGAGAATTGGGCGAACCGGTTACGGCCGCCACTATCGGCGCAATCATGGGCATTCTGGCAACCATTGCAGGCCTGTTACAGCAACTCGGCGTTTTAAAAGCTCCTAATCAGGCAGGGAATCCTGCGCTCACCAATGATTATATGCCTGGTCTTACAACCGCACCGGAAAACAATATCAACGACCCGGAATATGTGTCAGCCTATCAGAATGCCACGTCTTCCATTGACCTGTCCAAAGATCTGCAGTTACCGGAAACCTCTGATCAGCCAAGCCCCTTTCTGCAAACTGCCACTAATGTTTTACAGACAGCAACCGGAGTAGTCTCTAGCCTTTCGCCTTTGAAAAATCTATTACTAAATAGAACGGCATCTACTGCTGCTACTGCCGCCAGTTCTAGCTTAATCAGACCGGCTGCAAATGTATCAACTCCTGCGACAAGCAATACCAGCGTATTTCAGCCCAGCCCCCCTGCTACCTATAACCCCTCTTCTGTGCAATATGCTTCTAATCAAGTACCATCCGTCACACAAAATAACGCAGTCAGTAACACAGGAACAGAAGAGAAAAAGGAAAGCTGGTTTAAAAAGAACCAAACCCTTGTAATCGTAGGCGGTGTCGGCCTGGTAGCAATCGGAGCAGGTATCTATTTCATGTCAAAGAAAAAACAACACCCACCGCAAAGATTGAACGGAACGCCGGCCCAAAGGAAAAAAAGAACCAATCGCAGTCAAAAACTCATCCATATCTAATCATTTTTTGAAACAGCAGACTATATGAACCACAGATCAGCCCATTTTTCCAAATCAGCTGGCCCCAATCGTTACCACCGCAGACATACCAGAAACAAATTCTTGTCAGGGCTTGGAGAACAGGCGCAAAATGGGACAAAAACGGGGCCCTTGTCACGTGTGCTATTTGCCATGACAGGTGCTGCTTGTGGTTACTTAGCAGGGATGGTAGCTCCTCGCTATTCACTCTATGGAGGTATTGCCTCTACTGCATCCGGATGTTTTGTTCCCAATGAAGGGTTGCGCACATTCATGACCAGTCTTGGATTGAGTCTTACAGGCACGAGTCTGGCGACTAAAAAAGAAAGTTTTAAAGAAAACTTTAAAGAAGCACGTGAGATGCTGGCAGTAAAAGCAAAACTCAGACTACCCTCATCTTGCTGCAATTGCCCGGATGAAACTGTTCTGGGGAAAGAGGTCGTACCAGCAAGTGAAACCGCTATAGAAAACACAACCAATATTCCAACAGAAATAACAGGCCTGGGAAATATCACCTATTTCCAGTACCCCGAAAAAGCGGAGCAGCAAAACACTGAAACGGTAGAAGATAGATTGATGCGCAGTCTCGATGCAGTAAGCGAAGAATTGACCAAACATGCGCAGGAATACATTGCTAAAACACAACAATGGCAGCAACAGCAACAAATGTCAGGCATTCATCAGGCTGCAAAAAGACAGGTTGAAAACCTGGAAGAAATAGAAGAGATGCGAGAGTACTAATCCCTTACCATATACCATTCAAACACTTTAAAATTTATTCACCATGTTAGGATTACTGGATTCCACAGAGGAATACAACAACCAAGGCGGTTTACTCGGCGTTGATATGCTGGAAAACCCCGAACTGATGGGCATGCTGGGTCGCATGAATCCCATTAAACGCCAGCGTACCATCAACAGACTGACAGGTACCGGTATCCCAAGTAAAGGATCAAGGGCAGAAATGGAAAAATTCTTTTCAGAACTGCCGCAGAACATCAAGGATGGCCTTAAAAAGGGAGAACTGCGTCTGGCAGATACCGTGATCTATTCCATTAAGCCAGCCACCACGACCACCATCAAAATGTTTGAGACACAGGATGACAAAGACACGGGACTGCGCAATATTTCTTCGGCAAAACTGCCAAAAAATCAGGCCATGCTCGTGAGTGGTATCTATATGTTGGCCGGAACTGGTACCGATAGTACCAAACCAAAAGTATTGAGCGCTGACTATATTGGCCTGGAGAATTTCAATGCAATTGCCAATGGGGAATTCACATTGGTATCGAACAGAAAACAGATTGTTCCACCGACATCCAATTCCGTTTTTAAAACCAATAGCTACCACAGCGTTCCTTCCGGCTATTATAAACTGGCCAATCCAAGATTGATCCACGACGATATACAAATTGAGTTTACCATTGAAATGGGATCCCTCGATGGTATAGCAGCCCACACTCATATTTACGTGGGATTGCATGGCACCATCACTACGCCATAAAGCTGAGTAAGAAGTGCTGATCCCGTAAGGTCTCACTTCGTGAGGTGCCAACCCATCAACAAAAAGGTGCGGGCCCCGTAAGGCCCCGCCTTTTCTTCACCACCCAAAGAATCCTTTTATGGGAAAACGAGTTTATAAACGCTTTGACATCAATGTACCGACAGCACTGACAAAGTATACCCAGACCTTCGAACTGGACGCGGATATTGTAGCTATACATGGTCTAATGGTCAATTCGAACCAGGACGACCAAGTATATTACCGCGGCTTGCTTCGACTCGAAATTAACAGGGAAGAAATTTTTCCGGAGGGTTTTCAGGCGAAGCTTTTGATGGCCGGCATGGCAGTTTCTCCCAACGACCGCTTCTATCGTTTACAAAAAGAGGACCTGGGTGATCACCGTATCAAAGTGGAATACACCGACGAAGCAGGACTCGTCGTGTTTAGTGCATACCGTTTTAGTATCTATTTCGATTGTGAAATAAAAGAGTAAAATTGAAAGAACGCATATTCATACATACCCTGGATATAGACTGGCCGAAACAACGAATCGCATTTCAGATGAAACTGCCGCCGAACACCAAACGGATCACCAAAGTGTTCGTAAGCTTTATCGGGCGATCCGAGGAAAAGCCATTATGGGGTGGTAGCTTTCTGAATTACAGCAGGGCCTTAATGGTAGGTGAAATAGGACTGAGTGTAGCAGGTACAGGGAATCCCTTCTTCAGGGATCTTGTCCAGACCACTGATCAGAATGCCTACTACCTTGACAGCCCGGGAAGAGTGCTGCCGTTGCGTGTATTTCCGGAATCGGGTCTCGCTTATTTTCCGGGGCCACAGTTCAAAGTATTGAAACCTTATCCCTTAAATGTTCCGGTTGCCAATATACTGGTAGAGGGGTGGTTCCAGGATCTCTTCTATCTCGTTGAAATGATTGACCAGCCCGTAGATGTGCTATATAACTTAAAAGTATATCTGTGGGCAGAATTGGACGAAAACATGCATGTCAAAAAAACAGAAGACTCCCCTCCCGATTGTGAACAGAAGGTTGAAATCAACAGCCTGATTGTTGCAGCCGTACAAAACTGAAAATGATCATGTCGCCAGCTATCGTAATGGAATACATCCGCTTTAGGGCAAAAGAACTGGGTTTGGGAGAAGCATACATCCTGCGGATGAAACACTTCGCCATTCCACCACAACAGCAATTAAACCTGCACACTTCAAAAGACTTTTATGTTATGATTGAAATGCCGGAAGACCTGCGGGTGGAGAGCGATCGCGGGGTCTATGATCTTTCAGAACTCGATCAGTCAGAACAGGAATATGAACACAGAGGCACAATTCAGATCAGTAATCTCTTCAATTTTACCAATCACCTTAAAATGATTCAGGTAATACCAGATTAACTATGGCACTTTCTGTTACCACATACGACCCGGTTAAAATTGACAAGCTAAGGCACTTATTGGAAGATATGTCCCAGAGAGGCCAGGCAAGGTTCTATGAAATATTTGTCGACAATTTAAAGGTCGTTCCCAAAACAGATCTTATTGATGGATTTGACTGTTATGAATTTTATATAGGAGAAGATACTGAAAAACTGCGAATTGTGATCTATGACAGCGCCTCGTCTCCCCGCAATAACCAGTATGTATTTACGATCAAAGCGTCTCCACAGGCTAATGCAAATAGCTTGAATGGAATGGATAATATAATACAGGAAAAACTCGCTGCAAGGGAAAAGGAATATGAACTTGGAAGAACAAAAGCAGAACTGGAAGGAACAAAAAAACAACTGCAGGAAGCCGAAGAATATGTAACACAGTTGGAAGAGCAACTGGAGCTAGCCAAAAGCAACAAATATAAATTGGGCAATCTCGACCTGGTAGAATTGGGCGGGCTGGCGCTTGAAAACCTCGCCCGGAAAAACAGTTCACTACTCGGAAAAATAGGCCTGGGTGGGTTTGATACAAAAGAAGATGAAGAAATACCCGAAGAATTAAACCTGCCCTCCACAAGTTTTCGCAAAAAAACCACGCCAGAACCACCCGTTGAAGAACATGCTTACATGGTGTATGCACCAGTATTGGAAAGTCTGGAGCAGGCTTTTAATCCAGATGAATTAACGCTTGTGATGCAGATCCTTCAAAGATTGTCAGAAATGCCGCAACAGCTACCGACGGTAGCTGAATTATTGAACCTGTAAGTTTTTTCATGGCAAAGTTTCAATATGAGATCACCATTGAGGCAAAAGAGGAATTACATGCAGATGCAAAAATGCAGGCATTATCCATCCTTGCCACAAAACTCTCCGTAAAAGAAATTTGCAAACTGGCAGATGTGATCCAGCATGATCCGATAAAAACAGCCCTGGCTAAAAAATACCTGGGCGTATAAATTATGAGTATACTTAAATCCTTACTGATTGCAGGCGGTGTGATGGTAGGCACAACAGTCACTTTTGCAGTGATCCATCACAAAAGAAAAGCCGACCTGAAAAAAAATATATTGGATCTGCTTAGAGCAGAAGAAAAAGGTAACATGCCGGAAATACTGAATAAAATGTCTCTTGTTGAGTTGGAAGACACGTATGCAGTATTACAATTGGTCAAAGCAGAAAAACCGCTTTCAGATCCCTGCCTGCGACAAAGATTTGAAGCAATTGATCAAAAATACCAGATAGTAGGAACCTGATGAACCCAGCAGTAACCAACGCATTGATGACCTACGCCGCAGCGCGGCAAAACACAAGGGCTAATCCCGGCACGTTGCAGATAGGTCCACGCCCGGCAAGCACCGCTAAAAAAGTGGTTGTAGGTGTCTTGGTAGGAGCAGGTGTAATACTGATGGGCAGGCTCTTTTACCTGAAATGGCGCGCGCTTCAGTTTCAGAAAAGAGCTTATTTACCGGGGAGTGCAGAAGCTTTTGCCCAGATGATTCGGCTTTCCATACACAACGATAATTTTATGCATTGGGGAACGGATAATGAAGCCCTTAGAAAAGTGTTTATCGCCATTCCCAGTAAAGATTTTTTTCGAAAAGTCATTGATGCATACGCAGGTCTTTATTCAAATGACAGTATGATGGGTGACTTGAAATCGGAATTGAAAACCAGCGAATACAAAGAAATGCTGGCCATTATTTCATCCAAACCAGACACAGGCAATACCAGCATGCCCGTTCAACTGAATGAAACGCAATACAGGTCCTGGGCTGATAGAATTGCTGCGGCCTTTGATTATACAAACATGGTCATCTTTCCCGGAACGGATGAAGATGCCATAAAGCAGGTATTAACAGAGATCCCAACCCAGAGCGCTTACGCAACGCTTGGCAGGTATTTCCAACAATGGTATGGCAAAACACTGGAAGCTGCATTAAGGGACGAACTGTATTTCTGGGAATACAACGAGATGATGGAAATCATCAAAGCGAAACCTTAAAAATATTCACTATGAACAGGACCATAACCAAATACCATCCATATCAAATGGATACACATAAAAAGCCGGTAAACTGGACCAAAGTAGCTTTGATCGGCGCCGGAACAGGTGCAGTCCTTGTCGTCGGCTATATTGCCTACAAACATTTTTTTACAAAAGCGAAAAACAAAAAAGCGGAAGAAGACCTTTTACTATTGCCGCCTCCATCTACTGTTACAAATACAGATACTTCAACAACCAGTACCCCCAGAAATACAGGCAGTAACAGCAATAGCAATTCCACTGCAAATACTCAAATCTCTCCTTCCGGTTTTCCCTTGAAAAAAGGAAGCAAAGGATTATTGGTAAAGCAATTACAAAATGCTTTGATAGATAAATACGGGGCATCTGTTTTACCTGTTTATAAAAATGATGGTGACTGGGGTTCCGAAACGGAGAATGCACTTGTATCACATCAATATCCATCAAGCTTTACCAAACAGGATTATGAAGCACTGGTTATGCCCTATTTACGTTCACAGGGTGAAAAAATCCGTACAAGCGCACAAAATGATTTGTATAGTACGGTGCGCAGCCATTTACAAAAACTATATACACCAGCTGATTATACCGTGGCAGGGGAAGCATTTAAAGCAGAGGACTTTATGGATGGTACAAAGATGACCATAGTAACTGGCCTTTTAAGAAAATTTACTTCTGCAACACAACAGACAGAACTCGATGAGGAATTCCGTAGAATGGGGCTGACCAAAGATGGAAATGGCATATATCATATTCCGGCAGGAAGTGGACTAAGTGGTGTGGAAGAATACAACATCGTAACTGTTCGGCCAACCAGTATCTGGGTGGATGGATTTGGGAGTACACTCGTTTCCACAGGTGTCATGCTGGGTAAAGCGATCAGTGTCGAAAGCGGGTATGTAAAGATACTCAACAACGGACATGAAATTCTCGCCCCTGTTCAGGATATGATGATCGTTTGACATGGCTGCCAGACTCATAGGTATGATGGTGAGCGAGGGCTTTGAAATCTATACCCGGCCTTACGAATTAAATCTTGTAGGATTGCGTGCCGACAGCAATGCTGCAGGTAGGTTCGACGATCATTTCTTTGTTTTCTACCGAACCCAAAATGGCAACTGGCAAAGTCACCTGTTCCCGATCACCACCGATCCTGGCACATTCTGGCTTACCAACCCGATGCTGCCATCAGGGACTTCGATACTAAAGGAAGGACAATACAAGGCAACGTATATGATTGGGCTGCATAAAAATAAATACAGGGCTTTGGTGCAAAGAAAACCCGTTACGGTGATCAGGGATTATAACCGAAATGCAGTACTGGATTTTAACAACGGAAAGGAAGAGACTGGCTTTTTTGGCATCAACATTCATAGAGCAATAGAAAATGGTGTGGCATTGATCACTGATAGATCCTCTGCAGGTTGCCAGGTGTTTGCGAGTGCAACAGAATTTGACCAATTTATGCATCTATGTGAGGAACATGCCAGGCTTTATGGAAACCAGTTCTCATATACCCTGATTGACAGGCGTGCCTGGAACCGGAAATTTAAAAGGCAAAAAACCTATTTCCTTACTGCAGCTGCAACACTTGCTATTACAGTTACGCTGATGATGTACAGATATAAAAAACAATTATGAAAGAGTTTATTACAGGTTTGCTCAAAGATAAAAATGGGAACAGCAGTTTACGCGAACTGATTATTACCCTGCTCGTCTTAGTGATGATCATTAGTTGGATTGCACAGCAATTCTTTAATAAACCAATTCCCGAATTCATGTTTTACACTTTTGGCAGCCTGGTGGCGGCAGGATGCTTTGGTTATTCCCTTGAAAAAAAATCAACCATTTAAATGCAAAATATACACCATGAAAAAAAAGATCTTACTGTCAATCATTGCTGCCATTGCAGGCATTGCGATTACCCTCCTGCTGACCCGTTCCAACCCAACGCCGACTGCAAATGTAATCAGCGTCCCGACCCAACAGAAAAAACTGGAAAAGCAGGAACAGCAATACGAAGCAGCATTGGTGACAAAAAACCAACAGCTCAAAGTACTAAATCAAAAAAAACAGGTTGTGCAAATCCAAAATGCCGCTGTTTCCATTCAACTGGCAGATGTCGAAGCAACGCTTAGCGAACAGATCCTTAGCGAAGGTTCTGACAGCCTGAAGAATTCTTATATTGATTACAAGGCTGCCCAAGAAACCGCGGATAGCTTAACACAGCAACAAATCAGTCTGTTGGAAGAAACCATTATTACACAGGATACTTTAATAGAACTGGAAAGATCCCGAAATACCTTATTAAAGAGTATGCTTGATACCGCTTTCCGTCAACAGGAAATTCTTACAGTGAATAATCTGCTACTACAAAAAAAATTAAAGAAAGTGAAACGTCGAAGAACCTGGGGTCAATTGGGCCTATTCGTGCTGGCCGGAACAGCATCCACCCTATTGATAACCAGATAGTATGAGACCGCAATACGAAATCAATGACAATGGCGCTTTTATCATTTTCCAGAATTTGGCAATAGAAGCCTGGCCAACCTTTATCGCCAAATCAGATATCAGTGGAATCATTTATACTGAAGCGGGACTTTTTAAAATTGAACTGATTTCACGTCCATCCTTTTATTTCAGGTTTTCAGATGTAGTATCTCCTGTTATGGGAATACCCGTCGAATTAATGGTTCTTCTTTGGACGTGGATTGATTTGTGTGGCTGTCATTCATCAAGTGGTGGTGGGGGACTACCTGGTTAAAACAGATTAATCGTATAAAGATTAAAAGATGTATATACGCTTTGAAGATAATGGCGCTTTTATCAGATGCATTTCCAACGGAGACATTGTAATGGATCAATTCTTTTGTAAAAAAGATATCAAAGAAATTTCACCAGTTGCACAACGCATTTTTAAAATAGCATTTAAAAATAAAGCGCCACAGTATTTCAGTACCCAGTTTGTATCAGTTCCTACAGATCCAACAGCAATAGGATGTGCACAAAGACTCATGGGGTGGATAACAGATAAGGTATGCGCCGGAGCTTACCCCCCCTCTGAAGAACCTCCACCTGCTTAAAATACTATTATGATGAATGCAAGAAACTATTTTGAAAACATGGAAGATTCGGATTTTAAGAATCTTTCGCCGAAAGCGCGTTATTCATTTCTGCTGATCAAAACGCGTATTGATAACGATGCAAAAGGCTGGGATGCATATGAAACAGATCAGGGCCTGCGAAATTTTATTGACAGGGAGTACAGACATATCCAGGATCATTATAAACATCTCGAATCGAACAAACCAGCCGGTCTGAAAGAACGACTTACAGTAAAGAATTACTTCTGGAAAATAGGTGCAGATACGCTATTTCGTCTCCCCATGCATTTGCAGGAAGAACATGTGTACTTAAAGGTTATCACTGAAAATGGTGAAAATTGGCATGCATATAAAACGGATGAAAGAATCAAGCAAAGGGTTAAAAAATACCTGAAAGAACTAAACGAATGGTTAGCCGACAATGGTGAAGAATCCGTTTGGTGTTTGGGTAAATTGGGAAAAAAGCAAGCCAGGATTGATTGGGTAATCAGGTTATCTTTTGACCAGGTCATTCTTTACAGGTACATCCATTTAAAATCAAAAGCGGGGGTATCTAAGGAAGAAATCCGTTCTCTCATCAATTACATACGGCGTTTGATGGTACAGAAAAAAATTGGTCACGGAACAAGAAACATCGGATTGATAAAAAAAATAATGGAATACCTGATTGGGAAATATGCAGGAAAAGAAGCGGTTGCCCCACCCCCCATCGATGACATAGAAAATTTAAAACAGAACTACCTCGTAGAAAAGCTTCGCCCCGCAGTAACCCTGCTGAAACTCTATATCGGTCTCGGAGGCCGTTGGAAAAAAGGCAAAGGAGGGCGCAGGTATTTACTTCATAAAGCTGTTGACCTGAAAATAGCCATGGATAAGCAGCTCGAAAAGATGAAAACAAGGGATAGTTATTACCATGAGCTAAAGGCCGCAAGAGACCAGCTTGACTATTTTATAACAGACGAAAGCCTGCAAACATTACCCATTATGCCCGGCCATGTGTATACTTTAACAGGTTTCCCTGAAGAAGAGCCCGGAGAACTGGCCGCCTTAAAGGCATTGGATGCAGAAGTGGAATACGAGTAACCTATAGACTACCAGTAGTGGGCCGTAAATTAAATACAATGGAATGGATGGCCCTGCTGGGCATAACACTTGCTGTCGCAACAGCAGGTATCTGGTACTATAAACGAAAGCAAAAACGAACTACCATGTTCCTTTCAATCAAAAGCATCAACTTTATCATCGTGCAGGAAGTGTCAAGTGCTGCAGAATATACCCAAAAATATACCCATCCAGTATGGCCCAAAGGAGATAGTGGTATTACAGTGGGCATAGGCTATGATCTTGGTTACCATACCCGGGCTGAGATTGAAAAAGACTGGACCATGCTTCCCGTTCAACAACGAAAACTCCTTTCTGCTTGTGCAGGTTTGAAAGGTGCCAATGCAGAGAAATATTTGAAAGAAAACAAATCAGTTCAATCCCTCTCAATTCCATTTGAAACCGCAAAACAGGTTTTTATCCGCTCCACTCTCCCCAAAGCGGCATCCGAAGCCTTAGCAATCTATCCGGGACTGAATGAGCTACTACCTGATGCAGCGGGAGCAATTATTAGCATGGTACTAAATCGCGGTAATAGCCTTAAAGGAGAACGCAGAATCGAAATGCGCCAAATCGTTCCGCTGATACAACAAAAAGATTACCATGGCATTGCTCAATTGATAGACCATAGCAAAAGGTTATGGATTGGAATTGGGATGGACGGACTCGTAAAAAGAAGAGAAATGGAAGCTGCACTGGTAAAAAGCTCCTTAAGACAATATGCAGCAAATGAAATCATTTCAATATCAAATCATACTTAGGCTGGCCCAAAAACATTAGCATAAAATTTAATATAAAA
The DNA here is from genome assembly GCA_035254545.1 of Sediminibacterium sp. Lineage (GTDB taxonomy): Bacteria > Bacteroidota > Bacteroidia > Chitinophagales > Chitinophagaceae > Sediminibacterium. The sequence goes on along the minus strand of DATFAP010000019.1, from coordinate 61,614 downwards.
TACTTTATCGGTCAGAAAAAGCAATGATAAGTTTATAAATACTAAATCAGTGCAACTAGATTGTATAGACTATAATCTTATTGCCTTCTATAATAAAATGAACTCCTCCTGCAAGTTCAAATATTCTTAATACTTCCGACACATTTACATAACGAGAAACAGATCCGTAATATCTGGGATTGGATATGCCTCTGTAGACAATTTCTACATTATACCATCTGGCAATCTGCAGCAAAATATCCCGAATAGGAGTTCCTTCTCCAAAATCGAATCTGCCTGCCTTCCAGGCAATAACCTGATCAATGTTTATTTTATTTCTCATCAGCACTTTGCCTTGCTTTACCACGGCCTGTTGATTCGGCAGCAGTGTTACGGAATGACTTCCTTCCGATACGGTTAAGGAGCCTTCTAAGAGGGTCACTTTTGTATCTACTTCATCATCAAAACCATTTATATTAAAATGTGTTCCGTGTACTTCAACCTGCATATTTCCTTTAGTTACCCTGAAAGGACTCAACTTATTAGATGCTACCTCAAAATAGGCTTCACCGATCATGTTCACTTTCCGATATTGACCTTCCACAAAAGCGACTGGATAGGTAATTGACGAACCGGAGTTCAGCCAAATGCGGGTACCATCGCTTAATCTTACGTCTATCACTTCACTTCCTTTTGGATTCGTAAGGGTATGATATACAGGGGCTACTGTGCTTCCCGTATAACGTATTCGACCATTCGCCATTTTTTCTAGCTGCACATCGCCTATCCTTGCAAGAGTTCCGTTACTGACCTCTCCAAGATATATACTTCGGCCATCGGGAAGCATAATCATGGCTTTATTGCTATTGGGGGCTTTCACATCGCTTAAGACTTGAACTGCATCAGGAATTTCAGATGACTTTCGGGGCTGTACCAAAAAGAAGGTGGCAGTACCGGCCACCATTAGTAAAAAGGCAGCCGCAATCCATTTGACGAAGGGTGAAATAAGGCGGAACTTGCTGGTTGAGCGGATCCCTGCCAGGTCAGCATTAAGTATCATCGGGAGCTTACCCTGCATTCGTTCCAGGATTTCTTGTGAAATTTCTCCCTGCTGTACATGTGTTTTAAGAAGAGTCCCTTCTATCTGTTCCATTGCAAGACCGTGAAAAGCGGATTCATCAATCAGTTCAACAAGTATATCTACATCCTGCCTGTTGTAACTGTTTTCAATAAATCGCTGCAGTCGTATTACAAAATTTTCAGGTGTATAAAGGAATCTCATTAAGTGCCTTTCTTATAAAGACGCAGCTCAGGAAAAAAAGTAGGGTTAAAGGCTCATATTTCCCACTCAAAAGCTAATCCTTACTCACCGACGATATCCAGTAGCAGTATTAAACCTATAGAAATCTCACCCTGGGCATGCAAATAATCGAGAATATTGCGTCTAGCTCGCTTCACATGTTCTTTGGCAGTAGGCAAACTAATTCCCAGTTCGGCGCATACCTCATCATAACTCATTCCCTGTACCTTGCATAACTCAAACACTTTACGCCGTTGGGGAGGAAGGGTATCCAGCGCCCTTTGCAACAGTTCCCACTGTTGCTTTACCAACAATTGAGTATCTGCACCGGGAGCAAGATTCGGATGTTCTTTTGCGGCAATTTTTAGTTTTTCCAGCAGATTTTTATCATGCTTTGCCCTGCGGAACCGATCATAGATTAGATTGCGACAAATAGTATTAAAATAGGCTTCTATATTATTTACTTGATGCAGAAATTTTTTTCTTTTCCATATCCGCATAAAGACCTCCTGAACGGCCTCCTCTGCTTCTTCTGAGCTTTTCAGAAAAATAAACATTTTTTTATATACCCTTGCTAAATGGCGATTATAAAATGTAGTAAATGCCTGGCTATCATCTTGTTCCATTGCAATCAGGCGCATCAATGCAATATCATCATAGGTAGAATAATCGATCATTGGAAGGTTATTAAGTTTAATTTCAGAAATAGATCGGCAGCAAACTAGCAAAAAAAAAATACTTGCTCGTTTTATTACTATTAAAAACTGCTGAAAGCTGCCTTTCCTCCGAACATGATCAGGCGCAATTTACCTGCAATCGCTTCGCAAAGCCGCTCATCCTTTTTCCATATCTACAGCAATGCTGCAGGCTTATTTTCGGTTTCGTATCGCCTGTAGCACAGCAATCTTTTTTACGTTCATCTATTCCAGGCTAATCTGTTTAATATGAGATCCTTCTTTTTTCTTCTACTATCTTGCTTTTTGCTGAACAGCAGTTCTGCACAAAACGCGGACCCTGTGATTGATGCGGAACGCAGCTTTGCCGCCCATGCCCTGGCGCATTCCGCCAAATCGGCTTTCTTGCAGCATATGGATTCTACTGCCGTTATTTTTGCAAGAGGCAATGCATTGAATGCAAAACGTTTCTGGAGCAGGATGCCCGAAAGTCCGTTGAAATTGATTTGGGAACCTGCCATTGCTGCGATGAATGCTGCTGCTGATTTTGGTTTTACCACCGGGCCATACTGGATGAAGCATAACCTCTCTGATACTGCTGCTGTGTTGGGTTACGGACAGTATGCAACCGTTTGGAAAAAGAACGCAGCCGGTGAATGGAAATTCCTGGTAGACCTGGGTATTGAATTACCGGCAGTACCTGAACGGGCTAAGCAGGTGCAGGTGATTTCCCTGAAACAAAAAAACAAACAACTTTCCGCGGCTCCGGACAGTGCGGTACAACTTGATATCGATTTCAACACCCGTTTACTGGCCGAAGGAAAAAGTTATTGGGAAAAAGTTTCCACCCATGAAACCATTTTCAACCTGACCGGCCACTACCCCATCATGGGCGCCAATGCTACAGCCCGCTTCCTGGATAAGTTTCCGGAATCCGCCAGACTTTCTCCTGCAGGCGGTCAGTTTGCGGCCGATCGGCAATCCGCTGTTACCTATGGCATTACAGAACTCAATGGAAAAAAAGATGGCTACTTCCGCTTCTGGCAGGCTACCGATCAGGGCTGGAAAATTGTTTTACAGGTGATTACTTTCGGAAAGTAATTTTCCAGATTCCGCGCAGATCATTCATCTGGTAACCGGTTGCCAGATCGTTGGGATATTTTGCTGCAATCACTTTGGCCACCAGCGGATCCAGGTCTTTATCTTTTTTACCATGACAGTTCAGGCAGGTAGGCATGGCAATCCGAATCGGCTTATAATAAGTGTAACTATCACTGGTATGTATTAATGTATCATCTACATTCCCATCCGAATGGCTGTTAAAATGTTCCCAGATTACCCGGTCTCCTTCTTCCCTGAGCCGGTTGGCCGGGTTCCGGTTCCGGTTACTCAACCGTTCTATTTTTGATCCTGCCAACTGAGACAGGGAATCGGTGATGCGCATGGCATTCTTATTGCAGAAGTCGATGGCATACACCAGCCCGCCGCTATCCATCGCACCGGTCAGGTTTTTAAAAATGGTTTGTTGTGCCGTGGTACTGATGGAATCTCCTTTTAACCGGTAAGTTTCCAGTATGGCAGCTTCCCGGGTTCCGGACTGATCGCAGGCATTCATTACAACCACTACTGTAACCAACACCAGGGTAACTACAAAAGTGTTTTTCATAAGAAAGCTATTTATCTCTTTATATGAGTTGTTTCAAACATTGCGCCAGGCTTTGTGCCCAGGGTTTCAGGATCACCCCGAAATCGGTCGTTATTTTTGCAGTATCCATCACCGAATAAGCAGGTCTGGCTGCAGGCGTTGGATAGGCACTGCCGGGGATGGGCAACACATTGGCTGTAAGCTTTGCCTGATCCCGGATAGCCACGGCAAATTCGTACCAGGATATCACTCCTGTATTGCTGTAATGATAAATTCCCGAATGATGATTTCCACGCTGGTCTTCCTCTACGATCTGCATCAGTACTGCTGCCAGATCGGCCGCATAGGTGGGTGATCCTACCTGATCACTGACCACTTTTAATTCGGGCCTTTCCTTCATCAACCGCAACATGGTCTTCACAAAGTTATGACCATGCACGCTATAAACCCAGGAGGTTCTTACAATGATAGAAGAGGGATTGTTCTGCTGCGCCAACTGTTCGCCGATACATTTTGAGTAACCGTAATAATTCACTGGATCGGTGGGTGTATCCGGCTGGTAGGGGGATGTGCCATTTCCATCAAACACATAATCGGTGGAAACAGTAATCAGCTTGCAATGATTTTTTTCGCAGGCGGTTGCCAGCTCTCCTACGGATATACCGTTGATGGTCATAGCTTCCAACTGCTCCGATTCTGCTTTATCCACCGCTGTGTAAGCCGCACAGTTCAAAACATACTGTGGGTGGTATTGCTCAATGAATGGGGCAATGGTTTCGGGTTGAGACAGATCCAGCATGGCCCTGTCGGCAAAAACAAACTGATACCTGCTTTCAAAAGAGGAAGCCAATTGTTGCAATTCCCAACCAAGCTGTCCGTTCTTTCCTGTTACTACAACTATCGGCTTCATACAAATTATTTTCCTGAATAAAATTCCTTCGGTTGTTTAGACCATTCTTCCTTCGGCAGCGATTTGAAATACTCATAGGTCCTTTTCAATCCTTCTGCACGATCTATTTTTGGTTCCCAGCCCAGAATCTCCCTGGCCTTGGTAATATCCGGCTGACGCTGTTTGGGATCATCTACCGGTAATGGCTTGTATACAATCTTAACAGAAGATCCAGTGAGTTTCAACACTTCTTCCGCAAAATCTTTCAGGGTAATTTCATTGGGGTTACCAACATTTACCGGCATGGTATAGTCGCTCATCAGCAATCGGTAGATTCCTTCAATCAGGTCGTCTACATAACAGAATGAACGGGTCTGGCTTCCGTCTCCAAATACCGTCAGATCTTCTCCCCGCAGGGCCTGTCCTATGAATGCAGGCAAGGCTCTTCCGTCATTCAGTCGCATTCTTGGACCATAGGTATTGAAAATGCGGACAATCCTGGTTTCTACTCCATGGAAAGTATAATAGGCCCGTGTGATGGATTCCATGAATCGTTTGGCTTCGTCGTACACGCCCCTTGGTCCCACCGGGTTTACATTACCCCAGTATTCCTCTGTTTGCGGATGCACCAGTGGATCTCCATACACTTCACTGGTGGAGGCTACCAGCATCCTGGCGCCTTTTGCCTTGGCCAGTCCCAGACAGTTATGGGTTCCCAACGCGCCCACTTTCAGGGTTTGAATCGGAATCTTTAAATAATCAATCGGACTTGCAGGAGAAGCGAAATGCAGGATATAATCCAGGTGGCCCGGTACATGGATAAATTTGGTTACATCGTGGTGATAAAACTCAAAATCTTCCAGTTTAAACAGGTGTTCTATGTTGCGCAGATCTCCGGTGATCAGGTTGTCCATTGCAATTACATGATATCCTTCGCGGATAAAACGATCGCAGAGATGTGAGCCCAGGAATCCGGCAGCTCCGGTAATCAGTATGCGTTTCTTTGCCATGGCAGGTTATTTGCGGCCCACACTTTCGTAATGGTAGCCCATGTCGGTAATAAATTTAACATCAAAAAGGTTTCTTCCGTCGAAGATGGCTTTGCCCTTCAGTATGCTGTTGATCTGTTCAAAATCCGGTGTTCTGAATTCGCTCCACTCTGTTGCAATGATCAGTGCGTCTGCATTCTCCAGCGCCTGATATTGGTTGGCTGCGTACTGAATTTTATCACCGATGGTCTTCTTCACATTCGGCATGGCTTCAGGATCAAATGCGGTAACAGTTGCACCCAGTTCGGTTAAGGCATCAATCAGGTACAATGCCGGTGCTTCACGGATATCGTCTGTATTGGGTTTAAAAGCCAGTCCCCACAAGGCAAAATGTTTACCCTTAATATCTCCGTTGAAGTATTTCAGAATCTTCGGCATCAGGTGCAGCTTCTGCGCATCGTTCACCGCTTCCACAGATTTCAATATTTTGAAATCGTAGTTCACTTCTTCCGCACTCATGATCAGCGCCTGTACGTCTTTGGGGAAGCAACTGCCACCATAACCAATACCGGGAAATAAAAAGCGCTTACCAATCCGGTCATCGCTTCCGATTCCTCTTCTGACCATATCCACATCGGCTCCCAGTCTTTCGCAAAGCTGTGCAATCTCATTCATGAATGAGATCTTGGTAGCCAGGAAGGAGTTGGCTGCATACTTGGTTAGCTCGGCCGATTTTTCGTCCATGAAAATCACCGGATTTCCCTGGCGAACAAATGGTGCGTACAAATCTGACATTACTTTTTTGGCACGCTCAGAACGGGTTCCCACCACCACGCGGTCGGGTTTCATGAAGTCGTCTACGGCCACCCCTTCACGGAGGAATTCCGGATTGCTCACTACATCGAACTCCCCTTTGAAGTTCTCTGCAATGGCTGCATATACTTTTTCCGCTGTTCCTACCGGCACAGTACTCTTATCTACAATCACTTTATAATCTGTCAGAATTTTTCCCAGGTCTTTGGCCACGCCCAATACATAACGCAGGTCTGCAGCCCCTCCCTCTCCCGGAGGTGTAGGCAGCGCCAGGAATACAATCTCCGCATCCTTCACGCCTTCAGCCAGATTGGTGGTAAACTTCAAACGGCCTTCTTTTAAATTCCTAAGGAATATTTTCTCCAGTCCGGGTTCATAAATGGTAATTTCCCCGCCAGACAATTTATTTACTTTGGATTGATCTATGTCGATGCAGGTTACTTTGTTGCCGGTTTCTGAAAAACAGGTACCGGTAACCAATCCTACATAGCCGGTTCCGACTACAGCAATTCTCATAATTTATTGGTTTATGTAATTTAAAACTTCAGTGCAGATATAGTTCAGTTGTTCTTCGTCCATTTCGGTATGAACAGGTAAGGAAATAACGGCTGCGGTTAGCCGATCGGTCACCGGCATATCCAGTTTGGGCAAACCAAAAGAAGCAAACATATCCTGGCGATGTCCGGGTACCGGATAATAGATCATGGAAGGAATTTTTTTAGTTGCCAGGTATTCATTCAATCCATCCCTGCTTACTCCGTTCAGTTGTAGCGTGTATTGGTGGTACACATGCGTACTGTAGGATGCTACAAATGGTGTAGTAATTTTCGGATGATTGGCAAATGCCCGGTCGTAATGCGCCGCAACTGCCCTGCGCGCCGCATTGTATTCATCGAGGTGTTTCAGCTTGATATTCAATATGGCTGCCTGAATAGAATCGAGTCTGGAGTTACATCCCACCACTTCATGATAATATCTTTTTTGCTGGCCGTGGTTCGCAATCATTTTCATTTTATGTGCCAACTCATCGTTATTGGTAAAGATGGCTCCGCCATCTCCGTATGCGCCCAGGTTTTTGGAAGGATAAAAAGAAGTTGCACCGATATCTCCGATGGTGCCGGTTTTCCTTTTGGTGCCATCCGAGAAAGTATAGTCGCAGCCAATGGCCTGCGCATTGTCTTCAATCACATAGAGATTGAATTCTTTCGCTATCTGCAGGATGGCTTCCATCGGGGCAGCCTGTCCGTAGAGATGCACGGGCACAATCGCCTTGGTTTTGGGCGTAATGGCTTTGCGAACCGATTCCGGGTCGATGCAGAATGTTTGTGGATCCACTTCCACAAACACGGGGGTAAGCTTCAGCAATGCTACTACTTCAGTAGTGGCGATATAGGTAAAGGAAGGCGTGATCACTTCATCTCCCGGCTGCAATCCCAATGCCATCATGGCAATCTGCAATGCATCGGTTCCGTTGGCACAGGGGATGGTATGTTTCACATCCAGGTAGCTGCCGAGGGCTGCGCTGAAGTCTTGAACCTGTTTTCCATTGATATATGCCGCTGAATCTAATACTTCATGAATGGCCTGGTCTACCGCTTCTTTAATATGCAAATACTGGGTTTTGGTGTCTACCATCTGGATAGGCCGCATAAGTCGTTTTTTATATGGTGCAAAATTAGCATAAAAAAGGTCAAGAAAGAATTTGGACATTCGCCGCTTCCTGGCCTTAACAGCCGTACCTTTGCAGGCGATGAAGCTGTTTTACAGACTGTTTATTGCACTTTATCCGATTGGTGCCAGGTTGATTGCCCCCTTCAATCCAAAAGCAAAAGAATGGATCCGGGGCAGGCAGGATGTGTTTGCCGGTTTGAGCAAATTTGCTGCAGCTTCCAAAGCACCGGTTATCTGGATGCACTGTTCCTCACTGGGCGAGTTTGAGCAGGGCCTGCCGGTAGCCGCCGCCCTGAAGAAGCAATATCCCTCGCATCGTTTACTGGTCAGTTTTTTTTCTCCTTCGGGATACCTGGTCAGAAAGAACCATCCCATTGCAGATTATGTAACCTATCTGCCAATGGACAGCCACAGCAATGCCCGCCAGTTCCTGCTGCTGGTAAAACCCCAACTGGCCATTTTCATCAAATATGAGTTCTGGTATTTTTATCTTTCCACTTTAAAAGAACGGCAGATCCCCACCCTGCTGGTATCAGGTATCTTCCGTTCCGATCAGTTGTTTTTCCGAAGCTATGGCGGTTTCTACAGGAATATGCTTTCCTATTTCACCCAATTCTTTGTACAGGACGAGCATTCCAAAAAACTGCTGGACTCCGTTGGGTACGGCAACCGGACCACGGTCTCCGGCGATACCCGTTTCGACCGGGTGATTGATATTGCGCAACAGTTTCAGGAATACCCCGCCATCACACATTTCTGCGCTGCCCATACCACCATTGTGGCCGGCAGTACCTGGAGCGAGGACGACAAAGCCCTGCATCACCTGGCCATACAACACAAGGAACTGCGCATGATTATTGCGCCGCACGATATTCAGCCCGACAGGCTGGATGAATGCATTAAATATTACCCCGATGCCATGCTTTATAGTGAGTACCTGGCTGCTTTTGAACAGGGCAACCCTCCCGAACAGGTCCGCACCCTGATCATCAACAATATAGGCATGCTCAGCAGCCTGTATCACTATGCCCAGATCGCTTTTATCGGGGGCGGGTTTACAGACGATGGCATACACAACACGCTGGAAGCTGCTGTGTACGGCGTGCCGGTTGTGTTTGGACCCGTGTATGAAAAATACCTTGAGGCCATCGATTTAATTGAAGCCGGAGCTGCATTTACTGCATTGGATGTGGTGGAACTGGAAGAAATCATCAATAATTTACTGGCCCACAAAGAAAAGCGGTCCATTGCAGGAACTGCCGCAAGAAATTACGTGCGCCATCATGCCGGCGCTACCGCCAAGGTATTAAATTATATTCAGGAAAATCTGCGCCTGATCAGGTGATCGAACAATTTCACCGCTTCATGATTTTCAGGCCATCCCAGTTTCACTTTTAATTCGCGCTGAATCCAGTATTGGGCCTCGGGATAAATCGTGAACCCGTTGATGGTTTTGATGCTTCGCTCATACATATTCTCATCGCCCCGGAACAGTGTGTGGGTAAAAAGATAACGGTCATTTACACTAATGGCTTTCCGGAGATCACGGATAGGTGTTTCTTCCAGTTTGGCAGCCACTTCCACCCTTTCCTCTTTCAGGTGATCATTCAGTTCGGTTCGTTTTGTTCCGATGGCCTCGTTGAGCGGAACCGGGGCTTCGGAGAGGTTGTAATCCTGGTGAACCAGTGTTGGTATTTCAACCGGGGTATCAAATAACCATCCGGAGAGATCTTCTTTTTTGGGTGTCGGTTTTACAGGGGGAATATAAGCCGGCATTGATTCAGGGATAACCGGCGCTTCGGAGCAGCTCATTTTTACCACTACAGCGGGCAGTTGCACCGATACCCCGCCGGTCACCAGTTCAGCCGTTCTTTTGGTTTGGAGTTCCGCCAGGATTAACTGGGCAGTTTGCGCCAGTTTTTCCGGATCAGCCTGTTGTTCAAACTGATCTTTCAATTTATTGATTAAAGTACCCACTCTTTGCATAGGATATGATACTTTTGGGGGGTTACCAAATGAGCGTTCGTGATTAAGTAACTAACGCTAAAACGACTAATTTATTTTGCAGGATGTTTATAGAGCCAAATTTGCGGGGAGAGAGAAGGGGGTGGATTGAAGTAATCTGTGGAAGTATGTTCAGTGGAAAAACAGAGGAACTGATCCGCAGGTTGAAAAGGGCCAGGATTGCCAACCTGAAGGTGGAGATCTTCAAACCTGCCATAGACGTGCGTTACGACGAAAACAAAGTAGTGAGCCACGATTCCAATGCCATTACCTCAACGCCCATTGATAATTCCCAGACTATTTTACTGATGTCGCAGGACGTGGATGTGGTGGGAATAGACGAGGCCCAGTTTTTTGATGAAGAAGTGGTGAATGTTTGCGAAACCCTGGCCCTGAGAGGGGTACGGGTGATTGTAGCCGGGCTCGACATGGACTACCAGGGAAAACCTTTTGGCCAGATGCCCAACCTGCTGGCCACGGCCGATTATATTACCAAATTACATGCAATCTGTGTAAAATGCGGCAGTATAGCCAATATCTCCTACCGTAAAACAGCCGCCAAGGGGCAGGTGTTACTGGGCGAAAAAGAAACCTATGAACCCCGTTGCAGAAACTGCGCCAATGAACAGTAAAACCACCATACTGACCCTGATCCGGAAAGACCTGTTGCTGGAAACCCGCCAGCAACATACGTTTTATGGTGTATTACTTTATATAGCCTCCACAACATTTGTGGTGTACCTGTCGATGGGCCAACCCGAAGACAAGGTATGGAACGGTTTGTTCTGGGTATTGCAACTCTTTGTATGCATCAATGCGGTAGCCAAAAGCTTCCTGCAAGACAGTAAGGGGAAAATGCTTTACTTCTACTCCATTGCAGGTCCTGCCGATTTCATTTTATCGAAGCTCCTTTTCAATGCCATCCTGATGCTGCTGATGAACCTGTTGAGCCTGGCTGTGTTCACCCTGTTACTGGGCAATCCCATCACAAAAATGACAGAGTTTGTGCTCATCAGTATGCTGGGGGGGATCAGCCTAAGCCTGGTATTCACCTTTCTGGCAGCCATTGCAGCCAAAGCACAGCAGCAGGCTGCCCTGATGGCCATTATGGGGTTCCCCATCATCATACCCCAGTTGTTGCTGCTGATGAAGATCACTTCCTCCGCATTTTCTTCTGTAATACAGGACGGCTGGTGGAATATGGTAGGCATGCTGGGGGGGCTCGACCTGATGATCATTGCCCTGGCCTATATTCTTTTTCCCTTTCTCTGGAAAGATTAATGCTCTAAAATCAGAACCGAAGGTGGCGAACGGTAAGCCCGTTGCTGATCAGTTGTTTCAGGGAATCCACCCCTATTTTCAGGTGTCTTTCTACATACTGTGCGGTAATCTGTTTATCACTGGCCTCTGTTTTTACCCCTTCCGGAATCATGGGCTGATCGCTTACCAGTAATAAGGCACCCGTAGGAATCTTATTGTAAAAACCCACGGTAAAAATAGTGGCCGTTTCCATATCAATGGCATAGGCCCTTACCCTGGTCAGGTATTCCTTGAAAGCATCATCGTGTTCCCAAACCCTTCTGTTGGTGGTATACACAGTTCCGGTCCAATAATCTACTTTGTAATCGCGGATGGTGGTGGAAATGGCTTTTTGCAGTGCAAATGCAGGCATGGCGGGTACTTCCGGTGGAAAATAGTCGTTGGATGTACCCTCTCCGCGGATGGCGCCAATGGGCAGGATCAGATCGCCCAGCTTATTTCTTTTCTTCAGGCCGCCGCATTTCCCGAGAAATAAAACCGCTTCGGGTTCAATAGCGGTAAGCAGATCCATAATGGTAGCAGCGCCAGGGCTGCCCATTCCGAAATTGATGATGGTAATTCCGTCGGCGGTGGCGCATTGCATGGACCTGTCCTGCCCTACCACTTTTACTTTATTCCACTTTGCAAACATGGTTACATAGTTACTGAAGTTGGTCAGTAGAATGTATTTGCCGAAATTTTCTAATTTTTCGCCTGTGTACCTGGGCAACCAGTTGTGTACAATATCTTCTTTCGTTTTCATAATGCTTCGCATTGAAAACAGACAACCTGCTGAAAGAGCGGATCAAACGGGGTCATTCCGGACGCTCCGTGCGGGGTCGTTGTCCGTTGGTTAATCTGTAAATATACAAAAAAATGGTGTGATGGCCGGCAATCCGTTCTGCGGACCCGGGCATTCCTTATTTTTACGGCCCGGCAACCCGGAACCATTGTTTACCAAACCCACAAGGCCTGCATGATTATACCCTACCCGGAATATCAACCCAAAATAAAAGGAACGGCAGGCAAAGAACTGATCTTCGACGAGGTACGGAAACAGTGGGTCAAACTAACCCCGGAAGAATGGGTCCGGCAGAACTTCCTGAACTACCTGGTGAAAGTAAAACAATATCCACCCGCACTGATTGCTGTGGAAAAGGAAATACTGGCCGGAGAAATGAAAAAGCGTTTTGATATCCTGGTATACCAAAACGACAAGCCCTGGATGATTATAGAATGTAAAGAGCAAAACTTTCCGCTAACAGAAGCCGTGATTAAACAGTTACTTGCATATTACTCTGTTGTACAAACAAGTTATATGGTCATCACCAACGGCCACTATACGCATTGCTTTGGCGTAAAAGAAAGACAGGTTTCCCACGAACCGGAGATACCCGGGTATACCCCATAAAAAATCCGGAAGCACTTGCATGCTCCCGGATAATATATTGTTCCGGCAAACCGGAAGGCTGGTCGATTAAGGGAAAATACCCAGTTCAGCGTAAGAGGTACCCACTTTGTTAATGGCACATACATAAGCTGCTGTACGCATATCAGGAATCTCCGGATTACTGTGCCAGATATCCATGATTTCACGGGTAGCGGAGATCATGGTTTCTTCCAGGCCGCTGTGTACAAGGTCTACTTCTTCAGGGCCATGCTGGATCACTTTTCTTTCGGCATCAGATACTTTCTTACCGGTGAGTGATTCGATCTGCTCCAGGATGTTACCGTTCATGTTTTCGGTGAAACGTTTTTCCATCCGTCCGTAACGGACATGACTCAGGTTTTTCAACCACTCAAAATAAGAAACGGTTACCCCACCTGCGTTCAGGTACATATCCGGAACTACCAGGATACCTTTCTTTGCAAATACATCATCTGCTTCCGGGGTTAAAGGACCATTGGCTGCTTCACCAATGATCTTTGCTTTCACGCGATCGGCGTTGCTTCCGTTGATCACATTCTCCAATGCAGCAGGGATCAGGATATCACATGCTGTTTCCAACGCGTCGCTGCTATTGGCCAGGTTGGTTGCACCAGGGAAGTTCAGGATAGAACCCGTTGCTTTTCTGTGCTGAAATACTTCTTCTTCGTTCAATCCGTTGGCATTGTAGATAGCTCCTTCGTATTCTGCAATGGCAATTACTTTAGAACCGTGCTCACGGAAAAATTTAGCGCAGTGGTAACCCACGTTACCCATTCCCTGTACAATCACTGTTTTACCTTCCACACCTGTAGAAAGCCCCAAACGCTTCATTACATCCGGCATATTACATACTTCTCTGATACCAAAGAATACGCCCAGTCCGGTTGCTTCTTTCCTTCCGCGTACACCACCTTGTGTAATTGGCTTACCGGTAACACAACCTGCAGCATCAATATCACCTGGTTTCAGGGAAGCATAGGTATCCACGATCCAGGCCATCTCGCGTTCGCCGGTTCCGTAATCAGGAGCCGGAACATCAATGCCGGGGCCGATGAAATTTTTCTTCACCAGTTCGCTGGTGTAACGACGGGTGATTTTTTCCAGTTCGTAAACGCTGTGCTGACGGGGATTGATTTTGATACCACCTTTTGCACCACCAAACGGAACGTTTACAATAGCACACTTGTAGGTCATCAGGGAAGCAAGCGCCATCACTTCGTCCTGGTTAACGGCATCACTGAAACGGATACCACCCTTACAAGGAGATTTGTGTTGAGAATGCTGCACACGATATGCTTCAATTACTTCAATTCTACCGTCGTCCATTTTTACAGGAAAACGCATGCTGTAGATACTGTTACATGCTTTGATTTGTTCCAGCAGACCCTTTTCCCACTTGGTAAACTTAGTCGCCTTTTCAAAACTTTTTTCAACACTTTGAAAAAAGCTGTACTCATGTTGATTTGACATTGGCAATCAATTTATAGGTTTATTACAATCGTGAATTTGAAAACTACTTAGCCGCCTCCCCTTTTTCGAGACGGGATATTTTACGGTCGATGGCAGCGACATAGATGAAGAGGCCTACCAGTATGGTAACCACCACAGCCATCACCACAAATATTTTTCCGTTACTACGCATCAGATCGGCAGGAGGAACCTCCTGAGCCCGGGCTGATGCACTAATAAGAAAAGCCACTGCAAGCAGCATATAATGTTTGAACTTATTCATTGGATAATTTTTGCTCGGCCAATAATGTGTACCTGATTTTAAGCGTACTGATCCATACACCCAGTAAAGTCCAGCCAATGACGGCAGGATAAAACACCAGGCGCATTTGTATATCCAGGTCTTTTCCATTCACACCCGGATTGCCTTCGCTGCCCTGCCCGCCGGGATGCAGCGACTCCGTTAAACGGGGCAGGATCCACAGGGTTGGGAAAAGCATAAAAAAGGCAAAAATATTATAGACAGCACCGATCCGTGCTTTCTTTTCTTCGTCGTTCATGCTGCCCCGCAGCACAAAATAGGCCAGGTAAATCAGCATGGCTATGGCTGCCCCGTTTTGTTTGGGATCCCCGCTCCAGGGGTTGCCCCACTGGTAGTTGGCCCAAATGGAGCCGGTTACCAGTCCCAGCATACCGAAGATAATGCCGGTAGCTGCATAGGCAGATGAATAAGCGTCGTTTTTAACAGTGGGTTTTTTGAGGTAACGGATGGCATAGATCAGCGACACCAGCAACAGGATCATCATGCCAAACCACATAGGCACATGGAAGAAAAAGTTACGGATGGATTCCTGCATTCGATCATCCAGCTTTGGAACTTTTACGTAGAAACCGTAAACACAGGTGTAGAGCAATAAACAAAAAGCCAATATTTTCCACCAGGATTGTCGAATCATTACGATGTATTTAGCCAGAAAATACGTTTTACTAACGTGCTGGCAAAATTAGGTGAAACCACCTCAATAAAGCGAATGAAAGTGTAAAAATTACGCACCTGATTGTTAAATCCGCTTAACTTGTGCACTATATGTCAGCAACCCTATTACAGATCAATGATCTCTGTATTTCCTTTCAGGGCCCTGAAGGTCTAAGGCCTGCATTGCAGCATATTTATATTCAGGTAAATAAAGGCGAAACAGTAGCCATTGTGGGAGAATCCGGTTCCGGAAAATCCATTACCTCCCTCTCCATCCTGGGGCTGCTGGCAAGTCCTCCGGCCCAATACACACAGGGCTCCATTCTTTTTACGCAGGGAAACCGGACCGCTGACCTGCTCCGGGCCTCCCGGGAAACCATGGAGGCGCTAAGGGGGAATAAAATAGCCATGATTTTTCAGGAACCCATGACTTCGCTGAATCCGGTGCTCACCTGCGGCTTCCAGGTAATGGAAGCCATCAGTACCCATTTAAAACTGGACCCGGCCGCCGCGAAGGCAAGAACCCTTGCACTTTTCGAAAAAGTACAGCTACCCGATCCGGCGGGCATATTTAACCGGTATCCGCACCAGATCAGCGGAGGTCAGAAACAAAGAGTCATGATTGCCATGGCCATCAGTTGCGAACCGGAATTGCTGATCTGCGATGAGCCCACTACAGCGCTGGATGTAACCGTTCAGAAAAACATTTTGCAACTGATCCGGTCTTTGCAGAAAGAACAACAGATGGGCGTGATTTTCATCACCCACGACCTGGGAGTGGTGGCTGAGGTTGCCGACCGGGTAGTGGTGTTATACAAGGGGCAACTGGTAGAAGAAAATACCACCCTGAACCTGTTCAGACATCCGCAGCATCCGTATACCAGGGCCCTGCTGGCGTGCAGGCCGGTATTGCATACCAAGGGGGAACGATTACCCGTGGTGAGTGATTTTATGCAGGGCGAAGGAAATGGGGTAGCCAGCGTTCAGACAAAAGCAGACCGGCAAACAGTAACCAACGCAAACCCAGCGTCTGTTGCCAACCGGCTATTCCAGCCGGATAACGGGCTGGGGCCCCTGGTGACTGTCCGCAATCTCCAGGTACATTTTCCTACAAAAAAATCATTCTTCGGAAAACCACTGGCCTGCACCAGGGCTGTGGACGATGTGAGTTTTGACATTTATCCCGGCGAAACACTGGGACTGGTGGGAGAATCGGGCTGTGGCAAAAGCACATTGGGCAGAACATTATTGCAACTGATCCCCGCCACGGGAGGCCAGGTAATGTACAAAGGCATGGACCTCACCAAAGCCGATGCGCCCACCCTTAAAAAACTGCGCAGGGAAATGCAGATCATATTCCAGGACCCCTATTCTTCCTTAAACCCGAGAATGCGGATTGGGGAAGCTATTGCAGAGCCCCTGCTCGTACATCAACTGGTTCGGGATAAAAAAGAAGCCAGGGAAAAAGTGATGCACCTGCTGGAAAAAGTAAACCTCCTGCCCGAACACTACCAGCGTTATCCGCATGAATTCAGCGGAGGCCAGCGGCAGCGAATTGTAATAGCCCGCGCTCTTGCCCTGAATCCTTCTTTCATTATTTGTGATGAAAGTGTGTCTGCACTGGATGTAAGTGTGCAGGCACAGGTATTGAACCTGCTCAACGACTTGAAGGCCGACTTCGGTTTTACGGCCGTATTTATTTCACACGATCTTTCTGTGGTGCGGTATATCAGCGACCGGATTATCGTGATGCAGAAAGGAAGAATCATCGAATCCGGCGAAGCTTCCTCCGTATATTATCATCCGAAGGAAGCTTATACACAACAACTGATTGCTGCGATCCCCAAAGGCATCATTGCATAAACCAACTACCGCTTATTTCTGCATACTCCATACATACCGGCCCTGCTGGTTGATGTACCCGACCGCCACATCCGAACTATAGGCTTTATCACTTTCGGCATCAGATTTCATCATAACCCGGGCAATGCCCCCTTCAAAAAGACTGGGGCGTTCTGTCCATTGCGGTTCAATCACTACCTCGCCTTTCAGGTTAATAAATCCCCATAAACCATTGAATTTTACAGCCGCCAGTCCTTCGGAAAACCGGCTCACTTCATCGGCCCTGAAATAAGGCATCAGCGGTGCGCCCTTTGTATCAATAAAAGTCCATTTGGCGCCAAGCATTTTTCCAAACAGCCCTTCCCCATCCATCAGGCCGCCCATGCTAACCAGGGCCCTGCCCTCATTATTGAACTCCTCTGCCGAGCTGAACTGCACAGCAATGGTCAGTTTACCCGACTGATCCACATACCCGTATTTATTGCTTACAGTATCCTTTACCAGGGCCAGTCCTTTGGTAAAATGAACATTGCCACCAAAACCATCATCCTGCGCAGGATGAGGAATGGCTCTGGCAATCAGTTTTCCTTTTTTATCGATGATGCTCTGCGTGGCATCAGTTTTATTCAATTGCACCAATGCAAATCCGTTCTCATCAAAGGTGCCCGCATCATAAAACTGCGGTTTGATCAGGTAGTTGCCTTTTTGATCAATGTATCCATAGAGGTTTTCACCGGGCTTCCGCACAAATGCTATCCCGTTGACAAAATCACTGGCAGATTCAAACTGTGGGGCAATCACGATATTTCCGTTGGGGTCCATATAACCCTGCCTGCCATCTTTCTCAAAACACCACAAGCCCTCCTTGAACCGGTAACCGCCGGTCAGGAGTTGTGTTTTATAGGCAACCGGTATTACGGGTTTGCCATCATAATCCACGTAGCCGTATAAAGTATTGAAGAATCCTCCGCCCAATCCGATTTTAATGCGCTTCACCGCTTCATCTACCAGTATGTTTTTATACTTTGTTTCCACGATCATTTTCTGGGTTTTCCTGCTGTACAACCCGGATTCCGTTCCGTTCTTTACAATAATGAAGGGCGTTTTTACATTTTCCAGTTCATAGGCTGCCTGTTTGTTCAGGTTGGCTTTGATCTGCAACACCCCCTTGTTATCGATGTAACCCAGTTTGCCTTTTACAAGCACAGGGTAGAGATAATCCGTTGGAACGGTTTGCGCACGGGTATTGTTGGCCAGGGCAAAGCAAAACATTACCAGTATCAGCAAAGCGGCTGTTTTTTTCATAATCATGGTTTAATGGGGCAAAAATAGCTGGCTGAAATACCCATCCTATACCCTCTGCAGGGTATCCCTCCAACCCACGCCTTCCTGATAACCAGGCGTTTAGCCCGGTTAATGCAAATTGGGAGTCTTTCAGTTTAATTTCGTAACTTTGCACACTCAAAAATTCATGCCGTAACATGAAGTTATCGCCACCCGCCTGCTGCGGGCCGGCAAACTGAATGTGGCTATCATCTTAAAACAGATTAGTTACATGAAATTATCCCAGTTCAAGTTTGACCTTCCACTGAACCTCATTGCCCAGAACCCCACTAAAAGAAGAGAAGACAGCCGTTTGATGGTTGTAGACCGGAAAAGCGGACATATGGAGAATCGTCATTTCAAGGATATCCTGGAATACTACGACGATAAAGATGTATTTGTAGTAAACAATACCAAGGTATTTCCGGCAAGAATGTATGGCCGCAAAGAAAAAACCGGCGCTAAAATAGAGGTATTCTTATTGCGCGAACTGAACAAGCCCAACCGTTTATGGGATGTGATTGTTGACCCCGCAAGAAAGATTCGGGTGGGCAACAAACTTTATTTTGGAGACAATGAGGAACTGGTTGCCGAAGTAATTGACAATACCACCAGCAGGGGTCGCACCATCCGTTTCTTATGGGACGATGATGATGCCAGCTTCAAAAGAATGCTGGAATTCTTAGGTGAAACACCGCTGCCTAAATACATCAAGCGCAAGCCGGACGAAGAAGATAAGGAAAGATACCAAACCGTTTATGCCAAGCATGAAGGTGCTGTTGCAGCACCTACAGCAGGATTACATTTCAGCAAGGAATTAATTAAACGTTGCGAGATCCAGGGCATTCGTTTTGCGGAAGTAACCCTCCATACCGGACTGGGTACATTCCGTCCGATTGAAGTGGAAGACCTGAGCAAACACAAAATGGATGCAGAGTACTATGCAATTGATCAGCAGGCCTGCGATATTGTAAACAAAGCAAAACAAAATGGTCACCGCATCTGTTCTATCGGCACCACTACCATGCGTGCCATGGAAAGCAGCTTTACTGCCCAGAAATTACTGAAACCAAGCGAGGGGTGGACCAACCACTTCATTCACCCGCCTTATAACTTCAACGTGGCGGATAGCCTGGTGACCAATTTTCACCTGCCTAAAACCAGCCTGTTGATCATGACCTGCGCATTTGCAGGATACGATCTGGCCATTGAAGCATACAAGAAAGCTATTAAAGATAAATACCGCTTCTTCAGTTATGGAGATGCATTGCTGATTGTTTAATATCGGTAAAATCGATCGGAAAGCGGGGCCTGCCCCGCTTTTTTTGTGCCTGTGCTCCTAGTGTATGGCCCGTTTCTTAATCATCCCGCCCCTGGTGTCTTTGATGCTGTTCATCACCACAAAAGCATTGGGGTCTATTTTGGCAATTTCGCCATTCAACTTACTGATCTCCAGCCGGGTTACCACGGTATAAACAATATCGGTTTCATGCGTATGGCCATGCTTGCCAAATCCGCGTTTACCCCGGTATACGGTAACACCACGGCCCAACACATCAATGATCATGGCACGTATTTTATCGCTGTGAACCGATACAATGGTAACACCGGTATATTCTTCCACACCAACAATAATAAAATCAAGTGTTTTGGATGCAGCGAGATAGGTGAGCATGGAATAAAGCGCAGTTTCCATCGACAGCAGGTAGGCTGCTGCAGAAAAGATAATGATATTAATCAGTGTGATGATATCGCCAATGGTTGTTCCGAATTTCCGGCTCAGGTGAATTGCCAGCACTTCTGTACCATCCAATACGCCTCCTCCTCTTACAGACAGGCCAATGCCGGCGCCCAGAAAGAACCCACCAAATACAGCTACCAGCAGTTTATCGTGGGTCACTTCCGGAAAATGCACCGTAGCCAGCACAAAGGCCAGGCCAACAATAGCCAGGCTTGCCTTAATGGCGAACTGCCTGCTGATCACATTCAACCCCATAATCAGGAACGGAATATTCACCAGCACAATGAACACATACACAGGCACATGAAACATCCGCGCGGCAAGCAGGGAAATACCGGTTGCACCGCCATCTATAAAACTATTGGGTAATAAAAAACTTTCAAGGCCAAAAGCAGCGGAAAAAATACCAATGGCGATGTATATAATATCCCTGATTTGCGACAACAGGTAGCGCTTGAATTCGCTCACAGATTTGGCAATCTCATAGCCGGAATAAGAAGATTTCTCAGCGGTGTTTTTGTATTTGCTCCTGAGGATCCGGTTGATGATTCTTTCTCTGAATAAAGGCTTCATTGCGGTAAATTTACGAATACCTGCAACAACAACAATGAACAAATGGATTACAGGTTCTCCATCGCCTGCTCCATACATGTTTGAACAAGCTGCAGATCATCGACAGTGGTCCGCCAGTTTACCAATGCAGCCCTGATGCCCTTCTGCCCCTTGTATACCGTTGGTGTCATAAATACTTTTCCGGTACTGTTCAGTTGATGCAAAAATGCAGCGGCACGCTCTGCACCATAAGGCGCTTTCAATGTAAAACAAACTGTATTGAGCCGTACAGGTGCAAGTAATTCGAAGGAAGGGCTCTGCTCAATGTATTGTCCAAACTGTTGCGCAAGTGCAATACAATTTTCCACGATCTCTTTGTATCCCTGTTTACCATATGCTTTCAGCGAGAACCAGGCAGGCAGCGCCTTGAGTCTGCGGGAGTTTTCCGGAAGAAAATTCATGTAGCTAAAATTTTCCAAAGGATCTCCCAGGTAGGGTGCATTGGAGTTCTGAAAAGTTTCTACCTGTAATAACCGATGCTGCTGCTGAACCAGAAATACCGCGCTTTCATACGGAACATTCAGCCATTTGTGACAATCTACCGTAATACTGTCAGCAGCTTCCCATCCTTTCAGTAAATGTTTATGCGCATCGGAACAGGCGGCAAAGCCTCCAAACGCGGCATCGATATGCCACCAGAAATTGTATTTCTTTTTTAATGCGGCTATGGCGGCGAAATCATCAAAATCTACCGTATTCACGGTGCCTCCACTGGAGATCAGTATAAAAGGCGCCCCCTGCAGAGCGGTTATTCTATTTTCCAGATCAGCCATCTGCATGGATTCACGGTTCTCATCCTCCGTATTCACGGCAATAAGCCGGTTACTGCCAATGCCCAGCAGAGCAAGTGATTTAATGGCGGAGGAATGCGGTGTTGCAGCAAGAATATGCACCGGCACATTCAAGCCGTCTTTGGCAATATCTTTCCCGGACTGTTTTCCGATCCATTGACGGGCTACGGCCAGACAGGTAAAATTAGACATGGTGGCGCCGGTTACAAAACCACCGAGGAAATCGCCGGGCAGCTCCAGCAGGTTCAACAGCAGTTGGATGGTTTCCAGTTCTATATTGGCAGAAATATCTCCAAAGCCTTTAACAGCAAAACTGTTCTGGTCGTATACGGAAGTAAGCCAGTCACCTGCAATAGCGGCCGGCGTAGACCCACCGGTTACAAAGCCCCAGTAACGGGGACCACTGGCTGCAACCATCAGCGGTTCAAATCGCTGGTTGAATTCGCGCAATGCAGCTTCAGCGCCCAGGCCTTCTTCCAGCAAAACCGGTTGAAGCTCAACAGCCTGCTGCGCATTGGTAGGGCGCAGGTTAATCTGTTCCAGGTATTGAAGACCGGTTGATTTTACCTGTTCCAATAAATTGGCCAACTGTGCTGCATCCTTCCGCAATACTTCATTCATGGTGTACTGTTGTTTAATTGGCGCGCAATTTAAATATTCTTTATCCGCCGCATGAACCGCTCATACCATTCAATGCTACAACCCGAACAAACCGCTGTTCAGCAGTTGCAGGGTTTTATTTTTTTCATCTCCGGGAACCAGCAGGGAGATATTATGCGGACTGCCGCCATAGCTCACCATGGTAACAGGTACATCTTTTAAAGCATCAAAGAGCAACTGCAACACATGTTTGGTCTGGGCAATTTCATTTCCAACAATGGATACAATGGTTTGACTTTTTTCAACATCAACCGTTCCGAATGGTTCCAGTTCTTTTACGATCTGCGCTAAAAACTGATCATTATCAATGGTAACGGAAACAGCCACTTCGGAAGTGGTGATCATATCAATGGAAGTCTTATACTTCTCAAACACTTCAAATACTTTCCGCAGAAAACCATAGGCCAGTAACATACGGCTGCTCTTGATCTTGATGGCAATGATACCGTCTTTGGCAGCCACGGCTTTCACCCCAACACTGCCCGCTTCCTTGGTAATCACCGTGCCGGGTGCATCGGGCTGCATGGTATTCAGCAGACGTACCGGAACGTTTTCCTGCTGGGCCGGCCAGATACAGGTAGGGTGCAGGATTTTGGCGCCAAAATAGGCCAGTTCCGCAGCTTCGTCGAAACTCAGTTGTTCAATGGCTACTGTTTTGGAAACCACGCGCGGATCATTGTTGTGCATACCATCAATATCCGTCCAGATTTCACATACAGTAGCGTGGCTTGCCGCCGCTACCAGTGAAGCGGTATAATCGCTTCCTCCCCGCTTCAGGTTATCCACCTCTCCTCTTGCATTGCGGCAGATGTATCCCTGTGTAACCAGGATTTTTTTATCGGCGTGCAGCTTCAATTGTTCGGCCAGCTTCACTTTAATCATATCCAGTTGCGGTTCTTCGTTGGCATCAATCAGCATGAACTCCAGTGCCGGCATCAATGCATGGTCAATCCCTTTTTCCTGGAGATATACACAAAACAGTTTAGTGCTCATCAGTTCACCCTGGGCCAGGATATCCTTGTTCAGCGCTTCACTGAAGGAGATGCGAAGAATGATGCGCAGAAATTCAAAATGTTCTGCAATCACCTCATTGGCTTTTTTCCTGTATTCTTCCGTAACAACCAGATGCTGAATAAAATTTTTATAATGCTCCAGTAACAGATCAATCCTGTTTTCTGCCGCCGCACGATCCCCTGCCGCCAGGTGATTGCTGATCTCCACCAGGGCATTGGTGGTACCGCTCAGGGCACTCAATACAACGATCTTCCGTGTATGATCTTTGGTAATTAACTGCGCCACTTCATGCATACGTTCCGGCTTCCCCACACTGGTGCCTCCGAACTTCATAACTTTCATAAGACCTTCCGATTTAATATTGGTAATTTGATATTGGATGCAAATGTAACTTACCTGCGCCAGATTAACAGGCTATAATCCAAACGGGCGTTGGTTTTCGCAACTTACCGCAGGTCCGGGGTCTACCTTAAAATAGCGGCAGAAATATGTATAATAATTTAATCTGTATGCGGCTTTCTGCGAGTTTGTTCCCCCGCATTCTATTCCGCCGTTAATGACATTCATCACTGCGCCAAAGCCGGGAAGCCTTCCGGCAATGCTGTCCTTTTTTTCGGGGATCCATTTACCAGACATGATTTCATGGCAGGAGGGCTTGGGATATTGCGGGGTTACCCAGAACCAGATGGCCGAGGCAAAACTCAATACCGGATCGGTGGCCAGCCGGGAAGGATTATTTAAGAGAATCTGCTGGTTTTTAAAATAAAAACTGCTGAATTGCGCATAGTTATAGTTCCAGCTCAACTGCAAGGGACCTCGTCCGTGATAAGACTGGCCCGGTACGGGTGGGAATTTTTTCTTGCTGGTATCGCTGTAATGCGGGCATCCGCCGGAGCAGCCCCGCTCTTCTACAAAATAAAGTCCCCAGGCAAAATAGCCGCCCGGCGCTTCTTCCCATCCACCGCTGGTTTCATGGGCCATATTGGCGAGGAATGCGGCGAGTTCTCTTTTTTTCTGCACAACGGAACCGGTTGCCAGAAAATCAGGAAAGCGCCTGGCTGCTTTGATAAAAGCATCATAAGAATAAAACTCTTTCTGTGCTACCGTAGCGGCATAGCCCGCTCTTTCCTTCGATACCGCATACCGGTTGGGGAACAACTGGTTCCATTGTTTCCGGCTGATGTATTTACTTACAGGCGGTAAAGACTGTGCATGCAGGGTAATGACCACCATGCAGCCCAACAGCAAACAACCATATCGGAATGAACGAATCAAGATAGTCCGTTGATATTAAAAATCATGCCGGTTTGCTTCAGGTCTTCCACCACAGGATCCAGCAAAGGAATGCCTGCAGTTCTTCGTACGGTTTCCATCTCCCGTTCCGGATCACCCGGTATCAATACCCGCTCCTGTCCTGCCGCAGGTTTTGCCTGGCGGAAACGTTTGATCCAATGATCCATGTGCATTTTGAATTCGTCCGCAGGGCGGAAAGCATCAACGCGCATGGCCCCGAAAAAATGTCCCAACCCTTTGCCCGGCATGTTTTCCGGCATGGGAACATATGCGGGAAACGGGGGGGCCCAGGGGCCATAAGAAGCACCGCTCAACACGGCGGAAAAAATATCTACAATGCTCCCCAGTGCATATCCCTTGTGGCTGCCATGTTCCCGGTCGCTTCCCAAAGGAAGCAGGGCGCCTTTTTTCCTGAGGATATTTGCATCGGTACTGGGTTGCCCGTTTTCGTCCTGTACCCAGCCCAATGGGGCTTCGGCATTTTTGCGCTGCAGGATTTCCAGTTTACCGTTGGCTGCCGTAGTAGTGGCCATATCAGCTACAAAAGGCGGTTCCTCCCCTGCGGGGACGGCCACTGCAATCGGGTTGGTCCCCAGCATTTTTTCTACGGAAAACGTAGGGGCAACCAATGCACTCGCATTGGTCATGGCCATTCCGATCATATCCTGTTGCAGGGCCATCATGGCATGATACCCCGCTATCCCGAAGTGATTGGAGTTTTGTACACTAACCCATCCCGTTCCTACCTGCCTGGCTTTATCAATGGCCACCTGCATGGCAAAGGGCGCTACCACAAGACCCAGGCCCGCATCACCGTCAATAACAGCCGTAGAGGGTGTTTCGTGAATAATCCGGATCGAAGGGCTGGTGTTGATTCGTCTGGACTGCCATAAACGCACATAACCACTGAGCCGGGCCACGCCATGGCTGTCGATGCCTCTCAGGTCGGCCGACAACAACACTTCTGTAGCCGTTACTGCATCAGTTGTGCTGCAGCCCATTGCCAAAAAAACATCCTGTGTAAACCGGTACAATTGATCGTAGGAAAATACCTGCATTCCGTAAAAAAATTATGTTCCTGCAAATTTACCGTTCTGATACCGAATCCCTGCTGCAAATAAAAAAGGATGGCAAGCCATCCTTTTGATATCAATAGACCGGTGATTAAAATGGAAGATCATCAAAAGCTTCCGTGATATCGGAGGCGGCAGGGGCGGAAGGTTGTGAAGCCACTGCAGGCGCAGGCTGGTAGCCACCGGCGCTTCCACCTTCACTGGGCCTGCTACCCAGTAACTGTACACTTGAAACACGCAAAGAAAGGGTTGCGCCGTTTACACCTTCCTTGGTGGTATAGGTTCTTACATCGGGCTGGCCTTCTACATATACCTGTGTTCCTTTTTTCAGGTAAGGGGCAATACCGGTTCTTTCTGTCCAATAGGCACAATCCACCCAAATGGTTTTGTCTTTCTGGTTACCCTGTGCATCCTTATAACGCTCTGTATGAG
Organism: Sediminibacterium sp.; assembly: GCA_035254545.1. Taxonomy (GTDB): domain Bacteria; phylum Bacteroidota; class Bacteroidia; order Chitinophagales; family Chitinophagaceae; genus Sediminibacterium. Next base: position 35,716 of record DATFAP010000019.1, on the reverse strand, counting down.
CTACGGTGAAGTTGATTACATTCCTGCCACTTACCGTATTCAAAACTGCATCCCTGCCCAGATTACCGATTGCTGTTAACTTGATCATAGTATTTTTTTTATAAATATTCGAAAAATGAAATTAAGTAAATGCGTATTACCACGGTCTAAAAGTTTTTTAACACGGTTTCTTGGGTCCTTTCCGTGGTTCTCCCTCCCCCTATAAAGGGGGGCAATCGGGCCTTTTCAGTTCCCGCAGATGGAATTTTTCGCTTTTCGACAGGCCCCGGGGGCTTTCAGCAGTTACCCTGCCCGGCATTTTCAGCCCAGTTGTTCTACTTTTGCACAAAGTTTAGTTACCATGAGTCGTAAAGGAAAAGTATTGGTGGCCATGAGCGGAGGTATTGACAGTACTGTTACGGCCCTCATGCTGCACAACGAAGGTTATGAAGTGATCGGCATCACCATGAAAACATGGGATTATGCCAGCAGCGGCAGCAGCAGTAAGGAAACCGGCTGTTGCAATATAGATTCATTCAATGATGCGCGCCAGGCGGCCGTGCACCACGGGTTCCCGCATTTCATCCTGGATATCCGCGAGGAGTTCGGAGATTTTGTCATTGAGAATTTTGTAGACGAATACATTGCAGGGCGAACACCCAACCCCTGCGTAATGTGTAATACTCATATTAAATGGCGAGCCCTGCTGAAGCGGGCTAATGCCATGGATTGTGAATTTATTGCCACAGGGCATTATGCTAAAATAAAGCAGCATACCAATGACCGCTATTATATCAGCAAGGGGCTCGACGAAACCAAAGACCAGAGTTATGTGCTTTGGGGACTGGACCAGGAACTACTGAGCAGGACCATGCTGCCATTGGGAGGCTATCATAAAACCGAAATCCGCCAGATGGCCATGGATCTGGGATACCCCGAACTGGCCAAAAAAAGCGAGAGTTACGAAATCTGTTTTGTGCCCGATAACGATTACCGTGGTTTTCTGCGAAACAGGGTGCCCGACCTGGAAGAAAGAGTAGCCGGCGGTTGGTTCGTAGACAGGACCGGAAAGAAACTGGGGCCTCATAAGGGCTATCCTTTTTATACCATCGGGCAGCGCAAGGGGTTGGAGATTGCCATGGGCAGACCCGTTTATGTTACCGAAATTCATCCGGATACGAATACCGTTGTATTGGGAGACGAATCGGATCTGGAACAGAACGATATGCTGGTGGGTAAACTCAATATGATCAAATACGAATGCATTACCGAAGGCATGGAGGCCGTTACACGGATCCGTTATAAAGACAAGGGGACGCTCAGTCATTTATACAACGCCGAAGATGGCCTGCGGGTTCGCTTCTATGAAAATGTGAAAAGCATAGCGCCCGGACAAAGCGCTGTATTTTACGAAGGCGACGATGTAGTTGGCGGCGGAATCATCCGGCGCGGGGAGCTGGTATTGGGTTAGCGCCTTCGCAGGCTGAAGTAGCTCAGGATTATACCGGTCTGCGCAACAATGCGGCAAACATGGTGTCCGCTTTTTGCGTATATCCTTTTATGAGTTGCTGCTGCACCAGTTGCAGATCCGATCCTGCCTGAAGAAACTTTACCATTTCCTCATTTTCCCTGGCAAATACAGAACAGGTAATGTACAGGAGATAACCACCCGGCTTGATTGCTGTTATTATATTGGAAGTGATGTTCTGTTGCAGCGTTTCAAAATGCCCAATCTGTTTCTCTTCAAAAAAAAAGAGTTGTTCCGGCGTACGCCCCCAGGTGCCGCTGCCGGAGCAGGGTGCATCGCAGATGATCAGGTCGAACTGTTCGGAAGGCACCTGATCAGGCACTGTAAGATCGGCTCTGAACTTTTTGCAGGTATTGATGCCAGCCCTATGAAAGCGTTGTTCCAGATTGTGCAGTATAGAAGTTCTCAGATCCGAAACGGTTAACCGGATATTTCCCAATACGTCTTTTGCGAGGATGGATTTACCGCCGCTGGCAGCACAACAATCCCATACTGCAATCGGAGCTGCTACACGCGCTGTATTACCAGCAACAGCAGGCGTACCCCACTCCTGCTTCACCAGTTCCAGCAATGCGCCTACCTGTTGCGAACTGTAATCCTGTACCACCCCATCCCGGTCTGTTTCAACAATACCCTCCAGTTTGGTGCCATTGGGCAAGGCCAATGCTGTTTCAGAAAGCATGGTGAAAGGAACGCCTGAGGAGGTTAATGCCGCCAGTAACAATTTGGCTTTGCCGGGTCTGATACGAAGAAAAAGATCCGGCTGCACCAGGTGCGATACACTGAACAATGTTGCATTCACTTCGGCAGAGAGCGCCTGGTGAAAAGGAAATATATTATCCCCACTGAAGGTGGGATATAGCGATGCAGCATAATCCAGTCGTTGCTGCAACAGCACCGGCCAATGCCCCAGCCAGGTTGCATTGTAGAGTTCGGCCCATTCGGAGGAAGCGTCGTTGCAACAGTAAATAGCCAGCAGGATGGCGTCTTCGGCAGAAAGCGTCCGGGCCGCATGCCCCAATCTGAAATAATAATAACAGAGCCTGGAGATATATTTCCGGTCTTTGGAACCAAATTTTTTATACTGCGCAAAATATTGCTTCAGGAAAGCAGCCAGTGGAACAGATCCGTTATAAGCCTGCAAGAGCCCAACAGCCGATTTTACATATTGATGTGCGTACCTCATTCTTGGATAAAATTAAAGCTCACCGGGGAGTGAGCTTTAGTTATTTTATAATAGCCGGCATTGAATTATAATTCCAATAGTGTTTTCACAGGATCTTTACCCATCAGCAGTAATTCCGGATTTTCCAGCAACTCTTTCACCCTTACCAGGAAGCTCACGCTTTCTCTTCCGTCGATGATGCGGTGATCATAGCTTAAGGCAATGTACATCATTGGACGAATCACCACCTGACCATTCACCGCCATCGGGCGTTCCTGAATTTTATGCATGCCCAGGATAGCGCTCTGCGGAATATTGATAATCGGAGTACTCATCAGGCTGCCAAACACTCCCCCATTGGTAATGGTAAATGTTCCGCCCTGCAGTTCCTCTGCAGTCAGTTTACTGTCTCTCGCTTTTCCTGCCAGCACCAGCACGGCTTTTTCTATTTCTGCCATGCTCAGGCTCTCCACGTTCCGGATTACCGGAACAGTGAGCCCTCTGGGGGTACTTACGGCAATGCTGATATCTGCATAATCATGATACAGGATCTGGTCTCCGTCTATGTAAGCATTTACAGAAGGCCATTCGCCCAATGCAATGGCACAGGCTTTGGCAAAGAAACTCATAAAGCCCAGGTTTACTCCATGGCTTTCCTTGAATTTATCCTTGAAAGTTTTCCGGGTTTCCATAATGCGGGTCATGTCTACTTCATTGAAAGTAGTGAGCATGGCCGTAGTGTTTTTAGACTCCACCAGTCTTCTGCTGATGGTTCTGCGAAGTGCACTCATTTTTTCCTGGCGAACATTTCTGCTGAACAGTTCTGCACCGGCAACAAACGCTTTTTTACCAGGATTGGAAATCGCTTCCAGCACATCCTGCTTCATAATTTTTCCACCCACACCCGATGGGGTGATGGACTTGGTATCCACTTTTTTATCTGCAATGATGGCCGATGCAACCGGAGTGGCTTTTACTTCGTTGGAAACTGCCGCTAACGGCGCTTCGTTCACTACAGGCCGGGCAGCTTCGGCCTTAGGATCCGCAGGTGCCGCAGCACTTTCCGGCTTTGTGGCCGTTTCATCAATCTTCGCCAATACATCTCCGATATTCAATGTATCGCCTTCTTTACCAACGGTGGTCAGAACGCCTGCTTTTTCAGCATTTACTTCAAAAGTGGCTTTTTCACTTTCCAGTTCGGCAATCACTTCGTCACGCTCCACCCACTCACCGTCTTTCTTAGTCCATTTCAACAGCGTTACTTCGCTGATAGACTCTCCTACTGTTGGTACTTTTATCTCGATCATAATTTTTTTATTTCCGGGTAAAGATTAAATCGTAAATGCGGTTTCAATTATTTCGGCCTGCTCTTTTGCGTGAATCTTGGCATAGCCGGTAGCAGTTGCAGCGCTGGCATTTCTGCTGATGACGCCAAAATTGATGGTCTTGAGATTCATTTGCAGGAAGCCTGCTGCACCCATATTCATCGGTTCTTCCTGAACCCAGAACCAGGTGGCTTTGCTGTATTTTTTATGCAGGGCATCCAGTTGCTGGTATGGTAATGGATAAATCTGTTCCAGGCGAACAATGGCAATATCCTTCCGGTTCTCCTTCGCCTGCCGGTCGGCCATTTCGTAATAGAGTTTACCGCTGCAGAACAACACTTTCTTTACCTCGGCAGGAGCGCTTACATAAACATCATCGATCACTTCCCTGAATCCTCCGCTCAGGAAATCGGCTACCGGACTATACGTTCCGGGATTCCTCAGATTAGCTTTTGGAGAGAAGTTGATCAGTGGCTTACGAAAGTTCCAGGTAAGCTGTCTTCTGAACATATGGAACAGGTTGGCAGCCGTAGTTACATTGGTGATCACCATGTTCAGTTCCGCACACATTTGCAGGAAACGCTCCATCCTCGCGCTGCTGTGCTCGGGACCCTGTCCTTCATAGCCGTGTGGCAGCAGCATAACCAGGCCATTCTGCCTTTGCCATTTCTGTTCTCCCGCTGCAATAAACTGGTCGATCATGGTTTGCGCACCATTGCAGAAATCGCCAAACTGCGCTTCCCACAATACCAACGCCTGCGGATTGGCCATTGCATATCCGTATTCAAAGCCCAGTACACCATACTCACTCAGCAGAGAATTATAAATCCTGAATTTTTCCTGTGCTTCCCGGAAATGGTTCAACCGGTTGTACCCTTTATTGGTAACCTCATCGCGCAGAATAGCATGTCTGTGACTAAAGGTGCCACGCTGTACATCCTGCCCGCTCATGCGTACAATATTCCCATTGATGAGCAGTGAACCATACGCCATCAGTTCTGCAGTGGCCCAGTCTACTTTCCCTTCTGTTTCGAGCAGTTTAATTTTATCCTGCAATAATTTTTCAATCTTCTTCAGCGGCTTGAAATCTTCCGGCCATTTCATCAGTCCTTTGAACAGGAGTTGAAAGATTTCTTCGCTAATGGCTGTTTCGGGTGAATGTTCTAAGTCGGCAGCCGTGGCTTTTACCATACTCTTCCACACCAGTTCCGGCGGCTGATATTTATACGGCAGCGGGTTCTGCTTAATTTCATCAAGTCGCTCCTGCAGATCGGCCCAGAACTTCTGTTCCATTTCCTTGGCCAGCACCTGCGCTTCGGGCTTCCCGTTCTCCATCAGGTACTTGGTATAGATCTCTCTCGGGTTCTGGTGTTTATCGATCAGCGCATACAACTGCGGCTGGGTATATTTGGGATCATCCCCTTCATTGTGTCCGTGCTTGCGGTAGCAAACCATATCAATGAAAATATCGCTGTTGAATTCCTGGCGGTAACGGGTAGCAATTTCTGCGCACTTCACCACAGCTTCGGCATCATCACCATTTACGTGCAATACAGGCGCCTGAACCATGGCAGCCACAGAGGTAGAATACACGGCGCTTCTTGCATCATCAAAATCGGTGGTGAAGCCGATCTGGTTGTTGATTACAAAATGGATGGTGCCACCTGTGTAATAACCGCGCAGGTTAGACATCTGCAGCACTTCGTATACAATTCCCTGACCAGCTACCGAAGCATCTCCGTGAATCAGGATCGGCAGGATCTTGTCAAATTCGCTTTGTTGCATTACATCGGCCTTAGCCCTTGCAAAACCGAGTACTACCGGATCCACCGCCTCCAGGTGTGAAGGGTTGGGCATTAATTTCAGGTAGATGTCTTTACCGGAAGCAGTGAGCACTTCACTGCCAAAACCCATATGGTATTTTACATCTCCGCTACCCATGGTTTGATCAATGGCGGCGGTTCCTTCAAATTCACTGAATATTTGTTCATAGGTTTTACCCATGATATTGGCCAGCACATTCAGCCTGCCCCTGTGCGCCATACCAATCACCACTTCCTCCACACCGTTGTCTCCTGCTACGTTAATCATAGCGTCGAGTGCGGCAATGGTGGTTTCACCGCCTTCCAGTGAAAACCTTTTCTGCCCTACATATTTAGTATGCAGGAATTTTTCGAAGATCACCCCCTGGTTCAGTTTCTCCAGGATCCTTCTTCTTTTTTCGATAGACAACTGGCCGGAGAAGTTCTGCTCCATTTCTCTGGTAAGCCAGTCGATTTTTTTCTGGTCGCCAATGTATTTAAATTCAATCCCTACATTTTTGGCATAAGCGTTCTGTAAATGGGTCAGGATATTTTGTAAGGTAGCAGCCCCCAACCCCACCAGGTTTCCCACCTGAAAAACGGAGTTCAGGTCGGCGTCGGATAATCCGAAAAAGGAAAGCTCCAGGTTGGCCCCCCGGTCTTTCCGGCTGCGGATGGGGTTGGTGGTGGCGATCAGGTGCGCTTTGTTCCGGTATCCGAGGATGAGGCGGTACACTTTAATTTCGTTCATCCAGTCGATTCCGCTGACGGAAACGGGGCCGGCGCCCGTGCCTGTGGCCACCTGGTTGGATATGGCAAAGTCAAATCCTTCGAAAAACTTCTTTAAATCCGGGTCCACACTGTCCGGATTCTTTAAAAAATCCTGGTAAAGGGCCTCTATAAATGCCGGATGCGAGTTGGTGATATATGAAAAATCCTTCATTGGTCTCTTTTAATGGAACTTAGTGGTCAAAATGGAGGGCAAATATCGTTGTTTGAAGGCAGAAACCACCGCAAAATATTGTCAAAAAGTGGTAAATTTGTAACAGTAAAACTTCGCCTCAAAACTGCAGAAACAGCTTTTTTTGTTTTTTTTTGAGATTTAATTTCAAAGTTTGGCATCCAGCCCTTACCTTTGCCGTCCTGAAAAAATTAGAAAATGGCAAATCATTCAGCTACAAAGAAAGACGTAAGACAAGCCTCTAAGCGCCGCGATCGTAACCGTTACTATGGTAAAACCACCCGTAATGCAATACGTGACCTGAAATCCAATACGGAGAAAAAAGCGTACGACGAGCAATTACCAAACGTTATTTCTATGATCGATAAGTTGGCAAAGCGTGGAATCATCCATAAAAACAAAGCTGCCAACCTGAAGAGCAAATTAGCAAAGAAGACGGTAGCAGTAGCTTAAGCGCTGTACCCTCCATATATTCAAAGCCGGTAGGTTAACCTACCGGCTTTTTTATTGCACCTGAGTCTTCAGGGTTACACTGAAAATATTCAGGTCTTTACCTGCGGGTTCGTACGCAACTTTGCCTTTGTGCAGCGACACGATCCGGTCAATGATGGAAAGCCCTAACCCAAAGCCTTTTTTGTTAGCGGCATTCTCTCCCCTGAAAAAAGGAATCATCATCTTTTCCACTTCTGCCATCGTTAATTGGGGGCCTCTGTTTTCAATGCTGATCCTCACATGGTCGGCGCCGGTTTCCAAAACAATATTTACGCTCTGGTCCACCGAATACTTAAATGCATTCTTAATCAGGTTCATGAAAGCGGATCGCAATAGCGTATCATTACCCCTTACCATCAGTTCCTGATCGTTCCGGGGAGGATGTTCAAAGGAAAAGCTGATCCGGATTCCGGGGTACATCCGTTTAGACATGGCAATGGTTTCATAAAGCAGTTCATCAATGCGTATAAAGGGCCAGTCTGCCAGGTATTCCAGGGATTCATATTGAGAAATCACCAACAGGGAATTGGTCAGTTGCACCATGTGTTGCTGCTCTTCCTTCAGCGATTCCAGGATGAGCCGGTATTCGTCTTCCGTGCAGGTACGATTGAGTGCAGATTCTGTTTGTGAAAGCATCACCGCCAGGGGTGTGCGCAATTCATGAGAAGCGTGTTGCACAAAACTTTTCTGCGATTCAAAGGCTTTCCGTAATCTTTCCAGCATGGCATTGAAGTTCCGGGCAATGGCATTGATTTCATCATTAGCCGGCTTTACCTCAATTCTGTCGGAAAGGTTTTGTTCATTAGTGCGCTGCATCTGCAGGCTCAGGCGCACGATGGGTTTGATGGCCTGCTGAACAAACAGGAAAGACATGACGGCCGTTAATAAAAGCCCGCCGAAGAAAACCACCAGCAGGATCAGCTTTAACGTTCGCTGCTTGCTAAAGCCGCTCCTGTCGTAGCCTGAAGCATGCACAAACATACCGGTCTCGGATTTGTAGAGCACCACATGCTGCACATCCTGTTCATCGGTAAACTCGTATTCCTTTTTTTTGATGACCATCGGCCTGGACACAGATATGGTATTCCTGGCCGTATCCGGCATTTTAAACAGGATATTCCCAAGTGAATCTTCAATAAACAACTCCTCATTATAGAGTGCCTTATCGTGTACATCTTTAACCAGGTCGGCCGTTACCTGCCGGTCGGGTTTCCTGATTTCATTGAAGATCCGGTACACTTCATTGGCTTCGAAATTTACCCGGTTATAATAGTCTTCCGAACGATAGCTTGCATACAACAGGTAAATGGCCGTAGCGGAGGTTAGCAGAATAATGGCAACGAAGGATGTAAAAAGCAGTGCGAACCGGAGCTTAATATTCATACCCGCTATTTAATATAATACCCGAATCCCGGCTTGGTATAGATCAGCTTACGCTCGTAAGGCTTATCAATTTTATTGCGGAGGAAACTGATGTACACTTCAATGGTATTGGTTCCGGTATCGAAACTGAGGTCCCATACTTTTTCCAGGATTTCCTGCTTGGAGATCACCCGCTCCTTGTTCCTCGCCAGCAGTACCAGCAGGGTAAATTCCTTTGCAGTAAGATTAATATTATTACCGGCTCTTTCCACCGATTTATTCCGGAAATCGATCACCAGGTCTTCCACTACAATGCGGTTGCTCTCGTCAACAGGTTCCGAACGTTTCAGCAGGGCTTTTACGCGGGCAAATAATTCATCGAAATGAAAAGGTTTTACCAGGTAATCGTCTGCACCGATATTGAAGGCTTCAATTTTATCATGGATCTCACCAACGGCTGTTAACATAATGATGGCCACCTTCTGATTCATCTCCCGGAACTCCCTGCAGAGCGCCAGTCCGCTTTTGCCGGGGATATTGATATCCAGAATCACCAGTGCATACTCCTGCAGACCAAAAAACCGGGAAGCCTCATTACCGTCTGCGGCAATATCAATCCTGTAACCCGCCCGCAATAACTCGTCTTTAATAATCTGAGCCAGTTTTACCTCATCCTCCACCAGCAGTATCCTGTATTTTTTTTCCATCATATTCTACTTACTACTAATTTATTCCATTTTTTTGATGGAGCCAACCCCTGCAATTTTTTGCTTTACAGTTGCTGCACCTTTATAATAAACCGTACCGCTTCCGGCAACATTTACATCCAGTGTTACATCGGCAAACACTTTTACTGTACCGATTCCGGCCACTTTCACTTTTGCATTCTCCGATTTCAGGTTCAGGGCATCACAATCGCCCGAACCGGCAATTTCATACCGGGCATTTTTGGTTTCACCCGACAGTACGAGAGAACCCACACCAGCAATATCCACGTCTACTTCCGGAGCATTCACTTCAAAATTCATATCACCGCTTCCTGCTATATCAATAGACAGTTTTTCACTGCCGGTAAATTTACCCTTTCCGGTAACAGAACCTGTTCCGGCCAGTTTGATCCCGGATAACCGGGGAGTAGTGATATATACTTTAATCGGATGATCGCTTTTGAGGTTGAAATTGCTCTTTTCCTTCAGCACCAGTTGATCAGGCCCTTCGCTCAATATAATATAATCCATCAGGTTTTCATCCGCTTCAATACTGATTTTGGTTTCATTGCCCTGCGTAATAAATACATCATAACTGCCGGCCAGTTTAATCTTTTCGGCCCGGCTTATTTTTCTGCTCTCAGTAACAATATTACCATTCCCCTCTATGGTTTTATGTCTCCATCTGCAGGAAATCAACGCCAGGGGCAATAGAAGGAGCCAAAAAAGCTGTTTCATACAGTTTAGTTTATTGCTGTAATATAGCAAAATATCCAAACACAAACAGGGTTAAGGGTTTTAGCACTGCCAAATTTCATTTAACTTCGCACCCATGACAGAAAAAATATTGATCCTCGATTTTGGTAGTCAATTCACGCAGTTGATCGCAAGAGCAGTCCGTGAAGCGAATATATATTGTGAAATTATTCCTTATCACAAAGATTTTGTCATTGATCCAACCCTCAAGGGTATCATCCTGAGCGGTTCCCCCTTCAGCGTGAACGAAGAAAAAGCCCCCATGGTAGATGTACCCGGTTTTATACGGCAACTACCTGTCCTCGGCATTTGTTACGGCGCTCAGATGACGGCGAAGATTTTTGGCGGCCGGGTAGACAAATCCAATACCAGGGAGTATGGCCGCGCTACCATGGAAATCACCAAATCCGATCGTATTTTTAACAATGTATCTCCCAAATCGCAGGTTTGGATGAGCCACAGCGATTCCATTAAGGAATTACCTGAGGTATTTTCCGTACTGGCTATCACCGAAACCAACCCGATAGCCGCCTTTAAAAAAGAGACCACTGATACCCACCCACTCTACTGCTTTCAGTTTCATCCGGAAGTATACCATTCCACTGAGGGTAAGCAACTGATCCGGAATTTTCTGGTGGATGTTTGCGGATGTTCCCAAAACTGGACGCCCAATTCTTTTGTAGATGAAACTGTGGCCCGCCTGAAGGCTGAGATTGGCGACAAGCAGGTAATCATGGCCCTGAGCGGTGGTGTAGACAGCACGGTAGCGGCCACTTTAATAGCCCGCGCCATCGGCAGCCGGTTACATGGCATATTTGTTGATAATGGAGTATTGAGGAAGGATGAATTTCAGCAGGTGCTGGATACGTATAAAACCATTGGTTTAAATGTGAAGGGTGTGGATGCCAGAGAACTGTTCTACGATGCGTTGAAAGGGCAGGTAGATCCGGAAGCCAAACGCAAAGCCATTGGTAAACTGTTCATTGATGTATTTCAGGATGAAGCCCAAAAGCTGGAGAATATCTCCTTCCTGGGACAGGGTACCATTTATCCGGATGTGATTGAAAGTGTAAGTGTACACGGTCCTTCACAAACCATCAAATCGCACCACAATGTGGGCGGTTTGCCCGACACAATGCACCTGTCGCTGGTGGAGCCATTGCGCTACCTGTTTAAGGATGAGGTAAGAAAAGTGGGACTTGCACTGGGCATTCCTGCAGATATGATCAACAGGCATCCCTTCCCCGGACCGGGACTGGCCATCAGGATATTGGGCGAAGTGAATGCGGAGCGGGTAGACCTGCTCCAGCGCGCTGATGCTATTTTTATCAACGGGTTGAAATCTGCAGGACTGTATACCAAGGTATGGCAGGCCGGAACCATTCTGCTCCCTGTAAAAAGCGTGGGTGTAATGGGCGATGAAAGAACCTATGAATTTACGGTGGCGTTAAGAGCCGTAACTTCTGTGGATGGAATGACTGCAGACTGGGCGCATTTACCATATGAGTTCCTGGCAGATATTTCGAATGAGATCATCAACAATGTAAGAGGAATCAACAGGGTTGTTTATGACATCAGCAGTAAGCCACCTGCTACCATTGAATGGGAATAAAATAAACATGCGAAGCCATTTTAAAATATACGGTACAACAGTCATTTGTTTGTTGTTGTTTGTGGGAGGAATGGCTCAGGCAACCACTCCGCTGAAGGTTGCCGTTTTTGCGCCGGTATATCTCGATTCTGCCTTTGAAGCGCAGGAATACAAACATGGCAACAATGCGCTTCCGAGAATCATTCTGCCAGGGCTGGAATTTTACAATGGTATGATGCTGGCCGTGGATTCCCTGAATGCGGAACGCCAGCAACTGGAAGTATATTTCTACGACACCAAGAGCATTCATGAGCCGCTGGAAAAAGTATTGAACAAAGAAGAAATGAAACAGGTATCGCTGATCATTGCATCCTTCAATACCAGGGCGGAAATAAAATCAATGGCTGCATTTGCCCAACAGCAAAAGATTCCGCTAATTTCCATGACCTACCCCAACGACGGAGGGCTTACCCGCAACCCGTATTTTGCATTGGTGAACCCTACACTCAACACACATATTGAGGCGCTATACAAATACATGCACAGGAATTATCCTACCGAGCCCATTGTGCTGTTTAAAAGAAAGGGGGCCACGGAAAACATGATTGCCCGCACCATTGCAGAAATGAACAGTAAAACGCCGGCGCTGCCCTTAAAAATCCGGACAGTAGAACTCAGTGATACATTCAGCACCGGCCATGTTCTGCAACAACTGGACAGTTCCCGGCAGAATGTTGTTTTCTGCAGCAGTCTGAATGAAACCTTTGGTACCAACCTGGTGAAAGCCATTGCTTCCGCCAAAAGCTACAAAACCGTTACTATCGGTATGCCCACCTGGGATGCCATACGTGATTTGGGAAAGGATGCCGAAATCATTTACAGCACACCATACAATTACAGCAGAACCGATAAACTGGGTCAATACATCAACACCACCTATCGCAGCAAATACATTGGCAGGCCGAGCGATATGGTGTACAAAGGATTTGAGGCCATGTACCATTTTGGCCGGCTGTTGCTGAAACACCAGGACAGACTGCTCAACAACCTTTCCGACAAAGACTTCAAACTCTTCAACGATTTCGATTTTCAGCCCGCAAAAGCTGTAAAGGAATCCTTCAGCGCCGACTACCTCGAAAACAAGAAGTTATATTTTGTTCGCAAACTGGACGGCCAGATCAAATCCGTACAATAAAGTTTAATAAAGCTGAAAAACCGGAGCAAAGGATATCAGATTATACAGGCCTGGTTGACATCAAAATCATTCAAGCCCTTTTCTTTCCAGGAAGAAACCTGGCAGTATATACTGGATGGAGAGAGCGGCCTGGTGAACGCGCCTACCGGATGTGGTAAAACCTATTCCGTTTTCCTGGGTTCGCTGATGCAATTCATCAACGATCACCCGAAAGATTACAGCAGGCTCCGGAACAACGGGTTGCAATTGTTGTGGATCACACCGTTACGGGCATTGGCCAAAGATATCGGCAGGGCCATGGAGGAAGCCATTGAATCGTTGGGCATGCAATGGAAAGTGGCCATCCGCAACGGAGACACGCCGGTTGCAGAACGGGCAAAACAAAAAAAGAATATGCCCGAAGTGCTCATCATTACCCCGGAGAGCCTGCACCTGCTCCTCACTCAAAAAGGATACCCCGAACTGTTTCGGTCGCTGCGCATCATTGCAGTAGATGAATGGCATGAACTCATGGGCAGCAAAAGAGGTGTACAGACCGAACTGGCCATCAACAGAATCATTCATGCAGGATATTCCTTCAGAAAGCAGGAAACCCCTGATCAGCAACAAAACACCATACAAGTCTGGGGCATTAGCGCCACCATCGGCAATCTTACAGAAGCCAAAGATGTTTTGCTGAGCACCCTCAACCAACCCGGCGTTATTGTAAAAGCCCATATCCATAAACCGATTGAAGTACACACGATCATTCCCGAAGAGATAGAGCGGTATCCCTGGGCGGGACACCTGGGCATAAAGCTGGCTGCTACCCTGGTACCGATCATTGAACAGAGCAAAACCAGCCTGATCTTCATCAATACCCGGGGCATGAGTGAAACCTGGTACCAGACTCTGCTGAGAATTGCGCCGCAACTTGCGGGAGCCATTGCCCTGCATCATGGAAGTATTGAACAGGAACTGCGCCTGTGGGTAGAAGAAGCATTGCATACGGAAAAACTCAAGGCCGTGGTTTGCACGGCCAGCCTGGACCTCGGTGTGGATTTCAGACCGGTGGATACGGTGATACAGGTGGGTTCTCCCAAGGGGGTTGCCCGTTTCCTGCAAAGGGCGGGAAGAAGCGGGCACCGACCAGGTGAAGTGAGTAAAATCTATTTTTTACCAACGCATAGCCTGGAACTGGTGGAAGCTGCTGCTCTGAAAACGGCCATAGCAGAAGAAGCCATAGAGAGCAAAGAACCCATGCTGCTTTGTTATGATGTATTGTTGCAATACCTGTGTACCCTTGCCATTGGCGAGGGTTTCCGGGCGGAAGCCATTTTTTCGGAGATTAAATCTACCTGGTGCTATGCCGATCTGCAGGAAAATGAGTGGCGGGAAATCCTGCGTCATCTGACAGATGGCGGCAATGCATTACAGCAATACGACGAATACCATAAAGTAGATGTAGAAGATGGCGTTTACCGGATTCGGCAGAAACGCATCGCTATGCGGCACCGCATGCATATCGGCACCATCGTAAGCGACGCCATGCTCAAAGTAAAGTTCATGAGCGGCGGCTATGTAGGCGTGATTGAGGAATGGTTCATCAGCAGACTGGAGCCAGGCGATGTTTTTACCCTGGCCGGAAGAAACCTGGAACTGGTGATGATCAAAGACATGACGGTGCTGGTTAGAAAATCATCCGCCAAAAAATCGATTGTTCCTTCCTGGAACGGCGGCAGAATGAGCTTAACAGCCAACCTGGGTCATATTCTGCGTCAGACATTTGCGCAGGCGCTTACGCCCCTTGCAGGTATTGAATTACAAAGCCTGCAGGGACTCTTTGAACTACAGCTGGATCTCTCGCATATACCCCGTGAGGATGAACTGTTGATAGAACAAATTGAAGACAAAGACGGATTTCATTTACTGGTATATCCTTTTGAAGGCAGGCAGGTACATGAAGCCATGAGCGCCATACTGGCTTACCGGATCGGGCAGATCATGCCCATGAGTTTTTCTATTTCCATGAACGACTATGGATTTGAATTACTGAGCGACCAGCCCATTCCGGTAGACGACAGCAATGCAGCAGCATTATTGAGCAATGAAAACCTGCTGGCCGATATTCAGAAAAGCATCAACAATACGGAGATGGCCAAACGAAAGTTCAGGGATATAGCAGTAATTGGCGGACTGATTTTCCAGGGTTTTCCCGGGCAGCACCAGAAAGCAAGACACTTGCAATCATCCGCTTCATTGTTATTCAAAGTGTTTGAAGAATACGATCCCGGTAATATTTTACTCAGGCAGGCTTACAACGAAGTGCTGGTACAGCAGATGGATGAAGTACGCCTGCGGCAGGCGCTGCAACGGATCTCACACAGCAGGATTGTACTCACTTTCCCCAAAAAACTCACTCCACTATCGTTCCCGATTATTGTAGACGGGCTGAACCGGAACAACCTCAGTTCTGAAAAACTGGAAGACCGCATCAAAAAAATGCAGGAACAGTTAACCGCCATGTAACAGCCGGTAAACTTATCTTTGCACCCCATGTCTGCACCACTGTTACATTCCATCAACGATCAGCATTTCTGGCTTAGTGCCGAACGGTGTATTTATTGGGAGGAGGCGCAAACACTGATTTTGTCCGATACCCATTTTGGAAAAACAGGGCATTTTCGCAAAAACGGGATTGCTGTTCCGCAACAGGTGTACAAAGAAGACCTGCAGCGATTTGTACAGCAGGTTACCCATTTCAAGCCTCAGCAGATCATTGTTGTAGGCGACCTGTTTCACAGCAGGGAAAACAGGGAACTGGAACTGTTCCTGAAATGGAGAAGGGATATAGCCCATACCCGTCTGGTATTGGTCAGGGGTAACCATGACCTGCTGGATGCCGCATGGTATGCGGCTGCGGACATTGAGGTGCAGGAAGGCATTTACCAGGTAGATGCTTTTGATTTTGTACACGACCCAGCAGATAACACCGAAACCCGGGAAAGCCGATATTGTTTTTCCGGCCATATACATCCCGGCGTTTCTTTAAATGGATCCGCCAAACAGAGTCTGCAGTTTCCCTGTTTTTTCTTTGGAGCAGGCGCATGTATTTTACCTGCCTTCAGCCGGTTCAGCGGACTAAAAATCATGCGTTCCCAAAAAACAGATTCCGTGTATGCCATTGCAAATGGAGCGGTCATGAAATTATGAAGCAGTTATGTTGAAGATAGCTTTTGATCCCATTTACGCGCACCCGCTTCCGGAGGGGCACCGTTTTCCTATGCTGAAATACGAACTGATTCCGGAACAACTGCTGTATGAGGGAACCATTACCGACAGCAACCTGTTCAGGCCCGGCGTATGCAAGGAGTCAGATATTTTACTGACGCATGATCCGGTATATTTTCAGAAACTCTTAACCCAAACCTTATCGGCATCGGAACAACGCAAAATAGGGTTTCCGCAATCTCCTGCGCTTACGCAGAGAGAGTTGGTGATTGCACAGGGCACGATCGATTGTTGCTATTATGCAATGGAATATAGTGTAGCCATGAATGTGGCGGGTGGTACGCATCATGCATTTGCCGACAGAGGAGAAGGGTTTTGCCTGCTGAATGATATGGCAGTTGCAGCCAACTATCTCCTGCATCAGAAAGATGCGCGCAAAATTTTAATCATCGACCTGGATGTGCACCAGGGAAATGGCACAGCCAAACTGATGGAAAAAGAAGAGCGGGTATTTACCTTCAGCATGCACGGGGAACACAATTACCCTTTCCATAAAGAAAAATCCGATCTGGACATCGGATTGAAAGACGGCACAGATGGCCGCACTTACCTGAACATACTTCATAACACTCTGCCACAGCTCATTAAAGAAGTGCAACCTGATTTTGCTTTTTTCCTGTCGGGGGTGGATATTCTTGCGAGCGACAAGTTCGGAAAGTTCAATATCTCCCTCAACGAATGTAAGCAGCGTGATGAAATGGTCTTTGGCCATTTACAGCAACACGGCATACCGGTTGCGGTTGCAATGGGTGGAGGTTATTCTCCCGATATCAGGATCATTGTGGAAGCTCATTGCAATACCTTCAGGCTGGCAAATGACCTGGCGGGCTAAAGCGTTTAGTTCATTTTTTTCTTCAGTGTGCTTACCTGTTCCTGCAGATTGTTCACCATACCGGCCAGTTGATTGACGTCCCACCGGGGAGCGGCATTCGCTTTCTGTAAGATGTAAACGGCTTTCCAGATTTCCAGTACATCTTCCGCACTTACATTGTAAGGCTCGTAGATGGGATTATCACTGATCAGGGTGATTTTATTTTTCAGGCGGTTATTCTTCATCACCCTTTTATAGGCAACACCTTCTGTGCGGGATAATACCACATAGGTATTGCTGTTCTTCAGATCATCCAGCCCCTCTACTTTTTCGCCTACGATCACACTACCGCTTGGGGTGGGCAGCATACTGTCGCCAATGATTTCAAACGCCCGGTACTGCCCCGGTGCCAGCATAGGCAGGGTGAAGGTATTCAGTTCGTCAATAAACTCCGGATCGGCATAGCCTGTCAGATAACCTGCTGCGGCTTTAACCGGCACAAACCGCACTTCGGCAGATTCTGCCACCATCTTCATCTGACGGCGTTTGTCCAGGTAGGAACCTCCTCCCCTGGCCTCACTCAGGTCTTTGAACAGCAATTCCTCCAGGCTGAGTTTGAAAATGGTGCAAATCTGTTCCATCACTTCCAGCTTGGGTTCCGCCCGTTCTTCTTCGTAAGCGCCCACCAGGGATCTTTTGATTTTTAGCTTATTCGCAAACTCCTCCTGGGTCCAGCCACGCAGCTTGCGCAGGTAACGTAAATTTTTTCCAGCGTTTGACATAACTAATGTATTTAGCTGCAAAATACTAAACTTTTTAGTTTTTCAAAATTTATTTTTGATTCATCGTATTAAAGTACTTTTCTAACCGTAATCACCTCGTAAATCAACCTGATGAAAAAAATATTCTCACCCGTTCTGCTGGCAGGCATATTAACCCTGAGTGCCTCCGCACAAACTCCCGCGGTATTTCCGGAATCGCTGTTGCTGGTTCCTGAAAAATCCAACTTCGAAAAAACAACTACCTATGCAGAGATGATGCAGTTCCTCGGCAGCATCAAATCCATGAGCCCCAACATTCACATCGGCAGTATCGGTACCAGCAGCCTGGGTAAGGATATTCCGATGGTTGTGCTGGCTCAACCCGCTGTTACCGGTTCTGAACAGGCAAAGGCATCCGGCAAGCCCGTGATTTATATTCAGGCGAATATCCATGGAGGTGAAGTGGAAGGCAAAGAAGTGTGTATGATGCTGATGCGCGATATTTTACTCGGCAATAAAAAAGACCTGCTGAACAACCAGATCATTGTATTCGTTCCCATGTACAACACCGATGGCAACGATAAGATGGCAAAGGGATTAAGGCCCAGCCAGGAAAACAGCCCGCTGGAAACCGGCACCCGCGAGAACGGTCAGGGGCTGGACCTGAACCGGGATGGCATTAAAATGGAAACACCCGAAACAAAAGCGATGGTACAAAACATACTTACTGCATGGGACCCGCAGATGGTAGTGGATCTGCATACCACCAACGGTACCTGGCACGGCTATTCGCTTACCTGGGCGCCGGGATATCTTTATGCAGGACAGCCCGGGCCATACGAGTTTACCAACAACAAAATGCTCCCTTATATCACCCAACAGGTGAAGGAAAAGAACGATCTCTATTTTGGGCCGTTCGGCGATTTCAATGTAAGGGAAGGATGGCCGTTAAAATCATTCTATACCTACAACCATCATCCGCGTTATATCATCAACCAGATCGGGCTCCGCAACAGGATGTCGATTCTAAGTGAGTCATTTGCACACGAACGTTTTTACCAGCGCATCAATACTACGTACAAGTTTGTGTACGAGATTCTGGATTACTGCAATAAAAATGCAGCGGAGATCGTGCGCATTAACCGGGAAGCAGAAGCGGCCGCCATTCAAAATGTACTGGAGAACGCCGGAAAAATCCAAAAAGGCGTTCGCTATAAAATGGTAGCTAAACCAACGCCGCTGAACCATTTCAGAACCTATGATTACATCAGGTACACCAGGCCGGACGGAACTACAGCCTACACTAAAACCGGCAGCATAGTACATTACGACAACGTGAACTACTATGCAGATTTCAGGGATACTGTTCAGGCCACCCTGCCGAGGGGCTATATTATTCCTGCAGCATTTGCCCGGATTGCCGAACACCTGAAACAACAGGGCGCCGTTGTAACGCAGGCCACCAAAAAACAAGCGTATACCGGGGAAACATTCCTGGTAGAACAATTCAGCAAAGCGCCCCGGAAATTTGAAGGACACCTGATGGCCTCTGCCGAAGGCCGGTACCAATCCGGGGAGTACACCGTACAGCCGGGCGATTTTTTGGTAGATCTGGCACAACCGCTGGCCAACCTGATTTTTTATACAATGGAACCACAGTCGGATGATGGATTACTTACCTGGAATTTCTTCGATGAATACCTCGAAGCAAAAGGAGTAGCCACCATCCCGGTTGCATTTCCGGTATTCAAATATTTTAGCACAAAAACAACAGGCAAAAAGAAATAACAGGCATTACTAAATAGTATCTTGCAGCCATGGCAACAACAAAAACAAGCAAAAAAGCGAAGCATGTACCGGTGATCCTTATCACCAACGATGATGGAATTACAGCACCGGGCATTAAGGCGCTCACAGAAGCCGTAAAAGGATTGGGAAAAATTGTAGTAGTAGCCCCGGATAAACCACAAAGTGGAATGGGTCATGCCATTACGATTGGAGAGCCCCTGCGCTTGCATAAAACAGCCCCTATTGTAGAAGGCGTTGAATGCTGGAGTTGCAGCGGCACACCGGTAGACTGTGTGAAATTATCAGTAGACAAAGTGTTACACCGCAAACCGGATATCTGTTTAAGCGGAATCAATCATGGCGCCAATAACTCCATCAATGTAATTTATTCCGGCACCATGTCGGCGGCGCTGGAAGCATCCATCGAAAGTATTCCAAGCATCGGATTCAGCCTCCTGGAGTTCAGCATTGAAGCCGATTTTACAGCCGCTAAGAAATATGTTCGTATGATTGTGGAGCAGGTTTTAAAATCCAAAAAGACCAACAAGCATCTTTGCCTGAACGTAAACATTCCGTATGTCAGCGAAAAACTCATCAAGGGCATAAAAATTTGTCACCAGGCCTATGCCAAATACGAAGAGAAATTCGACGAACGCAAAGACCCCCATGGCAAAAAATATTTCTGGCTCACCGGGGAGTTCGTCAATTTTGATAAGAGCAAAGAGAGTGATGTATGGGCGCTGAAAAACAATTATGTAAGTGTGGTACCCGTACAGTTTGACCTCACCAACTATGCGTTGAAGAAAGAACTGGAAAAAACCTGGAAATTCTGATGTTGAAAAAAGATGATCTCCGTTTAGGATTGATATTGGGTTTCCTGGCGCCGATTGCCGGGATCTTTGGTTATTATTTCTGGAAATTCCGCCTGTTTACCCTGAATGAATTCTTTCAGGTGCTGAACATGCAAAAATCCTTATTAAGCGGCATTATCAGTGTAGCACTGGTGGCAAATGCCATCGTGTTCACCATTTATATTAACCAGCATAAAGACAAGACCGCAAAAGGCGTATTTGTTGCGACCTGTCTTTATGCAGTGTTTACCTTATTGTTTAAGTGGTTTCTTTAACGGGTTATTCATTTACAACAAATCGGATCGTTTGTGTAACCTGAGACGAAACCGCTTTCCCTCCCTGTTTGGCAGGAACCCATTTGGGACCATACCTGATTACACGAACTGCTTCTTCAGCAGTTCCATAACCCGGATTATTTTCTGCTCTTAAATTACTAATAAGTCCGTTTGCAGCTACCAAAA
Organism: Sediminibacterium sp.; assembly: GCA_035254545.1. Lineage (GTDB taxonomy): Bacteria > Bacteroidota > Bacteroidia > Chitinophagales > Chitinophagaceae > Sediminibacterium. Next base: position 14,911 of record DATFAP010000019.1, on the reverse strand, counting down.
AAGAAAGCTGGACAGTATAATTTCCCGGAGGAGCTCCGGCTTTCCGGGGTAGATCTTTGTTCAGGTTTCTGTAAAGGTATTTGGGCCAGGTTTCTTTCCCTCCCGGAAAATGAGCCGGTTCTTCAGGTTGCTCTTTTACAACAGGCAGGCCCTGAAACGGAACAATCTTAATTTCTTCGGGCTTTTCATTGTATTCCCTTACGGTCACAAATCCTTCTTTGGTTTTTATCAGGATGGCTCCGCCGCTTGCGCGCTCACCATACGACTGAGTGGCCATTTTTCCTTTCAATACAGAAACCGAAGCAATTTTTTCAGGAAGAATATTTAACTCCCCAAGAGATTTGTCCTGAACTACGCCATCCAGTACTACCAGTACTTTTTCATTGAGTTTAGTTACAGGTTCCTGTTCATTGCGAATCTTTACTTTAAGTTCCCCGGAAGCGGCATTTTTGGTCGTAATCATGATCACCCCATTTTCCGCAACTTCGTCTTTAAACAGTGCGTTGGCTGTTCCTCCCTTCATTACATTAATGGTGGCAATATCATTAGGTGAAATGGCCGACAGTTTGCTTTCGGATACTTTTTCTCCATTGAGTACAATCAGTGGTTTCTTTCCATCCGGAAAAGAACTCAGCAAATTACTGCCCTGTTTGTGTTCCTGCAGTTGTAAACGATTGCCATCTACCACCACTGTAGCTGTTTTCCCATTCGGCTGAACCAGCTTCACCGGTTTCCCTTTGGGCAGCCGGTAAACAGAATCGGAGTTGAGGATAATGGTACCCCTGTCCGGTACGGCTTTGGAGGTTGCGGGTTTCAATGCTGCAGGGACTTCTTTGTAAACCTGTTCAAGAACTGTCGATACAGAAATAGGGGTACCTGCATCCCTGTCTTTATTCCGGAATGAGAAACATATCACCAGCACTGCCAGCAGGGGTAATACCACCAGACGGCGCAGATAACTGAATTTAGGATGATGCTGGTTCGTGATCATTTGAAGTCTTCTTTTGATGGGTGAAAAGAAAAACGGGTTGGTTAATAAGTGTTGCTGCTGCGGATAGCTGGCAGTAAGCAACATCTGCGCCAGGGAAGCCGCATCGCCCCTGGCCACTGCTTTGTGATCGGCAATGAACTCATGGATCATTTCCATTTCTTTTTTCATCAGCCAAAAGAAGGGATTGAACCATCCGGCAATGAGTACCAGTTGTATCCCTATTTTATCGATGCTGTGTTTCTGCCGAACATGAGTTAATTCGTGTTGCATCATTTGCTTCCCCGCTTCACTCTTCAGGTCAATGGATTCGTGCCAGAAAATATACCGGAAGAAAGAGAAGGGAGCGCCTTCGGCCGTAGTGAGGATCAGGTACACGTCTCCGATTGTTTTACAGGAATGGTTTTTCAGCAACTGATAGATACGGAGGATCGCCCGGGTCATTCCGGTCAGGAGTACCAATGCTACCAGAATGTACAGCGCTACCAGGGCGCCCTGCCAGTTCATATAAACACTGCTGCCGGTGAGGCCTGATTCAATTTCCGAATTATTATCGGCAATAACGGAGAAGAAGCGGGTCAGTTGCAGGTCATTGTTCTCCGGTTTATTCCATTGAATCTTGATCAACGGAACAATCCAGGCCAATGCAGCAATAGCCAGTATATAAAAACGGTTGTACTGATGGAAGCGCTTATTGCGCAATACCAGCCAGTAGTAACCCATCATGATTCCACTGCACAGCACTACCTGCAAAAAATAATAGAGTGTGGTAAGCATAGGTTTATTTTTTAGCTTTTTTAATTTCCTGTAACAGCATTTCCAGTTCCTTTACGCTGATGTCTTTCTGTTTTACCATAAAGGAAACCGCATCGGCAAAGGATCCTTCAAAATAGCCCTCCACCAGGTTGCGGATGGTATTGGAAGAATATTTTTCCTTGGAAACAACCGGATAATACTGATGCACTCTTCCGATCTGTTTCACCCCTACAAAACCTTTGTCTACCAATATTTTCACAATAGTGGCAATGGTGTTGTTGTGGGGCCGTGGATCGGGCTGCGCTTCAATGATGTCTTTCAGGAAGGCATGCTCCAGGTTCCAGATACTTTGCATGATCTGCTCTTCTGCCTTGGTTAACTGTTTCATATAATTGGGTTGAGGGGTATTTTGCATTGCAGCATAAACCTATAACTAATTTTTTAGTTTTGGAACTATTTTTTTAGTTTTAAGGAAATTTTCAGGATCCGGCTTCCTGATCTACCCCCTGTCCAATCCCCCGAACATTCGTAATTTGCAGGTATATGAAGTATTATATCATAGCAGGAGAAGCCAGCGGAGACCTTCATGGCAGCAACCTGGTGAAACAGTTGCAGCAAAAAGACGGCGTGGCCAGGATCCGCTGCTGGGGCGGCGACCTGATGCAACAGGCTGGCGGAGAACTGGTGAAACATTACCGCGATCTGGCATTCATGGGATTTGCGGAAGTGGTAAAAAACCTGCCGACCATCCTGGGGAACCTGAAATGGTGCAAGCAGGATATCCTGCAGTTTAAACCAGATGCCCTGATCCTGATCGACTATCCCGGCTTTAACCTCCGGATTGCCGAATGGGCCAAACAACAAGGCATCACCGTGATCTATTATATTTCTCCGCAGGTATGGGCCTGGAAAGCCAACCGGGTGAAGAAAATGAAAAACTGCATCGACCTCATGCTCTGCATTTTGCCTTTTGAAAAAGACTATTATAAAAATACCTGGAACTGGGAAGTGGACTATGTGGGGCATCCCCTGATTGAAGTGATTGACCGGTTCAGTCAACAACCCCAGGAGCCGCTGAGCGATCCGTCGGGCAATATAGATCTGAACAGTGCCAATATCATTGCATTGCTGCCAGGCAGCCGTAAGCAGGAGATTGCCAAAAAACTGCCCATTATGTTAACTGTGGCAGATCAGTTCCGGGATTATCGTTTTGTAGTAGCCAAAGCACCGGGACAGGAAGATGCATTTTATGCGCCATTCCTGAAAGGCCATCCCAATGTATCCGTTGTAAAAAACAGCACCTATGCATTGCTGCTGAAAGCAAAAGCCGCGCTGGTAACCAGTGGTACGGCCACCCTGGAAACCGCATTGTTTGGAGTGCCGGAAGTGGTTTGTTACAAGGGAAGCGCCATCAGTTACCAGATTGCCAAAAGGCTGATTAAGATCAAATATATATCGCTGGTAAACCTGATCATGGACAAACTGGTGGTGAAGGAACTGATACAGGATGAACTGAATACGAAAAACCTGGTAACGGCATTGAATGAACTGCTGTTGAATGAAGAAGCCAGATCTGCTCTGCAAAAGGATTACAGGCAATTGAAAGAAGTATTGACTGCCGGCGGAAATGCTTCTGAGCAGGCAGCGGAAAAAATACTGGCCTACCTCAGACGCACATTCATTGCAAAAAGTTAACAGGCCGGTCTTACTTAAACAAGGGAAGGATCACCTGCTTAAACAAAATGTACAGCACGGCCATCAGGAACATGAACAGGGAGATCCGGTTCATCCCATGCATGTATTTCATCCATTGGGTTGGCTTTTCGTTCGGATCCTTTTTTTTGAGATAGAGATACTCCCCTAATTGTTTCCAGATACCCATATCGGTTAATTTTCATTAAAGATAGCAAGTGTACAGCAATTGGATCATCATCAGATCCAGTCTTTCAGTAACTCCGTGATCTGTTGTGTTTCAATAATAAATCCATCGTGCCCGTAAGTAGAGTCAATGGCATAGAGTTCAGCATTGGGCATATAATCGGCCATGAACTGCTGTTCATCGAGCGGACAAAGAATATCGCTGTTGATGCCAATGATGAAGGCAGGCTGCTGAATGGTTTTCAATACCTCAATCAGGTTACCGCCCCGGCCCCGGCCTAAATGATGGCTGTCCATGGCTTTGGTGAGCAGCCAGTAACTGTAGGCGTTGAACCGCTTCACCAGTTTATCTCCCTGGTAGTTCAGGTAAGAAGAAGCTTTAAAGTCGTCGATCTTTTCCGGATCAGGGTCTGTTTGCTTTTCCTGGAACGTGGTATAGTTGCGATAAGTAAGCATGCCAATGGCCCTGGCAGCTTTCAATCCCCTGGCACCTGCCATTGGGGTATGATCTTTCCAGCTCTGGTCGGCCTCAATGGCCAGGCGCTGCGCGGTATGAACGGCCACGCCCCAGGCGCTTTCCGAAGGAGAAGTGGCAATCAGGAACATTTTCTGAATCACGGTTGGTTCCATCACGGCCCATTCCAGCACCTGGTAGCCGCCCATGCTGCCTCCCATCAGCAGATAGATAGCATCAATCCCAAGCTGCTTTCTCAACAAAATATGTGCGGCCACCATATCGCGGATGGTCACCTGCGGAAAATCGGAATAATACACTTTACCGGTGACCGGGTTCACACTAGCGGGGCCGGTAGAACCGTAACACGAGCCGATGATATTGGCACAAACAATAAAGTACTTGTTGGGGTCAATTAAACAATGTTCGCCCACCAGGCCCTTCCACCAGTCGGTCACTTCTGCATTTGCCGTTAAGGCATGGCAGATCCATATTACATTATTCTTTGCTTCATTCAGGGTACCATAGGTTTGGTAAGCAATTTCCAGACCAGGCAATTCCTTACCGTTCTCCAGCAAAAGGGGGCGATTATAGCAAAATGTTGGCATGCTGTTATTTCCGTGTTTCAACTGCAAAATAAAGGCATGTGCTGCGTACATTTGTTGAAATATTGTAAAATGGACAGCATTGAGGTAAAAAGAGTGGACGATGCCTATGCTTTTGAAGCCATGGACAGCAACGGACATACCATCCGGATGGATGCCGCAGCGGCCATTGGCGGTCATAACACAGGGGTAAGGCCCATGCAGACCCTATTAATGGGGCTGGGAGGTTGCGGAGGAGTGGATATTGTTTCAATACTAAAGAAGCAGAAACAGGAACTCACCGGGTTCAGGATGGTGATAGAAGGAGAAAGAGAGAAAGACAAGGAACCCTCTTTATGGAAGGAAGTGCATATTCATTTTTATTTATCCGGGAATGTAGATGCAGAAAAAGCGGAAAAAGCCGTAGCACTGTCTTTGAACAAATACTGCTCTGTAGCCGCTACCCTCAGGGCCGGCGGTTGTACCATCAACTGGACAGTAACCATAGAATAATATTTTAAAAAAAGACCATGAAGAAAGAAACACAGGCCATCCGCATTCAGACCCCAAGAACCAACGAAATGGAGCATTCCACTCCCCTGTTTTTAACCAGCAGTTTTTGCTTTGACAATGCGGAAGATATGCGGGCGGCTTTTGCAGATGAAACCGATGATAATATCTACAGCAGGTTCAGCAATCCTGGTGTGCAGGAATTTACAGACAAGATGGTGGCGTTGGAAGGTGCGGAATCGGGCTATGCTACTGCATCGGGCATGAGTGCGGTGTTTGGGTCTTTCATGGCATTGCTGAAACAGGGCGACCGGTTGGTTTCCTGCAATTCCATTTTCGGCAGCACGCATACCATCATCTCCAAATACCTTCCCAAATACGGTATTGAATATGGATATGTAGGCGCCAGTGCAACAGAAGCAGAGTGGGAAGCTGCCATCACGCCCAATACCAAAATGATTTACCTGGAAACCCCAACCAATCCCGGGCTGGAAATACTGGACCTGGAAATGATTGGCAGGCTGGCTAAAAAACACAAGATCATCCTGAACGTAGACAATTGTTTTGCCACACCGGTGAACCAGCGCCCGATTGAATACGGTGCCGACCTGGTGGTACATTCCGCCACCAAATGGATCGACGGACAGGGACGTGTGCTGGGAGGAGTGGTGGTGGGCCGCAAAGACCTGGTGAAAGAAATCTACGGATTCTGCAGAAGCACCGGCCCCGCTTTGTCTCCGTTTAATGCATGGGTGCTCAGCAAGAGCCTGGAAACCCTGGACGTTAGAATGGAACGGCATGCCGCCAATGCTTTGTTCCTGGCACAGCAACTGGAAAACCATCCGGCCATTGCTACCCTGCGTTATCCATTCCTCCCTTCCCATCCGCATCATTCCATTGCCATCCGGCAGATGCAGAACGGCGGTGGTATTGTTTGCTTTGAACTGAAGGGCGGGCTGGAAGGGGGAAGAAATTTTTTAAATAAACTGAAAATGCTTTCGCTCACGGCCAACCTGGGCGATACCAGGAGCATTGCCTCGCATCCGGCCAGTACCACGCATGCCAAACTCAGTGATGCAGAAAGACAGGCGGTGAACATCACCCCCGGCCTGATCCGCATCAGCGCAGGACTGGAACACCGGGACGATATCCTGGCGGATATATTGCAGGCGTTGGGTTAGGGAGAATATGATTCCGAAATAGAATAGCAGGTTAGTTAGCCCAAATTCCATTCATCTCCGTTAACACCATCGGGCTGGAGTCTGTAACCACAATAGTGTGTTCGTGCTGCGCCATGAAACCACCCTTATTCCCTACCATGGTCCAGCCATCCTTCAGGGTAACTGCAAGACTGGAGTCTGTTGAAATAAAGGTTTCGATGGCAACCACTGAATTCTTTTTGAATCGTTCTTTATTAAACCGATCTCTGTAATTGGCAATCTCGCCCGGCGTTTCATGGAGACTTCTTCCAATCCCATGCCCGGTAAGGTTTTTGATCACCTTATATCCATGCTTCCGGGCTTCGGTTTCCATCAAATGCCCGATGTCGGAAATGCGCACCCCGTCCTGAATGTTGCTGATTGCTTTATACAAAACCTGCTTTGAAGCGTTGATGAGTTTTTGATGACCGTACACATCATTGCCCAGTACAAACGAGCAACCGTTGTCGGACCAAAAACCATTCAATTCTGCCGAAACATCGATATTGATCAGGTCGCCTTCTTTCAATATTTTATTGTTGGAAGGAATCCCATGGCAAAACTCTTTGTTCACACTGATGCAGGTCCAGCCCGGAAAACGATAGGTTAAAAAAGGGGCGGATTTTGCGCCAAACCCCGAAAGCAATGCCGCGCCATAGTCGTCTAATTCTTTTGTGGTCATACCAGGGCGGGCATAGTGCTGCATGGCCTTTAATGTACAGGCTACTGCCTCACTGGCTTTTTGCATTCCGATCAGTTCAGATTCTTTATTGATAGACATTTACTGAATATTATTTTTAAAAGTAAGTTATCATTATTATTGTAAAACCACGTTTTCGCAAAGCAGAAATACTTGGCACAGGCTATATATTGCAGATAAAATTACTATTTATCCGGTTGTGCAATCGTTCTTTACTGTTTTACCCAAATTCGAAACTGAGCTGTGTTATTTTGGCTCGTTAAAAGGTGTTGTTGCCATCCTTTTAGCTTTACAGCCATAGAGTTTTTGGTATAATAGTGTATTTTTTCTATGTGTTGCCTATTCACAATTTCGCTTCGGTTAAGTCTGAAAAAATCCAAGGGATTAAGCAGTTCTTCAATTTCTTTTAGAGTAGACTCGGTTAGTAAATGTCTTTTCGATTCTGTATCGTAAGCAAAAACAACACCATAGCTGGCTCCGAAGTAGCAAATTTTATCGGTATCTAAAAAATATATACCCTGCTTCGACCGAACAGAAAATCGCTTTTTGTACGATTTAGTTGCAAATTTTTCTTCAATAATTTTTGTAAGATTAACCAGTTCACTATGCTTATCATTTGATAAATTTCTGAACATGAGAAATTTATCAAATGATTTCTGAAAGCGTTCTTGAGAAAAGGGTTTTAGCAAATAATCTATACCATTGATTTCAAAGGCATCCATCCAAAACTGGTCATAAGCAGTAGTGAAAATAATTGGACAGGAAATTGAAACCTGATTATAAATTTCAAAGGAATTGCCATCCAGGAGTTCTATGTCAGAAAATATTAAATCAACTGGATTTTTTTTCAGAAAAGAAACACCCTCTGTTACAGTGTCAATTTCTGCAACAATTTCTATTGGAGTTTCCAATGCGTCAAGAAATCTTTTCAATTTCTTTTTTGCAGGAATTTCATCTTCCAGGATGAGTATTTTTATCATATCACTGAATTATGAATAATGGGGATTATTACCGAAAAAGCATTATCAGATTGATAGATTTCAACAGGCTCATTGGCTAATAATTTATACTGCTCTTTTAAATTTTTCAGTGCACACCTGTTGGTTGTTTTTTTATTCCGTTTTAGATTAACATTGTTGATAACTTTAATATTTTCTGTTATATTTATTGTTATTAGAACGGGGCATTCTTCAGTTCCCAAGTTGTGATAGACGGCATTCTCAATGAGTAATTGCAATGTAAGTGGCGCAATATAACCATTATTGTTTTTGCTATTAATGATCATTTGATAGGCTTTTCCATATTTATACTGTATGAGCCTAAAATACTGTTCTATAAAATTCATTTCCTCTTTCAGGCTAATGATTTTTCTTTCAGAAGATTGCAAAACATATCGATAGATCTCTGCGAATTCATTCAAAAATACAGATGCTTTATTCTTGTCTTCTTCAATCAATTGATCCAGAATATTAAGGTTATTGAATAAGAAATGCGGATTAAGTTGAGCTTTCAATTGGTGGATTCTATTTTCTGAAAGTGCCTGATGATAGACCGCCAATTTCTGTTGGTGCTTTTTGCTTTTGTGGTAAAAATAATAGGCAAGAATAAAACTGCCATATATAAATCCATTCAAAAAGTCAGAAACCATAGTGAAAATAAAAGTTTTCTGGTTGAAATTACGATCAATAGTGCCGAATGAAAAAGAGACTAAAAAACCTATTATTTTCATTACAACAAGGTAAATAACAAGTGAGGAACCAAAAATTTTTAGCATTTCTTTGGTGCTGAAAAAATCAGGCTTTTGCCACTTTTTAATCAGCGTATCGATGATTATATATAATGTCCCAACCTGATACCAGGATAAAAAGAGTGCTTCAGGTGTAAATGTGTAGGCGTTGATTTCTCCCATGTCAGATATCCGTACATAGATTGACTGTACATAAGCAAACAGCATAATGAACAAAAGGAAGTATAGATTACGGTAAATTTTATTAATCCAGTTTTTCATTTCGCATGTAATGGACAAACATAGAAAATGGACTTGTATAAATACAAGCCCATTTTCTATGTGGATTATTGAGTTATTTACCTTTTTGAGGAAAAGAAGAAATCACATTTCCTTTATCATCAAAAAAGTCGAGTTTCGCATTATTATTTTTGTCTACATAAAACATAGCTCTTGGCATTCCTTTATCATCAAAAAGAAATAAACCATTATTTTCACTTCTGGATTTTCCAAGCATTACACGTGGAGCCCCACCAATCAACCCTTTCGTTTCGTACATTTTGTATTTTTCCTCTGCAGCTTTAGGGTCCTTTTTACCGAGTTCATCCAGCTCTTTCATGATTTGTGCTGTTTGACTCTGAGATTCTTTTGACGGCCTGTCATTGAACATCAAACTACTGCCAACAAATCGTTTGTCGCCTTCCTTGTAATCTTGTGTAAGTAATTGTATAACCTGATCGCCATCATATTGATCATAGGTTAATGAAAGTCCGGAACTATGACCGTTGGCATTTTTTTTGCCATCGTAAATAAATCCTCCACATTCAATACCGTCTTCATTGAAAAAGAGCATACCAGAACGTTTCTTTCGGTCTACATTGGTAGGGCGATTATTGATTTTGGTGGTTCCATTAGGGAATCGCTCAACATTCGTAATAATCATTTTTACTGTCCCATCTTTTTCCACGATGTTAATACGCTCAACATCTATTTCATTGAATTTTTGATTGCCGGCACTTTTGAATGCAGTTGATGTAATCATTACGATTCCGGCAACAGTTGCAACCGCAAAGGCTCTTAAAAAGACTATCTCCCTGTTCATGCGAAAATGTTTTTTTTAAAAATTTATATTTCGTTGCAAACCTAATTTTATATTTCCTTCAATCGAAGAAGAAAAACATGAGTGCAGGAAAATAACCAATGAATTAATGAAAAGAACGGTTAAACAGTCTTTAGTATATCACAGAGAAAGGCGGGGTGTAGTAAAATAATCCCATGCAGCCCTGGCAATCTCTGCAATGATCAGTTCATTGTCTGATGCATTTTCCTTTGAATCAGTCACCAGCACGCTGATAAAAAAATGCTGCCCATTGGGTAAAAATACCACACCAATATCATTCACGGCTGCGGTAATCCCGGTGGCTTTATTCGTACCGGATGAGCCTGTTTTATGTGCAACAATCGTCCCCTCCGGCAACTTTCCTTTCAGGCGGTCTTGTCCGGTTAAGGTCCCACGCATTGTTTTCCAGACAAAATCGTAGCTGCTTTGAGAAAGTAACTTATTCTTATTGTAGTAAAACGCCTGCAAAATCCGGTTAGCAGTTTTTGGGGTAATCCAGTTCCGGAATTGTAGATCCCAATTACTCTGCGCTACTTCCTCATTGATTTTTATTGAAATGTCTCTAAAGCCCTTGCTCTGGAAATACTGCTCTACTTTTTGTGGGCCACCCAACAACCTTAATAGCAGATCACATCCAACATTATCGCTCTGAGCAATGGTATATTCCAAAATCTCGGCAAGCGTGAGTGTAGCACCTTCGGGGTATTGGTCTCTTATTGGACTATACAGATCCGGGAGCAGATCCTTCTTCCGGATTTCAATTTTTTGATCAAGTGAAAACCTTCCTTTATCAATTTCCGCAAGCACCGTCAATCCTATGTGAAACTTAAAGACGCTCTGCAGTGGGAACCGCTTCAAACCGTTGATCGACATGGTATCTTTAGCGTCAATTCCACTAATAGACACCCCGACAACTGCCTTTTTTGTTGATAAAAGCTGTTCTATCTTAGAACGCAAAGAGTCCATTGTTTGCGCTTTTGCCTGAAACGAAGTAAGCAGCAAAAACAAAAAAAATAAGCGAAAAAACCTAGTCATAGTGTTTGATATTATCGATCATTTTTAATTGTTATTGTAACTCTCTTCCGGACCTGCCTATGTAAATCATTCTGTCGTTTAATTCCACTTTTGCAATACCATTTTTAAATGGGTGGGCATAACTATACTTTAACGGGATGATTTCTTTCCCGGTTTTATTAATGTACCCCCATTTTTTGTTTAGAGATACAGCAGCCAGGCCCTCAGAAAAGTCATGGGCGTTCTCATATTTAGGCATCACGATTTCTTTGCCCGTTTGATCAATAAACCCGTTTTTACCTTCCATCGTGAATATATCACCTGTGATAACACGTGAGAAACCTTCTGCAAAAGCAAAAACCAGGCTATATTTCGGTGCAATAATTTCTCTGCCATTTTTATCAACAAAGCCCCATTTAGCATCGTACATGTTACCAATAGCTACTCCTCCCAAACCTTCTGAAAATTGCTGTATATTATCATATTTACCCGTAAGTATAACTTTACCTGATACATCTTTCAGCCCCCATTTTCCATTAGTATCTTTAAAAAAATCTTGTGCTTGCACTGTTATTACAGCTATGCACAATAAAGCAGATAATAGTGTATGTTTCATGCCTACAAATTGATAAACTGTTATTAATTATATTCTAATCTTTAGGCTCCCACAATTGAATTTTATTTCCTTCAATGTCTAAAATATGAACAAATTTCCCATAATCATATGTTTCAATTTTGTCTACAATAGTTACGTTTTCCTTTCTTAATTCTTCAACCAATGCTTCTAAATTCTCTACTCTATAGTTTATCATAAAGTCTTTTGCTAAAGGCTCAAAATATTTTGTGTTTTCAGGCAAGCCCCTTTAAAGACTATCTCCCTGTTCATGCGAAAATGTTTCTTTAAATATTTATATCGTTGCAAACCTAATTTTATATTTCCTTCAATCAAAGAAGAAAAAGATGAGTGCAGGAAACTAACCAATGAATTGATGAGAAGCAGATGCCGGTATTTCCAGGACTAGACACTGTAAAAGATGACCAACTCTATTCGTCCGCCTCAGCTTGTGCAAAGTAACATGTTGTGGGCTGCATTTTTATTGAAGAAGCGCATTGATTGATTTTTCAAACTCTCCTGTACTCTTTACAGTTAATAAGTGACCATCGATTTTCCCGATTGCATTTGCAAGGCTAATTTCTAAGGTCGTATTATTAGATCCCTGTTTTACAAAAAATGACCACTGTCCAGATATATTTGCTGGATTCAATGATTTTGAAAGAGTTAAGATACCTCTATACTTATTGCATACAACAAATGCTTTTGAATTTAGTAATGATCCATCTTCATTTTCCCAAGTATATTTATCAATGAAAGAAGTATTATCTGTGGTAATTACCCCAGCCTTTTCATCAAGTGTTTTTATTGATAGCCCTTTTGATGTAATAATTTCTATGAGCTTGGGCCATAACGATTCACGGGAAGAAGAGAATTTCACTTTATATGGAGATGAATAAATTCCTTTTAGCGGAATCAACTTGTTTTCACAGCCACTAAATATAATTGTGATAGTAAAGACAAGAGTTAAAGTTAGATATTTCATAATGGTTTATTTGAGAAATGCTGTAATAACATAGTCCTATAATTTGTTCAAATCCAATTAATAAAACAGGGTAATAATTGTAAAGGTGGCCGTTGACTTATTCGGAATAAGGAAAGGATTTAAATCCCAAAAAATCATCAAGGGCTCCACTACTCTTATAGCCAGAACAAAACAGAGAAAGATAAAAATACCTTTTTTCATAATAGTCAATTTAGATCCCTGGCATACAACGCAAGCGACTTGGCGTCCGGCAAAGGAAAAGTTCAGTGCTTTGATAGTTACATTGTCTGTTTAACTCCATCTCGTATTGCCGCTTCTAGTGTGTCAATATTTATTTCCTTCATCGTTTTGAACTTAATGCAATAGCCCGTTACACTTGCCTTGCCTATTGTTTTTCCATAGGTTTCGGGCAGATACTTCTTGTCTTCGATGCCCATAATATAAACTGAAATCCCTGTCGTGTTTGCACTAATGCCAATTTGATAAAACGGTCTGGTCTTTCCGTCAGCGTATTTTATTGTTTGAAGTCCATATCCTATTTGAGGATTAGAAACAACTTTACCTTTATCATCTTTACCGTCTAAGAACCATAGTTCACATTTTGGCAAAGCCTGAAGTATGCGCTGGTGTAATATTTCAATGTCAGCACGTTTTGACTCAGGCTGGCTGGCAATATATTTTTTAATCTGTTCCTGTGTGCTCATAAGATATATCAATCACAATGATTTTTTTAACAACTGAAGTTATCAATTTTGAGTGATTTCTAAAAAACAGAGAAAATCGGGAAGACTGCGAAAGGTCACGAATGATGGTCAAGTTAAGGAATGCGTCAGCTAAATTATCGGTAATTGCGAGGGCTTTGGCCTTTCTTTAATAGTTCTCTTACCCAAATAACAAGAATAGTAACAGACCAGAAAAGGCCAGAATAATATAAAAAACTAAAAAGCGAATTAATCCAACCGTCTCCAGAAGTAAAACTTTTCCGGAGAAAGTTCGCAAAGCCCTTTTTGTGGCCAAGCACCTTTTCAATATAGTCAACGGCACTTCGGGGCGTTTCTATTACAGATCCATTGTTATCCAAGACAAAATAGGATGGATATTGACGCAGGTTTAATAAACTATCCAAATAACCCGGAGCATTGGCAGTGTCTAGATTCAAGTGAGTCCATAATGTATCCTTGGGGTTAGATAGGAAACTCAGCTTTTCGGCAGATTGTCCACTTAGAACCTTTTCCCATTCTGAAAAGGCGTCTATAGATATGCTTATTATTTCGAATTTACCGGGATAATCCTGAAGTAGCTTTGCAAATTGCTTCATTTCAGCTATGCAAGGGCCACAACCCGCAAACCAGAAATCAATAATTACTGGCCGTTGAAAATGTTTGTTTAAGCTAACAGGCTTGTACGAAGCGTCTTTAAGGGGCAACAGTGGAAGTTGTTGCCCAATGTGTTTGATTAGATTTTCGCGTTGCTTAATTGTAGTGGCAGATGTATTTTTTTGCTCATTTCTGTACGTTCCGTAAATCAGCGCTATAAACAAAGGAATAAATAGTATGAGCCAGAATTTGAGTACCTTTTTCGAAATAAACATGTCTAGAGTTTTGGGCAATACCGCGTTGTGTGTGGACTTTTATTTCACTTGTTCAAATTCAAATGATAATTTCAAACTATCACCTGAAACGATAGCGTTCATTTTGTTTCCGCTTTTCCAATACTTTATGCACTTCGGAAAATTTAAGCTATCATTTTTACACTCAAATTGGTTATTTTTTATTTCCGACATTTTAAACGTTATAAAGTCTTTTTCTTCCGGCACTTTCACTAATAAATTCCATTTTCCGTTGATTTCCAGAAGTTTCATTAATTCTTGGCTTGACGTATCATTATTTTGAAGCGTAAACCCAATTCCGCTGTATTCAGAATCGTTTATCTTCACCCAATTCTCAAAGGTTTCTTTTCCTTTTGCTTCATTTGTTCGTTTCCAATTGCCCAGAAGCCAATCAAAATTTTCTTTGTCCTGAATTGTCTTTTTTGACTCATGCTGGTTTGTATTACACATTACAAAAACAAAAGAGGAAAGAATTACAATTATTACTTTTAGTGTTTTTTTCATAATTTATGAATTCAGTTTCTACAATATAATCTTTTCTACATGTTGGTTCAAATTATCTAACCAGATTAGCTAATGTCAAATCTGCTTAAGATGGGTCAGAAACCCTAATGATCAGGCAACAGTTCTGTCGCCAAACTTGCGCGAAACATATGTTTTGCGTCCACTTTTAATAGGAATTTCTCGATATTTATATCCGAAATCAATACCATTATAGACAGACTATGTTCAGGTATTTATTTCTTCTAATAATTGTATTGTAGAGCATAAAAAG